>NZ_JBITGX010000008.1:282325-470679 GCF_044457425.1 Streptomyces sp. NPDC050546
GGGGTGGTCGGGGCCCGGGGGGTGCCGCGGGCGGGGGCCGGTCCGGCGTTGCCGGTCCGTCACGTACGGAGAAGGCGTGACGGACCGGCAACGGCGGACGCCTATGCGCGCCCCCTCACCCCCCGCTTCCGAAAGAGGTACACCCGCATGCGTACTCGCACCCTGCTCGCCCTCACCGCCGCCGTCGCCGCCCTGGGTCTCGCCGCCCCCGCCTCGGCGGCCGACACCCCGGTCCTGACCACGACCGACGGCGCGGCCGTCGCGGTCGGCGACGTTCTCGACGCGTCCCTGGCGAGCGGCACCGCCGCCACCTTCTACTCCAGCGCGACCGGCACCAGCGGTATCTCGTGCAAGACGTCGGCGTTCTCCGCCGAGGTCACCGCCAACCCGGCCGCCCCGGGCACCGCCACCGAGTCCCTGGCCTCGCACACCTTCGACACCAGCGGCTGTACCACCAACGTCGTCGGTTCGCTCGGCGTCAACAGCATCACCGTCGACAATCTGCCCTACACCGCCAGCGTGTCCTCCGACGGCACCGTCTCGGTGACCCCGGGCGCGAGCTCCGCCATCCAGTCCACGGTCAAGCTGCGCACCCTGCTCGGCTCCATCACCTGCGTATACCAGGCCCCCAGCCTGACCGGCACGGCGAGCAACGCCGACCACAGCATCTCCTTCACCAACCAGCAGTTCACGAAGGTCTCCGGTTCGTCGCTCTGCTTCGGCAACGCCTTCTTCACCGCCAAGTACGCCCCGGTGACAAAGGGCGGCGTGGCGATCAACGTCAACTGAGCTTCTGGCGAAGCTAGTTCAGCGTCGCCGTAGTCGTACGGCCAGGGCGGCGCCGCCGGTGAGCAACAGCACCGCCGCGGCGCCGCCCGCCAGCATGGGCGTGGAGGGGCCCGAGCCGGGGCCGGAGGTGGCGGCGACCGGGGTGTGCCCACCCTGTGGCGGCTGTTGCTGTTGCTGTTGCTGCGGCGGCGGCTGCTGCGAGGCGGCGGCGTTCTCTCCCGGCTCCTCCTCCTTCTCCGCCTCCGACTTCTCGCTCTCCTTCTTTTCCGGAGCCGCCGACTCCTTCTGCGGAACCGCCGCGTCCTTCTCCGGGAACACCACGTCCGAGCACGAGTAATAGGTGTCCGGCGTACTGCTGTTCTGCCACACGGTGTACAGCACGTGCCGCCCGGTCCGGTCGGACGGCAGGGTCGCCTCGAGGCGGTAGGCGCCGTCCGTCAGGGCCGGGTCCGTCACCTCCGCGAACGGCTTCTCGGGCAGGTCGGACCAGGACAGCGGCCCGGCCGGGTCGTAGCCGGGCTTCGTCAGGTACATCCGGAACGTGCCGGTGTGCGGGATCGTCGAGACGTACCGCATGGTCAGCGTCGCGCCGGGGGTCATCCGGGTCGAGGGCCAGTCGGCGCGGGCGAGGTCGAGACCCCGGTAGGCGGGCAGGCCCCCGCTGCACAGCTTCCCGTCGGGGACGACCTGCCGGTCCCGGCCGTTCACGTTCGCCAGCCGCAGGTTGTCCCACGCCGTGAAGGGCGCGCCGTTCGCGGCGACGGCCGCGCGGCACGCCGCCGAGCCGGCGCGATCGCCGCCCTCGGGGGAGCAGGCCACCACCCGGCTCACCGGATCCGTCGGCGCACCGTGCGCCCCGGCCGGTCCGGCGGCCCACAGCGGCAGCAGCAGCGGGGTCACGAGGGCGGCCGCCAGTGCGGTGCGGTGTGCGGTCGTACGAGGCATCCCTCTGCGTCTCCTCGGCCGGGGCGGCAACGTCGGTAGTGCAGTACGGGAATCCGTCCCGGCGCGTTCACCGCGCTCGGTGCGTTCGAAAAGGGTCATTGGCGCCCAACTGCCCGCCATAGAGGGTGGGTTTCCGGCCTGATCGAGGGTTTCCCCCGTATCCCGATGACCTTCCCTTTGCCTATCGTTCGAGCACTGCTGACCCACAGGTAACCCCGAACGGGTCCGCACCCCACTCGCGCCTGGCCGGCCATCGCGTCGCTCTTCGCTTTTCGAACCACCCCCCTCCGCTTCGAGGAAGAAGCGACTCCACCGCCGCTCCGCCCAGCCCGGAGTCCGGCCACGAAAGGCATCGACCGTGCGTATCTCCCCAGAGCTCAGACGGAAGCTGATATCCGTCGCCGCCGTCTCCGCCGCGCTGCTGACCGCCGCCCCCGCCTCGGTCGCCGTCGCCCAGGAATCCGCCCCCCGGCCCGCCGCCGTCCCGGCCGCGCAGACCGAGGCCGCCCCCGGCGCCCCGGCCGAGCGCCTCATCGTCGGCTACAAGTCCGGCGCCGCCGAGGCCAAGTCCAACAAGGCCGCTGCCGCCGACGCCGCCACCAAGGCCGAGAAGACGGGCGAGGACGTCGACTTCCAGCGCCGCCTCGGCACCGGTGCGGCCCTCGTCGAGCTGGGCGCGAAGACCACCCGGGCGTCCGTCGCCGACGTCGTCGCCCAGTACCAGGCCGACCCGCAGGTCGCCTACGTCGTTCCGGACCGTCTGAACAAGCCGACGGCCGTCACCCCGAACGACACCGACTACGGCAAGCAGTGGGACCTGTTCGAGTCCACCGCGGGCATGAACGTCCCGGCCGCCTGGGACACGACCACCGGCAGCGGCGTCACCGTCGCCGTCATCGACACCGGCTACGTCACCCACTCCGACCTGGCCGCGAACATCGTCGGCGGCTACGACTTCATCTCCGACACCGCCGTCTCCGTCGACGGCAACGGCCGTGACAGCAACCCGGCCGACCCGGGCGACTGGTACAACGCCAACGAGTGCGGCCAGGGCATCCCGGCCTCCAGCTCCTCCTGGCACGGCACCCACGTCGCCGGCACCATCGCCGCCGCCACCAACAACGGCAAGGGCGTCGCCGGCATCGCCTACGGCGCGAAGATCTCCCCGGTCCGCGTCCTCGGCAAGTGCGGCGGCTACGACTCCGACATCATCGACGCCATCACCTGGGCCTCCGGCGGCACCGTCTCCGGCGTCCCCGCCAACACCAACGTCGCCAAGGTCATCAACATGAGCCTCGGCGGGGGCGGCGCCTGCTCCACCGCCACCCAGAGCGCCATCACCGGTGCCGTGAACCGCGGCACCTCGGTCGTCGTCGCGGCCGGCAACGAGAACACGAACGCCTCCGGCTCCTCCCCGGCGAACTGCGGCAACGTCATCACCGTCGCCGCGACCAACCGCGCCGGCAGCCGGGCCTCGTACTCCAACTACGGCTCGATCGTCGACATCGCGGCCCCGGGCGGCGAGACCCGCACCACCACCGCCAACGGCATCCTCTCCACGCTGAACTCCGGCACGAAGACGCCGTCGAGCGAGAACTACGCCTACTACCAGGGCACCAGCATGGCCACCCCGCATGTCGCGGGCCTCGCCGCGCTGATGAAGTCGGCGAACTCCGCCCTCACTCCGGCGCAGATCGAGTCGGCCATCAAGGCCAACGCCCGGGCCCTGCCCGGCACCTGCTCCGGCGGCTGCGGCGCCGGTCTCGCGGACGCCGCCAAGACGGTCCAGGCCGTCAAGGGCGGTACGTCCACCGGCACGACCTTCTCCAGCACCGCCGCCGTCGCCGTCCCGGACAACGGCGCGGCGATCGAGTCGCCGATCAGCGTCACCGGCCGCAGCGGCAACGCCCCCTCGGCCCTCCAGGTCGGCGTCGACATCACCCACACCTACCGCGGTGACCTCGTCATCGACCTCGTCGCACCGGACGGTTCGACGTACCGTCTGAAGTCCGCCGCGTCGGACTCCGCCGCCAACGTGAACACCACCTACACGGTGAACGCGTCGAGCGAGACCGCCAACGGCACCTGGAAGCTGCGCGTCCAGGACACCGCGGCGCAGGACACGGGCACGCTGAACAGCTGGAAGCTGACCTTCTGATTCGCGTTCACCAGCGGGCGGGTCGGCCGGTGCGGATGGGGCACCGGCCGGCCCGCCTTTACGTCTGCCCGCACAACCCCCACAGTTAGATACCGAACGCGCTGTTTTCTTTCACCAGTTGCGATTGTTTTGCCGGATGTGCACCCGCACTCCGGCACACTGGTGTGATGAGCGCCGTCTGAGGGTGAGTTACTGTGTACGGGGGGTAAAAACAAACGGCATGACCCGTTCATTTCCGTCCCGGGAGAGTTCAGCCGATGGCGAGGCAGTTGCGAGCCGAGCAGACCCGCTCGACGATCATCACGGCCGCCGCTGACCTGTTCGACCGTCGCGGCTACGAATCGACCAGTCTCAGCGACATCGTGGAGCACGCTCAGGTCACCAAGGGTGCCCTGTACTTCCACTTCGCGGCGAAGGAGGATCTCGCCCACGCGATCCTCGAACTCCAGTCGCACACCGCCAACCGCCTGGCGACGGAGACCGACAAACGCGGCCACACCTCACTGGAGGCGCTGATGCGCCTCACGTTCGGCATCACCCGCATGTCCGTCGAGGACCCGGTCCTGCGGGCCGGCCTACGGCTCGCCACCGGCGGGATCCAGCCGCGGCCGCCGCTGAGCCACCCCTTCACGGAGTGGCTCGACATCGTCACCAGCCGGCTCGTCGGCGCGGTCAAGGAATCCGACGTCCACCCGGACATCGATGTGGATGTCGTGGCCCACTCCCTGGTCTGCTTCTTCGTCGGCACCCGGGTCGTGGGCCGCTCCCGCGAGCCCGTCGCGCGGCAGCCCCGCAGGACGGCCGAGATGTGGAACATACTCATCCGCAGTCTGGTCCCGGTGACCCGCCGCGCCCGCTATCTGAGCCTGGCGGCCCGCCTGGAGCGGGAGATCGCCCCGGTCTGACCGGCCCGACCCGGGCATGGGGCCCGCGCGCTACGGTGAGCCGCATGCCCGACACCCCCACCCCGCCCGTGCTCCTCGGCAACCAGCCGGGCTCGTTCCCCCACAGCGTGCTGGCCGAGCGGCACCCCGCGATCATCCGCCAGGTCCGCGAGGCCTTCCCCTACGAACCCGGCCAGCACCGCGCGCTCGACGATCTGCTGGAGAACTGCACCAAGGGCGGGATCGAACCGCTCCCCGACGACGCACACGACCGGGACCTCTGGGAGACCTGGGGGCTCGGCGAGTACACCGGCCGCTCCTGGTTCGACGTGCCGTGGCTGTGGTCCGAGAGCTGGTTCTACCGCCGGCTGCTCCAGGCCGTCGGCTGGTTCGGGCCGGGCCCCTGGCAGGGTGTCGACCCCTTCCGCCCCTTCAAACTGGCCGAACTGGACTCCGCCGAGACCGACGAGGAACTGGCGGCGCTCGACGACCTCGCGAACCGGCCCGCCGGCGAACAGGCACAGGCCCTGCTGCACGGCTCCCTCTGGGGCAACCGGGCCGACCTCGGCTTCCGCCTCTCCGCCGAGGGAGCGCGGGACGCGGACGCCGCGCCCGGTCTCGTGGCCGACGACAGCGAGGGGCTGTGGTCCGCGCTCGGCGGCACCGGCACCGGAACCGGCACCCTGTGCCTGGTCGCCGACAACGCGGGCCGTGAACTCGTGCCCGACCTGCTGCTCATCGCCCACCTCCTCGCCCACGGCCGGATCGGACGGGCGGTGCTGCACGTCAAGCCGTACCCCTACTACGTCTCCGACGCCACCACCGCCGATGTCGTCGACGCACTGCGCCGGCTGACCGGAGCCGGGGGAGCGGCCGCCGACCACGGACGGCAGCTGTGGTCGGCCCTGGCCGACGGCCGCCTCACCCTGCGCGCCCACCCCTTCTCCAGCGCCCCGCTGCCGTACCAGGAGATGCCCGCCGACCTGCGCGCCGAGTTCGCCTCGGCCACGCTCACGATCTTCAAGGGCGACCTCAACTACCGCCGCCTGGTGGGCGACCGGCTCTGGTCCCCGACGACGCCCTTCACGGACGTCACCGCGTACTTCCCGGGCCCGGTCGCCGCCCTGCGCACCCTGAAGTCCGACGTGATCACCGGCCTCGACAGCCGCACGGAGACCGAACTGGTCGCGGCGGAGGACCAGCGCTGGCGCACCAGCGGCACACACGCGCTGATCCAGGTGAGGATCCCCGGCTAGGTCAGGCCACCTCTGAAGTCGGGCCACCTCTGAAGTCGGGCCACCTCCGAATAGGTCAGGACGCCTTCAAACCACCTGCGTTCACGGTCGATTCACGCGATGGTGTGATCATGTCCCGCCCCGCGGATGCCGCCGCGGGGCGCCGGGTAGGGCCCCGGCCATGACGCAGCCGTTCGAACTCCCGCACTTCTACCTGCCGCACCCCGCGCGGCTGAACCCCCATCTCGAAGAGGCCCGCGCCCACTCGACGGAGTGGGCGCGCGAGATGGGCATGCTGGAGGGATCCGGCGTCTGGGAGCAGACCGACCTCGACGCGCACGACTACGGCCTGCTCTGCGCCTACACCCACCCCGACTGCGACGGCCCGGCCCTCTCCCTCGTCACCGACTGGTACGTGTGGGTCTTCTTCTTCGACGACCACTTCCTGGAGATGTACAAGCGCAGCCAGGACCGCCTCGCCGGCAAGGCCCATCTGGACCGGCTGCCCCTGTTCATGCCGCTGGACCTCTCGACCCCCGTACCGGAACCGGAGAACCCCGTCGAGGCGGGCCTCGCCGATCTCTGGGCGCGCACCGTGCCGACGATGTCGGAGGACTGGCGCCGCCGCTTCGCCGTGGCCACCGAGCACCTGCTGAACGAGTCCATGTGGGAGCTGTCCAACATCAACGAGGGGCGGATCTCCAACCCCGTCGAGTACATCGAGATGCGCCGCAAGGTGGGCGGCGCCCCCTGGTCGGCGGGGCTCGTGGAGTACGCGACCGCCGAGGTGCCCGCCGCCGTCGCCGGGTCGAGGCCGCTGAGGGTGCTGATGGAGACGTTCTCCGACGCCGTGCACCTACGCAACGACCTGTTCTCCTACCAGCGGGAGGTCGAGGACGAGGGCGAGCTCAGCAACGGCGTGCTCGTCCTGGAGACCTTCTTCGGCTGCACCACCCAGGAGGCCGCCGACACCGTCAACGACGTCCTCACCTCCCGCCTCCACCAGTTCGAGCACACGGCGTTCACCGAAGTGCCCGCGGTGGCACTGGACAAGGGCCTCACCCCGGACGAGGTGGCGGCCGTCGCGTCGTACACCAAGGGACTCCAGGACTGGCAGTCCGGCGGCCATGAGTGGCACATGCGCTCCAGCCGCTACATGAACGAGAACGCCGCACGCGGCGGCAGTCCATGGCCGGGCTGCAGCGGCATGGGCACCTCCGCCGCCGACGTCCGCGCCCTGCTCGCCTCGGCCGGCGTGGAGCGCCTGCGCTCCTACACGCACGTGCCGTACCAGAAGGTCGGGCCGTCCCGGATCCCCGACATCCGCATGCCGTTCCCGCTGGGGCTGAGCCCGCACCTCGACAACGCCCGCCGGAACCTGCGCCACTGGGTGGACCGCATGGGCATCCTCTCCGAGGGCGTCTGGGACGAGGACAAGCTCAGGGCCTACGACCTCGCGCTCTGCTCGGCGGGCCTCGACCCCGACGCCACACCCGAGGCCCTCGACCTCAGCGCGCAGTGGCTCGCCTGGGGCACCTACGGCGACGACTACTACCCGCTGGTCTACGGCCACCGGCGTGACCTGGCCGCCGCCCGGCTGACCACGGCCCGCCTGTCCGACTGCATGCCGGTCGACGGTGAGGCACCGCCGGTCCCGGTCAACGCCATGGAGCGGGGCCTCGTCGACCTGTGGCTGCGCACCACGGCGGAGATGACGCCCGACGCGCGGCGCACCCTGAAGGACTCGGTGAACGTCATGACCGAGAGCTGGGTATGGGAGCTGTCCAACCAGACGCAGAACCGCGTCCCCGACCCGGTCGACTACCTGGAGATGCGCCGCGCGACCTTCGGCTCCGACCTCACCCTCAGTCTGTGCCGGATGGGGCACGGCCCGGCCGTCCCGCCCGAGGTCTACCGCAGCGGCCCGGTCCGCTCCCTGGAGAACGCCGCGATCGACTTCGCGTGCCTGACCAACGACGTCTTCTCGTACCAGAAGGAGATCGAGTACGAGGGGGAGATCCACAACGCGATCCTCGTCGTGCAGTCCTTCTTCGGCTGCGACTACCCGGCCGCGCTCGGCATCGTGCACGACCTGATGAACCAGCGCATGCGGCAGTTCGAGCACGTGGTCGAGCACGAACTGCCCGTCCTGTACGAGGACTTCCAGCTCACGGACGAGGCGCGCGCCATCATGGGCGAGTACGTGACGGATCTCCAGAACTGGATGGCGGGCATCCTGCACTGGCACCGGGAAGTGGACCGCTACAAGGCCGCCTGGCTGGCCCGGCGCGCCCACGGGTTCCTCCCGGGCCGGGCCCCCGCCGTGCCCGTGCCCGCTCTCGGCTGAGGCAGCGATTTCAGGCCAGATCGACTCGGAACGGGGCATCACGGAACCCCCGGCGGCGCGCCGGGGGTCTTCCTGTGTGAGGTGAACGGACAACGCACCACACGGGGGTTTCCACCTTGACCGACATCATCGAAAAGCCGACCGACATCACCGGGCAGACGGGTGAGCAGGCACAGGCACAGGCGCCCGCACCCGCCGAACTGGCGCCGTACGTCGCGCCGCTGCCCGTCCCGCCCGTCCTGCGTCCCGCCTCCGGCGACGTACTGCGCGAGACGGAGATCGCCCTGCGCCCGACCTGGGTGCGCCTGCACCCGCAGCTCCCGCCGACCCTGATGTGGGGCTACGACGGCCGGGTGCCGGGCCCGACCATCGAGGTCCGGCGCGGGCAGCGCGTGCGCATCGCCTGGACCAACCGCATTCCCCGGGACGGCGAGTACCCGGTGACCTCCGTCGAGGTGAAGCTGCGCCGGGACGGCCGCCCGCAGTCGAGCACCGAACCCGGACGCGACGGAGCCGAGCCGAACAAGGACGTCGCGGCCCTGCCCGCCTGGTCCGTGACCCATCTGCACGGCGCCCAGACGGGCGGCGGCAACGACGGCTGGGCCGACAACGCGGTCGCCCACGGCGACGCCCAGCTCTCCGAGTACCCGAACGACCACCAGGCGGTGCAGTGGTGGTACCACGACCACGCGTGACTGAAGGGAACAACAGGTTACCCCGGGCGTCTGACCAGCGGCTATAGCCAGACACAAGCAAGCCCCGCCCATGACCCGGGGGAGAGTCACAGGCGGGGCAGTCTCACCAGCGGACAGGTTCCGTGTCACCGCCAGCGCACACGGGGCAGGGGACCCTCTCGGTCCATCCACAGCGCTGGCAGCCACCGAACCCGCAGCAGCCGTCACACCAGATTTCGCCGTGGCCAGCGCAGCATCCGCAGAGGTCGCCGTGCTTCCACAGTGTCCAGGGGGCCTCGCCTGGTGTGCGTCCGGCGCGTGGCTTCGGGTGATACGGCTCAGCAGTCGTCGCCACGGATCAGCGACTCGCGGATGGTCACCTGGGCCGCCACTTCCTTGTGCAGCTCAGCCCAGGTCGGCGCATCCACCATCTGAGAGAGGTACTCCGCCCCCTCGTTGAATTCCTCCTTCAGCGCGAACACGTCCCATGGCGCTGTCGCGTACCAGTGCGACCGATGACGGCTGTCCGGTGTCGAGCAGAACGACCCCCACCCTTTCGGCAAGGGCGTAGCTGCTGTGATCTTTTCGCTTCTCCGCGCTGTTCCGCTGTCAACTTCGCGCGACGTAGTCTCTGTCATGGCTGCCTGCTCCCATCAGGTGGTCCACGCCCCCGGGTCACGCCGCCGTGTGGCTCGGGGGTTTTCTGTGTCTGTCGACCTAACCGATTCAGCGCACCGGTAGGGGAGTTGACTGGCGGTGACTATTCTGGAAGTACGACCAGTCAACCCCCAGAGGTTCACAGTGAGCGACTTTGCTGATCTTGCGCGCAGAGCACTGAGTGACAGCGGGTACTCGATGAAGGCTGCCGCGCGCGAGATGAATTACGACCCTGCGTATCTGTCGCGCGTGCTCAGCAGGAAACAGAAACCGTCGGCGAAGCTTGCGTCATCGCTGGACAGACTCCTCGGGGCTGATGGTGCGCTGGCAGCAACAGTGTTGGACGAGGACGACAGCGGACGAGTGCAGCGGAGCGCAGCCAACCCTTCGCGCCTTGACGCTGGCACCGTTGATGCTCTCGCTGGGGTATTGGCTGCCTACCGTCGACTGGACGACACGGCGGCGCCAAAGACAGTGATCCCGGCGACCATGAAACAGATGCAGGAAGTCACGCGCATGCTCCGGGGTGCTCGGGGACCACACCGTGGCCGGCTCGCTGAAGTGGCTTCGGAATGGGTGCAGTTCGCCGGATGGATGCTGGCTCAGACCCGTAAGGATGCTGATGCGGTACGACTCCTCAACGACGCTTTAGAACTCGCCGACGAAATCGGGAACGGGACCCTTGCGGCTCAAGCGCTTAATTTCAAGGGCTACATTGCCCGACAGCAGGGGCGACCTCAGGGCATTGCCCGCTGGTTTGCTGCGGCAGCGAATACGCCTGGTGCGCACCCTGCACAGCGAATCGGGGACTACCTGCAAGCAGCGGCAGGAATGGCGACGCTGGACCAGCGAGACGAAGCCCTGCGTCTGGTCGAGGATGCGGAGAGGCTGACCGATAAGGCTGCCGCGCTGCCTCCGCCTGAAACGGCCTACTGGCTGACGCCTTCCTTTAACCGGCTGAATATGGGCCTCTGCACTCTTGCGCTGGGGCGCTACAGCGAGGCTGCCGACCATCTGAGAACGGGTCTCGCTGGACTGCCCGATGAACTGCGGGATGCGCCCTGGTCCTGGGAGCACAAAGCAGCGCTCAGTAAGGCGCTTGAGGCAGCGTAAATGCAGAAAGCCCCGACCCCGGGCCATTACGGCTCAGGATCGGGACTCTGGCTATGTGGCAGCGAGTGCGGACCGGATGCGCTGTGCTCGCGCCTGTCCGATGCTCAGATGCGATTGGAGTGCACGCAGGCTTGGCGCCTTGCCCGTAGTGCTGCGCACCTCAGCGTCGAATGCGCGGGCAGATGCAAGCAGCGGGTCATGCTTCGCCGCTGGCTTCGGCTCAGGGGCACTCGGCGGAAGTGCTGTAGGCCTCTCTGCGGCCCTTTCGGGCGTCAGCGGTTCCGGGACTACTGGCATTGCCTCAGGGGCGCGCAGAGGGGTACTGGGAGGCTCCAGTGCCTTGATGCGCCAGAGGACCAGCGGGGCGATCGCGCTGACAGCGATGACCAGTGGGACGGACACAGCGAGCATGCCCGAACTCACCAAGTGCGCCAATGCATTCACCAGGATGAGTGCGCCGACTACAGCGGGAACGTCGCGCCGGACAGCGAAGCTTCGCAGGGCGTAGACGTCGAGTGCAGCCGGAATGCACCCCGCAGTGAACTCGCCGAATCCGACTGCACGCGCTAGCTGATACTCGGCACTGGCCGTTGCAATCAGGGCAGCGAGCAGCGCGAGTGTGCCGAGTAGATCTCTGTTGAAGGTCATCTGACACCCCGTCAGTTATTGAGCGCTTCCAGACGACAGCGCAGACAGGAAGTGCCGGGCTGAACGCCGAAGTTGCGACGCCCGCAAATGGTCCAGCCCGAGCTATCGCGTTCGTTCCAGGGGCCAAATTCGGGGCGCTCGACAGCGGAATTAGGATCGGCAGGCTTGTCCTTTCTACGCACCCCGCTGCACCCCCCAGCGCACACGGGCGGCGTGACTGGCCTTTGCGCTGGCTGCTCTCTGATCGGCCGTAGGCTGCGTCGCTGGCTCATCCTCAATGCCTAGCTGCTTGAGAATCCGCAGCAGCGTCAGCCGATGGTTTGCCAGCGCGGGAATGAGCGGATTAACGCGGTCCTGACCGGTGCTTCCCTTGATAACCGGGCCTGCCTTGGCTAGCGCTGCCTCCATTTGCTCGATCTCGTCCAGCGTGGATGCGGCAGCTACAATGAGCGCGTGTTCGTGCGGCTCAAAGTCATAGGCGGTGGTCATGGTGGCCACGAACAGTGATCCTGCTGTTTCAGACATGGTTAACCCTCCGTGGTTTTGGTCTGAAAAAAGTGACGTTTAGTGCTCGCACTCCCGAGCGATCTCCCCCGCGCTGAATCCCCCAGGGGGGCCCGGGTGCATCCCCCAGGGGGGTGGGGGCACTGTGAGTAGTCGCCAGCGCTAACGGCCGAACGATTCGCTTGCTGTCTTCCGTGAGTGACACGGCTTGCACAGCGCCTGCCAGTTGGCCGGGTCATCCCAGCGTGGCCCCTGTAGGCCTAGCCCATCGATGTGGTCTGTCTCGGTAGCGGCCGGACGCAATGGCGCAGGAATAGCAGCGCACTCCGCTGACTCGCACGTCTGATGGGCCCTCAGGAATGCCCTACTCAGGTGGGACCAGCGAGTGAGGCGGGAATTTGTGGCCGCGTAACTATCCCGGTAGCGCTGCCCACGGCTATTACTGCGCGCGTGCGCTGGGCATTTGCCAGACCACGTGAGGCAGGGGCAACCGGCCACGGGACATACCTGCATAGCTCCGCGATGCTTGGCAGGCTTCGGCCCAGGGTCGCACGGCTCATGCACGCTGGGCGGCTCTGTAGGGGCCTCAGGCGGCTTTGTGGGGGCGCCAGGCGCAATTCCTCGCCAGTCACCATCAGCGGGCACCACAAGGCCGGTAGCCAGCAGCGCGGCAGGCCCCTCGAAATCCTCGCCGCTGGAGCGCTGCACCCCGCCATAAACGAACTGACGGCCAAAGCCAACGCGTAGTTGAATCATGGGAACTCCTCGGCAGAGAGGGCCGGAGCAGTTACGAACTTTCGTACGTGACGTGACTCCGGCCCCCACCTCAGCGGCTAAGACTGCTTGGGTCGAATTACCGTCTGCGGGATGCCGTTATCGAAGACCCGCACGGTTTCCACGGCCTCGCCGGTGCCGACACCCAGATTCGTGAGCCACAGTCGCGAGTGCTCGATCAGATCAGCGTCGCGGTTCGTCGAATACAGCGGCATGTCAGCCTTGGAACGGACCACACCCCGCCGCATGAGGCTCGCGTAAGCCAGCGTGTTCACGATCGACGTGACGTTGCTGCGCGCGGCCCTGTAGGCGTCCTCAGCGCGCCGGTAGGCATCCTCAGCCTTGCTGTGCGCTTCGCTCAGTTCGCCCTCAATCTGAGGCAGCGCGTCAACCCACTGGCGGTAGATCTCGGCGTCACAGTGGCGGACACGGTCAGCGAGACCATTGACGACCCCAACGGCCTTACCCCGCTGAGTAGTTACGCGCTCGACCTCGCTGCGCAGTTCATCCGGATCAGCGCCAGAGGCAACAGCGGCGCGAGCATTAGCGGCGTCACGCTCTTGAGCAGCCTTCACGTAGTCCGTGCGCAGCACATCATCGAACTCGACCAGGGCTTCGCCGTAGGCATCGAAAGCCTTGTCCCGGGCGACTATGGCCTTTTCCAGCGCATCGGGCAGGGTCAAGCCGCGCGGGATCAGGTCGATATCGGCGGCGGTGTAGGTGATCGTGAGGCTGTCAGACATGTGCGTCCCTTTCGGCTATGCGCTGAACGGCGCCCCAGAGGGAATCGCCGATGCGCTGTAGTTGGTCGGAGGTCAAGTCGGCGGGAATATCGAGCATTTCCCATATGGCGTAGTAGGCAGTTTCCTGCGCTTCACGGGCGGATAGGTCACGGGGCTCGCGGCTGAGTACTGCGGTGGCGATGATGTGGGCGACCCAGCGGAGATGCGACGTGCGAGACTTGCGGCGATTGCCCATCAGCGGCGACCCTTCCACCAGGGCAGAACCAGGCCAGTCACGCGCCCATCGCTCACGCGATATCCAGCGCGCTTAAGGGCGGGCTCCAGCGCACGAAACGGGATGGCCTCGCGCCCCGCGCCGGTTAGCCAGCCATTCACGGCGGCGTACATCAGCCCTAGGGTCGTCCAGCCCTCAGCGTCGTCGACAGTGACAGCGCGCAGGGCATCGTAAATGGCAGACAGGCGGGCCGGGCCGGCTGCGTTAGCGCTCATGGTGTTTCCTTTCAGCGGGCAGGCGCGAAGCGGGAAGGGTCACAGATTTCTTGCTACCGGTGAAAACCTTCTAACGCGTATAGGAGGTTTCTACCGGTCACACTTTTTCTGTGACCTCCCCGCTTCCGCTGTGTCCTGCGCTACGCGCTCTGCGACTGGCCGAAGATATCGGTGGGTTCAGAGGGCGCTGTGCTCGCGCTGGGCTTGTCCTCGGGGAATCGGACGCCGACAAGCATCCATCCCTCGCCCTTTTTCTGACGCTCCGTCACGCCCTGGTTCATAAGTTGCCGCTTGACGTTGCCTGGCGAGTAGCGCGCCGACTTGTCGCCGTTGTCGTCTCGCCATTCCTTCAGGCGCCGGTTGAAATCGCTGCGCTTGACCTCTGCTCCGTCGTCGTACTCGAACAGCTCACCGACCAGCGCACGCAGGGGGTCAACTTCCTGCTTGTGCATCTCAGTCGCCTGCGTGATTTCGGGGATATCGGCGAGCCTGCCCGCTGAGTAGTACGCCATAGCGCCCCGGACTACCCACGCTGCAACGCCCTCAAGTTCCGGCCCTTGGATGGTCGGCTCTAGGTCCGGGTCGACTCGATCGCCCGTGAAGCTCTCGCCGAACAGGATGGCTTTCGCCCTGGCCCAGAGAGCGGCTCCGCCGGCGCTGAACTCCGGCAGGTGGTTAGTCGCCAGAACCAGCGTGAACGTAGGCGCGAACGTGAATTCCTTGCCGTACAGATGACGTGCCTGAATGCGATCGCCGCCCGTGTGTTTCTTCAGCCTCGCTGTGTTCATCGGCACCTCGGCCTCGCCCTCTTGGGCAACGACCATCCGGGCGCCCCGCAGCGCGGCAAGCTGTTCGGTGTGGGGGTCACGCCCCCGGCCACCCTCGTACAGCCCGAAATCGACCTCACGGATGATCTGAGGGCCGAACGCAGCGAGCATGGTCCGGACGGTGGTCCCCTTGCCGTTACGCCCCTGCGCGCCGTACCAGACGCCTAGAACGTGGTCGCGCACTTCGCCGGTAATGCAGAGCCCTAGGAACCGCTGATAGTAGGCCTGCAACTCCAGCTTGCCCGGGAAGATTTCGGCGATGAACTGTTCCCAGCGTGGCGCCTTGGAATCCGGCCGGTAGGAAACCGGGGCACATTGGGTGAGCATGTCTGCCGGGCTGTGCGCGTGCATTTCTCCGCTGCGCAGGTCGACCGTGCCGTTTGCGAAGCTCAGCAAGTGGCGCGCTGTGTCGAACTCATCGACTGTGGATCGGAATTCGGGGCGTGCTGCCATTTCCTTGACGATCACAGTGCGCTCGCGACCGTTCAGCATCTTGCCGACAGCAGCGCCCGCCCAGGCCCGGTCATCCTCGCTGGTCTGCATGCGCCGTATGAGTACCTCAGACGCGTCTGTGATGGCCTGTAGCGCCGCACCATCATCGCCGGTCGGCGCCCAGACCTTACCCGTCCAGCGATACCAGCCGATTCCTTCAACGTACTTGAGTCGGTCGGCGCCATGGTCAGCGATGAACGCAGCGAAATTGGCGTGCCGGATTTCCCGGTCAACGTTGATGGCTTTGGCTGTGCGCGTCCAGTAGGCGTCATCGAAGTTGGTCACAGGTAGTCCTCCGCAGCGTCACGGCTCTTGTCAGCGGCCCGGCGCTTTCGCGCTTCCCTCACTGGGGGTTCCTCGCCATTGCCGGCGTAGAGGTCTTCCTGAAATCGCGGGGTGTCAGCGAGAGCAGCGGTATTGGCGAGCAGCGCGTGAACGTGGGCAGAACGAATCATGTGCGCCCGTTCGTCGTGGCCATGCTTGTAGCTCAGCACTTCCCCCGTGACAGGCTGCGTGATTCCTGGTTCGTGTGCGTCGGCCAGCAGCTTTTCAGCGCGCTTGTAGTGGTCAATTCCGTTCATGCTTCCTCCGTGTCGGCGGGGTGCCCTCAGCGGGCGGTGTAGGTGCGAATGGTCGGTATCGACAGGCCCGTGTGCGCCCGGATTTCCTCTTGAGTCATCACGGCCTTTGCGCTGGGCATGAGTTCGCGAAGCTCACGATCGGCGATGCTGAGTTCGTCGCGCAGTCGCTTTCGCCGCGCGCCTACTGCTCGTACCTGCGCTGTGATCTCGTCCATGGGGTGTACCTCCTAAAGGGACGTGGTTCAGTCAGCAGGGCGCAAAAAACCCCGGTCGCTGTGACCGAGGTTTGATGCGTTCCCCGCCGACAGGGGGAAGTCTGTTGGGGCGCTGTTCGCTGCCCTACGCCATATAGCTAGCGAGTCGGTTACCAGCGATGGTCACTACCAGCGCCAGGCGCCTGTGTGTGCGCACAGCGAAGCCCCGCCCGAGCAATCCCACTAGGGGCGCCCGAACGGGGCTGAGAGGGGCGCTCAGACGGCTAGCCAGCCAACATCTGAGGCTGTCCCATGAGGCACATCAGGACGCGCTCTAGCCGGTCTATTCGTTGGGCCAGATACGCGCTGCGGTCGCCACGGGCTTGCGCTGCGTACATTCCGTCGAGCTGCCGGGATATCGTCCGAAATTCGAACTCACGTTCCCATGCTGCTTTTTCTTCCTCGCACTGCAACACGAACTGTTCGCGCGTCATAGACTGGGTCCTCCTCTGTGAGGAAACCAGCCCGGTCTATCCGCCAAGATCCGGCCGGGCTGGTCTCATTGAGTCTCTCTGCGTCAGGCTGTCGCTGCCGTACGGCGCGCTTCCCAGGCGTCCCAGGCCGCTTCTACGGCCGGATTTACGCTCTCGTCATGCCACTCAGCCTCTAGCCGGTCGAGGATCGGAGTTCTGTCCCCAGGCTTGGTCGGCAGAGCGATCGTCAGCCGCTTACACGCTGCCTTGAATAGCTCTCGCCGCCCTTCGATCCCTTCCGATTCCCAGATGGCTGCCAGCGCGAACGGATCCATCAGCGGGGTGAGGTCGCTGTGGACGGACAGCTCATCAAGCTCCCTCTTGAGTTCCGCAACAAGCTCATCCTGCTGCTGCCGTAGGTCCTCGAACGTGGACTCATCCATGCGCCCGAGCACGAAGAACTCTTTCCGCAGTTTGGCCTGCCGTTCGATCGCTGCGTCATACTGCGCTGTCACCTGCTGCTTGTGTGCCTCCTTTTCTGGGCTTTGGTACGCCAGCCAGCGCCGGGCAATGGCGTGAATGGTCGGTGATTCCGGCGACAGGGCGAGGATGTGGTTCACCCAGAGCACAGCCACGGCTTCATCTACTCGTGCGCGTCCGGTTACGGTTCCCTCACATGCTGCCTTGCCCTGAGTGACTCGGGTGTCGCACCGATAATTGGTTCCCCCGTTGCTCATCGGGCCGTTACAGCGCGGACAGCGGAGAATCCACCCGGCGACTGTCTTGTGTTGGCGTACACCTCGCCCTGTGCCCTTGCTGCGCCCCTTTCCGCGCTCGCTGCCGGTGCGGCCCGCAAAGATGCGCTGAATCTTCAGCCACTCGGCATACGTCACGACCCCTTCGCCGCAACTCACCGGTACGCCCTTCTCGTTGAGCAGTGGCTCAGCGCGCTTGACCCACTTATCCAGCGGGTTGCCGTGCTGATCAAACACGCGCTCACGGTCTGGCACTAGGCCGGCCCATGCAGGAGAGTGCGCAAGGTGGATGATTGTCTGCGCGCGCCAGAGCTTGCCCTTACGGGTGCGCTTGCTTTCGCTGTTAAGGGTCTGAGCGATCCACTGGGGAACCTTGCCGCTGAGAAGGTACTCAGCGATTCGGCGAGCCAGTGGGTACTCAGAGGCAAGCTGTTTGAGTTTTTTCGACCCCTTGGGCGAGTACAGTCCGAACGGGGTCACTCCGCCGTGCCAGTTGCCCTCACGCTTGAATTCGTCAGAGCTGGACTGCGTGCGCTCAGTGATGGATTTGGCCTCTTCCCGCGCACGGTCAGCGAGGATGCCAAAGACGATCCGCATACCAGGCTGTGAGGAGTCGAGCCCTTCACTGACCGAGACGATTCGGGCGCGCTGCTTTCGATCGAAATCGTCAATCAGCCGGTCGACAGCGCCCATTCCTCGTCGTGACAGCCGGTCCGTGCGCCAGACATACAGGGTCTTGGACAGCCCTTGCAGTACCGCCTCACACGCGCTGTCGAACTCCTCGCGCCGGACGTGAGCCTTGCTGGCGCTTTTCTGCTCGAACCAGACGTGCCGAATTCGCTTGCCCTCTTCCCGCGCCCGTCGGCAGAGGTCGCGCAGATGGCCACGCAGAGCGGTGAGTGTGTCTTTCTTCTTTGAGCGCCTGATGTACGCCTCAGCCAGTGCAGTCGGGTCGCCGGTCGCTGGGTCCCAGAGCCCTAGTTCTTTGATCTCGTCGTCGCTGAATCCCAGCGCGCGCAGGTTGGGCAGGTCTTGCCGTTCCATTGCTGTCCGTCCGCCGTAGGTGTCCGCTGCTGCGCTGCTGTTAGCGAGTCGGTTTCCTATCGGCTCGTTTCCGCAGGTCAGAGCGGGTTGCACCCTTCGGCCACGACCACGCCATGAACATCACCCGGTGGAACGTGATGACGGGCCTGTACGGCACCTACCTCGTCCGTGACGACGAGGAGGACGCCCTTCATCTCCCGTCCGGGGAGCGGGAGATCCCGCTGCTGCTCGCCGACCGCAACCTCGACACGGACGAGGACGGCCGCCTCAACGGCAGGCTGCTGCACAAGACGGTCATCGTCCAGGACAAGAACCCGGAGACGGGCAAGCCGGTGTCCATCCCGTTCACCGGCCCGTACACCACGGTCAACGGCCGGATCTGGCCGTACGCCGGAGTCGACGCGGGCTGGTACCGGTTCCGGCTGGTCAACGCCTCGAACGCGCGCATCTACGACCTCGTCCTCGTCGACGAGGAGAACAACCCGGTCCCGGGCGTGCTCCACCAGATCGGCAGCGACGGCGGGCTGCTGCCGCGCCCCGTCCCGGTCGACTTCGACCGGACCCTGCCGACGCTGACGGCGGCCCCGGCCGAGCGGTTCGACCTGCTGGCCGACTTCCGGGGCCTGGAGGGAAGGACGCTGCGCCTCGTCAACAAGGGCCGCAACCAGCCGCCCGGCGTGCCGGACCCGGCGGGTGACGTGCCGTATCCGGCCGTCATGGAGTTCCGGGTCGGGGAGACCTGCGAGCCGGACACCTTCGAACTGCCCACGGTGCTCTCCGGATCCTTCCGCCGTCTCACCCACGACGTCGGGCACGGCCACCGCCTGGTCGTCCTCACCCCGCCCGCCACGAAGGGGGCGGGCGGCCACCCCGAGATGTGGGAGATGGTGGAGGTCAAGCACCCCGGCGACATCCAGGTCCCCACGGACGGCGTCATCCAGATCACAGGCCCGGACGACAAGACCAGGACCTACCGGCGCACGGCACGGACGTTCAACGACGCCCTCGGCTACACCATCGCCGAGGGCAGCCACGAGCAGTGGAGCTTCCTCAACCTCGCGCCCATCGTCCATCCCATGCACATCCACCTGGCCGACTTCCAACTGCTCGGCCGCGACGCCTACGACGTCTCGGGCTTCGACCCACAGGTGGGCGGCACACGGACGCCCATCCGGTACGACGCGGGCACAAGCATCCCGCTCGCGCCCAACGAGCATGGCTGGAAGGACGTCTTCCGGGTGCCCGGCAACCAGATGCTGCGTGTCATGGGGAAGTTCGACGGCGCGCACGGCCGGTTCATGTACCACTGCCATCTGCTGGAGCACGAGGACATGGGCATGATGCGGCCCTTCGTCGTGATGCCCGCCGAGGTGCTGAAGTTCGACCACGGCGGCGCCCACGGCGGCCACGGGGAAGGCCACACGGGCTGATCCGATCCCCGTTCCGGCCTCCCTGACAGGACTCCATGGCCCCGTCCGGCGCCGGTCAGTCTCACTCGTTCGTGGCTCGTCGTGTGCCGAGGTGCCGGGTAGAGCACCAGCCGTGATCGTTCCGCATCCGCCGGAGGCGATCGGCACCACCCGGAGGCGAGCCATGGAACAGACCGCGCTGCGACCCAAGCCGATGCCCGGTCAGGAACCCGACGCGACGGCGGCGGCCACCGAGGCCGGTCCGGCCCGGCCGCGCCCGCGCACCGCCCGGCGGCGCGGCCGGCGGCTCGTCAACGCGCTGTTCGCCGCCTTCCTCGGCGCGGTCCTCGTCCTCTCCGGGATCGGCCTCGGGGCGGTGGGCGTCACGATGACCGGCACGGGCGGAGTCCTCGACCCGCGGGGGTGGCGCAAGCCGACGGCCCCCGGCCCCTCGCCGTCCACCGCCGCGTCCGTGCCCACCGCCGTGACCCTCGGCGTGCAGGTCATGGACGCCGGGAAGCCGGGAGCCGTGGTCGTCGGGATCCATGTCCCCGGCCCGGGTCACGCGGCGGGTCTGGAGCGCGGCGACCTGCTCCTCGTCTTCGGCAGGACCCGCATCGACACGGCCGCCGACCTGGCCCGGGCCGTCGCCCGTGCCCGGCCGGGTTCCGAGGTCCGGCTGACGGTGCGGCACCGCAGCGGTGGCTACGAGCAGCTGACGGTCGTACCGGCCGTCGTCACGTGACCACCCGGAAGTGGCTCGTGAGCCGGCCCGTGTCGTCCAGGACGTGGAAGGCGAGTCCGGGCGGCGCGTCCCGGTCCGCGACCTGATCGCCCTCCCAGGGCAGCCGCAGCGTCCACGTCACACCGGGGCCGGTGACCAATGGCCGCCCCGCGAACGAGGTGGCGGCGGGGGTGTGGGCGTGGCCGGTGATCAGACCGGCGATCTCGGGCCGGCGCGCCAGCAACGCGGCCAGCCGGTCGGCGTGCCGCAGCCGGCAGGAGTCGGGCAGGGGGTGGTGCAGCGCCACCGGCGGGTGGTGGAAGGCGAGCAGGGCCGGGAGGCCGCCGTCGAGTTCGTCGAGGGTCGACTCGATCCAGGCGTACGTCTCCTCGTCCAGCTCCCCGTCGTCGCTCCCCGGGACGCTGGAGTCGCACATCAGCACGGCGCCGTCGTCGAAGACCTGAACGCTGTTGACCGGCCCCTCGGCCCCGGTCAGGCCCAGCAGCGCCTTGCGATAGGGCGCGCGGCTGTCGTGGTTGCCAGGGCAGGTCAGCACGGGGAACGGGGCGTCGCCGTCGCGCAGCCCGAGCAGGCGGGCCGCCTCCTCGTACTCGGGCTCCGTGCCGTGGTCCGCGATGTCCCCGGTCACCAGCAGCGCGTCGACCTGACCGGGCAGTTCCCACAACCGGTCGCGGACGCGCTCGGCGCGCTCCGTCGCCCGAGCGCTTCTGTCCAGATGCAGATCGCTGATGTGTGCGAGTACGAGCACGGCCGTACGTCCCCTCGTTCGAGCGACTAATGGATGCAGTGAATATAAGCATTAGGGCTAATGCCTGAGCAATCATCTGCCGTTAGCGGTGATGTTCGGATGATGTCCGCAGACGGCTCGCGCCGCCCCCTCCGGCCGGGCAGGATGTCTGCCCGTAGCCCCTTCGCCCGTCCTGGGAGGCCCGGATGACCGGAAGCACGGCCGCGACCTTCACCGCCGACGACTACAGGGCCCGCATGGAGCGCGCCGCGCTCACGGCCGCCGAGGCGGGTCTGGCGGGCCTGCTGGTGGCCCCGGGACCGGACCTGGTCTGGCTCACCGGCTACACGCCCCCCGCGGTCACCGAACGGCTCACCCTGCTGGTCCTCGCCGCCGGACAGGACCCCGTGCTCGTCGTCCCGGCCCTGGAGGCCCCGGACGTGCACAAGGCGGCCGGCGCGCCCGCCCTGACCCTGCGCGACTGGACCGACGGCAAGGATCCCTACGCCGCCACCGCCGCCCTCCTCGACCCCGCGGGCCGCTTCGGCATCAGCGACAACGCCTGGGCCCTGCACCTGCTGGCGCTGCGGCAGGCCATGCCCGCCAGTTCCCACGCCTCGCTCACCGAGGCCCTGCCGATGCTGCGCGCCGTCAAGGACGCGGCCGAACTGGAGCTCATGGCGGCCGCGGGAGCCGCCGCCGACGCGACGTTCGAGGAGATCCGGAACGTCCCGTTCGCCGGCCGCCGGGAAGCCGAGGTGGCGGCGGACCTCGACCGGCACCTGCGCCGGCACGGACACGAGCAGGTCGACTTCACCATCGTCGCCTCAGGCCCGAACGGCGCCAACCCGCACCACGAGGCGGGCGACCGCGTCATCGAACGCGGCGACATGGTCGTCCTCGACTTCGGCGGCCTGCGGGACGGCTACGGCTCCGACACCTCCCGCACGGTCCACGTCGGCGAACCCTCCGACGAGGAACGCCGCGTGCACGACATCGTGCGCGCGGCCCAGGAGGCCGGCTTCCGCGCCGTGCAACCGGGCGCCACCTGCCAGGACGTCGACCGGGCCGCCCGCGCGGTCATCGCCGACGCCGGCTACGGCGAGTACTTCATCCACCGCACCGGACACGGCATCGGCGTCACCACCCACGAACCGCCGTACATGATCGAGGGCGAGCTTCAGCCGCTCGTGCCCGGCATGTGCTTCTCGGTGGAACCCGGCATCTACCTGCCGGGCCGGTTCGGGGTGCGCATCGAGGACATCGTGACCGTCACCGAGGACGGCGGGCGGCGCCTGAACACCACCACCCGCGAGCTGGTCATAGTGGAGTGACGCCACCATGTCCCCAACACGCCTCCCGAACGGCAGCGGCGCGACCATGACCCAGGCACCGACACCCACCGCGGACACCGTCCGCCGGCTGGTCCGTTCCCTCCTCAAGGACGGCAAGGAGACCAAGCAGGGGAGGGAAGGCACCGGCCCCGACGTCCGGCCCGCCACCCAGGGCGCCGAACCCGCCACCTGGTGGGTCGGCACCCGCCATGTGCTGCGCCTCGCCCCCGACCGCGAGGCCACCGTGCGCCAGCGCCGCGAACTGCGCCTGCGCGACCTGGTCCGCCCGCACATCCCGGTGGCGGTGCCGGGCAGCGTGGCGCACGGCGAGTGGGCGGCCGGGCTGACCTACACGCTCGACACCAAGGTGCCGGGCGGCTCGGGGGAGGAGCACGACGTGTCCGCAGTCGGCGAGGCCGACCTCGCCGGACTGCTCACCGGGCTGCGTGAGGTGCCGGTCCGGCAGGCCGAGACCCTCGGTGTGCCGCGCGCCGCGCCGCGCTCCCTGGAGGCGCTGCGGCGGGCCGCCGTACGCGCCGCCGAACACTGCGCCGCCGCCGACGAGTTCGACGCCGCACGCCTGCACCAGCTCACCCAGGCCGCCGCGGCCCAGCTCGCCGCCCAGTCCGGCTCGGCGGTCCTCACCCACCACGCCCTCACCGGCGGCCACCTCGTGGTCAGCGCCGACGGCCGGGTGCGCGGCGTCCTCGGCTGGGCCGGCGCGGTCGTCGGCGACCCGGCCGAGGACATCGCGGGACTCGCGCTCGCAGTCGGCTCACCCGCCGCCGTACGCGCCGCCACCCTCGCCGGCTACGGCGCCCGGCCCTGTCTGCGCGGCCTGTGGCTCGCCCGCTGCGACACCGTCGTCCACCTCGCCGAGGCCCTCACGGGCGGGGACGCGGGCCTGCTCGCCCGGTCGCGGACGCGGCTGCGCCACGCCTGGGAGCCAATCCTGCTGGAACGCGTGACGGACCTGCGCGAGACGGACGACGACGCCCTGTAGCCGGGCACCGTCGCAGGCGGCTCACTCCTGCAACAGCACCACGCCCGACTCCCCGGGCAGCCGCACCACCCCGTCGGCCCCGGGCGTCTCGACGGGCTCCCACGCGGCCAGCACACGCGCGTGCGGTACACCGAGCGACAGCGCCGCCGGTTCCCGCGCCAGGTTCACCGCCACGAGGACGTCCCCGCGCCGGAAGGCGATCCAGCGGCGCTGCTCGTCGCAGGCCACCTTGGTGTCGGCGAGGTCCGGGTCGGTCAGATCCGGCTGCTCCTGGCGCAGGGCGAGGAGCAGCCGGTACCAGGCCAGCACGCGCGCGTGCGGCTCGCGTTCCGGCTCGGACCAGTCGAGGCAGGAGCGGTCCCGGGTCGCCGGATCCTGCGGGTCGGGCACGTCCTCCTCCTTCCAGCCGTGCGCGGCGAACTCCCGCCGCCTGCCCCGCCGTACGGCGTCGGCGAGCTCCGGGTCGGTGTGGTCGGTGAAGAACTGCCAGGGCGTGCCGGCCGCCCACTCCTCGCCCATGAAGAGCATCGGCGTGAACGGCGCCGTCAGCGTCAGCGTCGCCGCACAGGCGAGCAGCCCGGGGGAGAGCAGGGCCGAAAGCCGGTCCCCCTGGGCGCGGTTGCCGACCTGGTCGTGGGTCTGGCTGTAGCCGAGCAGCCGGTGACCGGCCACACGCGTGCGGTCCAGGGGGCGTCCGTGGTGCCGCTCGCGGAAGGTCGAGTAGGTGCCGTCGTGGAACCAGCCGCCGCTGAGGGTCTTGGCGAGCCCGCCGAGCCCGGCGCGCGCGAAGTCGGCGTAGTAGCCCTGCGACTCGCCCGTCAGCGTGGTGTGCAGGGCGTGGTGGAAGTCGTCGTTCCACTGCGCGTGCAGCCCGAGGCCGCCCCCGGCGCGGGAGGTGATGAGCCGTGGGTCGTTCAGATCCGACTCGGCGACCAGGAACAGCGGCCGGTCCACCTCGGCGGCCAAGGCGTCCACGGCCGACGACAGTTCCTCCAGGAAATGGCGCGCCCGCGTGTCCACCAGCGCGTGCACCGCGTCCAGGCGCAGCCCGTCGATCCGGTAGTCGCGCAGCCACGCCAGCGCGCTGCCGACGAGGAACGCGCGCACCTCGTCCGACCCGGGCGCGTCCAGATTGACCGCGGCGCCCCACGGCGTGTGGTGCGTGTCCGTGAGGTACGGCCCGAAGACGGGCAGGTAGTTGCCGGACGGGCCGAAGTGGTTGTGCACCACGTCGAGGACCACGCCCAGGCCGAGTTCGTGGGCTCGGTCGACGAAGCGTTTCAGCGCCTCGGGCCCGCCGTACGGCTCGTGCACCGCCCACAGTGACACGCCCTCGTACCCCCAGCCGTGCGTGCCCGGGAAGGGGCACAACGGCATGAGCTGCACGTGGGTGACGCCCAGTTCGGCGAGATGGCCGAGCCGCTCGGCCGCGGCGTCCAGGGTGCCTTCGCGCGTGTACGTCCCCACGTGCAGCTCGTACAGCACCGCACCGGGCAGCGGCCGCCCCGGCCACTCCGCACGCCACGCGTGCCGCTCGTGGTCGACGACCGCGCTCAGTCCGTCCGGGCCGTCCGGCTGCCGCCGCGAGCGCGGATCGGGCAGCACGGGCCCGTCGTCCAGCGCGAAGCCGTACCGGGACCCGTCGCGCGCCTCTGCCTCGCCCCGCCACCACCCCGGCCGTTCCGGATCGCGCTCCAACGCGCGCGTGACGTCGTCGCACCGGAGCGTCACCCGGCCGGCCTGTGGTGCCCACACCTCGAACTGCACGGACGGTTCCCCTTCGTCTGCTCACCGTGATGTAGCCCGTCCATGGTGCGTCAAAAGAGATCAATCCGCTGGCGCATCCTCCCTTTTGCGGCGGGTGTCGCCGGGTACGCGCCCGTGGCGGCCGTTCTCCCGTTTTCTGGACAGCCCGGCCGCGCTGCCCGACAATCACCAGCGTGACGTCGTCCTTCGAGTTCAACACGTACCCCGCGCGGCTCTCCGACGTGGAGCGCGAAAGGGCGCTGAAGGTGCTCCGTGACGGCGCCGCCATGGGCCGCCTGTCCCACGACACGTTCGTCCGTCGCATGGAACTGGCGCTGACCGCCCGCCGCCCGGACGAGCTCGCCGTGCTCACCGCCGACCTGCCCACGGAGAGCCGGTTCTCCCGGATGGTGTTCGGCACCGTCGAGGCGGTCTCCGGGTTCACCGTGCGGCTGCGCAGGGCCTGGCAGGCCGAGCGGCTGCCCAAGCTGCTGCTGCCGCACCCGGCGCAGGGCCATCCGCTGCGCATCGGCCGCGACCCCGCCAGCGGGCTGCGCCTCAACCACGAGACCGTCTCCCGCGTGCACGCCGAACTCCACCACCACGGCGGCATGTGGGTCCTGCGCGACCTCGGCTCCACCAACGGCACGACCGTGAACGGCCGGCGGGTCGTCGGCGCGGCCCTCGTCCGCGAGGGCGACCAGGTCGGCTTCGGACAGATGACGTTCCGGCTGACCGGAGTCCGGCCGGCCTCCGGCTGACCTGAAATCGAGGCACTCCTGGCCGCCGGCCTGGGAGTTGTCGGCTGCCGGTCCGCCAGGGTGGCTCAAATCCCGTTGCCGTCCGTGCTGTTGACGTACCCCTGAAGTCGTGACTCACTGTGCGTACGCCATCTACACCTGGTGAACCGACGGCATCGCATGGGGGAGGTGTGCCCTGCCGCCCCTCCCGCGCTATCCGACCGTCGACGAACTGGGCGCACGGGCCGCCGCCCTCGTCGCCCGCCATCCCCGTGACGCCCGGCTGCGCCGGATCGGCACGTCCCGCGCGGGCACCCCCCTGTGGCTGCTCTCCGTCGGCCACGGCAGCCGCCAGGCCCTCGTCGTCGCCGGCCCGCACGCCAACGAACCCGTGGGCGGTGCCACCGTGCTGCGCCTGGCCGAGCGTGCCCTGGCCGACGCGCGGCTCACCGAGGGCGCCGACGCCACCTGGAACCTGCTGCTCTGCCTCGACCCGGACGGGCTGCGCCGCAACGAGGGCTGGCTCACCGGCCCGTACACCCTCGGCCAGTACTTCCGGAACTTCTTCCGGCCCGGCTTCCTGGAACAGCCCGAATGGCTGCCCGACGGCGCGGCCGGCGCCGCCCTGCCCGAGACCCGTGCGCTGCTCGCCGTCCAGGACGAGCTGCGCCCGTTCCTCCAGTGCTCGCTGCACGGCGTGGACATCGGCGGCGGCTTCGTCGAGCTCACCCGCGACCTGCCCGGCCTCGCCCCGCGCCTCGCCCACATCGCCGCCCGGCTCGGCATCCCCCGCGAACTAGGTGCGTACGACGCCCTGTACTGGCCGGGGCTCGGACCCGCCGTCTACCGCATCCCGCCGCCGCGCCGGGCCGGCCTCGCCGCGGCCATCACGGAGGCGGCCGTCGAGTCGACGTGGTTCCACCCGCACGGGCACGGCACCGTCACCGCGGTCGTCGAGGCGCCCATGTGGGGCGTGGCGGCCGTGTCGGACGGCTCCCCGCCCGCCGGCCAGGACGCGGTGCTACGGGCCGTCAGCCGCGCCCTGCGCCATGACACGGGGCTGCTGCGGCAGCTGCTGGCCCGGATCCGCCCGCACCTGGCCGTCGTGCCCGAAGCGGCGCGTCTGCTCGCCCCGGTCGACGACTATTTACTGGTCTGCCCCGGCCTGGCCGACGCCTGGGATCCCGAGACCGGCCACGGCGCGGCCCGCCCCCTCCCGCCCCTGACCACCGCCCACCTGGCGGCCCTGCGCATCTCCGGGCGACGGCTGGTGCTGCGCACCGCGGGGCTGCTGCATCAGCTCGTGCGGGCGGCGGGCCGCGACCCGGCCGGGGCCCTGCCGGAGCTGGACCGGCTGATCGACGAGTGGTGCGCCGACTACCGCGACGGCTGTGGGGCGCGCTGGATCCCGGTGGCACGCCAGGCGGAGTACCAGACACGCGTGGTGCTCTCCGCCTTCGAGCTGGCCGCGCGGCACACAGGTGTTCGGGAGCCCGGGGCGGCGGTGCCGACGCGGCGCGACTGAACGCCGCAGGGGCCTACGACGCCCCCTCGCGCGCGTGCAGCGCCGCCGCGACCACCGTGCGGGACTGGTGCTCGACCTGGTGCTCCAAGGGCACCCAGCGGGCGCGGAAACGTTCCGCGAAAGCGTCGCTCCAGGTCGCGACGAGTTCCTCGAGCTGCTTGGCCGCCCGGTCGTCGGTCCCGCGCAGCACCCGCAGCAGCATGGCCGCCGCCCGCAGCGGAACCCGCCGCACGAACGCGTCCACACTGCCGACGTACGCCATGGTGCGGTCGGCGGGCGGGGTGTGCACCAGGTCGGCGGCCAGCCCGGGCACCAGCTCCAGACCCCACTTGGCGGCCCGCAGCAGCGGCCCGTCCAGGTCCGCCAGCCGGGGCAGCGCGCCGTCGAGCACACGCGTCACCTCCAGCGCGTCGCGCTGCAACCGCCGTGCCAGCCGGCCGATCGCCGCCGCCGGAGCCGGATGCGGATGCGGGTCGTCCACCAGATCGCTCGCCCACATCGGCACCTCGACCACCGCGGTCAGACCGCCGTACCGATGGGCGTGGAACCAGGTGCTGTGCCGCGCGTCGTCGGGCAGGCTCGGGTACGCGGGGCCGATCCCGGGCGCGGGCATCACATGCACCCCCGGACCGGAGGCCGGCCAGCCCGCGGCGTCCGAGGCACCGGTCTCCACCGGGATGTGCAGCTCCGCAGCGGACTTGGCGAACGGCTCTGCGAGACCGGGCACGTCCTTCGTCAGCTGCACCCAGCTGCCGCCCAGGTCCGTGCCGTGCAGGGTCACCTGGAGGTAGGGCCGCAGCTCGTCGATGACGCCGGTCAGGGCCAGGGTCTCGGGCGGCAGCCGGTCGGGCGGCAGCACGGACGGCGCCCACTCCGGCTGCTCCGGGCCCGCGGGACGGAAGAAACCGAGGTGGTAGTCGAACAGGCTGCGCGGCGCCGGCGTCACATGCAGGCTCGCCCCGTCGGGGTCCGCGCACAGCAGGAAGTGCCAGGACATGCCGTCCCGCAACTCCCGCTCGGCCAGCACCCGCCGGGCGAGCGCGAGCAGCGTGCAGGAGCCGGTCGGCTCGTTGGCGTGGGCGCCGGCGACCACCAGTACGGCTCGGCGGGCGCGGCCCACGGACAGCAGGTGCAGAGGTCTGCCGGCCCGCGAGGCACCCACCTGCCGCAGGGTGCACACTCCGGGGCGGTGGGCGGCCAACGCCCGGGCAGCAGAGACCAGTTCGGTCACCGTCGGGTAGCGCAGCTCCGGCAGGACACTCACCCCCGTCACATCCGCCCGAGTTCGCAGTCGCAGTACCCCACGGCCATGGTGCGGTGTCAAGGGCCTGGCCGGGGAGCCTCCAGGGGGCGCCCGGAAGCACCGACGGCGGGTGTGCGGCGGGCGCCGTGAACGGTGTGTGGCCCCTGCTGAGGGCGTGGCGTCACCCGCGTGGTGTCACTGCTGGTGGAGCCCGCGTCCGGCCAGGGTCAGGAACACCTCGCCGACCGCCTCGGACAGGGTCGGGTGCGCGTGGACGTGCCGGGCCACGTCGGAGGGTTCGGCGTCCCAGCCGACGATCAGCTGACTCTCGGCGATCATCTCCGACACGTGCGGGCCCACCAGGTGCACGCCCAGCACGCGCTCGCCGCCCGCCTCGGTGACGACCTTCACGATCCCGCCCCGGCCGTGCACCATGCCCTTCGCGACGGCGGTCAGCGGCATGCTGTTCGCCACCACGTCGTGGCCACGCGCGCGTGCCTCGGCCTCGCTCAGCCCCACGGCCGCGGTCTGCGGCGACGAGTACGTGACACGGGGCACGGCCGCGTAGTCCACGGGCGGGGACGGCACTCCTGCCAGGGTCTCCGCCACCAGCAGCCCTTCCGCGAAGGACGCGTGGGCCAGTCCGAGCGATGGCGGCGGCAGCAGGTCGCCCACGACGTGGATCCCGGGCACGGCCGTCTCCAGCCGGTCCCAGTCGGCCGGCACGACGAAACCCCGCTCGTCCGTGGTGAGGCCCGCGGCGGCCACGTCCAGGCCGTCGGTGACCGGGGCCCGCCCGACCGCCACCAGCAGCCGCTCCGCCTCGACCGTCACCGTCTCGCCCCGGGCGGTGCGCACCCGTGCGCGTACGCCGTCGTCGAGGACCTCGGCGTCCAGGAGCCCGGCGCCGGGCCGGACGTCGATGCCGCGCTTCTTCAGACCGCGGGTCAGATGACGGCTCACGTCGGCGTCCTCCAGCGGGACGATCCGTTCGGCGGCCTCGACCAGGGTGACCTCCGCGCCCAGAGAACGGTGGAACGAGGCGTACTCCACGCCGATCGCGCCGCCCCCGAGCACCAGCACGGACGCCGGGAGGCCGGGCGCGAAGAGGGCGTCGTCGCTGGTCACCACGCGCCGGCCGTCCGGCTCGAGCCCCGGGAGCGCGCGCGGGCGTGAGCCGGTAGCGAGCACGATGCCGCGGCGGGCGGTGAAGCCCCACGCGCCCTGGCCGGCGGCAGCGTCCTCCACCCGCACGGAACGCGGCCCCGTCAGCCGGGCGCTGCCCCTCACCACCCGCACGCCCGCATGGGCGAGATGGGCCTCCACGCCCCGGTGGTTGCGGGCCACGATGTCGTCGCGCGTGGCCACCAGCGCCGGCCAGTCGACGGCGTCCAGGGTCGCCTTCACCCCCCAGCGCTCACGCGCCTCCGCGATGCCGTCGACGAGTTCGGCCGCGTGCAGCATCGCCTTGCTCGGGATACAGCCGCGGTGCAGACACGTCCCGCCGACCTTGTCCCGCTCGACGAGCACGACGTCGAGACCGAGAGCGGCGGCACGCAGGGCGGTGCTGTAACCGCCGGTGCCGCCGCCTATGACGATGACGTCCGGCGAGTTGACGTCCGACGGGTTGACGTCCCATGGGTTGACGTCCGATGAGTTCATGCCCTCAGCCTCTGCCCGCCCCTTGTCATGAGTCCAAGGCAATGTTCTTGTGGAACCGATGCAGGGCGTTTATGGGAGGGGTCTTGAGCCTGCGGCAGATGGAGTACTTCGTGACGGTCGTCGAGGAGGCCTCCTTCACCCGAGCGGCGGAGGTTCTGCATGTCTCGCAGCCCGCGCTCTCCCACCAGATCAAGGCCCTGGAACGCTCGGTCGGCGGTGCGCTCCTGGAGCGCCTGCCACGCGGCGTGCGCCTGACCCCGATGGGGCGGGCCTTCCTGCCGCACGCCGAGCTCGCCGTGCGCAGCGCCGCCCAGGCCCGCCGCGCGGCCCGCGCCGCAGCCGGCGCCGAGGGCGGCGAACTGCACATCGCCGCCGTCCACTCCGTAGCGGTCGGCGTCCTCCCGGAGGTGTTCGCCCGCTGGCGCGCCGCCCACCCGCGCGTCCTGCTGCACCTGCACGAGTACGCCTCCTCCGAGGCCCTGGAGGAACAGGTCGAGCGGGGCACCGCCGACCTCGCCGTCGGCCCGGCACCCGCCGGCTGGCCCGGCACCGTCGTGGCGGTCGGCGAGGAGGACATCGTCCTGGTCGTGCCCTTCGACGACCGCTTCGCCGGCCGGACGACGGTGACGCTGCCCGAGCTCGCCGACCGGCCCTGGGTGCGCTGCGCCATGGAACCCGTCGTCCAGGGCGAACGGTTCCTCGACTGGGCCTGCGGCCGGGCCGGTTTCACGCCGCGTACCGCCGTGTTCACCGAGCACAGCTCCACGGCGGTACGGATGGCGGCCGCCGGGGTCGGTGTCTGCGCCGTGCCCTCCCACCTCGTACGCGACGCGGTCGGTGAGGACTGTGTCGTCCTGGCCCATGAACCGCCCTGGAAGCGCACGCTGACGGTCTTCGCCCGCGTGCCCCCGACGGGCGCGGCAGCGGCCTTCATCGACCTGCTGCGCACGGCATGGCCCCACCCGCGACCGGCTCCCACCGCACCGCTGCGCGCGTACGAGGACTGCCCCGAGGCCGGCCCGGTGGTCGCCTGAGCGCGCGCCGGGCGCCGGGCGCCGGGCGCCGGGCGCGGGGCGCGGGGCATGCGAGGGCACGTCCGCGGGCCGGGGTGACCTTGCCGCGCGGCGGCACGGCCCCGGATGGCCCACCACGCACGCGTGCGGCGCCACGCCATCAGCGCGTGTCCGGAGCCGCCCCGGTGTCCCACCACGCGCGCGTGCCCTGCCCTGCCGCGCCCAGCCACGCTCGCTTGCCCTGCCCGGCGCGCCCGCCTGCCATGCCCCGCCGCGGTCAGCCCCGCCTCACTCGCCGACCCGTTCCAGCAAAGCCACCGGCAGCACCGCGAAGAGCTCCTCCCCGCGTGCGTGGCCCGTGAACTCGCGCCCCGGTTCCAGCACATCCGCCCAGCGTCCCGGCGGCAGCGGCAGCCGGGTGTCCCGCCAGCCGCCCGCCTCGGCCAGCCGTAGCGACAGCCGCGTCACGGCCGTGAGCACCTCGCCGGAGCGGACGAACGCCGTGCAGTGGGCCGCCGCGGGGCCCTCGGCGGTCAGCGGCGCGTACGTCGCCGTGTCGCCGAAGGCGTCGGGCCGCCGTCCCCGCAGCGCCAGGGCCGCGCGGGTCACCGCGGCCTTCTGCCCGGAGATCCCGCCGGACTCCTCGGGCGGGAAACCCACCGCCCGCCGGTTGTCGGGGTCGACCAGCGCCCGGTACTCGGCCTCCGTCCCCTGGTAGACGTCCGGAACGCCCGGCATCGTCAGCTGGACCAGGGCCGCGCCCAGCACGTTCGCCCGGATGTGCGGCTCCAGCGCCTCCCGGAAGGCCGCCACCCGCTCGGCGGGCGCCCCGCACGGCCCGGCCGCCACGAACCGCGCCACCGCCTCCTCGTACGGCGGCTCCTGCTCGGTCCAGCTCGTGTACAGGCCCGCCTCGCGCACATGCTTCAGCAACGCCCCCTGCACCCGCTCCGGCGGCCCCGGCTCCGGGCCAAGACCGAACACCGTCTGCCAGGCCGCCCACGCCAGTTGCGCGTCCGGCACGCCCTCGCCGGTGCGCGTCACCTCGGCGAGGACGTCCGCCCAGCGGTCGGGGCACTCGGTGAGCACGTTCAGCGCCGCCCGGACATCGCCGCTGCGCTTGGTGTCGTGCGTCGAGGCGACCGTCCCGCCCACCGGCCAGTCGCGCTGCACGCGCGCGCAGTAGGCGTGGAACTCCTCCGGCGACAGCGCGGGAGCGCCCGGATTCCCGCCCACCTCGGTCGCCGACAGCAGCGGCACGTACCGGTAGAACGCCGTGTCCTCCACGGACTTCGCCCGCAGCGCCGACGAGGTCTGCGCGAACCGGGTCCGGAACTCCACCTGCGCGGGCCCGTCGCCGTACCGCCCCAGCACCAGGTCCCGTACGACGTCCACCGCGCCCGCCTCCTCGGGCACCGCGAAGGCCTGCCGGGCCTCGGCCGCGGCCGCCTCGGTGACCACGGACGCGGCGTCGCCCGACTCGTAGGGCCGGTAGACGTCCATGCGCACCAGGAGCTCCTGGAGCGCCGTGCGCAGCGCCCAGGGCGCGCGGTCGCGCAGGGCGGGCTCCGGCGAGGTCGCGCACAGCCGGCCCGCCACCCGGGTCAGCCGGTCCATCTCCGTGGCCAGCTCGTGCGTGAGGACCTTGTACGCCGCCCGCCGCACCGTCGCCTCCCACTGCCCGCCCCGGTCCGTCTGCGGGGCCGCGAACCGCCGGTACTGCCCCAGGAGGTCCCCGAACCCGGCCGGGTCCGTGAAGAGCCCGTCCACGTGCCGCAGGGCGTCGTAGCCGGTGGTCCCCGCGACGGGCCAGGACGCCGGCAGGTGCTCACCGTCGGCCAGGATCTTCTCCACGACCGTCCAGCGGCCGCCGGTCGCCTCGTGCAGCCGCCTGAGGTAGCCGTCGGGGTCGGCGAGACCGTCGGGGTGGTCGACGCGCAGCCCCTCGATCACACTCTCGTGCAGCAACTGGAGGATCTTGCCGTGGGTGGCCTCGAACACCTCCGGGTCCTCCACCCGCACCCCGATCAGCTCCGAGATGCTGAAGAACCGCCGGTAGTTGAGCTCGGTCCGGGCCAGCCGCCACCACACCGGGCGGTACCACTGCGCGTCCAGCAGCTGCGGCAGCGGCAGGTCCTCGGTGCCGTCGCGCAGCGGGAACACATGGTCGTAGTAGCGCAGGACGTCACCGTCGACACGCAGTTCCCCGAGCACCTCGCCCAGCGGCCCGCCGAGCACCGGCAGCAGCACCTGGCCGTCCTGTGCCTCCCAGTCGATGTCGAACCAGCGCGCGTACGGCGACTTGGGGCCCTCGCGCAGCACCTCCCACAGGGCGCGGTTGTGGCGCGGGGCCATGGCCATGTGGTTCGGGACGATGTCCGCCACCAGGCCGAGCCCGTGCTCACGCGCCGTGCGGGACAGTGCCCGCAGCCCCTCCTCGCCGCCCAGCTCCGCCCGCACGCGCGCGTGGTCGACGACGTCGTAGCCGTGCGTCGATCCCGGCACGGCCTCCAGGACGGGGGACAGATGCAGATGCGAGACGCCGAGCGAGGCCAGGTACGGCACCACGGCCGCCGCGGCCCCGAAGGGGAAGTCGGGCTGCAACTGCAGCCGGTACGTGGCCGTGGGTACCACCGGGTCAGGACGCTCAGGTGTCATGACCCGTACGTACCCGCCCCGCCGCCGTTCGTGTCATCGCCCACGCCGGGTGCGCCGCGCGTCGCCCGGACGAGTGGCTCTTCCCGGACGACGCGCCGCCCTCGCGAGGCGAGGCCGCGCGGGCGGCTACACAGGCCGCTGGAGCACCGTGAGGCTCCGGTCCGTCAGGGTCAGCCGGTCCCCGGCCTGCACCTTCTCGCCGGTGTCCGGCGGCACACCGTCGGCGCGGGCCGTGTCGACCACGACCTGCCACTGCCGCCCGTGGTCGACCGGCACCACGAATTCCAGCGTCTTCGGCGAGGCGTTGAACATCAGCAGGAACGAGTCGTCGGAGATGCGCTCCCCGCGCGCGCCCGGCTCGGAGATCGCGTTGCCGTTGAGGAACACCGTCAGCGCCGACGCCCGCGCCGAGTCCCAGTCCCGCTGGGTCATCTCCCGGCCCTCAGGAGTGAACCAGGCGATGTCGGACAGGTCGTCGTGCGTGCCCTCCACGGGCCGGCCGTGGAAGAAGCGCCGTCTGCGGAAGACCGGGTGGTCCCGGCGCAGCCACACCATCGCGCGTGTGAAGGCCAGCAGCTGCCGGCTCAGGCTCCCCTCGGAGACCTCACCGTCCTCACCGTCCTCACCGGCCTCGTCCTCCTCCGGCCACTCGACCCAGGCCAGTTCGTTGTCCTGGCAGTACGCGTTGTTGTTGCCGCGCTGGGTGCGGGCGAACTCGTCGCCGTGGCTGATCATGGGCACGCCCTGGGACAGCATCAGCGTCGCGATGAAGTTCCGCATCTGCCGGGCCCGCAGCCGCCGCACGTCCGGGTCGTCGGTCTCGCCCTCGGCCCCGCAGTTCCAGGACCGGTTGTGGCTCTCGCCGTCCCGGTTGTCCTCGCCGTTGGCGTGGTTGTGCTTGTCGTTGTAGGCCACCAGGTCGTGCATCGTGAAGCCGTCGTGGCAGGTCACGAAGTTGATGGAGGCCAGCGGGCGCCGGCCGTCGTCCTGGTACAGGTCGGACGAGCCGGTCAGCCGTGAGGCGAACTCCGCGAGGGTGCGCTGCTCGCCCCGCCACAGGTCGCGCACGGTGTCCCGGTACTTGCCGTTCCACTCGGTCCACAGCGGCGGGAAGTTCCCCACCTGGTAGCCGCCCTCGCCCACGTCCCACGGCTCGGCGATCAGCTTCACCTGCGAGACCACCGGGTCCTGCTGCACCAGGTCGAAGAACGACGACAGCCGGTCCACCTCGTGGAACTGCCGGGCCAGCGTCGCGGCGAGGTCGAAGCGGAACCCGTCGACATGCATCTCCGTGACCCAGTACCGCAGCGAGTCCATGATCAGCTGGAGCACGTGCGGGGACCGCATGAGCAGGGAGTTCCCTGTCCCTGTCGTGTCCATGTAGTAGCGGGGGTCGTCGGTGAGCCGGTAGTAGCGCGAGTTGTCCAGGCCCTTGAAGGACAGCGTCGGGCCCAGGTGGTTCCCCTCGGCGGTGTGGTTGTAGACCACGTCGAGGATCACCTCGATCCCGGCCTCGTGCAGCGCCTTCACCGCCGACTTGAACTCCAGGACCTGCTGGCCCCGGTCGCCCCAGGACGCGTAGGCGTTGTGCGGGGCGAAGAAGCCGATCGTGTTGTAGCCCCAGTAGTTGTTCAGGCCCATGTCGACCAGGCGGTGATCGTTCACGAACTGGTGTACGGGCATCAGCTCCAGGGCCGTGACCCCGAGCTCGGTGAGATGCTCGATGACCGCCGGGTGGGCGAGGGCCGCGTAGGTGCCGCGCAGCTCCTCCGGCAGGCCCGGGTGCCGCATGGTGAGGCCCTTGACATGGGCCTCGTAGATCACCGTGTGGTGGTACCCGGTGCGCGGGAGCCGGTCGTCGCCCCAGTCGAAGTACGGGTTGACCACGACCGACGTCATCGTGTGCGGTGCCGAGTCCAGGTCGTTGCGCCGGTCGGGCTCGTCGAAGTGGTAGCCGTACACCTCCTCGCCCCAGCCGATCGAACCGCTGATCGCGCGCGCGTACGGGTCGAGCAGCAGCTTCGCCGAGTTGCAGCGCAGCCCGCGCTCCGGGGCGTACGGGCCGTGCACCCGGAACCCGTACCGCTGTCCCGGCATGATGCCCGGCACGTACGCGTGCCGTACGAACGCGTCGCTCTCCCGGAGCTCGATCGCCGTCTCCGAGCCGTCGTCGTGCAGCAGACACAGCTCTACTCGGTCCGCGGCCTCCGTGAAGACCGCGAAGTTGGTACCGGCGCCGTCGTACGTGGCACCGAGTGGATACGCCTCTCCAGGCCAGACCTGCATGGATACGACTCTTTCAGGTGTGCGGCGCCGGTGGGGACGCCTTGGCCCCGAGTCTCCCCGAAAGTGAGGGAACCTCCTATGACTTATGTCCCTCTTACCGAATGACCAGTGCATACGCGGTATGCCGAATCAGTGGGGCAAAAAGATACTCCCGGGGCTGTTGGGGGGAGTAAGGGGATGATGTGCGCAAGACAGTGCACCGTCATTTAGGCAAGCTGGTGGCCGGTACGGCCATCGCCGTGGCCGGGACCGCCGTGATGGTGGGGATCACGCTGCCGGGCACGGCAGGGGCGGACGACACGGGAACCAGTGCGGCACAGGCGGGGCGGTCCGGACAGCAGGCGTCCGGCGCGGACCGGGCCGTGGCGCCGGGGGTGGTGGAGGAGGCGCCCGCCGAAGGGGAGAAGGGCACGGGCCGCGACCCGCTGACCGACGACGAGACGGAGCGGGTCGCGAAGATCGCCCTGAACCGGCAGCTGCTCCAGGACAGTGAGGGCGTCGACGGGGAGCGCGGCCCGCAGCGTCTCGGCGTCGATCTCGCCGAACCGGAGGCCGACGAGGTCGGCGACCCGAACGCGCCGCGGCGCGCCGACGTGACGTTCTACGACTACCGGGACGACACCCTCGTCACCAGGACCGTCGACCTCGGTACCGGCAAGGTGGTACGGACCAGTACCCAGCGCGGTGTCCAGCCGCCCCTGAGCGGCGACGAGAAGGCCGAGGCGGCCAGGCTGCTGATCGCCGACCCGCTGGGCGCGGGCCTGAAGGCCGACTACCGGGACGCCACCGGCAAGGAGCTCACCTCCCCGGACCAGCTGCAGCTCAGCGGCGCCGTCTACCGGGCCGCGCCGGACGCCCAGCCCGCCGTGCTCGACCGCTGTGGCGAGCACCGCTGCGTCCGGCTGTTCCCGAAGATCAAGAACGGGCCCTGGGTCGACGCGAGGTCGATCGTGATCGACCTGAGCGCCCGCAAGGCCGCCCGGCTCGACCGCTGACCCGCCCTCCTCGCTCTCACTGTCAGGGAGTCATCTCGTCATGCTCGTGAACAGACACAGCAAGGTCCGCACCCGGGCCGCAGTGGGCCTGACCGTGGCCACGCTCGCCGCCGGCCTCACGGCGGGCGCCGGACCCGCCACCGCCCAGCCGAAGGCCGCCCCGGCGGCGGCAGCGCCCTACTGCGGCGCCGCCCACCGCATCGAGCAGAAGCTCTCCTCCGGCACGACCTGGCGGATGTGCTGGCGCTACGACGGCAAGGCCGGCCTCGTCCTGGAGAACATCTCGTACCAGCCCAAGGGCGAAACCAAGCCGATCAAGGTCCTCAACAGCGCCAGGCTCGGCCAGATCCACGTCCCGTACGACGACGGCAACATCGAGTACGACGACCTGACCGGGTTCGACTTCGCCCAGGGCCTGATGAACCTGGCGCCCGGCGAGTGCCCCGGCGGCACCATCAAGACGGTCAAGGTCCCGGACTCCTGGAACGAGGACCCGAACGTCAAGGGGCTGTGCACCACCACCCGCTCCCGCGGCCACGCCTACCGTATGCAGGGCGACACCGCGAACAAGGTCTACCAGGCCCAGGGCAAGGACCTGCTCGTCTATACCGTGAACCAGGTCGGCTGGTACGAGTACATGACCGAGTGGCGCTTCCAGGACGACGGCACGATCACCATGAACGTCGGCGCCACCGGCAGCCTGTCGTGGGACGACTACGACGCCGGGGACGGCCGCGGCTGGCCGATCGGCAAGGGTGCCGCCGCCAAGGCCACCAGCCACAGCCACAACGCCTTCTGGCGGCTCGACTTCGCCCTCGACGGCTCCACCGCCAACAAGATCGAGCAGTACGACTCGACCGTCACCGCCCCGGCCGCCGGCCAGCGCGCCCCGAGCACCAGGACGACCCGCACCAAGGTCACCAAGGAACTCGCCGGGGACAGCAAGAACTACCGCTGGTGGCGTGTGGTCAGCGCGACCGGCAAGAACAAGGACGGGCACCCGCGCTCCTACGAGATCGTCCCCGGCCCGACGACCAAGTACCCGGGCCGCAGCTACACCAAGCACGACGTGTACTTCACCCAGTACAACAAGTGCGAGCTGTTCGCCAGCCACAACCCCGGCGACTGCGGTGCCGGAGCCGGTGACTCCGTCGACAAGTGGGTGAACGGGCAGGCACTCAAGCACCCGGTGGTCTGGACGAACATCGGCTTCCACCACATAGCCCGGGACGAGGACCAGCAGCCCATGCCCGTCCACTGGCAGGGCTTCTCCATCGCCCCGCGCGACGTCACGGCCATGAATCCGCTCACTCCGGCCGAGCTCGGCTGGCAGAACGGGCACTGGCAGCCGCGTAGTTGAGAATCAGCCTGTCCATCCGGCTGCACCGCCGACCGCTCCCGGAGTACCCTTCCTTGATCGTTGGGTGGGGCCAGGCCCCTCGGGAGGCTCGGGGGAGCGGAAGGCGGTGCGCGGGTGGGCTCGGGAGGGCTGGAGCTGCCCCCTGGTGACGAGGGTCACGAGGGGAACTCCACAGACGTCCCGACCGGTGCCGTGTCCCTGGCGCGGCCGATGGACGCGACGGGTTCGATCGGCCCGGAACTGGACTGGGGCGCCGACGCCTGGCGCGAGGTGCGCACCCGCGCCCAGCGGGCCGGCCGCGCCTACATCTGGCTGAACCTCGTCGAACAGCGGCTGCGCGCTGTCGTCGCCGCCGTACTGCGGCCCATCTACGAACCCGTCCACGGCGACGACTGGGTGGTGGCCGCCGCCGGGCCCGCCGGGCAGGAATGGGTGCAGCGCGCCGTCGCCGTACGCGAGGTCAGCCGCCGCAAGGGCTATCTGCTCGACCCGGCCGACGACAACGTCCTGTCCTTCCTCACCCTGCCGCAGCTGCGCGAGCTGATGGTGCAGCACTGGCCCTGCTTCGAGCCCTACTTCGACGACCGCCGGGACGTCGAGCTCGCCCTGGACGAGCTGGAGGTCACCCGGAACGTCGTCTCCCGCAACCGGGCCCTGTCCGAGGCCGTCCTGAACCAGGCCGAGCGCGCCTCGGCCCGGCTGCTGGAGATGCTCGGCGCGGACGGTGACGTGCCGTCGGCACGCCGGCTGCCCGTCGACGCCGTCGAGGACCTGGTCGGCGACCGGTACGCCGACGTGGTCGCCGTCCACCCGGACCGGGTGCGGCTGATGCGCCAGTTCCCGGCCGAGGACATCTTCGGCGGCGCCCGCCGCCTCGACGCCATCGGCATAGGCCTCAACCTGCTCGTGCAGAACTTCTCCGGCCGCCGGCTGGTGCGGCTGGCCGAGTCGGGCTGCCGGGTGCGGCTGCTGTTCCTCAACCCGGCCTCCAGCGCGGTCAAGCGGCGCGAGCGCGAACTGGGCATCAAGCGCGGCGAGCTCAGCCGGGCCGTCGAGATGAACATCCTGCACATGCGCCGGGTGCGCGCCCGGCTGCGTGACCCGGGCGCCTTCGAGATCCAGGTCTTCGACGAGACGCCCCGCTTCACGGCGTATCTGGTCGACGGCGACGGGGCGGACGGCATCGCGGTCGTGCAGAACTATCTGCGCCGGACCCGCGGCATGGAGGCGCCGGTGTTCGTGCTGCGCAACGGCAGCAAGACGGTCAAGCCGGGCGAGATCGACGAAAGCGGCCTCTTTCCCACCTACCGCGAGGAGTTCGAGGTGATGTGGGCGGATTCGCGGCCGGTGTCGTGAACGGTGCCCCGCTGTGGGGCGGTTGTGCCGGTTCACCCGGCCGCCGCCGGGCGTAAGCGGAACGCGCTCCTCGGATTGTCAGTGGTGCATGCGAAGGTGGAGACCACTGGGGGACACCACCGGGGGACGCACCACAAGAAGGGGGACCGCCCATGGGCTGGCACCGGGAGCTGCTGATCGGCTTCGACCTGGAGACGACGGGCACCGATCCGCGCGAGGCGCGCATCGTCACGGGGGCCGTGATCGAGGTCAGGGACGGGGAGCCGCTGGGGCGCCGGGAGTGGCTGGCCGACCCGGGGGTGCCCATCCCCGAGGACGCGGTGGCGGTGCACGGCATCAGCAATGAACGCGCGGCGGCCGAGGGCAGACCGGCCGACCAGGTGGCGGACGCCCTCGCCGACGTCCTCACCTCCTACTGGAAGTCGGGCGTGCCGGTCGTCGCCTACAACGCGGCCTTCGACCTGACCCTGCTCTCCGCCGAGTTGCTGCGGTACGGACTGCCGTCCCTGCGCGACCGCCTGGGCGGCGTGGATCCCGCCCCGGTCATCGACCCGTACACCATCGACCGCTGGGTCGACCGCTACCGCCGCGGCAAGCGCAACCTCCAAGCGGTCTGCTCGGAGTACGGCGTGGTCCTCGACTCCGCCCACGACGCCACGGCCGACGCCCTGGCCGCGGCCCGGCTGGCCGGTGCGATAGCCGACCGCCACCCCAAGATCGCGAGCCTGGGCCCGGCGGACCTGCACCACCGGCAGATCGAGTGGTACGCGGAATGGGCGGCGGACTTCCAGAACTTCCTGCGTGGCAAGGGTGACGCGACCGCCGTGGTGGACGGGGCATGGCCTCTGCGGGAGCTGGCGGACGAGCCGGTCTGACCCGGCGGGCCCCCGGCCCTCAGAACGGATACCACCGCACCGTCTCGTCGCCCTCCCGCAACGACGCCACCCGCCGCTCGAACTCGGCCAGCGCCTTCGGGTTGACCGGCGCGTGCTGGGCCACCCACGCACAACTGGCCGTCTCGCGGGCGCCGCGCAGCACCGTGCATCCGTCCCACTCCCGGACGTCCCACCCGTACGTCGCGGTGAAGGACCCGTACGCCTCGTCCGCGAGCCCGTACCGGTCATGGGACAGCGCCATCACCACCAGATCGTGCTCGCGCAGGTCGGACGAGACCGTCTCCAGGTCGACCAGAACCGGCCCGTCCGGGCCGACATGCACATTGCGGGGCAGCGCGTCGCCGTGGATCGGCCCGGGCGGCAGCCGCGGCGTCAGTGCGGCGGCCGCCGCGGCGAAGCCGTCCCGCCGCTCGCGCAGATACGCCGCGTCCGCGGGGTCGACCGCATCGCCGGCGAGCCGCAGCCAGCGTTCCACACCGCCCAGCAGATCGCGGGCCGGCAGTTCGAAAGGAGGAAGAGGCGTGGCGTGCACGACCCGCAGCAGTTCGGCCAGATCCCGCGGCTCGGCGGGCCGTACGGCATCGGGCAGCCGGTGCCACACCGTCACCGGGTGCCCCTCGACCAGCAGCGCCTTCGGCTCGGCCGCCCGCACCGCGGGCACGCCCGCCTCCGCGAGCCACACCGCGACGTCCAGTTCGCGGCGCGCCCGGTCGAGGAGCTCGGCGTCACGGCCGACCTTGACGACCAGGTCGCCGGCGGCGAACACCGCGTTCTCGCCCAGCGCCAGCAGCCGCGCCTCGCGGGCCGCGCCGCCCGGCACGTCCGCCGCGGCCAGTACGTCCCGCGCCCGTGCCTCGTCCATCGTCCGCCTCCGCCGTCCAGGTCCTTGCGCGTCGCCGTCGGGTTCCGGCCATCCGCCCGCCAGTCTCCCATTCGCACAGGTGGGACCGTGTGCGCGGTGCCTTGACGAGGCGAGCCGCCTTCACGACCATGACCTGGCCCGTCCGAGCTGTGCGAAGGGGCTGATGCCGTGACGTCGGTGACCGAGGTGAGGAAGCCGGCCGATCCGGCACCGGGCCGGGCCCGGCCCCGCCGGGCCGTGGACCACGGCGCCTGGTTCCTGGTGCTGCCCGCCCTGATCCCCATCCTCGTCCTCAGCGTCGGCCCGCTGCTGTACGGGATCCTGCTGGCCTTCACCGACGCCCAGTCGGGCCGTACCGAGCCCACGCAGTGGATCGGCGGCCTCAACTTCCGGGACCTGCTGCACGACACGCTGTTCTGGGAGTCGTTCCGGATCGGGCTGGTGTGGGCGGTCGGGGTGACCGTGCCGCAGTTCCTGCTCGCGCTGGGCCTCGCCCTGCTGCTCAACCAGGACCTGCGGTTGCGCTGGCTGGCCCGTGCCCTGGCGATCATCCCGTGGGCCATGCCCGAGGTCGTCGTCGGCATCATGTGGCGGCTCGTCTACAACCCGGACGCGGGCATCCTCAACGAGACCCTGCGCGATGTCGGCCTGGGCGACGGCCGCGACTGGCTCAGCGGGCTGGCGACCGCCCTGCCCGCCGTGATCCTCGTCGGCGTCTGGGCGGGCATGCCGCAGACGACGGTGGCGCTGCTCGCCGGGCTGCAGAACACCCCGCGCGAACTGCACGAGGCGGCGGCGGTCGACGGGGCGAGTGCCTGGCGCCGCTTCCGCACGGTCACCTGGCCCGCCCTCAGACCGATCGCCCTCGCCATCACCGCGCTCAACCTGATCTGGAACTTCAACTCGTTCGCCCTGGTCTACGTACTCACCAACGGCGGCCCCGGCGGCCGGACCCGACTGCCGATGCTCTTCGCCTACGAAGAGGCCTTCCGTTACGGGCAGTTCGGCTACGCGGCGGCGATGGGCTGCGTGATGGTGGCCGTGATCTCGATCGCGCTGGCCGTCTTCCTCGCCGGCCGCCTCAGGGGAGGTGACGACGCGTGAGGACCTCCGCTCCGGCCCGCGTCGGCCAGTACACCGCGCTGCTCGCCTACCTCGTCTTCCTCGCCTTCCCGTTCCTCTGGCTGGTCTCCACCGCGTTCAAGCCGCCGCGCGAGCTGGGCAGTCTGCATCCGACGTGGATCCCGGAGGACCCCACCCTCGCCAACTTCCGGCAGGCCTTCGACGAACAGCCGCTGCTGCACGCCGCCCTCAACTCCCTCGTCGCCGCGCTCGCGGCGGCGGTCATCGCCGTACTGATCGCGACGCCCATGGCGTATGTCGTCGCCCGGCGGCGCACCCGGCTGGCGAAGGCGGTGACGGGCTGGGTGGTGGTCAGCCAGGCGTTCCCGTTCGTGCTGCTGATCATCCCGCTGTTCCTCGTGCTGAAGAACCTCCGAATGATCAACTCCGTGCCGGGTCTCGTGCTGGTGTACGTGGTGTGGGCGCTGCCCTTCGCGCTGTGGATGCTCGCCGGGTATGTGCGCGCCGTGCCGCCCGAGTTGGAGGAGGCCGCCGCGGTCGACGGGGCCGGCCGGATGCGGACGCTGGTGTCGGTGACGGCGCCGCTGCTCGCGCCGGGCATCGTGGCGACGGGCCTGTTCGCGTTCATCACCGCGTGGAACGAGTTCTTCTTCGCGCTGGTGCTGCTCAAGACCCCGGAGAAACAGACCCTGCCGGTGGTGCTCACCCACTTCATCGGGGCCGAGGGCGTCGCCGACCTCGGCCCGCTCGCGGCCGCCGCGTTCCTCGCGACGCTGCCCTCGCTGGTCGTCTTCGCCCTCATCCAGCGGCGGATCACCGGCGGCATGCTCACCGGGGCGGTGAAGAGCTGATGCGCGCCCGTCCGCCGGCCCTGATCCTGGCCCTGCTGCTGCTCCTCGCCGGCTGCTCCTCCGGGGGCACCCGCGACGACGGCCGGATCACCCTGCGCTTCCAGTCCCTGGCCTGGCAGGAGGAGTCCGTCGAGGCCAACAAGGCGCTGGTGAAGGAGTGGAACGCCACGCACCCGGACGTCCGGGTCGAGTACGTCCAGGGCTCCTGGGACAGCGTCCACGACCAGCTCCTCACCGCCTTCGAGGGCGGCGAGGCACCCGACATCATCCACGACGCCTCCGACGACCTGGCGGACTTCGCCTACGGCGGCTACCTGGCCGATCTCACCGGCCTGCTGCCCGCGCGGCTGAAGTCGGACATCCCGCGGCGCAGCTGGGAGACGACCACCTTCGGGGACGGCATCTACGGCGTGCCGTTCCTCCAGGAGCCACGGGTGCTGATCGCCAACGCGAAGTGGCTCCGGCAGTCCGGGGTGCGGATCCCCAGCCCGGAGAAGCCGTGGAGCTGGGCCGAGTTCCGCCGGGTCACCGAACGCCTCAGCGGCCGGGGGAAGTACGGCATCGCCTGGCCGCTGAAGGAGCCCGTCTCCGCCACGCTCAACCTCTCCCTGTCGGCGGGCGGACAGCTCTTCCACCGCGGGGCGGACGGCAAGGTGACGGTCCGGTTCGGGGAGGCCGACCAGGTGGTGCCGCGCACCATCGAGAGGCAGGTCGGCACCGACCGCAGCGCCTCGCCCACGACCCTGGGCAGCGGTGGCTCCGACACCCTGCCCGGCTTCTTCGGCGGGAGATACGCGATGGTCCCGCTCGGCTTCTCCTACCGTCAGCAGATCGTGCAGCAGGCGCCGAAGGGCTTCGAATGGCAGGTGCTGCCCGCCCCGGCCGGTGCCGGTGGGCTCACCCAGGGCGTCAGCCCGCAGACCCTCTCGGTCGCCGAGGACTGCCCGCACAAGAAGGAGGCCGCCGCCTTCATCGACTTCCTCCTCAGACCGCCCAACATGGTCCGTCTCGCCCTCGGCGACTGGATGCTGCCCACCGGCGTCAAGGCGCTGGGCGACCCGGCCCTGCGGTCGTCCGAGCACGGCTGGGCCACCGGTACCGCCCTCGCCGGGCAGCTGCGTCCGGCGCCCGCGCAGACGGTGCGGGGCTACCCCGAGTGGAAGGACAAGGTGGCGACCCCGGCCCTGCAGGAGTACTACAGCGGAGCCATCGGACTCGGCGAGCTGCGCGAACGGCTGGAGGAGGACGGCAACCTGGTGCTGGCCCGCTATCAGCGCTGACGGCGTCGCCGGTCCGGCTCCGTTCAAGGCACGGCGGGGCCCGTGAGGTACCGGCCCTGCTCGTCGTAGGGCCAGACGTTGGGCGCGCAGCCGCGCATGCCCTTGATCTGCTGCATCATCGCGGGGGCCGGCTTGCCGGGGCCGGGGCAGCCGACATGGCCGTGGCCGAGGAAGTGGCCGACCTCGTGGTTGATGATGAGGGCCCGGTAGGCCTTGACGTCCTTGGCGTAGACGGGAGTCGCCAGGAGCCAGCGCTTGAGGTTGACCATGACGTTCTTGGCGACGTTGCAGTTGACCTCGCCGCCGGTGTCCAGGCCGAACTGTCCGCAGATCTTGTCCACGGTCCCGGCGGTGGCGACCTTCACGACGAAGTCGGTCGGCCCGCTCGACACCCGCCGGAACGCCGAACGGCCGTCCGCCGTCCAGCCACGCCGGTCGGCCAGGACGTCCTCCACCTGCTCGGCGACGTCCGGGGCGGACAGGTCGATGCCGTCCTCGACCTCGACCCGGTAGCGCAGGGTCCTGCCCTGCCCCGCCCCGGTGCCCGAGCCGGGGGCGACGGTGAAGGTGCCGGGGCCCGTGGCCGGGATCTCCGGCCGTACGGAGGGGGAGGCGGAGGGGGAGGGCGAGGCGGTCGGGGAGGACGGGTCCGAGGGCGTGAGGGGCCTGGCCGGGGTGGTGGTGGCCGGGGAGTCAGGCGCGGGTTCGGTCGCGGGGCCCGCGCCGGACTCCGCCGCCGTTCCTCCGGGCTTCGCCGACGTCCATTCCAGCGCCGCGATTCCGGCTGCTCCGAGCAGCGCCAGCGCGGACAGGCCCGCTAACAGCGGGCCCTTTCGGCCGCGCCGCCCGGCGGAGTGCGAAGGTCCGCCGTTCCTGCGGCGGCTGCGGGACGGAGGTGTGGAGTGCGCGGTCATGGTCGTTCAGATTGCGAGGGTCATGTGATCGAACATGGCGCGAATGATAACGGAAAGATTACGAAGATATACCGGGAGGCCTGTGTGATCATCCGGTAACAGGAGCCCGGACCGTGCGCGGGCCTGCGGATACTGAGCCCATGCCACGAGTTCTGCTGATCGAAGACGACCGCGCCGTTCGTGAAGGAGTCGCCCTCGCCCTGCGCCGCCAGGGGCACGACGTCGCCGCCGCCGAGACGGGGGAGGAGGGGCTGGAGCGGCTGCGGTCCTTCCGGCCGGACGTCGTGGTGCTCGACCTGATGCTGCCCGGCATGCCGGGCCTCGACGTGTGCCGCGCCATGCGTGCCCTGGACCAGACGCTGCCGATCCTCATGGCGACCGCGCGCGGCGACGACGTGGACATCGTCGTAGGCCTGGAGGCCGGGGCCGACGACTACGTCGTCAAGCCCGTGCGGGCCCGGGTCCTCGAGGCACGCATCCGGGCCGTCCTGCGCCGGGCGACGGCCGTGGCGGCGGCCGACGGCGGCATACCGAAGATCGACACCTACGGCGAGCTGGCCATCGACCGCGCCGGGCACTCGGTCACCTGGCAGGGCGCCCCGGTCCCGCTCGCCCCGTCCGAACTGCGGCTGCTGCTGACGCTGTCCGCCGCGCCCGGCCAGGTGTTCAGCCGGCAGCAACTCCTGGAAGCGGTCTGGGAACACAGCTACCACGGCGACGCGCGCCTGGTGGACGCCTGCGTCAGACGGCTGCGGGCCAAGATGGGCGAGCCCTCGCGCGAGCCGCGGTACATCCAGACCGTGCGCGGCTTCGGCTACCGGTTCGTGTCCCCGTGAGGAACCCGTCCGCGAGGAACCCCTCCGCGAGAAAACCCTCCGCGAGAAAACCCTCCGCGAGGAACCCCTCCGCGAGGAACCCTCTGCTCCCCCGCCTGCGCGGCCCCTTCCTCCGCCTGCGCGGACTCCTCTCACGCCTGCGCGGACTGTTCCCCCGTCTGCGCGGCCTGCGCACGCGCCTGGTGGTGGCGTTCGCGCTCGTCGCGGCGCTCACCGCGGCGACCACCGGCGCCCTGAGCTTCCGGGAGGCGCGCACGGGTGTGCTCCAGCAGAGCCAGGACACCGTGATCAAGCTGCTGCGCACCCAGGTCGACCGGCTCGCCCCGCAGCTCTCCTTCCCTCCGGCCGAGGCCGAACTGCGGCGCTTCGCCGCTGATGTGGCCCGCGCCGAGCCCTCGGGAAGCTGGCGGGTACTGGTCGGCTACGAGGATCTGAGCGCCACCTCCCGCCCCGGCGACCCGTTCGACGAGCTGACGCCCGATCTGCGCGAGGCCGTGGACTCCAGCCTGGCCACCGTCTTCCAGCGGGTGAACACCGGTGACCACACCTCACTCGTCGTCGGCATGTCGGTCACCTTCGCCGGCGACGAGAACCGTGGGATCGCGTCGGGGGTCCAGGTCTTCCTCACGGTGCCGCAGGCCACCGAACAGCGGTACGTGGACGCCCTGGTCACCGCCGTTGAGCGGGCCACCGTGCCCGCGCTGGGCGTCGCCGTGCTGCTCGCGCTGCTCGCCGCGCGCGGGGTGCTGCGGCCGGTGCGCGCCCTGCGGCACGCCACCCGCAGCATCGCCGAAGGGCGGCTGGACACCCGGCTCGCGGTCAACGGCTCCGACGAACTCGCCGATCTGTCCCACACGTTCAACGAGACGGCCGCCGCCCTGGAGGAGTCGGTGGCCGAACTGCGCGGCATGGAGGCCCGGGCCCGCCGGTTCGCCGCGGATGTCTCGCACGAACTGCGCACGCCGCTGGCCGCGATGGCGGCGGTCACCGACGTCCTCGACGAGGACGCCGCCCGTCTCGACCCGGACACCGCCACCGCGGTCCGGCTGATCAGCGAGGAGACCGTGAAACTGGCCCGTCTCGTGGACGACCTGATGGAGATCTCCCGCTTCGACGCGGGCGCCGCGGTGCTGCACCTGGACGAGATCGACCTCGCCGAGTCGCTGCGCCGCACCCTCGCCGACCGTGCCTGGGCGGACCTGGTGGACGCCGACCTGCCGCCGCCGGACGCCGTGCGCGGCCGCGTCGACCCGCGCCGGCTCGACGTCGTGGTGGCGAACCTGGTCGGCAACGCGCTCCGGCACGGAGCCCGGCCGGTCCGGCTGAGCCTGCGCGCGGACGGCGAGCGGTCGGCGGTCATCGAGGTGCGGGACAGTGGTCCGGGCATCCCCGAGGACGTCCTGCCGCATGTCTTCGAGCGCTTCTACAAGTCGGACACCGCCCGCACCCGGACCGAGGGCAGCGGCCTGGGTCTCGCCATCACCGCGGAGAACGTCCGGGTGCACGGCGGCAGCGTCCGGGCGGCCAACCGGCCGGAGGGCGGCGCGGTGTTCACCGTCGAACTCCCGCTGCGGCGGGACGAACCGGCCCGCGGGGAGCACCTGTGACGGCCCGGCGCCGAGCCGCGCTGCTGGTCGTCCCGGCGCTGTGTGGGCTCACCTCCTGCGGCATACCGCCCACCGGCGTGGTGGAGGCGGGCGGTCCCGCCGGCGGGGTCGTGCCGACGGTGCGGGTCTACTTCGTGGCGGACGGCAGGCCCGCGCCCGTCCCGCGCAGGGCCGTCACCCCGATCGGCGCCGCGTCGGCCGTGGAGGTGCTGCTGCAAGGGCCCACGGCGGAGGAACGGGCCGCCGGGCTGGAGTCGTTGCTGCCGCGGACGGGCACGGACCTGCCGTCGGCCGTCCCGGCCGATCCCGGCCGGCCGTCGGCCACGGAGGCTTCGAGGGCGCCGGCCACCAAGGCCCCGCGGGCGGCCGAGGCCGAGGACTTCGCGAAGGTCACGACGCGGGACAACCGGGTGTCCATCGAACTGTCCCTGTCCTCCGCCCACTACATGCCCGGCCTCGCGGTGACCCAGCTGATCTGCACCGCCGTCGAGGCCCACCGCGTCGCCGCCCCCGGTGAGGAGGAGGTGACGGCCGCGGTCGCCGGAGAGGACGGCCGCCGTATCGAGGGCACGGCGGCGCGCTGCCCCGACGGGTGACCGGCGCGTCCGGCCCGCGTCCGGTCATGAGGTTGCACGAGACGTATCGTCTCGCTTAAGGTCGGCCCATGACCAGTCGCGCGCACATCGCCATGTTCTCCATCGCCGCCCACGGCCACGTGAACCCGAGCCTCGAGGTGATCCGCGAGCTCGTGACGCGCGGCCACCGGGTGACCTACGCGATCCCGCCGGTCTTCGCGGAGAAGGTCGCGGACACCGGTGCCGAGGTGAAGCCCTGGAACTCCACGCTGCCCTCGCCCGACGACGACCCCGAGGCGTGGGGGAGCACACTGCTGGACAACGTGGAGCCGTTCCTCGACGACGCGATCCAGGCCCTGCCGCAGCTGATCGAGGCCTACGAGGGCGACCAGCCGGACCTCGTGCTGCACGACATCTCCTCCTACCCGGCCCGCGTCCTCGCCCACCGCTGGGGTGTCCCCGCGATCTCCCTGTCGCCGAACCTGGTCGCCTGGGACGGGTACGAGGAGGAGGTCGCCGAGCCCATGTGGGAGGAGCCGAAGAAGACCGAGCGTGGCCGCGCCTACTACGCCCGCTTCCACGCCTGGCTGGAGGAGAACGGGATCACCCGGCACCCCGATCCGTTCGTGGGCCGCCCCGACCGCTCGATCGTCCTGATCCCCAGGGCGCTCCAGCCGAACGCGGACCGCGTCGACGAGACCGTGCACTCCTTCGTGGGATCCTGCCAGGGCGAGCGCCCCGCCGAGGGCGGCTGGCAGCGGCCCGCTGGTGCCGAGAAGGTCGCACTCGTCTCCCTCGGGTCCGCCTTCACCAAGCAGGCCGGCTTCTACCGGGAGTGCGTCAAGGCGTTCGGCGACCTGCCCGGCTGGCATCTGGTGCTGTCGGTCGGCAAACACGTCGACCCGGCCGACCTCGGGGACGTCCCCGCGAACGTCGAGGTGCGCTCCTGGGTGCCGCAGCTGGCGATCCTGAAGCAGGCCGACCTGTTCGTGACGCACGCGGGCGCGGGCGGCAGCCAGGAGGGCCTGGCCACCGCCACGCCGATGATCGCCGTACCGCAGGCCGTGGACCAGTTCGGCAACGCGGACATGCTCCGGAACCTCGGCGTCGCCCGGTGCCTCGCCACGGAGGAGGCGACCGGCGAGGCCCTGCGCGAGGCCGCCCTCGCCCTCGTCGACGACCCCGAGGTCGCCCGCCGCCTGAAGACCCAGGCTGAGCTGCTCGACGAGGGCGGCACCCACCGCGCGGCCGACCTCATCGAGGCGGAACTGCCCGCTCGCCAGGGCTAGCCGTGGCGCTCCTCTGCTCCTTGTGCCATGAAAGGTGCCCCTTGGGCCACTGAAAAGGGCCCGTTGGCCGCACCGGCGACCAACGGGCCCTTCAGGCAGCGGCGGGGATCAGCCCCGGCGGCGGGACTCAGACCCTGACAGGCTCGCCCTCGTCGTCCCGCGCCGCCGATCCCGCGACGACCGCCCGCGGTGCCTCGTCGTGGGTGAGGTCCGGCAGCCGGTGCAGCCACTTCGGCAGATACCAGTTGCGCTCCCCGAGCAGCGCCATCACCGCCGGCAGCAGCACACCCCGGATGATCGTCGCGTCGATGAGCACCGCGGCCGCGAGCCCCACGCCCATCTGCTTCATGGACTGCATGGACAGCGTCCCGAAGATCGCGAACACGGCGACCATGATGACCGCGGCACTGGTGACGACCCCGGCCGTGGTGACCACGCCGTGCCGGATCGCGTCCTTCGTCTCCAGACCCCGCAGCCGCGCCTCCCGTATCCGGGAGACCACGAACACGTGGTAGTCCATCGACAGGCCGAACAGGATCACGAACAGGAACAGCGGCAGCCAGGTGATGATCGCGCCGACGCCCTCCGCACCCACCAGGGACGCGCCCCAGCCGTGCTGGAAGACCGCGACGAGGATGCCGTACGCCGCACCAACCGACAGCAGGTTCAGCACGATCGACGTGAGCGCGATCGTCAGCGAGCGGAACGACAGCAGCATCAGCGCGAAGGCGAAGACCACGACGAACGCGAAGACCGGGACGACGGCTCCGGCCAGCTGGTCGTTGAAGTCCTTCGACCCCGCGATCTGCCCGGTGATCGGCGCCTCGACCCCGTCGACCCTGCCGAGCGTGGCCGGACGCACCTCGTCACGCAGCTTGTCCAGGCTCTCGCCCGCCTTGTCCTGGTCGGAGCCGCCGACCAGCGGGACGTAGACGAACGCGACGTTCTGCGCGTCGTGCAGCTTGATCTCCACCGGGCCGCGTGAGGCGCCCGAACTGATCGCCCGGTCGCGGAAGTCGGCGAGCGCGGACTTCACCTCCGGCGCGTTGATGTCGTCCGCCTTGACGACCACCTCGGCCGGCTCCGAGCCGCCCGGGAAGGCCTCGTTGAGCCGGTTGTACGTCTGCACGATCGGCAGCGAGTCGCCGAACTCCTGGTCCAGCGTGAACTGCTGTGTCTTCATGCCGAGCGCGGGAGCAGTGATGGCCAGCAGCGCACCGGCCGCCACCGCCACGGCGATCACGGGCCGGGCGAGCACACGCCGCAGTACGGCCGTCCAGAACCGGCTGTCCTGGCTGCCGCCCGGCTTGCGCCGGCGCAGGAACGGAATGCGGCCCTTCTCCACGCGCTCGCCCAGCAGCGACAGCAGCGCGGGCAGCACCGTCACGGACCCCACCATGGCCACGGCCACCACCATCAGCGAGGCCAGGCCCATCGCCTCGAACTCGGCGAGCCCCGTGAACAGCATGCCCGCCATGGCCACGCAGACCGTGACACCGGAGACGACGATCGCGCGGCCACTGGTCGCGGCGGCGATCCGCAGCGCCGTCTGCGCGTCGTGCCCGGCCTCGCGCTCCTCGCGCTCCCGGCGCAGATAGAACAGGCAGTAGTCGACGCCGACCGCCATGCCCACCAGCAGCATCACGGAGTTGGCGGTGTCGCTCATCGGCATGACATGGCTGACGACGCCCATCAGGCCCATCGTCGCCATGATCGCGGTGACCGCCAGCGCCACCGGTACCAGTGCCGCCACCAGCGCCCCGAAGGCGATGAGCAGAATGCCGAGGGCCACCGGCACCGCGGAGTACTCGGCCTTCTTGAAGTCGTCCCCGAACGCGTCGTCGAACGTCTTCATCATGCTCGCGCCGCCGATCTCCTCGATCCGCAGCGACGCGTGGTCCTCCTGGACGCCCTCGACGGCCTTCAGCACCGGCTCGACCCGCTCGCCGGCGGTGTCCGCCTCGCCGCGCATGTCGAACTGCACGAGCGCGCTGCGCCCGTCCTTCGAGATCGTCTTCGTGTCGTACGGCGAGGTCACGTCGGTGACCCGGCCGGTCCCCTCGACGGCCCGGACCACCGCGGTGACGGCGTCCCTGAACTCGGTGTCCGTGGCCTTGAGTTCGCCGACCCTGGCCTGGATCAGGACCGTCTCACCGGCCGGCTCGTCGATCCCGGCGTCCTCGATGATCCGCGCGGCGGTGTGCGTCTCCCCCTTGAGCTGGTCGCTGTCCTTGACGTCGACCCGGCCCGCCGCCGAACCGAGCCCCATCGCCAGGACGACGAACAGCACCCAGATGCCGACGGCGGCCCATCGGTGCCGGGCGCTCCAGCCGCCGGCCCGGGCGGCCAGGCCCCGCACCCGCGCTTCTCCGTTCCCCATGACGGGCTCGCCCCCTCGTGCAGCGGTGGCGGCCCCCTGCCGCCCCCTTTCGTTTCGAAGGTATGTGCCGGATAAAACCATCTCCTCGTGCTGCCCGGTGAAGTGACGGGGCCGGAACTCATCCCCATGGACCTCGCCCTCTCCCCACAGGGGAGGACCGCGAGGGACCGTGGCCCCTTACACATACTGTGTGGATCCTGAGCAGATGGTTGTGCCTCGCGGTGACCGATGAGTAATTTACGGGGCCGGGCAGCCGCCCGCCGACGGCCGTCGTGCCCACCCCCACGGGGCACGAAGGCCGTCCTAAGGTGTGCGGATGACGACGACGTACGCGGCACTGCTGCGCGGCATCAACGTGGGCGGCAGCAGGAAGGTCCCGATGGCGGACCTGCGCACCCTCCTGGAGAACCTCGGCCACGAGGGCGTGCGCACGTACCTGCAGAGCGGCCAGGCGGTGTTCACTTCCGGCCACGGTGACGAGCGGTCCCTGGCGGCCGAGATCGCGCACGCCATCGAGCGGCACTTCGGCTTCGGCGTCGACGTCATCGTGCGCGACCACGCCTATCTGAAGGCGATCGCGGACGCCTGCCCCTTCCCTGCCGCCGAGCTGGAGGCCAAGCAGCTCCACGTCACCTACTTCTCCGAGCCCGTGGACCCCGACCGCTTCGCGGAGATCGACCAGCCCGCCTACCTCCCCGAGGAGTTCCGCCTGGGCGACCGCGCCCTGTACCTCTACGCCCCGAACGGCCTCGGCCGCTCCAAGCTGGCCGAACACCTGTCGAAACCGCGGATCAACAAGGGCGTGATCGCCACGAGCCGCAACTGGAACACCGTGGTGAAGCTGGTGGAGATGACCGGTGCCTGAGCACGACTCCGTCATCGTGTCCGTCGTCGATCGCGAACTGGCGCTGCTCACCCCGGAGGTCCGCCGCTCACCCGAACGGGACGGCAGGCGCGCCCACCGCAGCTCGCTGTGGCGGCGGACGGGGAACGGGTGGCTGCTCTACTTCCACCAGGCGACGCCGTTCACCGAACAGGCAAGCTGACACCGGACGTTTGGCCGAATCGCCTCCGCGCGGCCCGGGGCCTTGGCACCGTAGGGCCATGACGAGCACCGATGATCAGACGACTCCCTCCGGTCGTACGACCGCCGTCCAGGCCATGCGAGGCGCGGCGAGCCAGCTCGCCGAACTGCTCGGCAAGACGCCCGACTCCGTCACAGCCGTCCGCCCGACCCCGGACGGCTGGAGCGCGGACGTGGAGGTCGTGGAGCTGGAGCGGGTCCCCGACACCATGAGCATCATGGCGACCTACCGGGTCACCCTCGACCCGCAGGGGCACCTGCTCGGCTACGAGCGGGTGCGCCGCTACGCCCGCGGCCAGCTCGACCGACAGCGCTAGCACCCACCCCTCTCCTCTCAACTCCCTCTCGCGACAAGTCTTTTCGTGTTCACGTGAACACGCCCGCCGCCACCCCCGTACCTACGGACGGCACGAGAACGGACTCTCGCGAGAGGAATCGCCCACGTGACCGTCATGACGCAGTCCGGCGGGATGCAACCCGCCGCCACCTCCAGCGGTTCGGGTTCCGCCGGACTCTTCGACATCCTCGAACTGATCCTGGACCGCGGGCTCGTCATCGACGTGTTCGTCCGGGTCTCACTGGTCGGCATCGAGATCCTGAAGATCGACATACGGATCGTCATCGCCAGCGTCGACACCTACCTTCGGTTCGCCGAGGCCTGCAACCGCCTCGACCTGGAAGCCGGCCGCAAGGCACCCGACAAACTCACCGACATCGTCGGCAACCTCGTCGAGAGCGGCGCCCGGGGCAAGACCAGCGGCGCGATCGGCGGGGCCATCGACGCGATCGGGGACATCTTCGACCGCGACGACAAGGACCGCGAGGAGGAGCGGTGAGCGGCGTCTACGTCTACGCCGTCACCCGCTCCGACCACCCCCTGCGGCTGGACGGCCTGCGCACCGTCGGCGGGACCGACGACCCGCCGCGCGTACTCGTCCACGGCCCGCTCGCCGCCGTCGTCAGCGCCGCGCCCCCGGGGCTACGTCCCAAACGCCGTGACCTCGCGGCCCACCAGGAACTGCAAGAACGCCTGATGGCCGACGGATCGGTCCTCCCCATGCGGTTCGGGCTGCTCGCCCCCGACGACACCGCCGTCCAGGCCGCCCTGGAGCACAAGGGCGAGGAGTACGCCCGAAGGCTCGGCGAACTGCACGGCACCGCCGAGTACAACCTCAAGGCCGCCCGCTCCCAGGACGACCTGCTGCGCGAGGTGCTCGACGAGTCCGAGGAGGCCCGCCGGCTCAACCGGCACACCCGCGACGGCAGCGGCGCCTACGAGGACCGCCTCGCCCTCGGCGAACTCGTGGCCCGGCAGGTCGAGGCCCGGCAGCGACGGCAGGCCGAAGACATCGTCGGGCGACTGTCAGGGCTGGCCCGGGCCAGCGTCGTGGCCGACCCGTCCAAGGACGACTTCCTCAACGTCTCCTTCCTCGTCGAACGCGCCCGCGCCGACGAGTTCACCGCGGCCGGCCGCGGCCTGGCCCACGACTACGGCGACGCCTACGACTTCCGGCTGCGCGGCCCGCTGCCCCCCTACAGCTTCGCCGCCTGACGGGAGCACCCATGGGCCTGCTCACCGGCATCCTCACCCTCCCGCTCGCGCCCCTGCGCACCACCCTCTGGGCGGCCGAGCAGCTCCAGGCCGCCGCCGAGGCGCAGTACTACGACCCCGCCCCCGTCCGGCAGGCCTTCGTCGACCTGGAACGCGCCCTGCTGGAAGGGCGGATCGACGAGGCCGAGTACGACCGCCGCGAGGACGAACTGCTGGACCGGCTCGACGAGATCAACGCCCGGAGACGAGGCCCCCGACCATGACCCACCCGGCAGCAGGCGGACTCGCCGGACCGTCCCGCTTTCCCTCCCCCTACGACCAGGGGCCCGGCGGCCAGACCGCCAACCTCGCCGACATCCTCGAACGGGTCCTCGACAAGGGCGTGGTCATCGCCGGCGACATCCGGATCAACCTGCTCGACATCGAACTGCTCACCATCAAGCTGCGCCTGCTCGTCGCCTCCGTCGACAAGGCGAAGGAGATGGGCATCGACTGGTGGGAACACGACCCCTCCCTCTCCTCCCGGGCCGCCCGCCCCGAGCGGTCCCTCGCCGACGAGAACGAACGACTGCGTGCCGAGATCGCCGCACTCAAAGCGGCCGAGAGGAGCCCGGAGCCATGACCGAACCCGACCTCGTGTACACGTATGCCGTCCTGCGCCCCACCCCCGAGGCCACCGCCGCGGTGACGCAGCTGCGCGGGGTCGCCGGAGAGCCGGTCCACCTGGTCGCTCCGGCGGCCGGCACGCACCGGCTCGCCTTCGCCGTCGGCCACGTCCCGGCCGCCGACTACGCCGAGGCGCCCCTCAAGGCCCACCTCGACGACCTGGACTGGCTGGAGTCCACGGTCCGCTCCCACCACGCCGTGGTGGCCGCCCTGGTCGGCTGCGGCGCCGCCGTACTGCCCCTGCGCCTGGCCACCGTCTACCACGACGAGGACAGCGCCCGGCAGGCCCTGGACACCCGCCGCGACTACTTCCTGTCCCTGCTGGAGCGCCTCACCGGCCATGTGGAACTCGGCGTCAAGATCTACGCCACGCCCGACATCACCCCGCCCGACGTGGACACCGACGCCGCACGGGAACAGCCCACCGGACTCGGAGCGGGCCGCGCCTATCTGTCGATCCGCCGCCGCAGACAACGCCGCAACGAGGAGGCCTGGCGCACGGTCGCCCACGCCACCGCGCATCTCACCGAGACGGCCCGAGCCCTCGCCGTCGACCGCGTGGCGCACAGTCCGCAACGCGGCAGCCTCGCGGGCCCCGGCCCGGGCACCAACGTCGGCAACGACGCCTATCTCGTCCGCGCCGACCGCGTCGACGCCTTCCGCACCGGCGTACTCGCGGCCGCCGAAGGCGTCCCCGGCCTCCGCGTGGAGGTGACCGGCCCCTGGGCGCCCTACTCCTTCGCCCTCCAGCCGGAACCGCAGTCGGAGCCCGCCGCGTGACCGTCACCCCCTACGCCGACCGCCCGGTCGCCCTCATCGACCTCCTCGACCGGCTCCTCCAGGGCGGGGTCGTCGTCACCGGCGACCTCGTCCTGTCCATCGCGGACGTCGACCTGGTCCGCATCGACCTGCGCGCGGTCATCGCCCCCGTGGCCGCGTCGGCACTCTCCCAGATCAGCGAGGAACCATGCCCCCGGCCACCCGCCGTCTGACCGCCGACCCCGACACCGTCGAACGCGACCTGGTCAAACTCGTCCTGACCGTCGTCGAACTCCTCCGCCAGCTCATGGAACGCCAGGCCCTCCACCGCGTCGATGTCGGCGACCTCACAGAGGAACAGGAGGAACGCGTCGGCCTGACCCTGATGCTCCTCGACGACCGCATGCGGGAACTCTGCGCGCGCTACGACCTGCGCGTGGAGGATCTCAACCTGGACCTGGGGCCGCTGGGCACCCTGCTGCCGTCACACCGCTGACGGCATCGCGCTGTCAGGCGCTCACGGCCGCCGGCATCGGCACCCGGGCCGCCTCGTACCGCTCCAGCACCACCCGCGCCACCTCGGGCGCCGGGCCCAGTACATCGGCCAGGACGTCCGCCTCCGCCGCGCCCCGGGCGATGCGGTCCGGGAGGCGGCCGGGGGCGAGGACGTAGGGGGCGACGGCCACCCGGGAGCAGCCGAGTGCGCGGAGTTCGCGGACGGCGTCCTCCGTGCGCGGGAGAGATGCGGAGGCGAACGCAGGCCGCACGGCGCACCAGCCGGTGTGCCGCCACTCCCGCGCGATTTCTGCGATCACTGCGATCGCCTCCGGGTCGGTGGACCCCGCCGAGGCCAGGACGACCCCGGTCGAGGACTTGTCGGCGGGGGTGAGGCCCGCCTCGTACAGACGCCGTTCCAGCGCTGCCGACAGCAGCGGGGACGGGCCCAGGACCTCCGCCTGGTGGACGCGGAGCTGCGGGGGAGCGTCCGCGAGGACCGCCGGGATGTCCGCCTTGGCGTGGAACGCCCGGGTCAGCAGGAGGGGGAGGGCCACGACGTCACGGACGCCCTGGACCGCCAGGGACTCCAGTACCCCCTGCACCGAGGGCACGTTGAAGTCCAGGAAGCCTGTCTCCACGCGCAGGTCGGGGCGCAGGGCGCGGATCCGCCGTACCAGGGCGTGCACGGTCGCGGCGTGCCGCGGGTCGCGGCTGCCGTGGGCGATGACGAGGAGAACAGGCTTGTTGATCATGGGCTTTCAGCTCTTCACCAGCAGGCCGCGGTTGCGCAGCACCCACCGCTCCAGCGGGCTGAAGATGAGCAGGTCGATGGCGATACCGACGATCAGGATGAGCAGGATGGCCTCGAACACCATGGCCATGTCGCTGGCGTTGCGGCCGTTCTCCAGCAACTGGCCGAGACCCACGCCGAGGTCGGGGAAGGACGCGATGATCTCCGCGGCCATCAGGGAGCGCCAGGAGAACGCCCAGCCCTGCTTCAGACCGGCCACATAGCCGGGCAGCGCGGCGGGCAGGACGATGTGCCAGGTGCCCTTCACACCCGTGGCGCCGAGCGTGCGGCCCGCGCGCAGGAACAGCGGCGGCACCTGGTCGACACCGGAGACGAGGCCGTTGGCGATCGACGGGACCGCGCCGAGCAGGATCACCGCGTACATCATCGAGTTGTTCAGGCCCAGCCAGATCACCGCGGGCGGAACCCAGGCGACCGACGGCAGGGACTGCAGGCCCGACAGGATCGGGCCGAGGGCGGCGCGGACGAACTTCACCCGGGCCACCAGCAGGCCCAGCGGCGTGCCGATCAGCAGGGCGAAGCAGAAGCCGAGCAGACCGCGCGAGACGCTGGTCCAGATGTAGCCGAGCAGCTCGCCCTGGAGCCACGCCGTGTGGACGACGTCCCACACGGCGGACGGCGCGGGCAGCTTGGTCGGGTCGGCGACGACCTTGAACGAGACGAGGGCCTGCCAGACCGCCAGCACCAGCGCGACGGCGATGACGGGCGGCAGGATCTTCTCGACGAAGGTCTGCCGGAACGGAGTGCGGTACGCCTGCTTCGACTCCAGCGCGTCGAGGCCCGCCTCCAGACCGGCGAGATCGCTGCCGTCCTTGGCGACGGTCGTCGAATCAGTGCTGGCCATGACGGCGGATCTCCCCACGCAGTTCTTCGGTGATCTCGACGGACAGCTCCGCCACCTGGGTGTCCTCGATACGGCGCGGGTGCGGGATGTCCACCGTCCACTCACGGGCGATCTTGCCCGGACGGGAGGACAGCAGCACCACGCGCTGCGCGAGCCGGACCGCCTCGCGCACGTTGTGCGTGACGAACAGGACGGACAGCTGCGTCTCGCGCCAGATGCGGGTCAGCTCGTCGTGCAGCACGTCCCGCGTGATGGCGTCGAGCGCCGCGAACGGCTCGTCCATCAGCAGCAGCTTGCTCTCCTGCGCGAGCGCGCGGGCCAGCGCGACACGCTGGCGCATACCGCCCGACAGCTCGTGCACCCGCTTGCCGTACGCGCCCTTCAGCCGGACGAGTTCCAGCAGTTCCTCGGCACGCTCGCGGCGCTCGGCCTTCGCGATGCCCCGCAGCTTCAGGGCGAGTTCGATGTTCTTGCCCGCGGTCAGCCACGGGAACAGCGCGTGCTCCTGGAACATCAGCGCCGGGCGGCCGTCCGTGGTGATCTCGCCGACGGTGGGCCGGTCCAGGCCCGCCACCAGGTTGAGCAGCGTGGACTTGCCGCAGCCCGAGGCACCCAGGAGGGTGACGAACTCGCCGGGCGCGACATCGAGGGTGATGTCGTCCAGGACGAGCTGCTGCCCGGCGGGGCCCGCGAACGACTTCGAGACGTGTTCGATCCGGGCGGCGTGCGTGGCCGACTCGGTGCCGTCGGCGGCCTTGGCGAGGGTGGTGGCCATGGTCGTCACCTCCTGGGAACTCTTCGGGATGCGGGCTACTTGGCGCCGAGACCGGCGTCGTCGACCGTGGGCGCGCCCTCGGCCTTGAGGACCTTGTTCAGCGGCGCGAGGTCGTAGATGCCGTTCAGGTCCGGCTTCTGCAGCAGCCCCGCCTTCACGGCGTGCTCGGCCTCGGTGTTGAGGGTGGAGGCCAGCGGGTCGTCGGTGAACTGGATGGACTTCCACGCCGGGTCCAGCACCTCGGCGGGCAGCGCCTTGCCGGAGTCCTCCTCCAGCTGCTTGTTCGCCGCCGCCTTCGCCGCGTCCGGGTTGGCGTTGATCCACTTGTTGGTCTCGACCGAGCCCTTGAGCACGGCCTCGACGACCTTCGGGTGCTCCTTGAGGAACTCCTGCCGCACGATGATGTTCGTGATCACGAACTTCTTGTCGGGCCACAGTGACGCCTCGTCGAGCAGCACCTTGCCGCCCTCGGCGACCAGCTTCGACGCGGTCGGCTCCGGTACCCAGGCGCCGTCGACGGACCCGGACTTGTAGGCGTCCGGGGTGACCTTGTTGTCACTGCGGACGACCGTGACGTCACCCTTGCCGCTCTGCGGGTCGACCTTCCAGCCCTGCTCGGCCGCCCAGTTGAGGAACGCCACGTCCTGCGTGTTGCCGAGCTGTGGGGTGGCGATCCGCTTGCCCTTGACGTCCTTCAGGGACTTGATCTTGTCCGGGTTGACCACCAGCTTCACTCCGCCGGACGCCGAACCGCCGATGATGCGCAGGTTCTTCCCAGCGGACTTGGTGTAGCCGTTGATCGCCGGGGAGGGGCCGATCCAGCCGATGTCGATGGAGCCGGAGTTGAGCGCCTCGATCTCGGAGGGGCCGGCGTTGAAGATCGCGGGGTCGGCCTCGGTGGCGCCGAGGGCCTTCTGGAAGAAGCCCTTCTGCATCCCGACCAGAGCGGTCCCGTGCGTCAGGTTGCCGAAGTAGCCGATCTTGACGCTGTCGAGACCGTCGATCTTCTTCGCCCCGGCGGCGACCTTGGCGCCCCCGTCGTCCTTGGCCTGGGAGCCGTAGCCGCAGGCGGCCAGTGTGAGCAGCGGGAGCGCGGCTATGACCGCGAGGGATCGGCGTAGAGCGGATGATGCAGGCACGGGAGGTGTTCCTCTCGGAGGCCCGGCGGTCACGGTCTCTCAGGTCGTGGCCGGGAGGTCGGCAGGTTTTCGTCTACGGCGGTGGGGGGTGAGGGCGCGCGGGCAGTGCGCGTACGTCAGCGCACACATCGCGCCACTCCGCCCTGCCCGCTGCCGAGAGCACCGCTGCCGACGCGGCCGCCCTCCTTCGCGAACGTGGAGTAGAAGTCGGGAGAGGTCATGTCAGAAGTCCCACCCGTCGTCCTCGGCCTCGTCCTTGACGGGCTCCGGGGCGGCGAAGGACTCGCCGACCATACCGGCGGTGAGGGTCTGTCCGTCGTTCGGGTCGATCAGGATGAACGAGCCGGTGCGGCGCGAGTCGGAGTAGGAGTCGACCGGCAGCGGCTCGGCGGTACGGATCTTCACCCGGCCGATGTCGTTGGCGACGAGCTGTCCCGGGTGCGGGTGCAGGGACAGGTCGTCGAGCGTGAGACGGGACGGGATGTCCTTGACGATCGCCTTGACCGTGCGGGTACCGTGCTTGAGCAGCACCCGGTGGCCGACGGTCAGCGCGGCGTCCGCGACATGGCAGACGGTCGCCTCGATGTCCTGCGTGGTCGCGGGCGCGTCCTTGGTGGGCACGATCAGGTCGCCGCGCGAGATGTCGATGTCGTCCTCCAGCAGGAGGGTCACCGACTGCGTGGTCCACGCGACGTCGACCGGCTCGCCCAGCAGGTCGATGCCGGCGACCTTCGAGGTACGGCCCGAGGGCAGCACGGTGACCTGCTCGCCGACGTGGAAGGAACCGGCCGCGATCTGGCCGGCGTAGCCCCGGTAGTCCGGGTGGTCGGAGTTCTGCGGCCGGATCACGTACTGCACGGGCAGCCGGGCGTGGCAGTGGCTCAGGTCGTGGCTGACCGGCACCGTCTCCAGGTGCTCCAGCACCGTCGGGCCGCCGTACCAGTCCATGTTCGCGGAGGGCTCCACCACGTTGTCGCCGACGAGCGCCGAGATCGGGATCGCGGTGACCTCGGGGACGCCCAGCTCGGTCGCGTACGCCGTGAACTCCTCGGCGATGGCGGCGAACACCTTCTCCTCGTAGGCGACGAGGTCCATCTTGTTGACCGCGAGGACCACGTGCGGGACGCGCAGCAGGGCGGCGAGGGCGGCGTGCCGGCGGGTCTGCTCGACGACGCCGTTGCGCGCGTCGACCAGGATGACCGTCAGCTCGGCCGTCGAGGCGCCGGTGACCATGTTCCGCGTGTACTGCACATGGCCGGGGGTGTCGGCGAGGATGAACCGCCGCAGGGGCGTGGCGAAGTAGCGGTACGCCACGTCGATGGTGATGCCCTGCTCCCGCTCGGCCCGCAGACCGTCCGTCAGCAGCGCGAGGTCCGGCGCCTCCTGGCCCCGGCTCGCCGAAGCGCGCTCCACGGCCTCCAGCTGGTCGGTGAGGACCGACTTGGAGTCGTGCAGCAGCCGGCCCACCAGGGTGGACTTGCCGTCGTCGACCGAACCGGCGGTGGCGAACCGCAGCAGGGTGGTCTCCGAGAGTTCCTCGGTGGTGATGGTGCTCATCTCTAGAAGTACCCCTCGCGCTTGCGGTCTTCCATCGCGGCTTCGGACATCTTGTCGTCGGCGCGGGTGGCGCCGCGCTCGGTGAGCCGGGACGCGGCGATCTCGACGATCACCTTCTCGATGGTGTCGGCCTCGGAGTCGACGGCGCCGGTGCAGGACATGTCACCGACGGTGCGGTAGCGCACCAGCCGCTTCTCGACCGTCTCGCCGTCCTTGGGGCCGCCCCATTCGCCGGCGGTCAGCCACATGCCGCTGCGGGCGAACACCTCACGCTCGTGGGCGTAGTAGATCTGCGGCAGCTCGATGCCCTCGCGGGCGATGTACTGCCACACGTCCAGCTCGGTCCAGTTGGACAGCGGGAACACGCGCACGTGCTCGCCGGGGGCGTGCCGGCCGTTGTACAGGTTCCACAGCTCCGGGCGCTGCCGGCGCGGGTCCCACTGGGAGAACTCGTCCCGCAGGGAGAACACCCGCTCCTTGGCGCGGGCCTTCTCCTCGTCGCGGCGTCCGCCGCCGAAGACGGCGTCGAACTTCTCCGCCTGGATCTTCTCGGTCAGCGGCAGCGTCTGCAGCGGGTTGCGGGTGCCGTCCGGGCGCTCCTTGAGCACGCCGCGGTCGATGTAGTCCTGCACGGAGGCGACGTGCAGCCGCAGCCCGTGCCGCTCGACCGTACGGTCCCGGTAGTCGAGGACCTCGGGGAAGTTGTGCCCGGTGTCGACGTGCAGCAGCGAGAAGGGCACCGACGCCGGCCGGAAGGCCTTCAGCGCCAGGTGCAGCATGACGATGGAGTCCTTGCCGCCGGAGAAGAGGATCACCGGCCGCTCGAACTCGCCCGCCACCTCGCGGAAGATGTGCACCGCCTCGGACTCGAGGGCGTCGAGGTGGGACAGCGCGTAGGGGCTGTCGGTCTCCTCGGAAACGGTGGCGGCGGACGTCATGCCAGTCCCCTTTCGGTGAGCAGGGCGTGCACGGACGCCGCGGACTCCTGCACGGTCTGGTTCTGCGACTCGATGCGCAGATCGGGCGACTCGGGCGCCTCGTACGGGTCGTCGACCCCGGTGAGGCCCGTGAGCTCGCCCGCCGCCTGCTTGGCGTACAGGCCCTTCACATCGCGCTCGCTGCACACCTCGACCGGCGTCGCCACGTGGATCTCCGCGTACGCCGTCCCGTTCGCCTGGTGCCGCTTGCGCACCGCCTCACGGCTGTCCTGGTAGGGCGCGATGACCGGGACGAGGGCGAGCACGCCGTTGCGGGCGAGCAGTTCGGCGACGAAGCCGATCCGCTGCACGTTGGTGTGCCGGTCCTCGCGGCTGAAGCCGAGGCCCGCCGAGAGGAACTCGCGGATCTCGTCGCCGTCGAGCACCTCGACGCGCCGGCCCTCGGCGCGCAGCCGGCCGGCCAGTTCGTGGGCGATGGTGGTCTTGCCGGCACTCGGCAGACCCGTGAGCCAGACGGTGGCTCCGGTCGTCACGTCGGTCTCCTGAATCGTCGTCGTCATCCGTGCAGCCCGCACTCGGTCTTGCTGCGGCCCGCCCAGCGGCCGGCGCGTGCGTCCTCGCCCTCCAGCACCCGGCGGGTGCAGGGGGCGCAGCCGACGGAGGGGTAGCCGTCCATCAGCAGCGGGTTGGTCAGGACGCCGTGCTCGGTGACGTAGGCGTCCACGTCGTCCTGGGTCCAGCGGGCGATCGGGGAGATCTTGACCTTCTGCCGCTTCTCGTCCCAGCCGACCACCGGGGTGTTCGCCCGGGTCGGGGACTCGTTGCGGCGCAGCCCGGTCGCCCAGGCCCGGTAGTCCTTCAGGCCCTCCTCCAGCGGCTGCACCTTGCGCATCGCGCAGCACAGGTCGGGATTGCGGTCGTGCAGCTTCGGGCCGTACTCGGCGTCCTGCTCGGCGACCGTCAGGCGCGGCGTGAGCGTGATGACGTTGACGTCCATCACGGCGTCGACCGCGTCGCGGGTGCCGATCGTCTCCTCGAAGTGGTAGCCGGTGTCGAGGAAGACCACGTCGACGCCGGGCATCGCGCGGGAGGCGAGGTGGGCGACCACCGCGTCCTCCATCGAGGAGGTCACGCAGAAGCGCTTGCCGAACGTCTCGGCGGCCCACTGGAGGATCTCCAGCGCGGAGGCGTCCTCCAGGTCGCGGCCCGCCTGCTCGGCGAGCGCCTTCAGTTCCTCGGTGCTGCGCTCTTCCTGAGTGGTCGTCATATCTCTGCCCCTCCGGAGTCGGATCGCTTCAGTCCCTGGGCGAGCAGCCCGAGGAACTTCAGCTGAAAGGCTCGGCTGCACGCCGCGCATTCCCACGCCCCGTGCCCCTCCTCGCTGGGCCGCAGGTCCTCGTCACCGCAGTAGGGGCAGTAGAAGGGGGCGGCGCGCTCGCTCATGAGAGGGCCTCCTCGTCGGCCCGGGCCGCCCAGGCGGCGAACCGCTCGCCGGCCTCGCGCTCCGCCTCGAACCGCTTCAGGACGCGCTCGATGTAGTCGGGCAGCTCGTCGGAGGTGACCTTGAGGCCTCGCACCTTGCGGCCGAAGCCCGCCTCCAGGCCCAGCGCGCCGCCGAGGTGCACCTGGTAGCCCTCGACCTGCTCGCCCTGGCTGTTGACGACCAGCTGGCCCTTGAGACCGATGTCCGCGACCTGGATACGGGCGCAGGCGTTCGGGCAGCCGTTGAGGTTGATGGTGAGCGGCTCGTCGAAGTCCGGCAGACGGCGCTCCAGCTCGTCGATCAGCTGCGAGCCGCGCTGCTTGGTCTCGACGATGGCGAGCTTGCAGAACTCGATGCCGGTGCAGGCCATGGTGCCGCGCCGGAACGAGGACGGCCGGGCGGTGAGGTCGAGCGCCTCCAGGCCCTCGACCAGCGACTCGACCTTGTCCTCCGGGACGTCGAGGACGATCATCTTCTGCTCGACGGTGGTGCGCACCCGGCCCGAGCCGTGGGCCTCCGCGAGGTCTGCGATCTTCGTGATGGTCGCGCCGTCGACCCGTCCCACGCGCGGGGCGAAGCCGACGTAGAAGCGGCCGTCGTTCTGCCGGTGCACGCCGATGTGGTCGCGCCACAGCTGGGACGGCTGCTCGGGGGCCGGCCCGTCGACCAGCTTGCGCTTCAGGTACTCGTCCTCCAGCACCTGGCGGAACTTCTCCGCGCCCCAGTCGGCGACGAGGAACTTCAGCCGGGCGCGGTTGCGCAGCCGGCGGTAGCCGTAGTCGCGGAAGATCGAGATGACGCCCTCGTAGACGTCCGGGACGTCGTCGATCGACACCCAGGTGCCCAGGCGCACGCCCAGCTTGGGGTTGGTGGACAGGCCGCCGCCGACCCACACGTCGAAGCCCGGGCCGTGCTCGGGGTGCCGGACGCCGACGAACGCGACGTCGTTGATCTCGTGCACCACGTCCAGCACCGGCGAACCCGAGATCGCCGTCTTGAACTTGCGGGGGAGGTTCGAGTACGCCGGGTTGTTGAGGACGCGGCGCTTCATCTCCTCCAGCGCGGGGGTGGCGTCGATGATCTCGTCCTCGGCGATACCCGCGACGGGCGAGCCGATCATCACGCGCGGGGTGTCGCCGCAGGCGGTGACCGTCGACAGGCCCACGCCCTCCAGCCGGTTCCAGATCTCGGGCACGTCCTCGATCCGGATCCAGTGGTACTGGACGTTCTGCCGGTCCGTGATGTCGGCGGTGCCGCGCGCGAACTCCTGCGAGATCTCACCGATGACCCGCAGCTGCCGCGTGGTCAGTGCCCCGCCGTCGATGCGGACGCGCAGCATGAAGTACTCGTCGTCCAGCTCCTCCGGCTCCAGGATCGCGGTCTTGCCGCCGTCGATCCCGGGGCGGCGCTGGGTGTACAGGCCCCACCAGCGCATCCGGCCGCGCAGGTCGTTCGGGTCGATCGAGTCGAAGCCCCGCTTGGAGTAGATCGTCTCAATGCGTGTCCGCACATTGAGACCGTCGTCGTCCTTCTTGAACTGCTCGTTGCCGTTGAGCGGGGTGTGGTGTCCCACGGCCCACTGACCCTCACCGCGGTGACGGCTCACCTTGCGGCGGGGAGTCGCGGCGGCAGGCTTCTGCGGGGTGGCGGCCATGGTTGATACGTCCTTCGGGACAGGCGGGAAAGCGGCTCTGACCTGCGCGCGCGGGCGCATGGGCATACGTGCGCGTCATTGCGCAGAAGTGAGGCAGAAAGGGGGATGTCGGGCGCTGACTGAGTACTCTCAGTGCGCCGGACAGATGGCGCTGGACATGCGGCCGAGGTCGACGTGCCGCCGACTCACCAAGGCAATTCCAGTTCCAGACATGACGGAAGCGTGTCACGGCGATCTGGACACAGTCCAGCTTCGTCCAAGATTCGGACACTCGTGTCTCGAAATTCAAGACATGGGTGTCCTTGGTCACATTGGGTCGCCCCGGGGTGTCCGACCAGGTCAGACGGGGAACGCCCCAGGCCACGGCCCCGGAGCGGCGACGTCCGCCTCCTCCTCGACCTTGGTGTCGAACAGCTGGAACCCACGGCGCCGGTAGTTGTCCATCGCGTGCTCGCCGTCCTTGCTGCACGTGTGCAGCCAGACCCGCTTCGTCGGCGTCAGTCCCGCCCAGCGGTCGGCGAGGTCCCAGGCCCGGGCCGTGCCGTACGACAGCAGGTGCCCGCCGATGCGCCGGCCCCGGAAGCCGGGCAGCAGCCCGAAGTAGACGATCTCCACGACCGCGTCGTCCTGCGCCTCCAGCTCCACGAACCCGGCGGGCGTGCCCCGGTCGTAGGCCACCCACGTCTCCACACCGGGCCGCTCCAGGTGCTCCTGCCAGCGGGCGTACGACCAGCTCAGCCGGTCGGTCCAGCGGATGTCGCCGCCCACCGACGCGTACAGGAACCGGCTGAACTCGGGCGAGGGCACCTCGGAGCGGACGACCCGGACGTCCCCCTCCGGCGCGACGGCCGGCAGCAGGTCGGTCGGGGCGGTCTGCTCCAGGGACCAGGTGGTCACGGCGATGGTCGGCATGAGGGTCAGGAAATCATCAGGTATGACGACCTGTCGAACCCCCGGCGCCGTGACCATGGGCGGCACCCCGCCGGCCGCGCCCTAGTCGAGGGCCCGGTCGACCGAGGACAGGGGCAGTGCGAACAGCATGCGGTCGGACTGGGACCAGACCTCGCCGGTCTCCTCCCAGTAGGACAGGGAGCCCGACCGGGCGCTCCAGCAGTGGCGGGTCTCGTCCGTCCCGCACTCCGTCGCCCGGGCGCTGTCCGTGTCCTGGCGCCACAGCGTCCCGTGCCCGCCCGGTGAGCCCGCCGCGCGGTCGAGGTACCAGCCCGAGCGGTACGCCAGCACGCCCCGCACGTCGGTCGTCTTCGTCTCGTACGCCTCGACCGGGTCCGCGTGCCCGGAGGAGTCGGTGGTGAGCAGGCCGGGCCGGGCCGGGTCCCGGCTCAGCGAGTAGCGCCACAGCCGGGTGCGCCGGTCGCCGTCCGCGGGCACCCACTCGCTCGCGACCAGACTGTCGGGGGAGGTGCTGCGGTCCAGGGACACCGTGGCCGGGCGCGGCTCGTCACCGCCGGGCAGGGTGTACGAGCCGACGGCCGGCAGCACGTACCGGTAGCCGTGCGCCGCCCAGCCGCCGCGCACCCGGCCGACCGCGTCGGACTCGACGGTGGCGCGCTGGATGCGGTCCATGTCGTACACGTACAGCGCGTCCCGGTCGCCCTCGCGGGTCGTCACCAGCAGCTTGTCCTGGTACCAGACCATGCCGGACAGCGGCGAGACCAGCCCCCGGTAGTCGTGCCCGCCGTCCACCGGGACGGCCAGCAGGGCCCAGGTGTAACGGAGCCGGTCCGGGTCGTTCGCGTCGACGAAGGCGACCTTGGCCAGACCCTGCTCGGGCGCCGGACCGTCCATGGAGCCGCCCTCGGCGCCGTTGGTCCATCCGGAGAGGATCACACGGTTCTCGCCCCAGCGGCCGTCGTCGTCCGCGTCCCCCGAGGTGGTGACCGCGCCCGGGCGCCAGCCCCGGGTGTCGGCGGCGCCGAAGCAGTACGCGCGCGTGGCCGCCGGTTCGACCGGCAGGGCGTGCTTCTCGTCGGTCGAACAGCCGGCCGCGTCCCGCAGCGGGCGGTCGGCGCTCTCCAGCACCGTGCCGACACCGACGGGGCGGCCCATCTCCGAGGAGAGCCGGTCGAGCCACTGCCCCGGCACCCGGTGCTCGGCCAGCGGCAGCCGCCCGGCCTCGGCCGAGGCGCTGAGCGGCTTCAGCGTCCCCGGGGCGTCGGTGACCTCGGCCTGCGAAGCGCTGATCAGGGTGGCGGCGGCGGTGAGCGCGAGGGCCGTCCCGGCCAGCGTCGCCCGTACCGCCCTGCCCCGTCTGCGCCGCCGGTGCCTGCCGCGATGCTTCATACCGTCCTCCCGAGGCGGGTCAACTGCGCCTGATGATCCGTACGTTGACGGAGGAGCAGGGGGGATGGCCCGTAGAGGGATGCTACGGCAGGTGAGCGGGGTGGCGGACGAAGACCCCGCAAATATGCGAAAGATGTACCTCAGGGGGAGGGACGTGTGTCCCTCTCGGCACGCCCGGTGACGCTCAGGGGGCCGGTGCGGACGTACGGAGCCCGCACACCGCCGGGGCCGTCGAGTACGGCAGCAGATCGCGCGGGTCGTCCGGGAGCAGCATCTCCACCTCGGCGTCCTCGGCGAACCGGTACGGCCGGTGCTCCAGTAACGCCCCCAGATACCGCCGCACCCGGGACAGCTCGGCACGCACCGTCACCGTCCGGGCCGGGTCGCCGAACACGTCACCGGCCAGGCCCGAGGCGCTGCGGCCGGTGCGGTGGACCGCGAGAAGGTACAGCAACTCGGCATGCCGGGGACTCAGTTCGCGGGCCCAGGAACCGGCGCCCCCGGACACCTCCACCGACCATCTGCGCGCCTGTCTGAGGTCCAGCACGATCCTGGTCGCCCCGTCCGGCCCCGGTTCGCCGGCGGCCGCCCGCACCAGCCAGCCCCCGGCCAGCGGCTCCACCGAGCACCGCCCGAGCACCGGCAGCCACCGCGGGCCCGCCGACAGCGACTTCGGCAGGGCGACCCGCCGCGTGTACGGCATCCCGCTCACCGCGGCGGTCCAGCCGTCCGCGTCGACCACCAGGGCCCGCCCGCCGAGCCGGGCCAGCACCGGCGCCGCCACCGCGCGCAGCCGCTCCAGCGCCTCCACGTGCATCTCCCGCAGCCGCGCCTCGGCGAGCTTGGCCACCGAGTCGACCCAGGCGAGCGTGGCCGGATGCATCGTCTCCAGCGGCCCACTCACGTCCACCACCCCCAGCAGCCGGCCGTCCCGCGGATCCGTCAGGGGAGCGCCGGCACAGGTCCAGCCGGCCTGGGAGCGCACGAAGTGCTCCGCGGCGAACACCTGGACGGGCCGGCGCACCACCGCCGGAGTGCCCAGACCGTTCGTGCCGACGACGTCCTCGCGCCAGTCCGCGCCGAGTTCGAACCCGAGCCCGTCGGCCTTGCGCAGCACCGGCGCGCTGCCCTCGCGCCACAGCACCCGGCCCTCCTCGTCGGCGACCACCATGATGTGGTGGGCGATGTCGGCGACCGCCAGCAGCCCCTCCCGCAGCACCGGCAGCACATGGCGCAGCGCCGAGGTCTCGCGCCGCCGCCGCACCTCCTCGAGGGGCAGCAGCCCCGTCCGGAAGTCGTGGTCCGGGTCGACGCCGCCGCGCAGCATCCGCTCCCAGGACTGCTCGATCACCGGCCGCGGCGCCACGGGGGCGGGCTGCCCGGAGAGCCGGGCGGAGCGGACCTCGTCGAGTACCCGGGCCGCCCGCGTGGCGTTCACGGCGGCGAGCTGCGTGACGTCCATCGGCGTGTCCCCCCGGAGCCAATTCTGACTGTCCGTCTCATAGTGCCGTCTGCCCCTGACGGACGCGCGCAGTCCGCACGCAGTCGGCATCAAGTTGCAACCCCTCGCAACCCTGGTGGACGGCCCGGCCGTGGCTGAAAATTGAGCAGCGCCGTCCCGAGCGGCGTTCGATGGCTCGAACGGGCCAGTGCGGCGGGGGTGGTGCCGTGTCGGCGCAGCACCACCCCCGCTCCCGCGCAAGCGGATCAGAACACCCGGTCAGGAGACCGGACGCGCCCGCTCCACGACCGCCGCCAGGTTCAGTGTGTGCGGCAGCGTCCCGAAGGCCGCGCCCCCGTCGCCGCCCAGCCGAGCAGCGCAAAACGCGTCGGCCACCTGCGGCGGCGCGAAGCGGACGAGCAGCGACCCCTGGAGCACCAGCGCGAGCCGCTCCGCCAGCCGGCGCGCCCGCCCCTCCACGCCCTCCAGATCGGCCAGTTCGGTCAGCAGGTTCTTGATGGCCCCGTCGAGACGGTGATCGGCGCCGCGCGCCTGCCCGACCTCCCGCAGATACGCGTCCAGCGCGCCCGGCTCCCGCTGCAACGCACGCAGTACATCGAGGGCCTGGACATTGCCCGCGCCCTCCCAGACCGAGTTGAGCGGCGACTCCCGCACCAGCCGGGGCATTCCGGACTCCTCGACGTAGCCGTTGCCGCCCAGGCACTCCGCCGCCTCCACCGCCACCGGCGGGCACCGCTTGGTCACCCAGTACTTGGCGGCCGGTACCGCGATCCGCAGCAGCGCCCGCTCCTGCTCGCCGCCGTCGTCGTAGGCGGCCGCGAGCCGCAGCGCCAGGGTCGTCGCGGCCTCCGACTCCAGGGCGAGATCGGCGAGGACGTTGCGCATCAGCGGCTTGTCGACGAGCTTCCCGCCGAACGCCTCCCGGTGGGCGCAGTGGTGCACCGCCTGCGCCACGGCCTGCCGCATCAGCCCCGCCGAGCCCAGCACACAGTCGAGCCGGGTCGCGGCGACCATCCCGATGATGGTGCGCACCCCGTGTCCCTCCTCGCCGACCCGGCGGGCCCAGGTCCCGTCGAACTCGACCTCGGCGGAAGCGTTCGACCGGTTGCCGAGCTTGTCCTTCAGCCGCTGGACCAGGAACACGTTGCGCGTCCCGTCCTCCAGCACGCGCGGTACCAGGAAGCAGGTCAGCCCGCCCGGAGCCTGCGCCAGCACCAGGAAGCCGTCGGACATCGGCGCCGAGCAGAACCACTTGTGCCCGGTCAGTTCGTACGTCCCGTCCTCGGCGAGCGGCCGCGCGGAGGTGGTGTTCGCCCGGACGTCGCTGCCGCCCTGCTTCTCCGTCATGCCCATCCCGAACAGCGCGCCGGCCTTGAGACGGGCGGGCCGCAGCTCACGGTCGTAGACCATGGACGTCAGCCGCGGCTCCCACTCGGCGGCCAGCTCGGGGTCCGTGCGCAGGGCGGGCACCGCCGCGTGCGTCATCGACAGGGGGCAGCCGTTGCCGGCCTCGACCTGCGTCCACACGAGGAAGGCCGCGGCCCGCCGGACATGCCCGCCCGGCCGCCCCCAGGCCGCCGTCAGACCGGCCGAGACGCCCTTGCCGAGCAGCCGGTGCCAGGACGGATGGAACTCGACCTCGTCGATCCGCTCGCCGTACCGGTCGTGCGTGCGCAGCCGCGGCGGATTCTCGTTGGCGTGCTTCCCCCACTCCTGCACCTGGGCCGAGCCGGAGGCCTGCCCGAGCGCCGACAGCTCGCCGAGCACCTCGTCGAGCAGATCCGGATCCAGATGCCGTTCGACCGCGGCCGTGAGGGCCCGGTCGGCCGTGAAGACGTCGTACCCGACCAGCGGCGGGACCTGGTTGCTCACGGTGTGGGTGCTGCCAGCCATGCTGCGAACCTACCGGGTGAGTGCGGTCGGGCGCGACGGATACCGTTAGGGGGTGCAGCCAGCAAGTGAAACCCCCGACACCCCCTCCGGGCGCCTCCACCGGGCGCGTGCCCTCTACCGGAACGTCTCCAAGCGCAGGACCGCCTGGCTGCTGCTCAAGGACACCGTCAACTCCTGCATCGAGTACCGCATCCTGGGCCTGGCCGCCGAGGCCGCGTTCTTCACACTGCTGTCGGTGCCGCCGCTGCTGCTCAGCATGATCGGCCTGCTCGGCTACGTCGACGCCTGGACCGGCGCCGGCACCATCGAGAGCCTCCAGGCCAACATCCTGGAGGCATCCCGCACGGTGCTGTCCGACCAGGGGGTGCGGGAGATCGCGGAGCCGATCCTGCACGACGTGATGAAGGGCGGCCGGCCCGACGTCATCTCCATCGGCTTCCTGTTCGCCCTGTGGTCCGGCTCCCGTGCGGTGAACGTCTTCATCGACACCATCACCGTGATGTACGGCCTCGACGGCGTCCGCGGCATCGTCCCGACCCGTCTGCTGGCCTTCGCGCTGTTCATCGTCGCCCTGCTGGTCGGCTCCGTCGCGCTGCCGCTGATGGTGGCCGGACCGGACGCGGTGGTGCGGATCGTGCCGTGGTCGACGACGGTCGTGCAGGTCCTGTACTGGCCCGTGGTGATCCTGCTGTCGATCGCCTTCCTCACGACGCTGTACCACGTGTCCGTCCCCGTCCGCTCCCCGTGGATCGAGGACGTGCCCGGCGCGCTCTTCGCCCTCGGCATGTGGGTGCTCGGCAGCTTCCTGCTGCGGATCTACCTGACCAGCACGGTCGAGGGCCCCACGATCTACGGCTCCCTGGCCGCGCCCGTCGCCGTGCTGCTGTGGATCGGTGTGTCCGCGTTCGCCGTGCTGGTCGGGGCCGCCGTCAACGCCGCCATCGACCGGGTCTGGCCGGCCGCCGCCACGGCCGCGGCCCGCGAGGCCAACGAGCGGCTGCGGCAGGCGCAGGTCGCCGAGTACGTGGCCCGCGCCGCCGCCGCGGGGGAGGCCGACCCCGACATGCCCTCCGAGTTCCCGGAACGCTGGTCCCGTTTCCTCCCCCCGGAGGACGTCTCGGCCCGCCTGCGCACGCATGTGAAGAGCACCCATGTGAAGCACACGCAGGTGAAGCACACGCCGGCCAACGGGGAGCGGCAGCCGCCCGAGGAGAAGTGACGGCCGGCGGTCTCAGGCCTTCCAGGTCCCGGCCGCCGCCTCCTCCCGCACGAACTCGGCGAAGCCCCGGGGCGCGCGGCCCAGGACCTCGCGCACGCCGTCCTCGAGGTGCGCGTTGCGGCCGTCGAGGAGGGTGTCGAAGATGCCGGTCATCGCCGCGACCTCCTCCGGCGGCAGACCGAAGCCGACCATGGCCTCGCCGTAGTCCCGGGTGGAGACGGCCCGGTACGTCAGCGGCCGCCCCGTCGCCTCGGCGATCTCCGCGACGGCCTCCCCGAAGGTCAGCAGCCGCGCCCCGGACAGGGTGAGCGTCCGGCCCACGTAGCGCTCGCCGTCCGTCAGCGCGGTCACCACCACGTCGGCGATGTCCCGCACGTCGAGGAACGGCTCCCGCACCTCGTCGGCCGGGAACACCAGCTCACCGCGTTCCCGCAGCTCCGCCACCAGCGGGCCCTCGCTGAAGTTCTGCGCGAACCACGCGGCCCGAACGACCGTCCAGTCGGCGCCCGAGGCGTGCAGCGCCTCCTCGGTCGGCAGGGCCTGGTCCTCGCCGCGCGCGGACAGCAGCACCAGCCGCCGCACCCCGAGCCCGACCGCCTCGCGCGCCAGCGCCCCGACCGCTTCGGCGGCACCCGGCGCGCCCACGTCCGTCGGGTGGGCGATATAGGCCGCGTCGGCGCCGCGCAGGGTCGCCGCCCAGGTCGAGCGGTCCCACCAGTCGAAACCGGTCGCCCGGGACGCGGCCCGTACCGTGAGCCCCGCGGCCTCCGCGGCCCGCGCCACCCGGCTCCCCGTACGCCCGGAGGCGCCCGTCACCACCACCGTCGTGCTCCGCGTGTTCCGTTTCGTGTTCGTCATACCGTCGAGTCAACTGCCGTGCGCGGCACGGAACCATCGCCGAACGGCTCATTCCCATACGCCCGCGTCTAAGGGGGCTTCTGATGGATCTCCGCGGCGTCGCGACGCCCGGCACGCACTCTCGCCGCACCGGACGAAAGGCCTAGTAGCTCCGCTACGAGGCCTTCCGCCCGGCACGCCGAGAGCACGCACCGAACGCCGCTCCTTCTTCCGCGGAGATCCATCAGAAGCCCCCTAAGCTGGCCCCATGGACGCAGTCGCCGGGCTACTGGACGGCCCCCGCGCCCGGGGCGCGTTCATGATCAGGGCGTGTTTCGACCCCCCGTGGGCGGTCCGGGTGGAGGACCGGGCCCCGCTCACCGTGATGCTCGTCGTGCGCGGCGAGGCCTGGGTCGTGCCCGACCGGGGCGAGCGGGCCCTGCTGCGGGCCGGGGACCTCGCCATCGCCCGCGGCCCGGACCCGTACACCTGCGCCGACGACCCCGGTACGGCCCCGCAGGCGCTGATCCTGCCGGACCAGGAGTGCCGCTACCCCGACGGACGGCCCCTCAACGGCTCCATGGACCTGGGCGTCCGCACCTGGGGCGACCGGCTGGACGGGGCCACCGTGCTGCTGATCGGCACGTACCCGATGAAGGGCGAGGTCAGCGGACGGCTGCTGGACGCCCTGCCGCCGCTGCTCACCCTCCCGTCCGACGTGTGGGCCTGCCCGCTCACGCCGTACGTCGCCGAGGAGATCGTCCGGGACGAGCCGGGCCAGGAGGTCGTCCTGGACCGGCTGCTCGACCTGCTGGTCATCGCCGCACTGCGGGCCTGGTTCGCCCGCCCGGAGGCGGCGGCCCCCGCCTGGTACCGGGCGCTCGCCGACCCCGTCGTCGGTGGTGTCCTGCGCCTGCTCCAGGACGATCCGGCCCACCCGTGGACCGTCGCCTCCCTCGCGGCCAAGGCGGGTGTGTCCCGCGCCGCGCTGGCCCGCCGCTTCACCGGCCTGGTGGGCGAACCTCCGATGACCTACCTCACCGGCTGGCGCCTCGCCCTCGCCGCCGACCGGCTGCGCGACTCCGACGACACCCTCGACGCGGTGGCCCGCCGGGTCGGCTACGGCAGCGCGTTCGCCCTGTCGACGGCCTTCAAGCGGGTGTACGGCGTCAGCCCGGTGGAGTACCGGGCGCGGGCGGCGTGACCGGGCAGGGGCGGCGTAGCCTGGCACACGTGTACGTGGAGTGGGCGTCACGGCTGGCGGGAGCGGTCGTGTGGACCAACACCCCGGACCGGGACGGGGTGGGCCGGGTGCTGCCCGACGGGTGCATGGACCTGCTGTGGCACGAAGAGCGGCTGCTGGTCGCCGGGCCCGACACCCACGCGTACCTCACGGGCGGTGCGGCCGGTGCCTGGGCCGGGGTCCGCTTCTACCCGGGTACGGCTCCCGCGCTCCTGGGCGTACCGGCGCACGAGCTGCGTGACCGCCGGGTCGAGCTGGCGGACCTGTGGCCGGCCTCGCGGGTGCGCCGCCTGGCCGGCCTCGTGAACGCGGCCCCCGACCCGGCGAGCGGCCTGGAGGAGGTGGCGCTGCGGCAGGCGGCCGGTGCCCAACCCCCGGACCCGGTGCTGCGGCAGGTCGTCACGGCCCTCGACACGGGCCGCCCGGTCGCCGTGACCGCCGACGAACTCGGCCTGGGGGCACGCCAGTTGCACCGCCGTTCGCTGGCCGCGTTCGGCTACGGCCCCAAGACCCTGGCGCGCATCCTGCGGCTGCGCCGCGCCCTCGCACTGGCCCGGGCCGGGGTGCCCTTCGCGGACACGGCCGCCCGGGCCGGATACGCCGACCAGGCCCATCTGTCCCGGGACGTCAGGGAGTTGGCTGGCCTGCCGCTGGGCGAGCTACTCGCCGGACGCGGCTAGCGGGGCGAACAGGTCCACCCCGTTGCCGTCCGGGTCGAGCACGACGGCGTACCGCTGCCCCCAGAAGGCGTCCCAGGGCTTGAGCTCGCCGTGGTACCCGGAGCCCACCAGCTCCTCGTAGAGGGTGTCCACTTCCGCCGGCCCGTCGCAGCGCAGGGCCAGCGAGGCCCGGCCCCCGCCTGCGGGCGGCTCCCACTCGGGGAGGAAGGAGCGGACCGTCTCCTCGGTGTCGAACATCAGTCGGAGCCCGCCGGGCAGTCCGGCCTCGGCGTGCGGCTGGCTCTCGGCGCCTTCCGGGAAGGCGAACCCGAGCCGGCGGTAGAAGGTGACGGAGGCGGCCATGTCGGAGACGACCAGGCCGATGGCATCGAATCGTGCGGTCATGGCGCCACCGTAGGCAGGCCCGGGGCGGCCGGTCTTGAAGGAAACGGACACCGGGCACCCCCACCCCCACCCGCACCCGTGTCCGATCCGTTCAAGACCACTTCCCGGCCGCCCCGTAACGTCGCCGCCATGACGACCACGACACAGCGATCCCGGCACCTCGGCATCCCGATCGACCGCCCCGCCCAGGAGGTGTACGACTACGTCTGCGACCCCCTCAACGCCCCCGGGTGGGCACCCGGACTGGCGCGCTCCATCGAGCGGGTGGACGGCCAGTGGGTGGGGGAGTCGCCCATGGGGCGGGTCGTGGTCGTGTTCACGCCCAGGAACGAGTTCGGCGTGCTCGACCACGACGTCACCCTGCCCTCGGGGCAGACCGTGCACAACCCGATGCGGGTGATCGCCGACGGCCCCGGCTGCGAGCTGGTGTTCACACTGCGCCGGCGGCCCGGGATGAGCGACGAGGAGTTCCGCCGCGACGCGGAAGCGGTGTCCGCCGACCTCACCGGCCTGAAGCGGCTGATGGAAGGTTCCTAGTCCGTCGGCTCCGACTCGTCGTGGATGGTGCCGTCCTCGTCCATCGTCGGGTGCAGCTTCATGGGGCCGTCCTCGTCGATGTCCGACGGCCGGGGGCCGTCGGGCCCCATGCCAGGCCGAACCCGGTGGGCAGCAGCACGGGGTCCGGGTGGGTGGTCACCGCACGCTCGGAGTCCTCGCGGACGGCGGAGGGAGAGCGGGCGCCTTCCGGCCCAGCCCGGCCCAGGGAGACCCCGGGCGTCCCACGCTCCGCCGGGACGCCGCCGCCCCGCGCCCGAGTCGTCCCTGGGTGGTCCCTGAACGCCGGGAAGGCTCGCCCTGTCCGGGGGCAGGACGTGAGGCTGTGCGGTGCCAGACGAGACGAGCCGCCCCAGGGGGAGACCCGCGGGGGACGGCGGTTCGGAAAGGAACACCGCATGAGGATGCGCAATCGGGCCATGGCGATGGCGACGGCCGTGTTGCTGGGGGGCGGGGCCACCGGGATCGCCCTGGCACCGGCCGCGAACGCCGCTCCCTACTTCGGCATCGACGGCGGCGGTGCCGTCACCAACGACTGGGAGGACGAGGAGAACCTCGGCGTCGAGGCCTACGCGAGGGGCAACGCCATCGCCCTGTGGGAGACCGTCCTGTGGGCGGACGGCGCCCTGTGGGAGGACGACGAGGGAGAGTGGCGGCCCTTCAAGAAGAGCCAGATCGACGGCTCGTTCGGACCGGAGACCGAGTCGGCCACGCAGTGGTGGCAGAGCCGGCACAACCTCCCCGAGACCGACGGCACCGTCGTCAGCGAGAGCTGGGACTTCGCCCAGACCCGGTTGCAGAGCCTCCCGGGCAACATCGTCCAGTACAAGGGCGACGCGCGGAACGTCAACTTCAAGCGCGTGGGAGGCAAGTACCAGGTGAAGCTCAAGAACGTCGGGCCCTGGAAGAACGCGCACTACCGCATCGTCGGCTGAGTGCCCGGACGAGCGGGTGACCCCGAGGTCACCCGCTCCACGGCGGCAGCGCCCACAGCAGCCCCGCCAGCAGTACGACGATGACCGCGAAGGAGACCAGCGCCGCCGCCCGCCACCGCCGATAGTCGGCAGCGGGCGGCGGCGCCGCGACGCCCACCGCCGGCCCCAACGCACCGCGCGGCCATGTCGGATCGGCCAGCTCCCACACCGCCAGCAGCCGCGCCTGGTCCGCCCCGGCCACCCGGCACAGCGCCTGCACCGCGCCCCTCGGCGGCTGCTTGGCCCCGCTGAGATACCGCTGCCACGACGACTTGCTGTACGCCGTCCGCCGCGCCAGCTCGGCCAGGCTCAGACCCGTGCGGTCCTTCAGGGCCCGCAGTTGCTCGACCAGATGCCGTGCCTCCCTCGGCAGTGCGTCCGGAAGCGGCTGCCAGCGTGTCATGGTCGTCCCCCAACTGCCCGCCGCCACCCCACCCCCGGGCAACGGCCCCTCCCCACCGCATCGTTCGACGCCGGCCCGTCCGGACCAGTTCCCCGCTGCGACGGGCGCGCGGCGCGTCCAGGGGGTGTGAGAACGTCGGCCGAGCGACCGCCGGCCGGACGGTGCGCCGGGTACCTCGAAGGCGGGTGGCGTCAGCCGATCCCCCGGGCAGCAGCGCGTACCGCCACCACGCCGACCTCAGCCGGTCGCAGGCGAGCTCCGCCTGCGCGGCCGGCTGGTGATCGTGCGTGCATCGCGGATCATGACGAGTCGGTCCTGTCGCGCACTGCGGCCGCCGCCCAACCGGTGACGGCCCTGAGCGTCCTCGCCAACTCGCCATGTGTCTGGGCGAGTTCCGGACAGGGGCGCCGTCGGCGCACGCGCGTGACGAACGCCCTACGCCCGCGGCGCCGCCGTACTCGCCCGTTCCACCAACCGTGTCGACAACTCCGTCCGCGTGCTCTCCGGGCGGTGCCCGTCCATCACGCGCAGCAGTGCGCGCAGCGCCGTCGCGGCCATCTCCGACAGCGGCTGGCGGACCGTGGTCAGGGCCGGGGAGGCCCAGCGGGCCTCGGGCAGGTCGTCGAAGCCCACCACGCTGACGTCGTGCGGGACCTTCAACCCCCGCTCGGCCAGGGCCTGGTACACCCCCAGCGCCATCCGGTCCGAGCAGACGAAGACGGCCGTCGGGGGCTCGGGCAGGTCGAGCAGTTCCAGCATGCGGCGGCGGGCCTGGCCCTCGTCGAAACCGGCGTGCCGTACGTACTCGGCGCGGTGCCGGACCCCGGCCGACACGAGCGCCGAGCGGTAGCCGGCGACCCGGGCACTGCTGCACATCGTGCGCCGGTCGCCGGCGACGACGGCGACGCGCTCATGCCCCAGGGACAGCAGATGCTCGGTGGCCGTCAGACCGCCCTGCCAGTTCGCCGCCCCCACCGAGACCACACCCTCCGGCGGCTCCTGGACCGGGTCGATCATCACGAACGGGATGCGGTGCTGCTCCAGCCAGGCGTACTGCGAGTCGCTCAGCTCGGCCAGGTTGAACAGGACCCCGGAGGAGCCCCGGGCGACCAGTTTGTCCAGCCAGCCGCGCTCCGGGCGCCCGACCCGGGAGCGGGTCAGCGCGGCCGACACCACGACCTCCAGGCCCGCGTCGTGCGCCGCCTCCTCCGCCCCGTGCAGCACCGCGCCCGACCAGGAGCTCTCCAGCGAGTGCACGACCAGGTCGACCAGCCGGGGCGCCTTCGCCGCGTCGAACCGGGGTCTGCGCACATAGCCGAGCCGGTCGAGCGCCTCGGTGACCCGGCGGCGGGTCTCGGGCGCCACGTCCTCCCGGCCGTTGACCACCTTGGACGCGGTCGGCACCGACACCCCCGCCTCACGGGCCACGACCGCCAGCGTCGGACCTGCCGCCACGCTCGCACTCGCCGTACGGACCATCGGGAACCCACCTCTCGACCGGGCAGAAAGCGCTTCCTACTCTAGGTCTGCGGCAGGACGGCGGGTAGACACATGACCGAAAGCCGGTCGACGACACCCCGGGCGCGCGCTGGCGCCGGCAGGGCTCGCCGACAGGCAGAGCGGGCCGCGGTGATGACGTCTGTCACGTTCAGTGATGACAAGTCTCACTGCCGACGCGGCGGCACCGGCAGAACACTGGGTCGCAGGAAAGACCGGCGGCGCCGAGGGGCCGTCCCCGACCCACCCGTTCCGGCGCCCCCGAGCGCCTCAGGAGGACACCAGATGAACCGCGCCTTATCCCTCGCCCTCGCCGCCACCGCGGTGGCGGCGACCGTCTCTCCGGGAGTGTCGGTGGCGGCCGCGCCGGACACCGTGCGGTGGGGCCCGTGCTCGGAGAAGGCCGCGTCGTCCCGGCTCGAGTGCGCGACGCTCGAGGTCCCGCTGGACTACCGCGATCCCGACGGCCGGCGGATAGAGATCGCGATCTCGCGGCTGGCGAGCGAGAAACCCTCGCAGCGCCGCGGCGTACTGCTGACCAATCCGGGCGGCCCCGGCATCTCGGGGCTCGGCTACCCGGTCGCCCTCGCCGCCTCGAAGCTGCCGCGGAAGGTGCTGGACTCCTACGACGTGATCGGCTTCGACCCGCGCGGCACCGGCCGCAGTACGCCGGTGACCTGCCACCTGACGGAGGAACAGCAGAGCCGCGGCAACTTGCCGCCGTACGCGCACACCGCGGCCGATGTCACGCGGCAGGCGAAGAAGGCGCGGACCATCGCCAAGCAGTGCGCCACCTCGAAGACGGCCTCGATGCTGCCGCACACCACCACCGCGAACGCCGCCCGCGACATGGATCGCATCCGGGAGGCACTGGGCGAGCCGAAGGTCTCGTACCTCGGTGGGTCCTACGGCACCTACCTCGGTTCGGTGTACACGACGCTGTTCCCGGAGCGCGGCGACCGGATCGTGCTCGACAGCAACCTGGGCCCCGGCGGCTACGACGTCACGGCCATGCGGTCGCTCGCCCGTGGACTGGAGGACCGGTTCCCGGACTTCGCGGCGTTCGCGGCCGCGCGCCCCGAGTACGGTCTGGGCACCACACCGGAGCAGGTGAAAGCGAAGTTCTTCGAGCTCGCGAAGCGGTTGGAGGAGAAGCCGGTCCGGGGCATCGACGCGACGCTGTTCCGCGGGGTCACCTTCGACCTCCTCTACTCCGACGCGGGCATGACCTCGGTGGCCGAGATGTGGCAGGCGCTCGACAAGGATCAGCCGCTGCCGCCCAACACCCCGCCGGCGATAGCGAACCTGGAGAACCTCATGTCCGCCCGCTTCAATGTGATCTGCGGCGATGCGCGCTGGCCGGAGACGATCGAGGAGTACCAGCGGATGGTCGCGGTCGACCGGGAGAAGTACCCGATGATGGGCGGGTCCGCGGCCAACATCGGACCGTGCGCGTTCTGGCCGAAGCCGATCGAGAAGCCGGTGAAGATCGGTGACCGGGGCCCGTCGAACGTGCTCATGGTGCAGAACGAGCGCGACCCGGGGACACCGCTGGCCCGCGCCCAGGCACTGCGGAAGGCGTTCGGGAAGCGGGCCACGATGGTGACGGCGGACCAGGGCGGGCACGGTGTCTATCCGTTCGGCCTCAACACCTGCGCGAACGACGCGGTGACGGAGTTCCTGACCACCGGGCAGCGCCCGTCACGGGACCTCGCCTGCGCGGCGGAGCCGGGCAAGTAACGGGAGTGGAGCCATGTTCAAGGAGTGGCGGCATCGCCGTGCCGTGCAGCGGGTCAAGCCCGGGGACGGACGACCGTTGAAGCGTTTCCGCTGGTGGCAGATGCTCACCCGCGCACTGTTCCATCTTCGGCTGATGAACGACGGCGGCCGGCAGACGGACTACGCCGTCGACGTCAGGCATCAGAATCGGTCGGACGGCTATGTCAAGGCCCATCTGTACCTCGACGGCAGGCATCACGCCGTGTCCAGAGTCCCCGCCGTCTTCCCCGTCCCGGGCGGCACCGTCGAAGTGCGGGCGAGCAACTTCGGGCTGAAGCGCTGCCACTACGTCACCGTCGAGGGGGCGGAGTTCCCGCTGGTCCCGGACCCCGCCTCAGCCGAGGGGCGCCGCGCGCGCCTCGACCGATCGCACCCCGCACTGAGCAACGGGATCGGTTTCCTCTCGCTGACCGTGCTCGGCATCGGCCTGGCTCTTCTGATCCTGCAACTCGCCGAACAGATCACCCGGGATCCGGAGGGCCTCGCCCAGTACGTCGGGACCTTCGTCTCGCCGATCGATCTGTCGGCGGCGGCCAACGCCGTGGTCGGGCTCGTCACCGTGGCGGCCAGCACCGAGCGGGCGCTGCGGCTGCGCTACAACTGGCTGCTCGACGGCGGGGCGGGCTGAGCGGCCGCTCGTGTCAGCGGGCGGGCGGCATGTCCGTGGGGCTGGAGTCCAGCCCGGGCCTCTTGCCGGCCCAGGCGCCGCGGGTGAAGTCCGGGATCTCGACCGGGCGGCCGTTCCTTGCCAGGGACGCGGCGCTCAGCGGGACCGCCGCGCACCAGGCGGCCGAGTCGTACACATCGATGTCGGGCACCAGTCCCGCGCGCATCAGCTGGACGGTGCGCCACTGCAGGACGTAGTCCATACCGCCGTGACCGCCGTTGTTCGCGGCGTCGTCACCGACCTTGCGCCACAGCCAGTGGTCGTACTCCTTGCGGTAGTCGGCGAAGTCGCGCCAGGTGTGGCCGCCGTGGTCCGGTTCCAGGTAGACGCGCGCGCCGGTCGGGGCGGGCCCGGCGTAGTCCTCGACGATCCCGCGGCTGCCGGCGAGGGTGTTGATCCTGCTGTACGGCCGGGGTGAACTCACGTCGTGCTCGGCCCGGATGACCCTGCCCTTCTCGGTCTCGATCAGGCAGGTGACCAGGTCGCCGTTGATGTACGTCTCCTTCCAGGACGGGTGGTCCCGGGGGACGAAGCGCTCGCGGTAGTCGGCGAGCCCCTTCGGGGCCGTCGCGCTGGCGGCGAGTGTGGCCATCCGGTCGCCGCGGTTGATGTCCATGGCCGCCGCGATCGGGGCCAGCCCGTGCATGGGGTAGAGGGAGGCGGTACTGCGCGTGTGCCACAGGCGCCGCCAGGAGTCGGTGTAGTAGGTGTCGGAGAACAGGAGTTCACGCAGGTCGTGGAGGTAGCCGCCGTGGCCGTTGGTGATGTCGCCGAACACGCCGGCGTGCGCCATCCGCAGCATGGCCAGTTCGTTGCGGCCGTACGAGCAGTTCTCGGCGAGGAGCAGATGCCTGCGGGTGCGCTCTGAGGTGTCGACCAGGTCCCAGAGTTGGCGCAGTTCCGTCGCGACGGGGAGTTCCACGACCGCGTGCCTGCCGCTCAGCAGGGCGGCTCTGCCGTGCTCGTAGTGGAACTCCCAGGGCGTGGCGACGTACACCAGGTCGATGTCGTCGCGCCGGAGCATCCGGGCGTAGGCCTCGGCTGAACCGCCGTACTCGGCGGGGCGGGGCTCGCCCTTGCCCACCAGCCGGTCGGCGGCGCGGCGCGCCCGGTCGGCCCGGATGTCGCAGACGGCGGTCACGGTGCAGCCGGGCACGGCAGCCCAGCCCTCGACCATGCCACCGCCACGGTTGCCCAGTCCGATGACCCCGACCCGGACGGTTCTGCGGGCCTCGAACGGCACGCCGATCATCGACTTCTGCCCGGGGCGGCGGCGGGGCGCCTGCCCGGTCGTGGCGGCCGTGGCCGGGGCCGCCGCGGTCATCCCGGTCGCGAGCGCACCGGTGGCGACGGCTCCGCCCAGGAGAAGTCGGCGTGAGACAGCGGGTGTTCTGGACATGACGGCAACACTCCTCGGTGGGGTGGCTCGCATCACTGCCGGGGCACTGTCGGGACTTTCGGGGCATGACTCTGGGGGCTTCGGCAGCTACATGTCAATATGTGCTCGATAGAAAGCAGTTCCGAGCAGGATCGAGCATCGCTGGTCGAAACCCCGAACGCGCCGACGCCCTCAGTCGGACACGCAGGTCAGCCGGAACCCGGTGAAGTCCGCCGTGAACGCCGCGTCGACGAGGTCCCGGGCGTGGATGCCCGCCATCGCACCGGTGAACCGCAGCCGGGAGCCGTGGTCGTCGGACAGCCGGCTGAAGTCCAGGGCCGGTCCGACCGCCGTACGCACCCCGCCCCGTACGTACCAGAAGCGGGCGTCGGCACCCTCGACCGTCACGCCCAACGTCACCGGACCCGCCACCGGCACGTCCACCACCGCGACCTGTCGCGCACCGGCTTCATCCCGCTCCACAAGGCTGAGCACCGTACGGCCACCCCCGCCCCACTGCTGCCCACGCTGCGGTTCGCCCTCGGGCTCCGCCCAGGTCAGGTCCAGGCTGAGATACGCCTCGGCGTCGTACCGGAGCAGCAGCCCCGCGGCCTGGGCGAAGGTCACCGGCCGTGCCTCGACGGTGACTTCGGCCTCGGCGCGGTGCTCGGTGACGCGCTGGGCCAGCAGGCTGGTCGCCCAGCGGGACTCGGGGCCGTGCCGGCCGCGCAGCCGGATCCAGCCCGGCCGCGCCGTGGTGTCGGTCCAGGACGGGTCCGGCGCCTCGCGCAGGGTGCTCCACGGCCAGGACAAGCCCTCGGGAGGGGCGGCGGGAGGCACGGGCACCGGAGGGGCCGGCAGCGGGTGCGGCCGGGAGGAGAGTGGTTGCGGCCGGGTCGGCACCTCGACGTCCACCGCCGGGTGCCAGCCGCCCTGCCGCAGCCGCGGCCAGCCCTCCGCGTCCCAGGTCACCGCCTGGATCGCGGTCTCCCGGCCGAGCGTGCAGCGACGGCCCTCCCGCGTGTGCAGCGGACGGGCCGTCAGATGACTGAGCAGCCACTGCCCGTCCGCCGTCTCGACCAGCTCGCCGTGCCCGGCCTTCTGCAACGGCACGCTCTCGTCGTCCCGCGTCGTCAGCAGCGGCCGGTCGTCGAGTGCGTACGGCCCGGTCAGCTCCCGGCTGCGGGCCACCCGCACCCCGTGCTCCCAGCCCGTGCCGCCCTCCGCGAGCACCAGGTAGTACCAGCCGTCGCGCCGCAGCAGCTTCGGCCCCTCGACCAGCCGGTCGTGCTGGAGCAGCAGACACGTCTCCCCGTGGGGTGTCAGCGTGTCCCGGTCCAGCTCCGTGACGACGATCCCCGCGAACCGCCGCCCTCCCGGCCGGTGGTCGTTCTGCAGGTTCAGCAGCCACAGCCGGCCGTCCTCGTGGAACAGCGCCGGATCGAAGCCATGGCTCGCCACCCGGCGCGGGGCGCTCCACTCGCCGCCGACCTCGGTGGCCGTCGAGACGTACGTGTCGAGATCGAAGTACGGCGTGCCGACCGACCGTACGACGGTGTACGTCACCCAGAACCGCTCCCCGTCCCAGCTCAGCGACGGAGCCCAGATGCCGCCCGAGTCGGGCACCCCGGCCAGCGAGCCCCCTGGAGCCGCGCCCTCGACATGCCCCGCGTACTCCCAGTGGGCCAGGTCCCGGGAGCGGTGGACCGGGATCGTCGGGAACCACTCGAAGGAGCTGGTCGCCACGTAGTACCAGTCGCCGACCCGGACCAGTGAGGGGTCGGGGGCGAAGCCTCGCAGGACGGGGTTGCGCAGGACGGTCACGTGAGGGCTCCGGGTCGGGGTGGGCACCTGCGGGCCGCAGGGAATCGGGGTCACCTGCGGCCCCCAGGAGCCGGGAGAGAAGGGCTACTTGAGGGCGCCGAGCGTCACGCCCGTCCGCCAGTAGCGGCGCATCGCGACCATCATGATCGCCATCGGCACGATGGACAGCAGCGCGCCGGTCAGCACCAGACCGGTCAGGTCGATGCCGGACTCAAGACGCGTGCCGGTCCAGTTGTAGAGGCCGAGGTTGAGCGTCCAGTTCTCCTTGCCGCGCAGCACGGTCAGCGGCAGGAAGAAGGCGTTCCAGGTGTTCACGAAGGCCAGCAGGAAGACCGTCGCGCCGCCCGTCGTCATCATCCGCAGCACGATGCTGAAGAAGATCCTCAGCTCGCCGGCGCCGTCGATCCGGGCCGCCTCCAGCAGCTCGTAGGGGATCGTGGCCTCGGTGTACACCTTGGCCAGATACACGCTGAACGGGTTGATCAGGCAGGGGATCAGCATTGCCCACGGGGTGTCCACCATGCCGATCGCCGAGAACAGCAGATACAGCGGGAGCGTGAGCAGCGCGATCGGGATCAGGAACGAGCCCACGACACAGGCGAAGATCGCGTTGCGGCCCGGGAAGTCGAAGCGGGCCAGTCCGTAACCGGTCGCGAGGGCGATCAGCGTGCCGCCGAGCGAGCCGGCACCGGCGTAGAGCAACGAGTTGGCCGTCCACCGCAGGAAGATGCCGTCCTGGTACGTGAACACCTGGTGCAGGTTGTCCCACAGATGCCAGCCCGAGAACCACAGTCCGTTGCTCTGGTACAGCGCCGTGCGGTCCTTGGTCGCTGCGACGATCAGCCAGTACACCGGGAACAGGCTGTACACGCTCGCCAGGACCAGCCCTACGAGGAGGAAGCGCTGGCCGCCCCGCCCGCGCGAGGCCGGATCCGGACGGGACAGGCGCCGCACACCCCGGACCTCGGGCCGCTCGGTGGCGGTCTGCTCGGTCAGCGTCATCAGTCGGCCTCCTTCGAGGTGAGCCGGTAGAAGAGGAAGGAGGCCACGCCCAGGATCAGGGCGAGCAGCACGGACAGCGCGGCCGCGTAGTTGTAGTTGCCCGCGTTGAACGCCTGGTTGTAGATGATCATGATCGGGGTGAAGCTGTCGCTGACCGTCTGCGGCGTGATGTTCCGGAACAGTGCCGGCTCATTGAAGATCTGCAGCATCTGGATGATCGACAGCAGCCCCGTCAGGACCAGCGCCCCGCGCACGAACGGGATCTTGATGCTGCGCGCGATCCGCAGTTCGGAGGCACCGTCGAGCCGGGCCGCCTCGAACAGCTCGCGCGGCACGCCCTGCAGCGCCGAGTAGATGATCACCATGTTGTAGCCGATGCCGTGCCAGGTCAGCAGGTTGCCGATGGACGGCCACACCATCGACGGCGCGAAGAAGTTCCAGTCGAGGCCGAGGGCCTTGCCGATCGGGGTGAGCGGACCGACGTCCGGGCTGTAGAGGTTGACCCACACGATCGCCGCGACCACGCCGGGGATCATGTACGGCACCAGCAGCAGGATCCGGAACCGGCTCGCCGCCCTGGAGGTCAGCGCGTCCAGGAACAGCGCCAGCAGCAGGCTGACCAGCAGCATGAACGGGATCTGGACACAGGCGAAGAGCACCACCCGCAGGATGGAGTTCATGAACGCCGAGTCGCTCAGGCCCTGCGTGTAGTTGTCGAGCCCGACGAACTCCGTCGTCGCGCCGCCGAGGCCGAGCCCGGACTGCTTCTCCGTGAACAGCGACTCGTGGACGGCGTAGCCGATCGGGAGCAGATAGAGGAAGACGAAGCCGAGCTGGAAGGGCACCGTGAACGCGGCGCCCTTCCAGCGCAGGGAGCGAGTCATCGATGCCTCAGCCCTTGACGCTGATACCGCGGGACTTCAGGTCCTTGACCGTCCACTCCTGCATGTGCGCGAGCAGGTCGGTGACCTTCTCCTGCTTGTTGACGACCTTGGCCCAGCCCGCCTGGAGCTCGGTGAACATCGCGGTCCAGTTCGGCCCGTAGGTCCAGTCGGTGGTGACCGTGCCCAGGCTGTCCGTGACGACCTTCTGCGCCGGCTCGTAGTTCTTGCCGAGCAGCTTCCGCGAGATCGACTCACCGACGTAGGAACCGCTGTCCTTCAGCGCCGGCATCACGCCGTTGCCGGTCTCCGGGCTCGCCATCGTCTTGACGGCGTCCTGGTTCGTGGACATCCACAGCGCCACCTTCGCCGCCTGCTCCTGGTTCTCGCACTGCTTGGTCACCAGGGTGACGCTGCCGGTCAGGTTCGTACCGGCAGGCGTCCTTGCCGCCTCGCCCTGGTACGTCGGCCAGGGGGCCAGGGCCCAGTCGCCGAAGGACTTGGTGAAGTTCTGCACCATGCCGGCCATCTGCCAGGTGGAGATCTGCCGGGTCGCGGTGGCGCCGGTGTCGTAACTGCGCTGCACGGCCGCGTAGTCGGCGAAGGACAGCTTGGCGTTCAGGTCGTTGTCGATGATCTCCTGGATCACCTTCGCGGCCTTGAGGGTGCCCTCGTCCTGGAAGTCCACCTTCCAGGCGTTGCCGTCGATCGCGTACCAGTGCGCCCCGGCCTGCATCGCGAGCACCTCCAGGGTGCTCGGGTCCTCACCGGCGTAGTTGGTGATCTTGATGCCGTGCTTCTTCAGCACCTTGCCGGCGGCGATGAAGTCGTCCCAGGTGGCCGGGGGCTTCAGACCGTACTTCTCGAAGATGTCGGTGCGGTAGATCGTGAACTGGGGTGCCGAGCTGGTGGGGACGCCGTAGAGCTTGCCCTGCACCTGCGCGCTCGCCCAGGCGCCCGTGTTGAACTCGTCCTTGTCGCCCTCGACATACTGGGTGATGTCGGCGAGCGCGTCCTGCGACACCCAGCTGGTCACGTACTCGGCGGTGTTCTGCACCAGACAGGGGGCGTTGCCGGCCTTCACCGCGTTCGTCAGCTGCTTCTGCATGGTCAGCTGGTCGGTGACCTTCGTGTACTTCAGCCGGATGTCCTTGTGCGAGGCGTTGAACGCCTTGACGACCGCCTCCTGGCCGTTGGCCCAGCCCCAGAAGGGGAGGGTGACCGGACCGGACTTCGACGCGGCGTCGTCGCCCGAGCCGGATCCGCCGCAGGCGGAGAGCAGACCTGTCAGCGCGATGCCCGCGACAGCGGCGGAGGCGAACCTTCTCCGGGGGCTGGTGAAGTTCATCTGACCGTGATCCTTCGGAATAGGACGTTCTCAGAACGAGAGGACGGCGGCGGCTCGGTGGTGCCGGCCGGGAACGGCGGCCGGAAAACCGTCGGCTCGCGGTTGCGGGGGGTCGGCCAAGCAGAAGCTGTAGTAAGCGGTTGCTGGGACGGTAGGCGGACGGATCCGCTCAGAGCAAGAGGTGCGCGGCAATTTGTTACGGCGGATCGTCCGGCGGGTGGACGCGGGCCGTATGGCGAGGCCCCGCGTCCGGCACGGCATACGCACAGGTCAAGGCGTTTCCAGAGGTACCGGTCCGTGGCGCGGCGGGCGCGCCGCCGGGATCCGCGCGGGGCCGTAAAGTCTCTGGAAAACGGTTACGTAACGAAGCTTCGTCGTCAGACGCGTGTCGCCGGCGGCCGCACCGAGTTGCGGACCACGACATGCGTACCCAGCACCAGATGGTCGCCGTCGGCGCTCTTGCGGCGGCCCGCCCCGCCCTCGCGCCGGTCGGCCACCGCGCGCAGCGCGACCCGGCCCATCTCCTCGTACGGCACGTGCACGGTGGTCAGTTGGGGCGTGAGCTGGGAGGCGAGCGGGATGTCGTCGTAGCCGACGATCGAGACGTCCTCCGGTACCCGAAGGCCCGCCGCGCGCAGGGCCTGCGCGGCGCCCGCGGCGACCACGTCCGTGCCGGCGAGCACCGCGGTGAAGTCCGGCGTGTCGCGCAGGGCCGCCTCGACCGCCTCGTAGCCGTGCTCGTAGTCGTACGGCCCGTGCCGGACCATGCCCGGGTCGAAGGGCACGCCGTACGCCTCGAAGGCCCGCTGTGCTCCCTTCAACCTGCCCTGGGCGGTGGTCAGTTCCGCGTGGCCCGGCAGGACGAGGACGCGTCGGTGGCCGGCCGACAGCAGATGGCTGGCCATCGCGTAGGCGCCGCCCTCGTTGTCGTAGTCGACGGTCGTCGCCGGGACGTCGCCCTCCAGCGGAGGCCTGCCCACCAGGACCAGATGCGAGCCGGCCGCGTCCAGGGAGCGGGCGAAGCGGGCCATGCGCAGCTGGTACTCGTCGTAGTCGTAGGCGCCGCCGAGCAGGATCACGGCGGCCACGCCCTGCTGCCGCATCATGTTCACCAGGGCCAGCTCGCGCTCCGGGTCGTCGCCGGTCGTGCCGACCAGGGAGAGCCAGCCGCGCAGTGTGGCGGCGCCCTCGACGCCCTTCGCGACGTGCGCGAACGCGGCGCCGGTGATGTTGTTGATGAGGATCGCCACCGTCGGTGTGCCGCCGCCGGCGAGGGAGCGGGCGTGGGCGTTGGTGACGTAGTCCAGGTCCCGGACCACCTTCATCACCCGGCGGCGCAGCTCCTCCGACACCGGGTAGTTGCCCGACAGCACCCGCGAGACGCTGGCCACGGAGACGCCCGCGCGCTCCGCGACGTCGCGGATGGTCGCCCGGCCGGCGTCACTCGTCGCCTTGCGCTGACTCACCCTTGCGGCTCCTTCGCGGTAGTGGCCCGGACTGTCGCCGTCCGGCCGGCGGCGGGCCCGGCCGCGCCGACCGCGGCGGTCGTGCCCGCGTCGTGCGGAAACCGTATCCCATCGTTACTCCAGGGCCGGAGGGCCTGTGGACAGCGGTCGAACGAGCCTGCCCGGCATGACATGTGCAGGAATCGCCCGTCGTGCGGCGACGAGCCGCGCCGCGCTCTCACAGCGTCGGCCACCGGGCCGTGACGCGGTCTGTGGCGGCGTCCCTCCGGCAGGCACACTTAGGGGGGCTTCTGATGGATCTCCGCGGCGTCGCGACGCCCGGCACGCACTCTCGCCGCACCGGACAAAAGGCCTAGTAGCTCCTCCCCCACTCTCGGCTTCGCTCGAGCGGGGGGACCCCCATAGAGGCCTTCCGCCCGGCACGCCGAGAGCACGCACCGAACGCCGCTCCTTCTTCCACGGAGATCCATCAGAAGCCCCCTAGCGGCGGTACGGAAGCGCCGGCGACACGGGGGAGGCGCGATGGACTCGGCGGTGGCGGGCCTGCTCGCGGCGATGGTGGGCGTGGGCGGCACGCTGGGGTCGGCGTGGCTGACCCAGCGCCGCGGGGACGCGTCCCGCCGCGAGGAGTGGGAACGGCTCGAAGGAACGCGCCGCGCCGAGATCGCCGCCCAGCTCGCGGAGTCGGGCCGGGAGACCCGCCGAGCGGCGTACACGGAGTTCAACGCCGCCGCCCGCCACTATCTGGCGACCCTCAACGACCACTCCCACGTCCTGCGCATCGGGTACGACCCGCAGGAGTCGCTGGCCACGGTCGAGGCGGCCCGCGTGGACTACCGTCGCCGGCACGCCGAGGCCCAGATGATCGTGCCGGACAGCGTGCTGACAGAGGTGAAGCGGGTCGACAGCGACCTGAACTCCGTGTACGGCGTCCTGGCTCGCCTGACCCGTGGCACCACACGCGAGGGCGACGACATCGAGGGCGTGCGGGAACCGATCAGGCAGGGCTGGCAGGACCTGTCCAGGCTGCGCACCGCGATGCGTGAGGACCTGGGAGTGACAAGGCCGTCCCCGGACTGAGGCCGCTTCGCCGGCCGACGTCGAGCCCCTTTCCCGGCACCCGGCCGCCCGACCGCCGCCGCCCGGCCCGATCGCCCGCGGGATCTCTGCCGCGTCGCCGAACGGCCCGCCTGTCATGGCCTGTCCGCCGGGGAGACAGGCCGCTCCCGCCCCTGCCGTGAGTCCGGACCGCCCGCCCGCCACGGCGTCACGCCACCCGTGCCAGATCCGACCGCCGCACCTCGTGGACCGGTGGCGCGCCCGCCGCCAGGCGCTCCAGTTCCTCCACCACGATGCGGCCGAGCCGCTCCAGTTCGTTGCCCAGTGAGCCCGCGATGTGCGGGGTGAGGAACACGTTGGGCAGGTGGTACAGCGGCGAGCCGGCGGGCAGTGGCTCCGGGTCGGTGACGTCGAGGACCGCGCTGAGCCGGCCCGAGAGCAGCTCACCGGTGAGCGCCTCGTGGTCGACCAGCGCACCGCGGGCGGTGTTGATGAGCACGCCCCCGTCCCGCACCAGGGCGAGCCGGTCGCGGTCGAGCATGTGGTGGGTCTCGGGGATGTCGGGCGCGTGCAGGCTCACGATGTCGCTGCGTCCGAGCAGGTCCTCCAGGGACAGTGACTCGGCACCCAGCGCGGCGGCCTCGGCCGGGCTCACATACGGGTCGTGCAGCAGGACGGTGAGGTCGAACGGCCGCAGCAGCTCCAGCAGCCGGCGGCCCACCCGGGACGCGCCGACCACCCCGACGCGGCGCCCGAGGTTGCCGGTCGCGGCGGTCTCCGCGGGGCCCGGGTAGGCATGGGTGCTGCGGAAGTGCTCGCGGTGGTCGAAGGCGTCCTTGCCCACCAGCAGGATCATCGCGAGCGTGTACTCCGCCACGGGCAGGGCGTTGCCCGTCACCGCGCTGGAGACGGTGACCCCGCGTTCCCACAGGGCCTCGCCGACCAGGGAGCGGACGGAGCCGGCCGCGTGCAGCACGGCGTCGAGCTTCGGGACCGCCGCGAGGACACCGGCGTCCAGGTGCGGGCAGCCCCAGCCGGTGATCAGCACCTCGGCCGAGGCCAGGGCACCGGCCGCGGCCGGATCGGCGAAGTCCCGCACCACCAACCCGGGGTCGATGTCGGCCGTGCGCCTCAGTCGCTCCATCAGCGGCGGAGGGAAGAGCAGCGGGAGGTGCACCGGGTCCATCGCGAACACGGTCCGCGGCAGCTGAGGGCTGGGCATGACTCTCCTGGAGCAGAGGGCGGAGGACGGAAACTGTTTCAGAAAGCGTCTTCTACCGTAGATCCGCCGGGAAGCGGCGGTCAATCGGCTGGGCGGGGATCTCGGCGGGAGGTGCCGGTTCGGCGCAACGCCCGTGATGAGCGCAGGTCGTGGCGCGACGCGAGAGGGCGAGGTCGGTGGGGTGAGGGAGCCGGGCCGGGTGTGACCGGGCGGATCGGACCCGAGGGATCCCGCCGGGGTGGCTCGGCAGAAGACATAGTCGTAGAAATCGATTACTGAGGTTTCGGTGGGGGAGGGCGGAGCCTGTGTGGCCGCTGTCGAGATCTCGGTGTCCGGGCGATCCCGTCGACAACCGGTTCCACAGTTGTTGCCGAGTCGAGCGCGGAGACGTCCCTGGTCATGCCGGTCGGGGGCACTCTTCGATGGCTTGATCGCTTCGGCCGAAAACAGGTCTGACCCGTCCTCAGGCTGATGACGCCGAGGTTACACAGTCTTTTCGAAAATTCGTCAAGGCTCTTGACGCGCCATGCCGTCCGGAAGAAGCTCTGCCCCACGCACAACAACCGGTTGCCAAGCCACCGGAACCGCAAGGAGGTGGTGCGTTCATGCACCCACATGCTGGTGCTTCCCTGAGCCGCCGCCGATTCCTCGCCGTCTCGGCAGCGGGCGCCGCGACCGGCGCGGCGAGTCTGAGCGGCTGCGCGATGCAGGTCTCCAGCGGCGTCAGCGGCGGCGGCGAGACGGTCACGCTGATGGTCAAGCCCGACGACCTCTCCCCGGAGCTGGTCAAGCAGGCCCAGAAGGACATCGGCGTCAAGATCGTCACGGTCCGCTACGACATCACCAAGCTCATCGGCATGATGACCAACGGCGCCCCGCCCGACCTGGTACGCGGCGTGGGCGCCACGGACGCGCCCTACTTCGCGGCACGGGACGTCATGGAGGACCTGGGCCCCTATTTCGCCAGGAGCCATGTCCTCAAGGTCGACGACCTGGACCCCGTCAACGACCTCTGGCGCTACGACGGCCGTACCCAGGGCAAGGGCCCCCGCTACGGCATGGCGAAGGACTTCTCCCAGGACTCCATGTTCTGGTACAACACGGCCCTCTTCGACGAGGCGGGTGTCGCTCACCCGCCGGAGACCCAGCCGGTCACCTTCGAGGAGTGGCTGGAGAACGCCGAGCGGCTGACGCGGCGCAAGAGCGGCCAGACGACCGTCTTCGGCGGCAGCTACAACGGCGTGTCCACGCCCAACCTGCTGGCGAGCCTCACAGCGGCGGCCGGCGGCAGCCTCTTCACCGACGACTTCTCCCGCGTCGACTTCACCACCCCCGAGGCCCGCAAGGCGCTGAACTGGTACGTCGAGTACGGCAGGGCCAGGGTCGGCCCCAGCATCGTCCAGCCCGACCCCAACACCTGGGACGGGCCCACCTTCCAGGCCAACCGCATGGCCATGTCGAACTCCGGCTACTGGCTCGGCGGACTGATCAACTCCGACAGGAAGCTGGCGCCGCACGCCCGCCTCGCACCGGCCCCGGTCTTCGCGGGAGGGCAGCGGGTCAGCCCCTGCCAGGCGGGCACCGGTCTGTGGATGCCGAAGAAGGCGAAGAACAAGGACGCCGCCTGGCGGGTCTTCGAGTGGTTCTTCGGCGAGGGACCGGCCAAGGCCCGCGCCGCCGGCGGCTGGGGCATCCCCACCCTGAAGTCCCTGCGCCCGCTGATGCCCGCCCAGGAGGACTACCAGAAGCGGGTGCTGAAGGTGCAGAACGCCGAACTGAAGCACTTCTCCGTGATCGCCTACACGCCCTACGCCACGGCGGACTCCCTCTACGCCCTGTTCAACCAGGAGGCCCCGGCCGCGATGAACGGCCACATGTCCGTCGACGCCCTGGCGGGCCGGCTGAACTCGGTCATGAACGAGCAGCTCAAGCGCGGTAAGGAGCAGGTGGGATGACGGTCGACCAGATACCCGTCACGGGCAGCACCGGCCCGGTCGCGCGCACCGACCGCACGGCACCGGCCCGGCGGCCCCGGGTCTCCATGACCGCGCGCAGGCACCGCGCCTTCTACCTGTTCACCTCGCCCTGGATCACCGGTTTCCTGCTGCTGACGATCGTGCCGATGGCGTACGCGCTGTGGCTGAGCTTCACCACCTACGACGGCATCTCACCGCACTGGCGCTACGTCGGCCTCGGCAACTACACCGAGCTGTTCTCCGACCCGCAGACCTGGAACTCCCTGGGCCGCACAGGCCTGTTCGCCCTCACCTCGGTGCCGCTGTCGATCATCGCCGGGCTGGGGCTCGCCGTCCTGGTCAACCGGCCGATCAAGGCACGCGGACTGTTCCGCACCCTGCTCTATCTGCCGGCCGTGGTGCCCCCGGTCGGCGTGGGCCTCACCTTCAAGGCGCTCTTCGACCAGAACTCCGGTGCCGCCAACGGCGTCATCACCCTCTTCGGCTTCGACGCCCTCGGCTGGCTCGCCGACCCCTACGCCCGCTACGTGCTGCTGATGAGCGTGCTGTGGGCCGCCGGAAACGTCATGATCATCTCGCTGGCGGGGCTCCAGGACGTGCCCCGCGAGCTGCACGAGGCCGCCCGCATCGACGGGGCGAGCGCCTGGCGGACCTTCCGCAGCATCACCGTGCCGCTGCTGTCGCCGGTCCTGCTCTTCCAGACGGTGACCGGCGTGATCGCCTCGGTGCAGACCATCATGCCGCTGCTGCTCTCCCCGGACGGCACGACCGCCGGCGTCACCGCGCTGCCGCAGTCCAACTACCTCTACATGATGCATGTGTTCTCGCAGTACTTCGCGCTCGGCCGCTACGGCTACGCCTCCGCACTGCTGTGGGTGCTCTTCGTCCTGATCCTGATCGTGACCGGACTCATCTTCAAGTTCACGTCCGGAGTCGTGTTCTACAACGTCGACCCGGAGGCGAAGAAGTGACCGCCACCAGCCTGCCCCCGAACTCCGCGCCCCGGGTGCGCGTCAGCCGCCTCGTCCTGTACACGGTCCTCGTCGCCCTCACCGGGCTGTTCATCGGCCCCTTCGGCTGGCTGATCCTCTCCGGCCTGAAGACCCCGGCGGAGCTGGCCGCCTCGCCCGTGCACTGGCTGCCCACCCACGTCCAGTGGCACAACTTCGCGGACGCCTTCAACCTGATCGACTTCCTCGGCTACGCCCGCAACTCCCTGGTCATCGCCCTGATCTACGCCACGCTCGTCACGCTCAGCTCGGCCTGGGTCGGCTTCGGCTTCGCCCGCCTGGACGCCCCCGGCAAGAAGACGCTGTTCGGCATCCTGATCGGCTCGATGATGCTGCCCCAGATGATCACCCTGCTGCCGACCTATCTGATCTTCGCGAAGCTCGGCATGGTCGACACGTACTGGCCGTGGGTGTTCTGGGGACTGGCCGCCGCCCCCTATCTGGTCTTCCTCTTCCGGCAGTTCTTCGCCGGGCTGCCCCGCGAGCTGGAGGAGGCCGCGATCGTCGACGGCTGCGGCTACGGCACCATCTTCTGGCGGATCTTCCTACCGCAGTCCTGGCCGGTGCTCTCCGCGAGCTTCGTCATCGCCTTCACCTGGTCCTGGGGCGACTACATCGCCCCGCAACTGCTGCTGTCCACCGACAGGTCGACGCTGGCCGTGGCCGTCATGACCACTTATGTCACCTCGGCCGGGACGCCCGTCGCCAACCTCCAGGCCGCCGCCTCCGTGATGTACGTCGTGCCGATCCTGCTGATCTTCCTCATCGCCCAGCGCGGCTTCGTCGCCGGCATGTCCACCACCGGCCTGAAGTGACCCCGGCCGGCTCTCGTCCTCGTACCGCCAAGGAGCTCACCATGACCCCGTCCCTGTCCCGCCGAGGCGCCCTCCAGACGGCCGGTGCCACCGTCCTCGCCGCCGGGCTCACCCACCTCACGGCCACGACCGCCAGGGCCGACGGCACCGCCGTCGCACCGAAGCTGGTGACCTACCCCCGCCCGTCCGCCATGCCGACCAACACCAGCTTCAAGGTGCGGGTCCGTACTGCCCCCGACGGCGAGTGGCAGACGCTGGACATCTGGCGGCCCCAGCTGGGGGAGATCAACCCGACCACGGGGTCGAGCAAGATCTACAGCTCGTCGCTGGCGTACTTCGACTTCCAGGGCTCCGTCGAGGTCGAGGTCACCTACCTCAAGGGCGGCACCACCAAGGTCCGGGTCAGACCGGACTCCTACGGCATCAAGCCCGAAGTGGGCGGCGACACCCTGCGGTTCACACTCGACAGGCCGCGCAACATCGTCGTCCAGATCAACGACGACATCTTCGACGTCCTCCACCTCTTCGCCCGCGCCGTCGAGAAGAAGATCCCCGCGCAGGACGACCCGAACGTCCTCTACTACGGTCCCGGCGTCCACACCACCGCCGACGGCTATCTGAAGGTTCCCTCCGGCAAGACCGTCTACCTCGACGGCGGCGCCGTCCTGAAGGCGACCGTCCTCTTCCGCGGCGTCGAGCACGCCGGGCTCGCCGGGCGCGGTGTCCTCGCCGGGACCGTCGACGGCGGTGTCCTGATCGAGAACGCGAGGAACATCTCCGTCGGCGCGGTCACGGTGCTCAACCCGAACGGCTATGCCGTCAAGATGGGCGAGGCCACCGGCGTCACCGTCAAGGGCCTCGGCTCCTTCAGCTCCAAGGGCTGGGGCGACGGCATCGACGTCTTCTCCAGCAGCAACGTCGTCATCGACGGCGTCTTCATGCGCAACTCCGACGACTGCATCGCCATCTACACCCACCGCTGGGAGTACTACGGCGACACGAGCGACATCACCGTCCGCAACTCCACCCTGTGGGCGGACGTCGCGCACCCCATCAACGTCGGCACGCACGGCAACACCGACAACCCCGAGGTGCTGAAGAACCTCACCTTCAAGAACCTCGACATCTGCGACCACCGGGAGCCCCAGATGGGCTACCAGGGCTGTATCGCCCTCAACCCCGGCGACAGCAACCTGATCAGGAACGTGAAGGTCGACAACGTCCGCGTCGAGGACTTCCGCTGGGGCCAGCTCATCCATATGCGGGTCATGTACAACACGAAGTACAACACCTCGGTCGGCCGCGGCATCCAGAACGTCTACGTCAAGGACCTCTCGTACACGGGCAAGCCGCTCGCCACCTGCCTGCTGCTCGGCTACGACGCCAAGCACGCCATCAAGGACGTCACGTTCGAGAACCTCGTCGTCAACGGCACGGTCATCGCCGACTCGATGAAGAAGCCGGGCTGGTACCTCACCACCGACATCGTCCCGATGCACGCCAACGAGCACGTGCTGAACCTGAAGTTCCTCACCACCGCCGAGGCGGCCGCCGCATCATGAGCACCAGCCCCCTGAGACCGATCGCACCGATCGCACCAAGCCGCCGGGGCTTTCTGAGCGGTGCCGCCGCCCTGCTGCTGGTGTCCGGGGCGAGCGGACTGCTCGCGCCCGGCACCGCCCGGGCCGCCACGGCCCGCCCCCGGGCGTTCACGCACCCCGGACTGCTGCACAGCGCCGCCGACCTGGCCCGGATGAGGGCGGCGGTCGCCGCGAAGGAAACTCCGATCTACGACGGTTACCTCGCCTTTTCCGCCCACGCGCGCTCCAAGTCGACGTACACCGTCCAGAACACCGGCCAGATCACCTCCTGGGGCCGGGGCCCCACCAACTTCCAGAACCAGGCCGTCGCCGACTCGGCCGCCGCCTACCAGACCGCGCTGATGTGGTGCCTCATGGGCGAGCGCGCCTACGCCGACAAGGCCCGGGACATCCTCAACTCCTGGTCGGCGTCCCTCACCGCCGTCACCGGAGCGGACGGGCCCCTGGGCGCCGGTCTCCAGGCCTTCAAGTTCGTCAACGCGGCCGAACTGCTCCGGCACAGCGGCTACGACGGCTGGGCGAAGGAGGACATCGCCCGCTGCGAGGAGTCGCTCCTGCGCGTCTGGTATCCCGCGATCTCCGGCTACATGCTCTACGCCAACGGCAACTGGGACCTCACCTCCGTCCAGTCCATCCTGGCCATCGGCGTGTTCTGCGAGGAGCCGACCCTCTTCGAGGACGCCCTGCGCTTCGCCGCCGCCGGCGCGGGCAACGGCAGTGTCCCGCACCGCATCGTCACCGACGCGGGACAGGGCCAGGAGTCCGGCCGCGACCAGGGCCACGAGCAACTCGCCGTCGGCCTGCTCGCCGACGCCGCGCAGGTCGCCTGGAACCAGGGCGTCGACCTGTACGCCTTCGACGACAACCGCCTGCTGAGGAACACCGAGTACGCCGCCCGCTACAACCTCGGCGGCGACGTCCCGTTCGTCCCCGACCTGGACCGCACCGGCAAGTACGTCAAGACGTCGGTGTCGGCCGTCGGACGGGGCACCCTGCCGCCGATCTACGAGATGGCCTACGCGCACTACGCCGGTGTCCGCGGCCTCGGCACCCCGTACACCGAGGCGGCCGTCTTCCGGGGCACCGACGGCGCCCGCGTGGTCGAGGGCAGCAACGACGACCTGCCCGGCTGGGGCACCCTCACCTTCGCCGGTACGAAGGCCCCGGCCCCGTCCGTGCCCACCGCCCCGGCCGGTGTCACGGCGGCCGGCGACGACAGGTCCGTCACCGTGGCCTGGCTGCCCTCGGCGTGGGCGGAGTCGTACACGGTCCTGCGGGCGAGCAGCGTCGACGGGCCGTACGAGAAGATCGCCACCGGTGTCGGCAAGCCGGCGTACACCGACCGCCGCGCCCGCCCGGGGCGCACCTCGTACTACACGGTGATCGCCGTCAACTCCCGAGGACAGAGCGGCCGTTCTGCCTGGGCGTCCGCGGTACCCGGCCTCCCCACCCCCTGGTCCACCCGGGACATCGGCGAAGTCAGGATCCCCGGCTCGGCGTTCTTCGACGGCGAGCGGTTCGTGCTGGAGGCCTCCGGCACCGCCGACAGCCACCGCCTGGCCCATCTGCCGCTGCGCGGCGACGGCACCATCACCGCGCGGATCGTGTGGCCGCTCAGCTCCCAGTACTCCAGGATCGGCGTCACCGTACGGGCCGGCCTGGACGCGGACGCGGCCCACGCCGCCATGCTGATCCAGGGCCTGCCGCTGCACACCTGGAGCGGTGTGTGGAGCGTACGGCCGAAGGCGGGGGCCGGGATCAAGGGCACCGGCAGTACGCCCGTGCCGCCGTCCCAGCAGCAGGCGATCACCACGAGCGCCGCCTTCCCGATCTCCTCCCTCGGCGAGCTGCCCGAGTCGGCGACCCCGCTCGAGGCCCCGTACGTCGAGGGCGCGGGCGACGGCTACCGGCTGCGCATGCCGTACTGGGTCCGTGTGACCCGCCGGGGCGACCGCTGCACCGGCGCCATCTCCCCGGACGGCGTCCACTGGACCGAAGTGGGCTCCAGCGAGGTCCGGTTGGGGAACACGGTCCACGTCGGTCTGACCCTCACCTCCTGCCTCGGTGTCGACGAGGAGTACGCCGAGACCGGTACCGGCGCCTTCGACAACGTCAGCATCACCTCCCGTACGGGCGGTGGCGTCTGGTCCGTGCCGCGCCCGGCCCGTGCCGCCGGTGACCTGCGGGCCGCCGCGGGCGCCGACGCGGTCGAGCTGGCCTGGACCGACCCGGACCTCTCGGCCCGCTACCAGGTGCTGCGCTCCACCTCCGCCAAGGGCCCGTTCGGGACGATCGCGACCGGTATCGGCCCCGTCGGCTTCGGCACCCGCGTCCGGTACGCCGACGCCACCGGCAAGCCCGGCACGACGTACCACTACGCCGTCGCGAAGACCAACAGCTCCGGGCGCGGACCCCTCTCCGACCCGGCGAAGGCCACGATGCCGACGCCGTCAGCTCCTCGACTCACCTCATCCGCAACCGCGTTCGCGAACAAGGGCGTTCCCTTCCGGCACCTGCTGCGCGCCTCGCACGAGCCGGCCCGGTTCGCCGCGAAGGGACTGCCCGACGGCCTGCGCGTCGACCGGCGCACCGGCCTGATCTCCGGAACCCCCACCCGGAGCGGCGAGTTCACCGTCACCACCAGCGCGGGCAACGCCGCCGGAGACACCACCGGCACCCTCACCCTCACGGTCGGCACCCCGCCGCCCGCGCCCTGGACCCACGGCGACCTGGGCGATGTCGTCCTCGACGACCGCGCCTACGGCACCCTCGGAGTGGTCGCCGTCCGGACCCCCGGCTCCACCGCCCACGAGGACGGGACCTTCGTGGTGCGGGGCGCCGGAACCGACCTCACCGTCAACAACCAGGGCATGACGGGCCAGTTCGTACGACGGCCCGTCAGCGGTGACTGCGAGATCACCGTCCGCCTGGTCTCCCGCACCGGAGCCGTTGGCGACCGGGTCGGCCTGCTGATGGCCAAGTCCCTGTCGCCGTTCGACCAGGCGGCCGGGGCGATCGTGACCGGCGGCACGAGCGCCCAGCTGATGCTGCGCCCCACCGTCGCCGGAAAGTCCACCTTCACGGGCAACGCGGCGGTCACCGCCCCCTGCCTGCTGCGGCTGAGGCGCACCGGGACGCACTTCACCGCATCAGCCTCGACCGACGGCGGCGTCACCTTCACCCCCCTCGCCGAGGGAGACCTCCCCGGGTTTGGTGATGCGCCCTACCACGTGGGCCTCGTGGTCTGCTCCCGCGACCCCCTGGCCCGCAGCACCACGGAGTTCGACGAGGTGAGCATCACCCCCATGTAGCACTCCACCGATGGGAGAACCCCCACATGAGCCGCACTTCCCCCCACCAGCACCACGAGGGCGGCCAGGTGAGCCGCCGCGGTCTGCTCAAGACCGCCGGCGGCCTCACCGCGGCCCTCGCCCTCGGCGCCACCGCCACCACGGCGGACGCCGCCCCCGGCACCTTCACCCACCCCGGCATGCTCCACAACGCCGGCGACATCAACCGCGCCAAGGTCAGGGTCGCCGCGGGCACCGACCCCTGGCTGTCCGGCTGGAACAAGCTCGTCGCCAACTCCCACTCCCAGTCGACCTGGACCAACCGCGCCACCGCCACGATCATCCGCGGCGGCACCGGACAGAACTACGGACTCCTCTACAACGACATCGCGGCCGCCTACCAGAACGCGCTGCGCTGGAGGGTCGGCGGCACCGAGGCCAACGCCCAGTGCGCCGCGCGGATCCTCAACGCCTGGGCGACGACCCTGACGACGGTCACCGGAAACGCCGACCGGTTCCTCGCCGCGGGCCTCTACGGCTGGCAGTTCGCCAACGCGGCCGAACTCATGCGGGACTACGGCGCGTTCGACCTCGCCGCCTTCCAGGAGATGATGGTCAAGGTCTTCTACCCGCTCAACAACCAGTTCCTGACCGGCCACAACGACGCCTGCATCACCAACTACTGGGCCAACTGGGACCTGTGCAACATGGCCTCCGTGCTGGCCATCGGCATCCTCAACAACGACGGCGCCAAGTACGACCAGGCCGTCGGCTACTTCAAGAACGGCGCCGGAAACGGCTCCATCAAGAACGCCGTCCCGTTCCTGTACGGCAACGTCGAGGGCTACGACCTCGGCCAGTGGCAGGAGTCCGGCCGCGACCAGGGCCACACCGTCATGGGCATGGGCCAGATGGGCGCGATCTGCGAGATGGCCTGGAACCAGGGCGAGGACCTCTACTCGTACGACGGCCGCCGCTTCATGAAGGCCGCCCAGTACGTCGCCAAGTACAACCTGAACATGGACGTACCCTTCACCACCTACAACTGGGGCAGCGGCCAGAACTGCTCCCCGCAGTCACAGACCGTGCCCGGCGCCGGGTCGCGCGGCCAGGTCCGCCCCGTATGGGCGATGCTCCACTACCACTACGGCCGGCGCCTGCTCCTCGACGACAGGTACATCTCCCAGATGTGCTTCGCCGTCGCCCCCGAGGGCGGAGGGGGTGACTACGGCAGCGACAGCGGCGGCTACGACCAGCTCGGGTTCGGCACCCTGATGTACGCCAAATAGCCGTCAAGCCGGCTCGTGCACCGGAATACCGGTGAGCGATGTGGTGCTCTGGTGATACCGGTGCACGAGCGCGGCGAAGGGCTGGTGGGCGCATGACGGCAGACCAGACGGATCCCGTGGTCAGGAGCCCGTACGGGGCCGTACGCGGCAGGTACGAGCGGGGAGTGGCGGTCTTCCGCGGCATCCCCTACGCGGCGCCGCCCTTCGGCCCCCGGCGCTTCCGCCCGCCCGTCCCCCTTCCGCCCTGGGACGGCGTCCTGGACGCCGGCGCCTTCGGCCCCACCCCGCCGAAGCCCCCGTACTCCAGCGTCTTCGCCCACTATCTGTCCGACCCTGTCGTGCCCGGCGACGACTGCCTCAACCTCAACGTCTGGACCCCTGAGCCGGCCCCCGGAGCCCGCCTCCCGGTCCTCGTCTGGCTGCACGGCGGCGCCCTGACCAGGGGTTCCTCCGCCGTACCCGTCTACGACGGCCATGCCTTCGCCCGAGACGGCGTCGTCTGTGTATCGGTCAACTACCGACTGGGCGTCGAGGGCTACGGACTGTTCCCGGACACGCCACCGAACCCCGGCCTGCGTGACCAGATCGCCGCCCTGACCTGGGTGTACGAGGCCATCGAGGCCTTCGGCGGCGACCCCGGCCGCATCACCCTCGCAGGCCAGTCCGCCGGGGCGATCAGCATCGGAGCCCTCGTGGCCGCCCCGCAGACACAGGGGCTGGTCCGGCGGGCTGTCCTGCAGAGCGGGCCGCCCGAGGCGTCCGAGCGGGCCAAGGTACGGCGGATGGTGCGCCGGATGGCCTCCCGGCTGAAGATCCCCGCCACCGCCGAGGCCTTCGCCGCCGTCGACCGCGACCTGCTGCTGAGCACCCAGGCCGAGACGGGCAAGCTGAGCAGCCCGGTGGTCGGCGGCCCCGCCTTCGGGATCGTCATCGACGGCGACACCGTCCCGTGCGACCCCCTGGAAGCCCTCACCGAGGGCGGCGCGGCCCCCGGGGTCGAGCTGCTGATGGGCTGGACCCGGGACGAGTACCGGCTGTGGCTCGTCCCGGGCGGCCTCCTGGAACGCCTCGACCGCCTCGGGGCCGTCGCCCTGGCCGGTGCCATGGCCCGCTGTCACTGCGGCAGCGAGGTCCCGCGCGGCTACCGCGCCCTGCACCCCGAGGCGAGCACGGCGGACATCGTCGGCCAGCTCGTCACCGACCACCTCCTGCGCATCCCCCTGCACCACCTGGCCGACGCCCGGACGGAACCCTCGTACGTCTACGAGTTCGCCTGGCCCTCGAACCTCCCCGACCTCGGCGCCTGCCACGCGCTGGAGCTCGGCTTCGTCTTCGACACCGGGGAGGCCCCCGAGTCCCGGAAACTGGCCGGTGAGGGCGCGCCGCGGGAACTGGCCGACGCGATGCACTCCGCGTGGGCGCGCTTCGCCACGGACGGCGACCCGGGCTGGGAACGCTGGGAGGCGGCCCATCCGGTGCGCGTCTTCGGAGACCGCGCACCGGATGCCGAGGACGGCGTGGCCTACACGGCGTACGGCCCCCGGGACCGTGAACTCGCCCTCTGGGCGAGCGACGCCGTCACTCCCGAGGAATCCACCCTCGCATCGGTCCCTGCCGACGGTTCGCCCACACGCGGTACCGAACTGCGGTCGGCCGTACGGCGGATCCGTCGCTCCGGCGCACTCCGCCGGCACTGAGAAGCGTCACACCGCCCAGCAGGCCGGGCTCCTCCCGGGCCTCCAGGGGGAGGCGCTTCCGCGTGGCGTGACGAGTGCGTGAGGTGGGCGTGAGCCGCCGCTGGGAGCGTGGGCCGTCGTCAAGGACAGTCTGGGAAAAGGGGATTCGCGTGACCGTGATGGCCGAGACGGACGGTGTCGGGACCGCGCTGCGTGCGCTCACGTTCGAGCACACCGTGGCGAAGGCGCTCGTACACCGGCGGGCGCTGTCGGAGGTGTTCCTGACCGACAGCACGGCGGTCGACGACAGCCATTTCGTGGCCGGGGCGCAACTGCCGCCGTCCCACGCCTACTACACCGACCACACGACCTGGGGCGCGGTCGATCCGCTGTTCCTGCTGGAGTGCTGCCGCCAGGCCGAGACCCACGCGGTGCACGCCCACTTCGGGGCGCCGGACGGCACCAAGTTCGTGCTCCAGCAGTGGTCGATGGAACTGCCGGGCCTGGCCGCGCTCCAGCCGGCCCACGGGCCGGCCGAGGTGACGGTCGCGGCCACGACGCACGACGCCCAGTGGGTCGGCGGCTCGCTGCGCGGTCTGCGCTACCGCATGGCGATCACCGTGTCCGGGCGGCCCGTGGGCGAGGTGTCCATGCGGGTGAAGTACGTCGCCGACAGCGTGTACGGGATGCTCCGCGGCCGCCGGGACGGCGGCTCCACCCCGACGTCCGAGTCCTACCGCCGGCCGGCCACGGAGGGCCTCGTGGAGCCCGGGCGTGTGGGCCGGGAGCGGCCGGAGAACGTGGTGCTGCTCGACCCGGTCACCGACGGCCGACAGGTGCGGGCACGGCTGCTGGTGGCCGGCGGGCACCCCAGCCTGTTCGACCACGCCCAGGACCATGTGCCCGGCATGGTGCTGATGGAGGCGGGACGGCAGGCGGCCCTGCTGACCGCCGAGGAGCTCTTCGGGGCCCCGGCCTCGTCGTGGTCGGTCACCGGCCTCGAGGCGTCCTTCGACGCCTACGCGGAACTCGACGAGCCCCTCACGGTGGTCGCCGACGGCCACGGGCCCGGGGACGCCGCTGCCGGGGCCGTGTCGATCCCCGTGACGTTCGAGCAGGGCGGGCGCAGCGTCGCCCGGGCGGCCTTCACGCTGGAACGCGGCGGCGCGGGACGGTGACAGCGAAAAGGCGGTCCGGACCCCGCGGGGTCCGGACCGCCTTTTCGGAGGGGTTCACACGTCCTGGGCCGAGGAGGACTGGTCCAGGTCACGGTCACGGACCATGGTGAAGATGGCGACCGCACCGGCGAGGGCCACGCAGGCCAGCACCACGTAGACGACGCTCCACCCGTGCTGGAGCCCCTGTACCGCCCGGTCCACCAGCTCCTGCCCGCCGCTCTCCCGCACGGAACCCAGACGGCCCTGGACCACGTCGTCGGCCATCGCGCCACCGGCCGCCGGTCCGCCGTCCGCGGACAGCTGCTGACGGGTCGAGGTGAGCAGCAGCCCGCCCACACACGCGACGCCGATCGTCTCGCCGGCGACCCGGAGGGTGTTGAACATGCCCGACGCCATACCGCTGCGCTCGGCCGGCACCACGCTGACCGCCGCGTTGTCCATGACGCCGAAGGCGAGACCGATGCCGATGCCCGCCAGCAGCAGCGCCGCGTACAGCCCTGTGCGGGACGACACCGGGTCGGTGAACGTCATCAGCAGCAGTGCGACGGCCAGCACCGCCGGACCTACGGCGAGCAGCATCCGCACCGACAGCAGCCGCACCAGGGTGCCGGTGAACAGCGGCAGGACGAAGACCGGCAGCGTCAGCGGCAGCAGCATCGCACCGGACATCGTCGACCCCGCGCCGCCCGCGCCCTGGAAGTAGGGCGGCAGGTAGACCAGCAGCGCCGCGAACGCGAAGACGATGCTGACCGGCTGCCAGATGATGGCGACGAACGTGGGGCGCCGCAGCAGGCTCAGGTCGAACATCGGCTCGGCGACGCGCAGTTCGACCACGACGAACAGGGCGAGGAACAGCGCCGCACCCGCGAAGGAACCGAGGGTGACGAGCCCGCCCCACCCCTGCGAGGGCCCCTCGACGAAACCGAGGGCGAGCAGCATGAGGGCCAGGGTGAAGGTCAGCACACCGGGCAGGTCGATGCGCCGCGCACCCGGGTTCCTCGACTCGGGCAGCGGCCGGGCCAGGACGAGCACGACCGCACCGAGCAGAACGTTGACCAGGAAGACGGCGTGCCAGGACGCCACGCCCACCAGCAGGCCGGACACGAACGGCCCCATCGCCAGGCCGAAGCCGATCGAGGCGCCGAAGATGCCGAAGGCCCTGGCCCGGGCAGCCCCGCTGAACGTGTGGGCGAGCAGCGCGGAACCGCTGGTCAGCACCGCTGCCGCGCCCATGCCCTGAACGAAGCGCGCCAGGTCCACGAGCAGGATGGTGGGGGCGGTCCCCGCGACGAGCGAGGCCAGCGCGAAGACGGTCGTGCCGCTCAGGAACAGGCGGCGGCGCCCGAAGAGGTCGGCCGCGGAACCGGCCGCGAGCATGAAGGCGGTGAACGCCACGTTGTAGGCGTTCAGCACCCACTGGGTGGAGGCGGCCGAGGCGTGCAGCGCGCCGGACATGTCGGCGAGGGCGACGCCCGGCCCTGTGACGGAGATGGGCAGCATCACGGCGGCGAGAGCGATGGCTACCAGCACCCGCGTGGGGCCGACGGCGCTCGCCGCCCCGGGGGCGGTCTCCGCGGGGACGGTCCTGGGGGGTGACAGCTCGGAATCAACAGGTGACTGGGACATCGGAACCTATCGGGGGAGGGGGGAGTTTGTCAGAGCCGGGAGGCCGGCGAGGCATCCTGGGCGGTGAGCAGAGCGCCGAGTTCCGCGAACGTGCTCACCCGCGCGTCGATGAAGGACCCGAACGCCGACCCGTCGTCGTCCGAGAAGACGGCGCCGCGCATCAGCACCGTGCGCAGCCCCGCGATCTTGGCCGCGCGCAGGGCGAGCGGGGAGTCGTCCACCAGCAGCCACTGCCCCGGATCCACCTCGCCCTCGGACGCGAGCAGCGCCGCGTAGGTGTCCGGGTCGGCCTTGGAGGCGTGGTCGAGCGCCACGTAGTCCTCGGGCCCGAACAGGCCGTCGAGCAGCGAGCGACGCGCGGTGGTGCGGTCCATCGTGGAGAACACCCGCAACCGCACGCCCCGCTCCCGCTGCTGCGCGCAGAACGCCTCCACGCCCTCGCCGAGGGCCAGCGGCGTGCCCTGGACGGAGGTCAGCGACCTGAGCGCGTCGATCTCGGCGTTCAGGTGCTGCTCGATACCGAGGCCCGCGAACAGCACCCGCAGGCTCTCCCGCTGGGGAAAGGTGCTGATGGCCTTGAACTGCGTGACCGTCGCCTCGATCGGCAGCTCGGTGTGGCGGTTGATGCCCTCGTGCAGGGCGAGCAGCAGCAGGCTCGACGCGTTCAGGCTCAGCACTCCGTCGAAGTCCAGCAGCACGGTCTGCGGGGAAGCGGCGCGGTCCAAGGCGTAACTCCTGGGTGGGTGAAGGGAGGCGCGGCCGGAGTGGCCGGGACCGCGCGGGGCGGGGAGGGGGCGCCGGCGGTGCCGGACGGGCCGGGTGGCGGCCGGTCCGGCACACGGGACGGCGCGTCGGCTCAGTCGCGCCAGACGGAGTGCGCGGCGGCCTCGGCGTCGAGGGTGCGCAGCAGCTCCTCGTCGATGGAGTGCAGCGAGTCGACGATGTGCCGGGCACCGGTCTCGCGCATCAGCTGCGGCTGGAAGCTGTGCTCGAAGGAGCTGGGGTGGCCGATGAAGGGGATGTCGAGGGCCTTGGCGACCTCCGCCACCCGGGCCACGTCGTCGATGAACAGCACCTCGTCGTACTTCAGGCCGAAGACCTCGGTGGTGATCTCGCGCAGACCGGGGCGGAAGTCGTTGGTGCAGACGTAGCCGGGCTCGTCGAAGAGGTCGGCGTGCTCGCCCAGGAAGTGGTCGAAGTGCGACTTGGCGAGGCCGCCGTAGCTGACCGTCTTCAGGCCCAGCCCGCGCAGCCGCCGCAGCAGCTCGATCGCGCCGTCGAGCAGCTCGACCGGGTGCTCGCGGGTGTACTCCTCCCGCTCCTTGAAGTAGACGTCGATCGCCTCCTGCGCGGTCCACGGCACGCGTGCGGCGTTCGCCATGCCCTGGCCGCCCACCAGCTGCGGCTGGGAGAAGATGCTGCGCTCGACGTCGGCGGTGTACTCGCCGCCACGGCTGACGATGAAGTTGTGGATGACGGGGCTGAACGTGTCGTTCAGCAGGACACCGTCGATGTTGACGGCGGCCAGCTTGAGCTGCTTGAGCTTGTCTGCCATGGGATTCCTCGTTACGTGAGAAGGGGCGGGGAAAAACGGGGCCGGGGAGGCCGGCCGTCAGTGGCCGACGGTCGCCATGCCCGCGGGGTCGTAGCGCTCGCCGGAGACGACGTCGTGCGGCACCGCGGCCGACACGGCGGCCAGTTGCTCGTCGGTGAGGCGCAGTTCGGCGGCGGCGACGTTCTCGTGCAGATAGCGGGTCCGGCGCGTGCCCGGGATGGGGACGATGTCGTCGCCCTGCGCCAGCAGCCAGGCCAGCGCCAGCTGGACGGGGCTGCAGCCGTAGCTCTCGGCGAGCTCGCGGAGCCGCTCGACCATCCGGATGTTGCGCGCCAGGTGTTCCTGCTGGAAGCGGGGGTGCGAGTGCCGGAAGTCGGTGGGGTCGAGGTCCTCGGGCCGGCTGATCGCTCCGGTCAGGAAGCCCCGCCCGATCGGCGAGTACGCCACCAGTGAGGTGCCCAGCTCCCGGGCCACCGGCAGGACCTCCTGCTCCACCTCGCGGGTCCACAGCGAGTACTCGGTCTGCAGAGCCGCGATGGGGTGGACGGCGTGCGCCCGGCGCAGGGTCTCCGCGGTCACCTCGGACAGCCCCAGGTGCTTGACCTTGCCGGCCCGCACCAGCTCCGCCATGGCCCCGACGGTCTCCTCGATGGGGATGTCGGGGCTCTTGCGGTGCAGGTAGTAGAGGTCGATGTGGTCGACGCCCAGCCGCTGGAGCGAGGCGTCGACGGCCTGCCGGCAGTACTCCGGACCCGAGTCGATGTTCCGGCCCTGCCGCGGGTCGCTGTCGTCGCGCCGGATGCCGAACTTGGTCGCGAGGACCACCTGGTCGCGGCGGCCCGCGACGGCCCGGCCCACCAGGCGCTCGTTGTGGCCCTTGCCGTACATGTCGGCGGTGTCGAGCAGCGTGACCCCGCTGTCCAGGGCCGCCTGAAGGGTCGCCAGGGACTCGGCCTCGTCGGTCGGGCCGTAGAACTCCGACATCCCCATGCAGCCGAGACCGATCGCGGAGACCACCGGACCGTCGGTTCCTATCCTGCGTTGCTGCACTCAGTTCTCCTCGTGCGCGGTCGTGAGCCGGGTCGTGTGAAGGGGTGTCCGGAGCGCTTTGCGCCTGCACCGCGGGGCAGGCCGCCGCCGGACGCGTTCCATGCTGGCAACGCGTACTTACGCACCACTCATGTGCCGCTCACGGCCGACGTGAGCGGCACATGTGCCCTGCGTGGGCCGGTGGTGAGGGAAAGCGGAGGACGCGTTGCCACAGTGAGACCTCCGAGAGGCGCCGGAGCGCATCGGTGCACCACGACACCAGCCAGGAGGAACAACGCAGTGACGGCTACGACAGCGACAACGGCTGTGGCTGACAGCAGCACCTCGAGGACGTCCCGCGCCGCCGGGGACGCCGGATGACCGGCCCGGACCGGGCGGCGGTCGTCGCCGGCCTGGGAAGCTGGGTCCCGCCCACCGTGGTCACCAACGACGACCTCGCCCGGCAGCTGGACACCTCGGACGAGTGGATCAGCAGCCGCACCGGGATCCGCCGGCGCCATGTCATCGAACCGGGCGGATCGACCGGGGACCTCGCCGTCGAGGCCGGCCGCAGGGCCCTGAAGTCCGCGGGCGAGGAGCGGGCCGACATCGTCGTGGTCGCCACCAGCACTCCGGACCGCCCCTGTCCGGCCACCGCGCCCGAGGTCGCCGACCGGCTGGGGCTCGGCGGCGTCGGCGCGTTCGACATCGCCGCCGTGTGCACGGGCTTCGTCTACGCCCTGGGGACGGCGGCCGGTTTCCTCCAGGCGGGCTTCGCGCGCTCCGTCCTGGTCATCGGGGCGGACACGTTCTCCACCATCCTCAACCCGGCCGACCGTACGACCCGGGCCATCTTCGGGGACGGCGCCGGTGCGGTGTACCTGCGCGCCGGTCGGGCGGACGAGCCGGGTGCGCTGAAGGGGCTCCACCTCGGCAGCGACGGCGGCCAGAGCGACCTCATCCAGGTCGCGGCCGGCGGTTCACGGCAGCGGTCCACCGGCCTGCCGGCCCCGGCGGAGGCCGCCTACTTCACCATGGAGGGCCGCCCGGTCTTCGGGGAGGCCGTGCGCCGCATGGCGGCCTCCGTGACCACGACGGCCGAGGCCGCGGGCTGGGCCGTCGAGGACATCGACAAGGTCGTCCTCCACCAGGCCAACGCGCGCATCCTGGCGGCGGTCGCCGAACGCGTCGGCCTGCCGCTCGAACGGTTCCCCGCCAACATCGAGCGGGTCGGCAACACCGTCGCCGCCTCGATCCCGCTCGTCCTCGCCGACGCGTCGGCCGACGGCGAACTGCGTCCCGGGCAGCGCGTCGTGCTCGGCGGATTCGGCGGGGGACTCACCTGGGGGTCGGTGGCCCTCGTCTGGCCCGACATCACCGCGGCCTGACCCCCCGGCATCACGGCTGCTGCCACCTCTCACCCTTCATCAACTCATCGCATCACAAGGAGAAAACCATGCAGGCGATCGCGGAGCGGGTCTCGGTCCTTCTCTCCGACCAGTTCAAGGTCAAGCCCGAGATCATCGCGTCCGAGGTGACCCTCGGCAAGCTGTCCTTCGACTCCCTGGTCCTGATCGAGCTCGGCCTCGTCCTGGACAAGGAGTTCGGCGTGGAGATAGCGGACGGTGAACTCACCGAGGAGCACACCCTGGACGACCTGGTCCAGCTCCTGTCGGCCAAGGGAGCGGCGGTCTGATGGCGGACGGTCGTACGAACGCCGTCGCCGTCACCGGTCTGGGCCTGGTGACCCCGGCCGGGATCGGCGTGGCCGAGAACTGGGAGCGGGTGCTGTCAGGACGTTCCTGCGCCACCCGCGACCCCGCACTCGGCGAGCTGTCGGTGGACTTCTCCTGCCGGGTACCGGGCTTCGACGCCGGTGAACTGCTGGGCGGCTTCGCCGGCTGGCAGCTGGAGCGCTTCGTCCAACTCGCCCTCGTGGCCTCCCGGATGGCCGTCGCCGACGCCGGATGGGACTCCACGACCTGGGACGGCGCCCGGGTCGGGGTGGTGCTCGGCAACTCGCTCGGCGGCCCCGCCACCTTCGCGGAGCAGCACGAGACGCTGCGCGAGCGCGGGCCCGAGAAGGTCTCGCCCCTCCTGGTGACGAAGTACATGCCGAACATGGTCGCCGGATATGTGGCGATCGACTGCGGTGCCCGGGGGCCGAGTCTGGTCACCGCCACCGCGTGCGCGTCCGGCGCGACCGCCATCGGCATCGCACGTGACCTGCTGCGCTCCGGCGTCTGCGACATCGTGCTCGCGGGCGCCAGCGAGTCCGCGCTGACCCCCACGGTGATGGCCGGGCTGTGCAAGATGGGCGCCCTGTCCAAGTCGGGGGACGCGCCCGAGCACGCGGGCAAGCCGTTCGACGCGGAACGGGACGGCTTCGTGGCCGCCGAGGCGGCCGGCGTGCTCGTCCTGGAACGGGAGGCGGACGCCCGCGCCCGGGGCGCGAATGTCCGCGCCCTCGTCAGCGGTTACGGATCCTCCTCCGACGCGCACCACGCCACCGCCCCGCACCCCGACGGGGAGGGCATCGAGCGAGCCCTGCGCGCCGCCCTGGCGGACGCCGGGGCCGCCCCCTCGGACGTCCGTCACGTCAACGCGCACGGCACCGCCACCGCGATGAACGACCTCGTCGAGGGCCGGATGCTGCGCCGTGTCCTGGGCGACGCGCCCCTGGTCACGTCGACCAAGGGGGTCACCGGCCACGCGCTGGCGGCCGCGGGCGCCATCGAGGCGGCGTACACGGTGCTGGCCGTGCAGCACGGCACGGTGCCGCCGACGGCGAACCTGAAGAACCCGGACCCCGCCATCGAGCTGGACGTGGTCAGCGGCGCACCCCGCAGCACGCCGGTGGACGTCGCCGTCAGCACCTCGCTGGGCTTCGGCGGCCACAACGCCGCGCTCGTCATCACAGCGGCCTGAGTCCCACGGCGGGCCGGGCTCTCCGGGCCGGGAGCACGCTCCCGGCCCGGAGAGCGCGCGTCCGTGCCCGACCGCCGCGCCTCCCCACCAAGGAATGAGCATGCTTCCCCACTCCGACGACTGGACGCAGGTGCTGCGCCCCTCGGCACGGCGCGGCAGCCGAGTCGTGGTCTTCCCGCACGCCGGCGCGGGCCCGCAGCGCTACTCGAGCGTCCTGGCCGGACTGCCGGACACGGTGGAGGTGGTGGGCGTCACGCTGCCCGGGCGGGAGCGGCGCGCGGGCCTCGCACCCGCTACGACCGTGACCGCCGCCGTGTCGGGCATCGGCCGCGGACTGCGCGACCTGGCCCCCGCCCCCACCGTCTTCTACGGGCACAGTCTGGGCGGGCTGCTGGCGCTCGCCGTCGCCCATGCGGGCGGCGGGCGCTGCGACGGCCTGGTCGTGAGCTGTTCCCAACCGGGCGCCGGAAGCCGGCCGCGCCCGGAACAGCCGGGGTCCGCGGCCGAGTTGGCGGAGATCCTCGCGACCCACCGGCTGCCCGCCGACGCCCTGCGCGACGCGTCGCTCAGCCCGGCGCGGCAGGTCCTGGCCCATGACCTCGCGCTCGCGCGGGACGCGCTGCGCGCCGTGGAGCCCCTCCGGCTCACCGTGCCGTTGACCGCGCTGGCCGGCACGGACGACCCGCTCGTCCCGCCGGGCGTGCTGCCGCTGTGGGCCCGCTTCACAGCGGGCCCGTTCCGTGCCCGGCTCGCCGGGGGCGGGCACTTCTTCCCCTTCACCCCGTACGGTCGGGGCGTCCTGCTCGAAGAGCTCGTGGCGACCCTGACGGCCGTTCACCGAGCGGGGCCGCTACGCCCCGACAAGGTGGGGTGAGCGGTCGTCCAGGAAGGTGTGCTCCAGCGCGTCGTCACAGTTCAGGATCTGCTGCTGGAGGCGGCGCAGCCGGTGCGAGGGCTCCAGGCCGATCCCGTCGGTCAGCGCGGCACGCAGGCCCTGATAGGCCGCCAGCGCGTCGTTGCGGCGGCCGGAGAGGTACAGCGCCAGCATCAGGTACTCGTGCAGCACCTCGTCGTAGGGATTGAGGGCCACGAGGGCGTGCAGTTCGCCGATGACCTCGGCGTAGCGGCGCAACCGCAGGTCCAGGCCGACGCGCTGGCTCAGCACCGCCTTGCGGTCCTCCTCCAGCCGAAGCACGTGCGGGTGCAGCACGGGCCCGGCCGGCACATCGGCGAGGGGCGCGTCCCGCCACAGCTTCAGCGCGTTGTTCAGCTGGGCCGAGGCCCCCGACAGGTCACCCCTGGCCTCCGCCTCTCCCGCCAGCGAGACGAGCCGGTGGTAGCCGACGATGTCGAACTGCTCGCCGGGGACTTCGAGCCGGTAACCGGTGGCCTCGGTGATCAGCGTCTCCTTGGGGAGACGGTCCGAGGGCCCGCCGTCGACGGCGCGGCCGATGCTCTTGCGGATCTGCATGACGCAGTTCTGGATGCCCGTCGAGGCGCTCATGGGCACGTCGAGGCCCCACAGTTCACGCTCGATGGCGGCCCGCTGCACCACGCGGCCCCGGTTCAGGATGAGCACGGCGAGGAGCTTCCTGGCCTTCAGCGCCGTGGGGACCACCGACACGCCGTTCATGGTCACGCGCAGGGGACCCAGCACTCTGGCGATCATCCGTCCTCCTCCTCCAGGGATGCTGTGTAGCCGTCTATCAATGGACTGTAGCTCATGTTTCTACTCGTGGCGCTCGCCGCTATCGCTCCATACTGAAGGTAATGGCAGGTCACCAACCTTGCTAAGCAGGTCAAAAGTCGTCCTTAGCGCGATGGTCTCCTGGTGTTCACTGAGTCGACTGGAAGTCAAACTTGGTCTCTGGTGTACTTTTGGATCCTGACACCACATCACTTAGGGGGGACCTGGTGCAGCAAGGCGGCATGCCCGAGATCGCGATCGTCGGGATGGGATGCAGATTTCCCGGAGCGCGTGGGGTGCGTGAGTTCCGGCACCTGCTCGAAGCCAACACCGACGCCGTCACGCCCGTACCGGAGGACCGGTTCGACATCGGGCGGTACCACCGCGCACAGCCCGGTGAACCGGGCACGACCGTCTCGCGGCACGGTGGGTTCATCGACGATCTGTACGGCTTCGACGCCGCCTTCTTCGGCATCGCCCCGCGCGAGGCGCTGGCCATGGACCCTCAGCAGCGGGTCCTCCTCCAGGTGGTCTGGGAAGCGCTGGAGGACGCGCACATCCTCCCGTCCTCGCTGGCGGGCAGCCGCACCGGCGTGTTCGTGGGGCAGGCGACCGCCGAGTACGGAGACCTGGCGGAGTCCGGGGGATTCCAGGACGTGCACGGCATGGCGGGCAGCAGGCTGCGGACGATGACCGCGGGACGTCTCTCCTTCGCCCTCGACCTGCGGGGCCCCAGCCTGGTGGTCGACACCGCGTGCTCCTCGTCCCTGGTGGCCGTGCATCTCGCCCGGCAGAGCCTGCTCACCGGAGAGAGCGACATGGCCGTCGCCGCGGGAGTCAACGCCGTGCTGTCACCGTCCGACGCCGTCACCTACTCCCAGGGCGGCATGCTCGCCCCCGACGGGCGCTGCAAGTTCGCCGACGCCTCCGGTGACGGCTTCGTACGTAGCGAAGGAGTGGGGACGGTCCTGCTCAAGCGCCTGCCCGACGCGCTGCGCGACGGTGACCGGATCCTCGCCGTACTGCGGGGAAGTGCCGTCACCAACGACGGCCAGGGCAGCGGAATGCTGCTCCAGCCCGCCGTGTCCGGACAGACCGAGATGATCCGCGCCGCCTGCCACAGCGCCGGCATCACCCCGGACCAGCTCGACTACGTGGAAGCGCACGGCACCGGCACCCCGGTCGGAGACGACGTCGAACTGCGCGCCCTGGCACAGGTGCTGAGCGCAAGGGACGAGGAGGGCGAGGAGGACGGGAGAGATGAGGGCGACGAGGGCCGGTCCCGGTCCCGTCCGCTGCTCATCGGTTCCGTCAAGACCAACATCGGGCACGCCGAAGCCGCCGCCGGGATCGCGGGCCTGATCAAGACCGTGCTCATCGCCCGGCACCGCACCGTCCCCGCTTCACTGCACCTGCGCACACCGCACCCCGTCCTGGCCGGGGGCGCTGCCCCCCTCGAACTCGTCGCGCGCAACACCCCGCTCGTGCCCGGCGGCCCTGCCGCGGTCATGGGCGTCAGCTCCTTCGGCCTCTCCGGCACCAACGCCCATGTGATCGTCGGCGAGTACGTGCCCGAACCGGCCCACGAGCCGCTACCGGAACCGGCCGCCCCGGCCGGCGAGGAGCCGCGGTTGCTGGTGCTCAGTGCCCGCACCCCGGCGGCCCTCGGGCAACTCGCCGCACGCCACGCCGCCTTTCTGGAGGGCGCCGAGGGACGCGCCTTCGCGCTGCGGGACATCTGCCACGCCGCCGCCACGCGCCGTGACGCCCACCCCCACCGCCTGTGGGCCGTGGGCCGCACCCATGACGAACTCGCCGCCGCTCTGCGCGCCCTGGCCGCGGGCGAGGAGACCCCGGACGGAGGGACGGCCGACGCCGGCTTCACTGGTGACCGCCGGATCGCCTTCGTCTTTCCCGGGCAGGGCTCGCAGTGGCTCGGGATGGGGCGCCACCTGCTCGCCTCCGAACCTGTGTTCCGGCACACCCTGACCGAATGCGACGCCGCCGTCCGGGAGGAGCTGGGGTGGTCGGTCATCGGCCTGCTGACCGGCGACGGCGAGAACCCGCCGCCGCGGGACCTTCCCGACGACGTCGCGGTGGTGCAACCCCTGCTGTGGGCCGTGCAGGTGTCGCTGGCCGCGCTCCTGCGCGCCAAGGGGGTCGACCCCGGCCTCGGTATCGGGCACAGCATGGGCGAGGTGGCCACCGCCCAGGTCTGCGGCGCGCTGTCGCTCAGGGACGCCGCCTCGGTCATCTGCCGGCGCAGCTCCCTGATGCAGCGGCTGGCGGGGCGCGGCGCCATGCTCGCCGTCGAACTCGACGCGCTGACGGCGGCGGACGTCGTGGCGCCCCACGGCGACGCGGTGTGCGTCGCGGCGGAGAACGCCCCCGGGGGCACGGTCCTCGCCGGCGACGCCCGCGCTCTGCGGCGCATCGCCGAACGCCTCGAGGCCGAAGGAGTGCAGAGCCGGCACGTCAAGGTCAACGTGGCGTCCCACTCCCCGTACATGACGGAACTGCGGGACGACCTGGCCGCCGCCCTCGCCCACCTCACCCCGCTGCCCGCCCGTACCGCGATGTTCTCCACCACCCGCTGCGAGCCGGTCGACGGACCCGAGCTGGACGCCGCCTACTGGGTGGACAACCTGCGCGAGCGGGTGCGCTTCGTCGAGGCCGTGCGGGCGGCCGCCAAGGAGGAGACGGTGTTCCTGGAGGTCGGCCCGCACCCGCTGCTCGTCCAGTCCGTCGCGGCGGTCCTCGCGGAACAGGGCGCCGCACCGGCCGCCGTGGCCACCCTCAAGCGTCACCAGGACGACGGCGAGAACATCGTCCGGGCGCTGGGGCAGCTCTTCTCCCACGGCGGCCGCGTCGACTTCGGCCGCTTCTTCCAGGGGACCGCGCCCCACGTCCCGCTGCCGACGTACGCCTGGGACCAGGAGCAGTTCAGGAAGGATCCGGCTCCCGCGGCGGCGCCCGCCGGGCCGGCCGAGCACGTACGCGAGATCGAACTGCGCGAGCTGGGTCTGGACGACCTCGGGGAGAGCGTCCGCACGCGAGGCGGCGCGGCCGTCGTACCGCCGGTGGTCTACTTCAAGGCCGTCCTGAGGGCGGCGGGCACCGTCGCGCCCTGCGGTGAAGGCGTGCTGGAGGACGTCGAGTTCGGGAGCCGGCCCCTGGAACTGGAGCGGGCGCGCGATGCCGCGGTACGTGTGTGCCTGGCGCCCGCCGCGCAGGAGGGGACCTTCGTCTTCACCGTCACCGTGGCGCGCACCCCGGACGGCGCCCGGGACGGCGAGCTGTGCATGACGGGCAGGTTCCGTGCGGCCGGCCGGAGCGTGGCGGCGGAGCGGCGGGGCGGGGAGCTGCTGGACGCCGGTCTGACGCGGTGCACCTCGTACGTGCCGGCGGGCGAGTTCTACCGCCGCGCCCAGGGCCGTGGCTACACCATCGACGCCTCGCTGCGCACCGTGGCCCAACTGTGGTGTTCCGACGGCGAATCGGTGGCTCGCATGCGCCGTGCCGGAGCGGGGGCGACCGGACTCGAGGCCGGGCTTCTGACGATGCTCGCCGCGTGGCCGCACTCCACGGGCGCAGGGGTGAGAGCGGACGGCTATGTGCCGGTGTCCTTCGGCCGCGTCCTGGTCCGTGACGAGGAGGCGGTCGGCCGGGACCACTGGTGCGTGGCCCGCTTCACGCCCGGCGACGGTACGGACGACGCCCGCTGCGATGTGTGGCTGACGGCCGAGGACGGCCAACTGATCGCGGAGTTCCGGGACATACGCCTGCGCGAGCGAGCGGCCGGTTCCGCCCACGAGGTGCCCGCCGGGGCCCGGGCGGCGGAAGACCCCGCGCCGGCTCCCGCGACCACGACCGCCCCTCCCGTGACCTCGACCGCCCCTCCCGAGACCGCCGCCTCCGGGCCCGGCCTCGCCGCCGACGACGTTCTGAAGCAGGCCGCCACCGTGCTCGGCCTCTCGGCGACCCGGCTCGATCCCCGCAGGCCGCTGCGGACCCTGGGACTGGACTCGCTGCTGGCGACCGAGCTCAGGGTGCGGCTGCACCGCACGGCGGGTGTCGACATACCCGCCACCCGGCTGCTGGGCCGCGAACCCATCGGTGTGATCGCCGCTTCCGTGGCGTCCGGGCCCTGATGTCATGGCCAAACGAAGACCATGACTCATAGATGTACCGTGGTATAATTTTTGGGGGCCAGGGGGAGCCCGCACAACGACGTGAGAAGGCGAGGAAGCACATGGCCTCTGAACCTGCCCGCCCCCTCGGGCGCAGAGAGCGCAGCAAGCAGCGGGTGCGGGACCGGATCTACACATCCGCCCTGACCCTCTTCGCGGAGCAGGGCTACGACGGCACCACGATCGACCAGATCGCCGAGCACGCCGACGTGGCCCGGGGCACCTTCTTCAACTACTTCCAGCGCAAGGAAGACCTGGTCACCGCCTGGGCCGAGGCCCGGAAGCGGCGCCTGGAGCTGGCCATGGAAGAGTCGATGAAGTCCCGGAACGACGATGTGACGGTGCATCTGGAGCGGTGCATGGCGGCACTGGCGGAGTTCAACGAGTCCGAGCGCGAGATCACCGCCGCCATGCTCCAGGCCTGGGTGAAGGCCGGGCAGCCCCTCCTCGAGGAGCCCTACGCGGGCCAGGTCTTCGCCAACATCATCGAAGCCGGCCGCCAGCGCGGGGAGGTCAGCTTCGACATCGATCCGATGAGGGTCGGCAACATCCTCCGTGATTCCTATCTGGGCCTGCTCTACCGCTGGTCACAGGACCCGGGCGGGCGTGTGCCGCTCCACATCGAACTGCGCGAGGTCCTCAGGATCGTCCTCACGGGCGTCCTGTCGTACTCCCAGCACGGGCGCGGAGTCCCGGCGTCGCAGGCTCCCGCCTCCTCGCTCGCACCGACGTCGCAGGCGTAGCGGGTCACCGCGCCGGGGGCGGGCCCACCGAATCCCGCACCACCACGTGCGTGCCCAGCAGCAGGTGCTCGTCCGCGGCGCCCGGGGTGTGTTCGAGGGCCGTGCGGACGGCGAGACGGCCCAGTTCCTCGTAGGGGACGTGGACCGTCGTCAGGGCGGGGTGCAGATCGCGGGCGAAGGGGATGTCGTCGTACCCGGCGAGGGAGACATCGCCGGGGACGGACAGGCCCGCCTCGTGCAGTGCGGTGAGGGCGCCCGCGGCGACCATGTCGGTGGCGGCCACGACGGCCGTGAAGCCGAGGTCGTCCGCGAGCGCCTGCCGCATGAGGCGGTGGCCCGCGTCGCGGGTGAAGTCGCCGTGCAGGACGAGGGATTCGTCGGGGGTGAGACCGCGGGCCCGGTGGGCGGCGAGGTAGCCGCGTTCGCGGCCCAGGGCCGTGGTGTGGTCCGCCCGGCCGCCCAGGAACAGCACCCGGCGGTGCCCCTGGGCGAGTACATGGGCGACCAGGGTGTAGGCGCCGCCCTCGTTGTCGTACTCGATGACCGTCACCGGGGCGCCGGGGTCCAGCGGTGGCCGGCCGCACAGGACCAGGCGGGAACCGGCCGAGGCCAGGGAGTCCGCCATGCGGTGGGTGCGTTCGCGGTACTCGGGGGTGTCGGCGCTGCCGCCGACCAGGATCACCGCGGCGGCCCGCTGGGCGCGCATCATCTCGACGAACTCCAGCTCGTGGCGGACATCGCCCTCCGTGCTGCACACCAGGCAGAGATGGCCGAGCCGGGTCGCCTCGCGCTCCACGCCGTGGGCCATGTGCGCGAACGACGGGCCGGTGATGTCCTCCAGCACGAAGGCCAGGGTGGGTGTGCCGACGCCCGCGATCGCCTTCGCCCTCGCGTCGGCCACATAGTCCAGCTCACGGACCGCCCGCAGCACGCTCCCGCGCGTCGCCGAGCTCACCGGATACACGCCGCCCAGCACCCGGGACACCGTCGACGCCGAGACGCCCGCGCGCAGCGCCACGTCCCGGATGGTGCTGCGGCTCGCGTCGCCGCTCTTCCTCGTCATGCCTGCCTCGTCTCTCCCGGGCCCCGGTCCGCACCCGCCCCCTCGCGAGCTGCGGCAACGCCATGGCAACCGGTTCCCATGGACATGGACGGAGGCTAGCAGCGGAGGGGGAGGGAGAGGAGAGTCATGCGCCTACTGCCGGACTACGCCGCCCCGAGCGTCCCCGCGATCCCCGAGATCGCCTCCGGCCCCACCCGGCAGCAGCCGCCGATCAGCCGGGCCCCGGCCTGCTGCCAGCCCGTCACCTGCCCGGCCGTGAACCTCGAGCGTCCGGTCCAGGCGCGGGCCTCGGCGTCCCAGGTCTCGCCGCTGTTGGGGTAGACGACGACCGGCTTGCCGGTGACCCGGGCCGCGGTCGAGGCGGCGGCGTCCACGTCCTCGGGCGCGCAGCAGTTCACGCCGACCGCGATGACCTCGTCCGCGTCGGCGGCCAGCGCGAAGGCCTCCTCCAGCGGCTGCCCGGCACGCGTACGGCCGCCGGCGACGGAGTACGTCAGCCAGGCCGGCACCCCGAGCCCGCGCACCGCCCGCAGCAGCGCCGCGGCCTCGTCGGCGTCGGGGACGGTCTCCAGCGCGAGGACGTCGGGGCGGGCCGCCGCCAGCACCTCGAGGCGCGGGCGGTGGAAGCGCTCCAGCTCGTCGACCGTGAGCCCGTAGCGGCCCCGGTACTCCGAGCCGTCCGCGAGCATCGCACCGTAGGGCCCCGCCGAGGCGGCCACCCACAGCGGCCGGGAGACGCGCGCCCGGCGGGCCGCCTCCCGCGCCGACTCCACGCTGAGCGCCATGAGTTCGGCCGCCCGGTCGTGGCCGATCCCGCGCTTCCCGAAGCCCTCGAACGTGGCCTGGTAGCTGGAGGTGATCGCCACGTCAGCGCCCGCCCGGAAGTAGGCCAGATGCGCCTCGGTGATCGCCTCCGGCCGTTCGGCGAGGAGCCGCGCCGACCACAGCTCGTCGCTCAGGTCGTGCCCGGCCGATTCGAGCTGGTTGGACATGCCGCCGTCGAGGACGACCGTTCCGGCGGCGAGGGCTTCGGCGAGGGTGATGGTGCTCGTCATACGAACGACCGTAATCGAGATCCGGCCGTGGACCCCAGCCGAATGTGTCCAGCACATGAACAGATCGACCACCATGTGGGATGGCGGTTACGATCGGGACCCTCCCCCTCCGCTTGTACAGGATCGCCGATGACCGTCCCCAGCCCCACCGAGGCCGCCGAACCCGCCGAGCCGGCCACCGCGGCGGCCCCCGCTCCCCGCCGCACCTTCGGCCTCGCCGCCGCCACGGCCCTCGTCATGGGCAACATCATCGGCGGCGGCATCTTCGCCCTGCCCGCCACCGTCGCCCCCTACGGCACGATCAGCCTGCTCGCGTTCGTCGTGCTCTCGGTGGGGGCCGTGGCGCTCGCGCTGCTCTTCGGCAAGCTGGCCCGGCGCAGCCCGGTGACCGGCGGCCTCTACGTCTACCCGCGCGACGCGTTCGGCGAGTTCGCCGGGTTCCTGTCGGCCTGGTCGTACTGGACGATGTGCTGGGTCAGCATCGCCGCCCTGGCCGTCGCGGTCGTCGGCTACGTCGAGGTCCTGATACCCCTGCACGGCAACCACGCCCTGCAGGCCGCCGTCGCCCTGGCCGCGCTGTGGCTGCCCGCCGCGGCGAACTTCGCGGGCACGCGGTGGGTCGGCACGGTGCAGGTCGTCTCGACGATCCTGAAGTTCGTACCGCTGCTCCTGCTCGCCACGATCGGCCTGTTCTTCGTCGACGCGGACAACTTCGGTCCGTTCAACGCCTCCGGCCAGAGCGTCTCGGGGGCGCTGGCCGCCTCCGCCGCGCTGCTGCTGTACAGCTTCCTCGGGGTCGAGTCGGCCGCCGTCAGCGCGGGCGAGGTCCGCGACCCGGAGCGCACGGTCGGCCGGGCCAGCGTCCTCGGCACCCTGGCCTCCGCCCTCGTCTACATCCTCGGCACGGTCGCCGTCTTCGGACTCGTCCCGCACGACCGGCTCGTCGACTCCGGCGCCCCGTTCGCCGACGCCGTCAACGCCATCACCGGCAGTTCCTGGGGCGGCACCGCCATCGCCCTGGTCGCCGTCGCCTCGATCACCGGCTGCCTCAACGGCTGGATCCTCATGGCCGCGCAGATGCCCTACGCCGCCGCCCGTGACGGTCTCTTCCCGGCGCCGTTCGCGCGGCTGGGCAAGGGCGGTGTCCCCGGCTTCGGCGTGTGGGCCTGCGCGGTGCTCGGCTCGCTCCTCATCGCCCTCAACTACACGGCAGGCCCGGACACCACCTTCCGCGTCCTCGTCCTGATCACCACGTTCACCGGCTGCGTGCCGTATCTGCTGTCGGCGGCGGCCCAGCTGTACTGGCTGGCCCGGGGCTCCCGCGAGCGCGTCCGCCCCGCGGGCCTCACTCGCGACCTGATCGTCGCGGCCCTCTCCTTCGGCTTCTCCTTCTGGCTGATCGCCGGCGCCGGATACGCGGCCGTCTACCAGGGCGTGCTGTTCCTGTTCGCCGGGATCCCGGTGTACGTCTGGCTGCGGGGACGCAAGGACACCACTCCGGCGGAGACCTCGGCATAGCATCGGGGGATGCCCGAGTTCGCTGTCGCTGATGCCGAAGTCCGTGAGGTCCTGGGAGTCCCGGCCGGGAGGGCGGTGTTCGAGCCGCTCGCGCACAACCCGCACAACGGCGTCACGGCCGGAGTGTGGCGGGTCACGGGCGGCGACCGCTCGGCCGTTCTGAAGGTGCTGACGCGGACGAAGGAGACCAGCGTCGCCTGGGCGGCGTCGAACGACCCGCGCCACTGGAACTTCTGGCGCCGCGAGGCGTACGTCTACCGGTCCGGGCTCGCCCAGGTCTGGCAGCGGCACGGCATCCGCGCGCCCCGGCTGCTGGCCTGCGTCGAACGCCCCGACGGCGATGTGGCGCTGTGGCTGGAGGACGTACCCGGCGCACCCGCGACGACCTGGCCGCTCGCCCGGCACATCGAGCACGCCCACCGGCTCGGCGCCGCGCAGGGCGCGGTGGGAGCCGGGGAGGACCAGCCGTGGCTGTCCCGGCACTTCCTGCGCGACTACGTCTCAGGGAGGACGACGAACCAGGACCTCCTCGACGACGACGAGGCCTGGCGGCACCCCCTGGTCCGGGAGCACTTCCCGGCGGGCCTGCGCGCGGACATGGTCCGTCTCCACCACGACCGCGAGTGGTTCCTCACGGTCATGGAGTCCCTGCCCCGCGCCTTCTCCCACCTCGACCAGTGGCCCGCCAACGTCCGCTCCGACGGCCGCGACAGCGTCCTTTTCGACTGGGCGTTCGCCGGCGACGGAGCGCTCGGCGAGGACCTCGGCAACTACCTCCCCGACTCCGTCTTCGACCTGTTCGTTCCCGCCGCCGACCTCCCCGGCCTGGCGAAGGCGGCCTACGACGCCTATGTGCACGGCCTGCGCGAGAGCGGCTGGCACGGCGACGAACGACTCGTACGGCTCGGCGTGTGCGCCTCGGCCGTGAAGTACGACTGGCTCACCGCGCTGATGCTGGCCCGGGCGGACGACGAGCAGCCCGGCTACGGCGGCGCGGGTACCGTCCCCGCCGCACTCCGCTACCGCGAACGCGGCCTGACCCTTGCGTTCCTCGCCGACTGGGCGGCCGAGGCCCGGCTACTGGCTCCACAACTCGGCTTTCCCGAGGCGCCCAGCGGACGCTGACGGCATACAGAAGGGGAAACATGGCCCACGTGGTCGAGTTGACGTACTACCCCCTCAAGGGGTGTGCCGGGACATCGGTGCGGGAAGCGCTGCTGACGCCCGCCGGACTGGCACACGACCGCAGCTTCATGGTGGTCAGCGAGGAGGGCGTGTACCGGACGCAGCGGCGGGACCCCAGGCTGGCCCTCATCCGGCCGGCCGTCACCGCCGACGGCGGGCGACTCACGCTCCGGGCACCGGGATGGGAGGCCCTGCACCTGAGCGTGGACACCTCCGGCACCCGGCAGAAGGTCGACCTGTTCGGGGACGTCTTCCAGGGCATCGACCAGGGCGACGCGGCAGCCGCCTGGCTCTCGGACGTGCTCGGCGCCCGGAGCCGGCTCGTGCGCGTACCGCCGGAGCACGACCGGGTGACCGACGGCATGACACCGGGCACCTCCGGATACGCCGACAGCTGCGCCCTGCACGTCATCTCCCGCTCCACCCTCGACCTGCTCGACCGGAAACTGACCGAGCGCGGTGCACGTCCGCTGCCCATGGACCGCTTCCGCCCCAACCTCGTGCTCGACGGCTGGGACGACCCCCACACCGAGGACCGCGCCCACCGCATCCGCGTCGGCGACACCGAACTGGGCTACGCAAAACTCGCCATCCGCTGCGCGGTCACCCTGGTCGACCAGCACTCCGGAACCAGGGCGGGCCCGGAGCCCCTGCGCACCCTCGCCGCCTACCGGCGGGCGTCCCAGGGCGGCATCGCCTTCGGCACGAAGTACGCGGTACTCCGGCCCGGCACGGTGTCGGTCGGCGACGAGGCGGCCGTCACGTCGTGGGGCGAGTCCGAGGTGTGAGCCTCACCGCCGCGCGCGGCCCGCATGACGCCCCCTGCCCGGCCGGCCCCGCCCGCGCCGCGCCGCCATCGGCACGGCGAGGCTGACCACGAGGGCCAGGCCGAGCGCGTAAGGCCACCAGCCGAAGCCGACGTTCTCCGACGCGCCGGCGCTGCGGGGGGTCACCGCGCCGGACGCGGGCGAGCCGGACGCGGTGGGGGACGGGCCAGGGGCGGCGGCGACCGCTGTCAGGGCGATGTCGTTGCCGTCGCCGGCGCGGTAGCTGACGCGGTAGGTGGTGCCGGCCAGCTTCAGGCGGGCGCCCTCCTCCAAGCCGGTGAAGGTTCCCGAGGGCTTGGCGCGGCCCTTGTTGTCGAGCACGGGGATCACACGAGCGGGCCGCTTCCCGGCCGCCGAGACGTCGAGGTCCCCGGACAGCCGTACCGCGCCCGTCACCTTGAGCGGCTTGTCCCGCAGGAGCAGGGAGCCTTTCGCGCCCTGCGTGTAGGGGCCGTCGACGGTGAGGCCGGTCGTGACGGTGCCTTCATTGGTGACCGAGCCTGTGACCGTGCCCTTGCCGGTGAGGGTGGTCGAGACGTGCAGGCCCGTCTCGCCGGTGTCCAGCCGGGCTCCGGCCGAGGTGACCCGGATCGCCCTGCTGCGGGCGAGCGTGGCTCCGTCGCGCAGGGCCAGCGTGCCCCTGGAGACCGTGGTCGTCCCGGTGTACGTCACCGCGCCGCCCGTCAGTGTCGTCGTGGCCGCGCCCGACTGCGTGAGCGAGCCGCTGCCGCCGACGCGGGACAGCGTGAGGGGCCTGTCCGTGTTGCGCAGGACGAGCGAGCCGTCGTTGACGACTTTGTAGAGGGCGCCTCGCGTGTACAGGCCGCCGTCGCCGCCCCGCTTTCCGCTGCCCAGACGCAGCACCGCGCCCTTCTCCACCGTCGTGGAGCCGTCGTAGTACTGGACGGCCGCGAAGGTGACGTCGTTGCCGGGGGTTCCCGCGATGACGATGTCGCCGGCGCCGGGAGCGGAGAGCGTGTCGTGGAACCGGCCGCCGCCGATGGGGGCGCCGAGTGTCACGGGGCCGTTGTAGTCGAAGGTGAGCCTCGAACGCTCCCGGGCCGCGAGGAGGTTGATGTACACGGTCTCCGCGGTGCCCGGCATGAAGATCCGGTTCGTGGTGCCGTCGCCCCACCGGACGTTCGCGCCCTTGATGTTGGTGCCGCGCTTGTTGACGTTCTTGCGGGCGGGTGTCCAGTTCAGGGCGGGGTCGCTGAGCGAGGGGTCGGTGTCGCCGCCCCGGTCCGACCAGCTGTACTGCCCGGCCAGGACGACCGTGCCGCCCGGCCGCGACTGGACGTTGATGTCGCTGCCGTACTCGCGCTGGTAGAAGTCCATGCCCATGGTGACGGTCTGCCCCAGCGGGGTGTCGACCGTCCAGGTGCCCTGGTTGAGGACCTTGCGCACACGCGGCAGCGAGGTCGCGTACTCCGGCCGGCCGGCGTTCGCCTGCGTGCCGTTGTCGATCACCCCGGAGAAGGAGTGGGCCCCCGACAGGTCCCAGGTGCCCCAGAGGAAGCGCGGCTGGCTGATCAGCCCTGAGCCGCTGACGGTGCCCAGGTTGTAGGCGCTCTTCAGGGCGAGCCGCAGGGTGCCGTCGACCCGGATGTTGTCCTGGTTGAGCCGGAACGCGGGTGTGCCGTACGGGAAATGACCGATGAGCCCGGTCGTGCCCCCGTCGCCGTACTGGAGGGTCGCCCCGCGCTCCACGGTGATCGCGGGCGGGTCCGGGCGGGCCACGGTCACATACGGGTGGTTCCCGCCGAGCGTCCGCACGGTCTGCCGCTGCCGGGACCGGGACAGCGTGAAGTCACTGTCCCTGGTGAGGACCAGTGTCCCGCTGCCCCGCACCGTGAGCGTCCCCTCACCCCGGAAAACGCCGTCGTAGGTCGTCGTCCCGGGCGGCACGGTGACCACCGTGTCCCCGGCGAGCGTCACGTCCCGCCCGTCGAGCACGGCGGCCGTGACGTCCCGGGGGCCGTCGGCCGCCGCCGGGGGAGCGCCGAGCAGAGACGCGACCGCCGCGAGAACGCCGACGGCCGCTGCTGTGGTGTGGGTGGTGAGGCTGCGCACATCACCGGAGACGGGGGTGGCGGGTGCCGATAACAGAAAATGGGTTGGCGACCCGTAGCCGCGCCGCGATACTCCCCTGACCAGGGGGAAAGCAAGGGGGAGGCCGTGTGGCCGTGTTCGGGTGTACGCGATGCGGCGCCGAGCTGACCGTGCCCGTGTCGCGGGTGGCGCTGCCCGACCACGCCCATCAGGCCTACGGCCATGAGCTGCTCCCCGCCCTGATGGAATCGGGCACCTACGCCGTCGAACCCGAACCCTCCGGCCCGCCCTGGCGGCAGTGGAGTGACATCGGGGCGCAGGAGTCCTTGGCCCGGGGCGTGTTCGCGCCCGTGCCCGCGCTGTCCTTCGGGTCGCCGGGCGCGGTCGTCGTCGCGCCCGGCGACATGCGCGGCACCGTTCTCCTCCCCGAGCGGTGCGAGGGCTACTGCCTGGGCCTGGACGGGAGAAGCGGCCCCAACCTGGCCTGCGCCCGGTGTGGACAGGCCGTCGCGACACGCGTCGACGACTGCACGCTCTGGCAGGCGGTGTGGCTCGACCCGGACGCCGTTCACCCCCTCACCGCGGACGCACCCGCTCGCCCGGCGGACTGGGCGGCGCTGGGCCGGGAGTTCGAGGCCATCCCGCCCGTCGAGCAGGGCGGTTGGTGGGATCCCCGGTGGGAGGCGGCCCTCGGGGCGGCCCTCGCCCACCTGCTGGCCGCCTCGGCGGGCACACCGGTGTGCGTCCCCGACGGCCTCCTGGCCGAGACGCTGGGCCGAGCACTCGACCTGCTGCTCCCGCAGGCGCGTTCACCGAGGAAGACGGCCGCCCTCGCCGGACCGGGCCTGCCCGTCCCCGACGCCGACCCCGACATCGTCCTCGCCCCCCGGCACCCGCGCACCGGCGAGGTGTGGCAGGCACCGCCCGGCGTCACGCACACCGTGCCCGTGCCCGCCGGCGTCTGGCTCCACCTGGCGCGCCGGCCCGCGCGGTTGCCCACGCCCACGACCGGTCGCCTGCCCGACGGAGTCGAGCGCGACGATCCCCTGCCCCTGCGCCCCCGGTCGCTGTTCCGGCCCGACCCGCGCATCCTCCTCCGCACACTGGCCCGGTTGCCCGCCGTCCGTGAGCCCTGGCTGCGCGCCATCTACGACCGCGTGGACAAGTACCCGTACAGCCGCCCCTTCTGAGACCCGGCCGTCTTCGTCCCGTCAGACCCGTTGACCTCCTGGTGGCACACCCTTACCTTTTCGGCGTTCGTAATGACAGATGGTGTTCGAAATATCAGACGATCGGTAGGTCGGACGACGCATCGGACTACGCCGTGTGTCCCCAGTGAGAGGCAGCCCCCCGCATGAGCCGCGACCGCGACCACGCTCTGCCCGAATCCCCCAGCCGCAGACTGCTGCTGAAGGGTGCCGCAGCCGCCGGCGCCCTGGCCGCCGTTCCCGCCCTCCCGGGCGTGGCCCAGGCCGCCACCCCGGCCAGGCACCCCAAGCCGGCCCCCTTCGAGAACCCGCTCGTCCGCAACCGGGCCGATCCGCACATCCACCGGCACAAGGACGGCTTCTACTACTTCACCGCCACCGCCCCCGAGTACGACCGCATCATCCTGCGCCGCTCCCGCACCCTGAACGGCCTCGGCACGGCCGCCGAGTCCGTCATCTGGCGCGCCCACCCCACCGGGAACATGGGCGCGCACATCTGGGCGCCCGAACTGCACCGCATCGGCGGCAAGTGGTACATCTACTTCGCCTCCGCGCCCGCAGAGGACGTCTGGGCCATCCGCATCTGGGTGCTGGAGAACTCCCACCCCAACCCCTTCAAGGGCACCTGGGTGGAGAAGGGCCAGGTCAAGACGGCCTGGGAGACCTTCTCCCTCGACGCCACCACCTTCACCCACCGGGGCTCCCGCTACCTCGCCTGGGCGCAGCACGAGCCCGGCATGGACAACAACACCGGCATCTTCCTCTCCGAGATGGCGAACCCCTGGACCCTGAAGGGCCCGCAGGTGCGCCTCTCCACCCCGGAGTACGACTGGGAGCGCATCGGTTTCAAGGTCAACGAGGGTCCCTACGTGCTGAAGCGCAACGGCCGTCTCTTCATGACGTACTCGGCCAGCGCCACCGACTTCAACTACTGCATGGGCCTGCTGACCGCCGACGCCGACAGCCACCTCCTGGACCCCATCAGCTGGACCAAGTCGCCGACCCCGGTCTTCACCAGCAACGACACCACCAAGCAGTACGGCCCCGGCCACAACTGCTTCACGGTCGCCGAGGACGGCCGCACCGACGTCCTCGTCTACCACGCCCGCCAGTACAAGGAGATCAACGGCGACCCGCTGAACGACCCCAACCGCCACACCCGCGTCCAGAAGCTCGGCTGGAAGCCCGACGGCACCCCGGACTTCGGCATCCCGGTCGCCGACACGGCCACGGCGGGTGACTGAGATGAGACGTGCGTACGCCGCCCTCCTCGCCCTGTGCCTCGGGCTGTTCGGTGCCCTCGCCACCGCCGGGCCCGCCCACGCCGCGCCCCAGACGATCACCAACGGCACCCAGTTCAAGGACACCTCGGGCAACCCCGTCCACGCGCACGGCGGCGGAGTCCTCAAGGTCGGCTCCTACTACTACTGGTTCGGCGAGCACCGCAACGCCGACAACACCTTCCGGTACGTCGACGCCTACCGCTCGACCGACCTGAAGAACTGGGAGTTCCGCAACCACGTCCTGACCGAGGCCAGCGACCCGGAGCTCGCGACCGCCAACATCGAGCGGCCCAAGGTCATGTACAACGCGTCCACCGGCAAGTTCGTGATGTGGATGCACAAGGAGAACGGCACCGACTACAGCGAGGCCCGCGCCGCCGTCGCCGTCTCCGACACCGTCGACGGCAACTACACCTGGAAGGGCAGCTTCCGGCCGCTCGGCCAGCACATGTCCCGGGACATCACGGTCTTCGTCGACACCGACGGCGCCGGGTACATGATCTCCGCCGCGCGGGAGAACTACGACCTCCAGATCTACCGCCTGACCGCCGACTACACCGGTATCGCGAGCCTGGTCGCCAACCCGTGGCCCGGCGGCCACCGCGAGGCCCCGGCCCTGTTCAAGCGGAACGGCGTGTACTTCATGCTGACCTCGGGCGCCACGGGCTGGAACCCCAACCAGCAGCAGTACGCCACGGCCACGAACATCGCCGGACCCTGGTCGGCCATGAAGAACGTCGGCGACTCCACGACCTACGGCTCGCAGACCGCGTTCGTCCTGCCCGTGCAGGGCACCTCGGGCACCTCGTACCTCTACCTCGGTGACCGCTGGGGCAACTCCTTCGGCGGGACCGTCAACGACTCGCGGTACGTCTGGCTGCCGCTGACCTTCTCCAACTCGACCACGATGTCCATGTCCTGGTCGCCGGAGGTCACCCTCGACACGGCCGCCGGGACCGTCTCCGGCACCAGCGCCACCTACAACACCCTCATCGCCCGCCACTCCTCCAAGTGCGCGGACGTGACGAGCCAGTCGCTCTGGGCCGGTGCCCAGCTCAAGCAGTACGACTGCAACGGCGGTGCCAACCAGAAGCACTGGTTCAAGTCCGTCGGCGGCGGCTACTACCAGCTCATGGTCAGGAACAGCTCCCTGTGCGTCCAGGAGAACGCGAGCACGGTCACGCAGGAGAACTGCTCCTCGGCGACGAGCCAGCAGTGGTCCCTGACCACCACCGGCTCCTACGTGAACGTCAGGTCGCGGGCCACCGGCGAGTGCCTGGACGTGAACGGCGCGTCCACCGCCAACTCCGCCGCGCTCATCACGTACACGTGCAACGGAGGAACCAACCAGCAGTGGACGCGCGGAACATGACAAGCCCCGGAGTGCCTAGGCCAGCAGATCGATCGCGTCGATCGCCGTCCCCGCGCTGAGGAAACCGGTCGCCCCCGACCCGCTCACCACGTCGATCCTGAGCACGTTGTACTGACTCGTGTCCGTCTTCCAGGCGGACGCCGGGACGCTGTACGTGAACGTGTGGTTGTTGCCGCGGTAGGAACCGTTGGTCAGCGACCGGGTGTTCGGCTGGGTGGGCGGGGAGGGGATCGCCGAGGTCCAGGTGTCGTTCACGGAGATCTGCGGGCGGCCGTTCGCGTACGCCGTCGTCACGCCGATGCGCAGGGTGTGCGCGGCGGCGGCCTGCGCGGCGGTCAGCCTGAAGTACACGAGGATGCCGCTGTTGACGTCCTTCCAGAGGTAGCAGGGGAAGGCGGCAGTCTCCCCGCCGCCACCGATCACCACGTTCCCGGTCCAGGACGCGGCCCTTCCGTCCGACGGATGCGCGTACGTCATCAGGTCCGCGTTCTTGAACCCGCCCGGCGTGCCGTTCCAGTCCCCGATCCGCCAGATCGCGCTCGCGCCCGCGGGATCGTTGGAGGACGGCAGGGCGATCGTGTTCAGGGTGGTCGTCCCGCCCGCCGACACGCTCACCGACGTCGTGTACACCGCCAGCTCGCCCTTGAAGACGGTCAGCGTGTACGTGCCCGGCAGCACGCCCGCGATCGAGAACCAGCCGTCCGAGGAACGCGCCGAACCCCAGTACTGCGCGGCCGCGTTGGCCAGCCCGACGGTGTACGGGTACGCCGTGTTCCGGCCCGAGATCCCGACGCCCGCCACCTTGCCCCGGCCGCTCGCCGGCACATACCCGGAGATGCCGAGCGCGTCGGCCCACGGCGTGGTCAGCGTGCCGGGGAACAGCGCCGAGGAGGGTGCCCCGCCGTCCGTGAAGGCGATGACGTACGGGCCCTGGAGGCCGAACCGCTGGGCCTCGGTCTGGTTCTGGCCGTAGTACAGGATCTCGTACAGGCCGCCGCCGTCGGCGCTCTGGTGGCGCAGCAGGGAGCGGTAGAAGGGCCCGCCGGAGGCCTTCTCGTGGTTGCTGCGCACGACCCACAGGCCGACCCCGCCGGCCGACCAGCCGACGTAGTCGTAGTCCATGACGCGCCGCTTGGAGTAGTGCTTCGAGCGGGTCTGCCCGTCGGACTTCCTGAAGACGTCCGAGGCCTCGATGGTGGTCGGCGCGTAGGTGTACGAGTCGGGCTCGTCGTTGAGGAACGCGCCCTTCTTCACACGCACGATGTACCGGGTCGCGGAGACGGACGTGTCGGCCTTGTCGGTCCACAGGTAGATGTTGTTCTCGCCGCTGCGGGCCGCGTAGTAGTGCTTCAGCGTGCCGTGCGTGACGGAGACGAGGATCGTCGAACCGGACTGCCTGATGCCGACGGTGGAGGCGCCGAGCCCGGACTCGATGTGCGAGTTCATGCCGCCGTAGCCCTGGTACTCCGTGCCCCGGAAGACCAGCGAGGTCAGGTCGCCGGTGGACTTGCTGACCTTGAAGACCAGCTGGGCGCCGGTGTCGACGACGTAGTTCGAGCCGTCGTCGCTGTAGCCGAAGGCGGCGGCGTGTGCCGTGCCGGTGAGGGCCGTGCCCGCGGCGGCGCCGGCGGCGAGGACGAAGGCGCGGCGGCCGACCGGTCTGTTCGCGGATCCGGACATGGGGGGCCTCCTCGGGAGGTGGGGGGAGTTCGGGTGGGAGTGAGGGTGACAGTTGAATCGATTTCGCGAAAGGGCTTTCGGTCATGTGAAGTTGTCCATCTCGTGAATGCTGTTCGGGGTCTAGAAAGCGCTTGTCCGGAGCGGTACGGTCCACCTCCAGGTCTTGTCGTCCGCTGGGAGGAGCACCGAGTGAGACGTTTCAGCATCGCCGTCGTGGCGGCGGTGGCCCTCGGGAGCGCGTTGCCGTCCGTACCCGCACAGGCGCACACCGGCCTCGCACAGTGCGCCGCGGACACCTGCCACTTCGATGTCCCCCCGGGCACGTACGACGTGCGGGTCCTGCTCGGGGGAGAGTCCGCGTCCGCCACCAGCGTCAGCGGCGAGACCCGCCGCACCCTGCTCCCCGAGACGGCCGCACCGGCGGGCAAGCGCGTCACCCGCAGCTTCACCGTGAACGTCCGCACCCCCGAGGGCGAGCCCACCGGCCCCGAGGGCACCCCCGGCCTCGACCTGCGGATCGGCGGTTCCGCCCCGGCCCTCGCCGACATCAGGGTCACCCCGGCCCGGCACACCCGCCAGATCTTCCTCGTCGGCGACTCCACCGTCTGCGACCAGCCCGGCGACCCGTACTCCGGCTGGGGCCAGCAGCTTCCCCAGTACCTCCGCGAGGGCCTGTCCGTCGCCAACTACGCAGATTCCGGGGAGAGTACGGTCTCCTATCTGGGGAACCCGAAGCTGTGGGCCACCGTACGGCCCCTGATCCGCCCCGGCGATCTGGTCCTGGTCCAGCTCGCCCACAACGACAAGACCACGGACGAGGCCACCTACCGGGCCAACCTGGAGACCCTGGTGGAGGGCGTCCGCGAGCGGGGCGGACAGCCGGTCCTTGTCACTCCTGTCGTGCGACGCTGGTTCAACCCGGACGGCACGCTGAACAACGGAACCGCCCTCCTGGTCAACGGCCTCGGTGTCGACCACCCGGCGGTCACCCGATCCGTCGCCGCCGAGCGGAACGTCCCGCTGATCGACCTCACCGCGAAGACGAAGGCGCTCGTGGAGTCCCTGGGGGTGGAGGGCTCGAAGGCGCTGTACCTCTACAACGAGGCGCGGGACAACACGCACACCTCCGTGCGCGGTGCCACGGCCTACGCGGGCCTGGTCCGCGACGAACTCGTCACCCGGCGTCTGGTGCCGAAGGGCAAGGTGCGGGTGGGATAGAGCCCCTGGGGCGCCCCGACCGGAACCGGGGCGCTCCAGGTCCGACCTGTCGGGTACGGCCGGTCGGGGTCGATCCGAGCGTCCGAGCACGAACCCGCGCACGAAAGAGAACCGATGCACCTGCCTCCCGCCGACGGCACGACGTCTCCGTTCACCGGCTACACCCGCGCCCACTGGGAGGCGGCGGCCGACGCGCTACTCACCGCCGTCGAGCCCTACGCCACCGACGACCGCGCGCTCTACTACCTGCCCGGCGACCGGACCAGCTGGTCGGGCCGCCTCTCCGACGGCCTGGAGGGCTACGCCCGCACCCTCCTGCTGGCCGCGTTCCGCCGCGACGAGAAGGCCCTGGAGCGCTACGCCACCGGCCTCGCCGCCGGTGTCTCGGGCGTCTGGCCCCGTATCGAGGACCGTGGCCAGCCCCTGGTGGAGGCGGCGTCGATCGCGCTCGCCCTGCGTCTGACGCGGGAGCAGCTGTGGGACCGGCTGGACGACGGCGTACGGCAGCGGACGGCCGCCTGGCTCGGCGACGCGCTCACCGCCGAGGCATGGCCCTGCAACTGGGAGCTGTTCCCGGTGACGGTGGGCGGTTTCCTGGCCGAGGTCGGCCACGAGCCGGACGCGTCCCGCGCGGCGATCGACCGCGGGCTGGAACGCATCGAGCAGTGGTACCTGGGCGACGGCTGGTACACCGACGGCGACGGCCGCAAGTTCGACTACTACAACGGCTGGGCGATGCACCTCTACCCGGTGCTGCACGCCTGGCTGGACGGGGACGAGCGCCTGCTGGACCTCTACGGCGACCGCCTCTCGCGCCACCTCTCCGACTACGCCCGGCTGTTCGGCGGCGACGGTGCCCCGATGCACCAGGGGCGTTCCCTGACGTACCGCTTCGCGACGACGGCCCCCCTGTGGCTGGGCGCGCTGACCGCCCGTACGCCCCTGTCGCCGGGGGAGACCCGGCGCCTTGCCTCCGGAGCGCTGCGGTACTTCCTCGACCGGGGCGCGGTGGACGACAGGGGCCTGCTGTCCCTGGGCTGGCACGGCCCCGACGCCTCCGTCCTCCAGGGCTACTCGGGCCCGGCCTCCCCGTACTGGGCGAGCAAGGGCTTCCTCGGCCTGCTCCTCCCGGCGGACCACGAGGTGTGGACGGCGGCGGAGGAACCCGGACCGGCCGAGCGCGATGACGCCGTCACTCCTGTCGGCCCGCCCAACTGGCTGCTCCAGTCGACCCGTTCGGACGGTGTGGTCCGCCTCCACAATCACGGCAGCGAGGACGTCCGCTACGACCCCTACTACACGCGTCTGGCGTACTCGACGGTGACGGCCCCGTCCCCGTCGACCTCCCCGTCGTACGACAACAGCGTGATCGTCGGCGACGACCCGAGCCGCACCGGCATCGAACCGCTGGGCGTCGGCGAGGGCTGGGCGGCGTCCCGGCACACGGCGGGCGCAGGGGCGCGGGTGACGAGTGCCGTGCTGGCGCGCGGGGCCGTGGAGGTCCGGGCACATCTGGTGACGGGCGCGGAGCCCGGCACGCCGGTCCGGGTGACCGGCTGGCCGGTGGGGGAGGGTCTGCGGGCCGAACTCGTACCGGCGATCGGACTCACGGACTCCCTGACGGGCGTCGTGGGCGAGACCGCCACCCTGTTCGTCGCCCTGGCCCGCCTGACGGCCGAGCCGGACCCCGCCCCGCTGGAGGAGTCGGTCTCCGTACGCGCGGACGATGCCGGAGCACTGGAGGTCCGCTGGAGCGACGGCGGCGTGACACGGGTCCGGCTGACGGACTCGGGCGTGGACGTCACGGCTTGAGACGGGCGATCCTCAGGGCCGTGGCGGCGGGGAAGGCTGCCACGGCACTCGGAGGCCATGCTTCGGTCCGCGCCGAAGCGATCCGCGCCTAGCGTGGCGCCATGTCTGCCTTCGCCGACCTCCACCACGAAGACGAGCCCCTCCTGCTGCCCAACGCCTGGGACCACGCCTCGGCCCGGGCCCTCGCCGGGCAGGGCTTCCGGGCGATCGCGACGACGAGCCTGGGCGTCGCCGCGGTCGCCGGACTGCCCGACGGTGTGGCGGCGACCCGCGAGGAGACGCTCCGGCTCGCATTCGTCCTGGGGTCCGAACCGTTCCAGCTGTCGGTCGACGCGGAGGGCGGCTTCAGCGACGACCCGGACGAGGTGGCGGAGTTCGCACGCGAGCTGCACGCCGTGGGAGCGGTCGGCATCAACCTGGAGGACGGCCTCGGACCGGCAGCCCGGCACGCGGCGAAGATCGCCGCGGTCAAGAAGGCGGCACCCGCCCTCTTCGTCAACGCCCGCACGGACACCCACTGGCTCGGTGACGGTGACACCACGGACACCCTCACCCGCCTCGACGCCTACCGGCAGGCGGGCGCCGACGGCGTGTTCGTCCCCGGCCTCACCGACCTGCGGCGGATCGCCGCCCTGGTGCGCCACATGGACGTCCCCCTCAACGTCCTCTACACGCCCGGCGGCCCGGCCGTCCCGCACCTCGCCGACGCCGGCGTCCGCCGCATCAGCCTCGGCTCGCTGCTGTACCGGAGGGCGCTGGGCGCGGCGCTGGAGGCGGCGGCGGACATCCGGGCGGGCCGGCCACCGAAGGGCATGACGCCGTCGTACGGCGAGGTGGCCCTGCCCCCGACCCGCCAGGACGTGCCTCTTTGACGGGTCAGTCTGAACAGCCCCTGCGGCAACGGCTGTTCACGCAGGGGGGCGTCCTCGCGCTCCTACGTCTCGGGAGCTGTGCGAATTTCCGTTCAACGTAGGACTGTTGAAGCAGCTACGGAGACTGGCGGTGGACGTGCCGCCGAGTCGACGTCACGTTCGGTGACGTCGGCCATGGCTTTGGATCGCGGCGATCTCTCCGTCCCCCTCGTCGACACCCGAACGGACCTCTGACGGTCCTCCCCGCGCGTCAGCCAGACCACCCGGCATGACACTCGAACCAAGGGGCCTGAGGCGGTTTGTGCCGATACAGGCCCAGCATCGCCACCCGCATCGGAGGTAAGCGTCATGCTTCGCGTCACCGTCCAGATCTTCTCCGGCCGACCCAACCCCACCTGGGTCGTCACCGATGAGGACGCCGCTGGAACCCTGCTGGAAACCGTCGCCCGAGCGGCGGGCGACACGATCGGACTGCCCGGTGCCGGGTACGACGGTCTCGGCTACCGGGAGGTGGTGGTCACCACGGCGTCCGACGACATGACTGCCTGGCCCGAGCGGCTGCCGCAGACCTTCGCGCTCGGCACCATCGCGGCGGCCGACCCCTCGAGGTCCGGGGAGCTGGCCCGCCGCCTCATCGCCGACATGCCCCAGTACGGCGATGTCACGCTGGTCGAGCACGCTCTGACCCCGGTCGACACGCAGACCCGGGACTTCGTCCTGGAGCAGCTCGACACCTTCTTCGAGAACCCGCCCGCCTGGAACCGCGGCATGCAGGCTCCTCCGCAGCCCCCGGAGAGGTCCAGCACCCAGGAGCGGGACGCCAAGGAGACCTGCTGGTACGAGGTGAGCCAGTTCAACCCGGACTTCTGGAACCGACCGGAGGTGCAGCCCCACAACAACTGCTACAACTACGCCCGCAACCACCGCACCGACACCTTCGCCCAGCCCGGCCGGGCACACGGCGCCCAGACCAGCAACATGGCCTGCGCCAGCGTCACCAAGGCCGCCCTCGCCGACGGGCTGGTGCACCGGTACCACTGCCTGCCGGACTCGGAGAAACCGCGCCGGCTGATGGCCCTGGCCGTCTGGCCCGGCTGGGACTACCACTGGTACCGGGAGCAGAAGGGTGACTTCTGGGGGCACAAGCCCGGAGGCACCGCGGCCCGCAACTACGACAACCGCGGCGCGCTCATCACCAACCCCGAGACCTGCGACCGCGGTGGTTACACCGACTTCTGCGGCTACTTCTACGCAGGCAGGTCCGTGGTCATCAACTGAGCTGCCCGCGTACGGGATCTCGGAGCCACGGAGACCGATGTGATCGTCGAGCTGGACGTGTTCAGCGGCCGCCCCAACCCGCGCTGGCGGCTGGACGACGAGGCGCGGACGACCTTCCACCGGCTGATGGCCGGTCTCGGACCGGCGGCGGCCCCCGCGGCCACGCCGCCCGGCCTGGGCTACCGAGGCTTCGTGGTCGAGGACGGCGACCAGACCTACCGGATCTTCGGTGGTCTGGTCGCCACCGGTGACAGCGTCCTCGCCGACTCCGCGAGGACGCTGGAACGCTGGCTGCTCGCCGGACTCCCAGAACGGTACGAGGCGCTGCGGCCGACGGTCATCCGGACGATGGCGGACGGCTGACCGACAGAGATACGTGATCGAAGACGTAGTCGAGGGAGCAAGCATGTACGACAGGATCGCCTCGGACCACCCGCGTCCGTCCGGCATGGAGTTCGCACCGCCGCCCCTCGCCGCCGGTACGGGAGCGCTGCCCTTGGCGGAGCCCGTCGAGACGGGCGAGAACCTGGGCTCAGGAGAAGGGACGCCGGTACGGGAACGGCCCACCGCCGAGATCCATGACAACCATCCCGAGGCGACTCCCTTCCCTCCGTTCGCGGCCCCCGGTGTCGGCCTGAAGCAGGGCTGCTACCAGCTGACCATCCGCCCCACGCCCGCGCTGGTGTCGTATGCGGGAACTCTGCGGGTGGAGCGGAGAGGCAGCAGCACCACTGCGAGCGGGGACCTCTACCGCTTTCTCAACCTCCCGCTTGCGCTGCAGGCCAACGGGCACGCGGGAGCGGCCGAGACGGGCCACTCACCGGCGGTCCTCGCCGGCCTCGACCCCACGGCGCTGGGACGCCCCGAGATACCCGTCCATCCGAGGAACAAGTACTACTCCTATCTGAAGGTGACCGGGATCCGGCAGAGTCCGCCGCTCCCGCCCGGACCTCACCTGGTGACACTCACCGTCGAGGAGTACTGCTACACCCAGCCCTCGCCGGGCTCGTTCAACGGCACGTTCCCGGCCGGCCCCAGCCGTACGTTCACGATGGTGCTGCACCCCGTGCCCACCCCTCCGATCCTCGGCGGGCCCACGTTCGAGGGGAGCCTGACGGAGGCGGGGACGCCCCGGGCGACCGTCACCCTGCGGTGGATCTCTCCCCACTTCCGGCGTGCCACGGTGGAGGTGGACACCCTGACCGGTGCGGTCGCGCCCCAGCCGACGCCCGACGCGTCCGGCACCGGGACGGAGGACGTCCGCACCGTGTTCGCCTCCGCCAACTGGGACGTGACGGTCGAGTACGACCAGATCGAGATTCCCGTGCCCGACGGCGTCACCAGTACGAACTGCTGGAGCCATGCCGACCTGCACCAGCTCATGCGGGCGGTGCGCAAACCGACGACCGACCTCGACAAGGAATGGCGGTTGCACCTCGTCGTCGTACCCGCGCGAATCGGCTGCGGCCGTGGCGTCATGTACGACACGGTCGATGTGCCGAGAGAGGGCGTGGCCAGCTTCTGCGACGACGGCTACCCCTCGGCCGAGTCCCCCTTCTTCGGTTCCGCGGCGGACCAGCGGCAGCGTGACGTGTCGCGGGCGTTCCTGCGGAGCGCCTGCCATGAACTGGGGCATGGCTTCAACCAGGTCCACCAGGAGCAGGAGGGCGGTGCCGACAACTCCATCATGACGACGACGCCCAGCGTCGCGAACGTGCTGGGCGGCCCTCCCGGAGTCTTCCCCACGGACATCGTCCTGGCGTTCAACGAACACGTCCGGCACCACCTGATCCACTGGCCGGACGTGGCCGTCCGCCCCGGTGGGCTGACCTTCGGCTCAGGGCACAGCACGAGCGTCCCTTCCGTGGACCGGCTCTTCTTCAGCCCCGACGAACTCCACCTGAAGCTGGAGGTGGACCACGACAAGATCGACCTGGGTGAACCGCTGTGCCTCTCGTGGACGCTGTCCAACCGGACGCGCCTGCCCATCCCCGTGCCCTCCGACCTCGGTATCGAGGCACAGCACGCGTTCATCAGGATCACCGACCCCCACGGCCGGCAGAAGACACTGCGCTCGATGGTGATCCGCACGGACCACGTGGCGCTGAAGCCCCTGGAGGCGAACAGCGACCTGGGAGCCGAGGCCAGGGTGTACTGGGACTCGGACGGATTCGCCTTCTCCGCACCGGGCCGTCACCTCGTCGAGGTCGAACTCCTGTGGGCCCAGGGCACGGTTCCTGTCGGGGCGAGAGCGACCGCTGACATATGGGTGAACTACCCCCAGTCCCGCACGGACAACGACGTCGCCGCCACCCTTCTCCACCCCGAGGTCGGAATGTACGTGGCCCTGGGCGGGGCCGCGCACCTGCGGGAGGCCGTCAACCGCCTCGACTCGGTCGCGCGCATGGCCGGGTTCGAGAACCAGCCGGAACCGGGCGCGCTGCGGGGCTACGAGGGCATCACGCCCGACGTCCTGGTGCACCGCTGACGACCGACGCGAGGCTGCCCGGCGGCGTGCCTCGACTCCTCTCTCACTCCCGCCCGGCATGCCCCTTGAGCCACCGCAGCAACGCCGCGAACTCCGGGGACATGTCCGTGTCCGACTGGACGAGAACGGACGAGTGGCCGCCCTCCTCGACCGTGATCGAGTAACTCATGGCATCGGGTGCGCGCCTGCGGGGCTCCGGGTCTCCCGCAGCCGCCGCCGGAACGGCCGCGGCCACCAGCCGGGACAACTCGGCCGCAGCACTCTCGGGCAGGGCGTGGGTGTCCACCACGTCCGGCGGGAGGCCGGCGAGTACCGGCGCCGCCAGCCCGCCGTGCGTCGCCAAAGTGACCTTCATGGCACCTCTCAGCCATCCGCCGCCCGCGCTGTTCACACAGAGGAACATGGCGTCGGCCGCCCGACCCCTCGACGTCAACCGCCGGCCGTCACACGTCCCTTGAGCGCGGCCACGTCCCGGCTCAGCTCCTGTACCTGGGTCGTCAGCGCCCTGACCGCCGCGATCGCCTCCCCGTTCTGGCCGGCTGTGCGACGGCGCGCCCTCGCGAGCCCGGCCGAGACCCCGGTGATCGAGATGCCGACCTCCTGCCACGCCCCGAGCACGGCCATCTGTTCAACGCTGCCGGCCTCGTACAGCTCTCCGGCCTTCCGGTACGTGGTGTCCGCGAACTCCTGGAACCGTGTCTCGCTGTTGGACGCCTTGAGAGCCTCGTACCAGATGAGTCCGGCTGCCTCCCACGAGTGTCCGCCGATGGTCGCCGCCGCCAAGTAGAACGCCTTGTTCGGAATGCCGGAGTTGTAGTGCACCCCACCCCAGTCTCCCTCGTAGGTGTCCGGCATGTTGACGTACTTGGACATGTGGTCCGGCTGGGGGTCCTTGCCGAACTTCTCGACGTTCCACGCATGCCCGGGAGCCTTCATCGATCGCAGCGCGTCGGCCTCGATCTGTGGCGTGAAGACCTCACGGCCGATCAGCCAGTCCGCCTGCTCGGCCGTCTGACTCAGCGTCCACTGCTCGACCATCGCCCCGAACACGTCCGACATGGACTCGTTCAGGGCTCCGGACTGCTTGTGATACTCGAGCCCAGCGATGTGCTCGGTCACCCCATGCCCCAGTTCATGGGCGATCACGGAGATGGAGCCCGTGAGGTCGGAGAAGACGCGGCCGTCCCCGTCACCGAACACCATCTGGCGCCCGTCCCAGAACGCGTTGGCGAACTCGTAGCCGTAGTGGACGTATCCGTCCAGGCGCATCCCGTGACCGTCGATCGAGTTCCGCGCGAACACCCGCTGGAAGAAGTCCCGCGTCTTGCCGAGCATGTCGAATGCCCGGTTGACGGAGACATCGATCGACTCCGGCCCGTCCTCGGACCGCGCCAGAACCGCGAAGGGCAGAGACGTGGTGTTCCGGCAGTCGTAGATCGTCCTACGAGCGTTGCCGGGAGTGGCGATACCGGGGAAGGCTGCTCGGACCGCTCGCTCGCCCCGCAGATGGGCAGTGGTGAGCATGGTGTTCAGCGCGGCCTGGCGGACCTCGCCGTCATCACTTTTCAGCAATCTTTCGAGCAGATACGGAGGGGTTATGCATTGAGGGGTTATGCAATGATGTCGAAATTCGCTGGTCATCGCGATACTCCTTGAATCAGGGGGAGTCTGTTCCTCGCTGCGGACCGACGGGCCCGTGACCATTTCACCCATCACAGGATCATGGTGTGAGCTGCCTCACATACCCATCATTGCACGTTCCGGGGTCGACGCCACATCGCGTTTCGCTGGAGCGGAGCGGCCTCAAATTTGCACCTTCACACAACTCGAGTGACGGCCAATTCGCGCTCCCCGCTCCTTTCCAGACCGACCGTCAGGTCCGCGCCTGTCAGGCGGAATGCTCACACGACGTTCCAGTTGTCTTCGCCGAGCCAGCCTTCGGGGTCGGTGAGATCGTCGGGGACATCGAGGGTCGGTGTCACGATGGATTCATGGCTGGACCGCGCCAAGCCGGCGTAGAGCTTGAAGCTATGTACAGCGAAGGCGTCGAGCTTCGATTTCAGTCGTGGCCCGACGGCCACGGTGAAGGAATTAGGGCTCTCGCTTCCTTGAAAGGTCCACTCGGTGATCCACAAGTAGGTTCGCTCTTCGGTGTGGTCCTTGACGATCACATGGCGATCGTCATGCAACCCCGCCCTGCGGCCCGTGAACGTTCGCGCAGCAGGAAGAAGTTCTTCGGCGGCGAATCGAGCGAACGCGTTCTCGTCCGCCTCGGGGCGCAGCGTGATGTGATGAATGCAGATCGCCATGCCTTCTCCTCTTGTGTCCGGAGGCCTGGTTACCGTACGGAGCGTTTCCTTCACGTCCGGCTGGCTCTGCCGGCGGTGCGATTCCGCCCCGATGGGCTACACGGAGCCGCTCCCGCTCCCCGTGGTGCCGCGTGCGGCCTCTCGGACGGTGTGAAAAAATTGAAGGCAGTTCCCGAGAAGCCCAGTTGCCTTGACCGAAGGCGGGGGCTTCGAACGGAGGTGAGAAACATGGCGGCCACTGATCCCAAAGCCACCCACGGAATGCTGGTGGTCGGGGAGGAGACGGCGTACCTCTCTCACCTGCCCATGTTCATGCGACCTCACGACTTCCAGGTCCTGCTCGAGGCCACCTTCACCAACGACGCGGGCGACGCGCAGCAGGTGTACGTCGACGACCGGCGGACGACCGGGACAGCCGTGTACACACTGAGACCCGAACGTTTCGTCCTGACCGAGCTCGTCGGCGAAGACGGGCAACCCGCACGCACGTCGTTCACCGGCACCCTGTTCCGCGGCCACTTCGAACGCGGCGGAACGGAAATCCTGGACCCGGTGACGGTCGACGTACGGCACGTCGTTCACTTCCGGCGGTTCGACCGCCACGCCGTCCGCCCAACGGACCTGACCTACCTGGCCTTCGGCAAGGCTGACGAGCGATTCCTCGCGCACCTCGTCACCGTGCCCCCGGACTTCGACCACGTCGTTGCGATGCGGCAGGCTCCCGGTACCTCGCGTGCCGAGCTCACCGACGAAGTGCTGCGGAAAGGGCCGGCTCTCGCGATCGCCGCGAGGCCCGACGGCCCGGACGGCAGACTGCGAGAGGGCGACCAGGTCACGGCGGGCTTCGTCGGCGAGGGGCCGGCCGGAAGCGACCTGCGGCTCGTCACGGGGCGGGAGTTCTACCTCGAGGAAGGCGAGCTGGCAGCAGGGGGGCACTCACACTGAAACCCGGCGCCACAACATGAGGATTGCACCCCCCTGAAACATGTGCAGGAGCGATGTCATGAGCTTGCTTCCAGCCGAGATCAAGGTCAATGTCGAGGGCGATGTGCCCGGTGCGCTGTCGGCTCTCGGGAGTTCGCGGGGTGCGCTGACATCGCGCCGGATCTGGTTCGCCGAAGACCGGCAAGGGGCCGCCGAGGGGCGGGTCCCGTTGTTGGACAACGGCGTGATCGTGCGCTTCAGACTGGGCGGCGCATCGGAGGATCTGACGGTCAAGCTGCGTCCGTGCGAGCAAGAGCAGCTGGTCGGCCGGTTCTCCGACGCCTTCGAAGCGGGACCCTTCACCTACCGGATCGAGGAGGACTGGTCGAAGAACGGCCGCGTGCTGGCGGCCGCTCTGGTACGCGACTGTCCTCCTGGGACGCTTGGCGACGCGGTGGAGCGGGGAGCCGATGCCGGCGCGGCGACGGACGCGGTGCAGAAGCAGTTCCTGGATGCCTGTGCGCCCTCCGTCCCGCTCGACGGGCTGGTCGCGCTGGGGCCGGTCCTGTCGACGAAGATCGAGGACGTCCCGCTCGACGACCTGAAGGCCGATCTGGAGGTGTGGTCGGTGACCGGCCTGGAGTTCCTGGAGGTCTCGATCCGGGTGAAACCCAAGGACGAGGACGACCGGGAGACGTTCACGGCACGGGCCGAGCGCAAGCAGCGGAAACTCCAGGAGGCGGTACGGGAACGCGGGGTGCCCCTCTCCGAGCACCCTGAGAACAAGACCCGCCGGGTACTCACCGCCTTGGCTGCGGCCGCAGGCCGGCTCGCCTGACCGGTCCCCTCAGCGTCGTCGGCTGCTGCCGAACAGGCACATCCGATCAACTGACCAACCGGTCAGAGAGACACCCTCCAGCCGTCGAGCGCGGCGACCAGCAGGGCGACGGCGGCCAGGTCCGGTACACCGCGCAGGAAGGCGAGGGCCTGGTCGCCCGCGAACGCGCGTTGCGCATCGGTCACGGTGGGATCGACGGCCGTCTCGGCCTGTACGTGGACGTAGTTGAGGGCCGTGGCGAAGAGCATCGAGAACGACTCCGGGCCGGTGATGACGGCCGGACCCCCGGCGTCGCGGTAGGCCCGTGCCAGCCGCCGGGCGGATTCGATGTCCACCTCGTTGCCGCCCGACCAGATGTAGAGGGCCCGGGCGAACTCCCGTTCCGCCGAGACCGGCCCCGCGTTGTCCCAGTCGAGGAGGACCGGCCCGTCCGCGCCGACCAGGACGTTCTGCGGCTGGAGGTCGAGGTGCGAGGTCACGAGGCCGCGCGGTGCGGACGGGGTGACCCAGTGCGCGAGCGGGGGCGCGGACGTGGCGATGAAGCCGCCGAGCTCGTCCGACCAGGGCAGGCGGGCGTCCCGCACCTTCTTGAGCACGTCGTCCCACTCGGCGTCGTCAGGACACCGCTCGTACCAGCCGCTCGGGGTGTCCACGGCGCCCTCCCCGGCCTGGTGCAGCAGCGCCATGGCCCGGCCGAACCAGTCCAGCACGTCCGGGTCGGAGGCGTCCGCCCGGGTGCCGTCGACCCAGTCGTACAGCTTCACCCAGGAGCTGCCGCCCGGGGTGTCGAGGCGGGAGACATGCGCGCCGTGCCGGTCGGGGTGGAGCCGGGGCGAGGCGATGCCGAGGCGCTCCGCGGAGTCCCGTAAGGCCGCCTCGCGGCGTACCTGGGCTTCGTCGCAGCCGAAGAGGAGCTCCTTCACGGCCCAGGAGGAGCCGTTCCCGGAGAGTCTCCAGATCTGGCCCAGGGCGCCCCGGGTGACGGGCGTCATCGTCCAGGGGCCGGTGCCGAGCGAGTAGGTCTCGGCTATCGAGCCGGCGGCGTCACGCATCGGGGGTCCTCTCCTCGCGGGGCCAGGTCAGAAGCAGGGCGTGCAGGGCGTCGATGGCCCGGTCCCAGGACGCCTGTACGTCACGGCGCGCCCCGAAGGCGCCGTTGGACTCCAGGGCGCAGTAGCCGTGGAAGGTGCTGCGCAGCAGGCGCACGGCGTCGGTGAGGTCGGGTTCCTCCAGGCCGTAGGCGCGGAGCATGCCGTAGGTGACGTCGGCCGTGCGGCGCATCGCGGGGGAGTCGGCGAGGAGCTCCTGGTCGACGGGGATCTGGGTCGCCGCGTACCGGCCGGGGTGTTCGAGGGCGTAGGCCCGGTAGGCACCGGCGAAGGCGGCGAGGGTGTCCCGGCCGGCTTCCCGCCCCTCGACCGCCGCCGCGATCCGGTCGATCATCTCGCCGCCCGCGAGGAGCGCCATGCGGGTATGGAGGTCCTTGAGGTTCCGGACGTGGGTGTACAGGCTGGCGTCCCTCACGCCGAAGCGCCGCGCCAGGGCGGACAGGGTGACACGCTCGAAGCCGGCCTCGTCGGCGAGGTCGGCTGCGGCCGCGACGAGGCGGTCGGGGGTGAGGCCGGCTCTGGGCATGGGGGTTCTGGGGGTTACCTCTCGAAGAGGGCCGGGACGGTCATGCCGCGTCGGTGTGCGGGTCCCACAGACGCTCGGTGATCGTAGCCTGACGCCCAGCGGTTGCAGTGCCCATGACCAGGGCGGAAAATGAGATCAGGCCCTCGCGCCGCCCTCGCGTCTCCCACCGCCTCGCGCGGGGCCGTACGCACAGCGCACCGGGAATCCACATGGACCGAGCCGATCTCGCAGCGGTGTTCTATGGGGAGGGACCCGTACCTGTCCTCTGGGCCACCTACTGCCCCGTCCACTTCGACGTGTGGCTGGCGTTCGCCCAGCCGCCGCGGCCGTCCTCGGCGGGACGCCAGGACCTGATCCTCGCGATCCGTGAGGAGTACGGCGTCGAGCGGGTGCTGGAACGTTTCCAGAGCCGCGGGCTGATGGAGAAGTGCCGTCCGATCGCCGCCGGCAGCTTCGTGGCCGCACAGCTGACCCTGAAGGAACTCGTCAGCGACCTGTTGCCGTTGACCAGCCTCGCCGGCGCGGTGCGGGTCGCCCACGAACTCGCCGGGACCGGCGGCGCGGACGGCGTCGAGGCTGCCCTCGCCGGACACGTCAGGACCCCCGCCACCAGCGAGATCCACGACAGCATGGAGCGCCGCCAGGAACGCGGCCGCCATCTCACCTGGCTCCTGCGGCTGCTGCACCGCGTCGTGGAGAACGCGCGGCCGGACCTGGCCCGGAGCGACACCCGCGAACAGGAGGTGACCGGCGTACTCGTCGACATGCTCGACGACGTCGTCGTGGACACCACCCCGGTGCGCGGGCCGCACACCGCCGTCGGGCGCGTGGCCGACCGCAGGCAGAAGTACCCGATCGTCTCCGTGACGACGAACCGGCCGGCGACCCGCGCTGTCGTACGGTCCCGGCGGACGATCAAGGCCGACGCGGCGGAGCAGGTCTTCTCGGTCGACACCGCCACCATCGGATGGGCGGTGGTCGACAGCGGTATCGACGCACGGCACCCCGCCTTCCACGACTGGGACACCACCGGCCCGACGCCGCAGCCGCTGGAGACGCGCATCGCCCGCTCCTTCGACTTCACCGGCGTACGGGAGAAGCTCTCCGCCGACGTCCTCGTGGGCGGCCTCGTCAACTGGGCGGCCGCCCTGCCGTCCGTCGAGACCACCCCGGCCCCGGGACAGCCCGCCCGGCCACCGCCCGGCGACCAGCACGGCACCCACATCGCCGGCATCATCGGCGGCTGGTGGCCGGAGCTGGACTTCCGCGGCATCTGCCCGCGCATCCGGCTCTACGACTTCCGGGTCCTCGACGACGAAGGGGGCGGCGACGAGTTCTCCATCGTCACCGCGCTCCAGGCGATCCGTCACATCAACGAGCAGGCCGGGCGGTTCATCGTCGCCGGGGTCAACATCAGCCTGTCCGTCCCGCACGACGTCGCCAGCCACTCCACCGGCTGGACACCCGTGTGCGTCGAGTGCGACCGCCTGACCCGGTCGGGTGTCGTGGTCGTCACCGCGGCCGGGAACGCGGGGTTCACGGGCGGCACCGCGCACACCCTGGGCGCCGACTACCGGGACATCAGCATCTCGGACCCCGGCAACGCGGACTCCGTCATCACCGTCGGCTCCACCCACCGCAGCAACCCGCACCGCCACGGCGTCAGCTACTTCTCCAGCCGGGGCCCCACCGGCGACGGGCGGCTCAAGCCCGACCTGGTGGCGCCCGGGGAGGACATCGACGGCCCCATCCCCGGCGAGGGCATCTCCGCCATGCACGGGACCAGTCAGGCGGCGGCCCATGTCAGCGGAGCCGCCGCCATGCTGCTCGCCCGCCACCGGGAGCTGCTCGGCCGCCCGGAACGCGTGAAGGAGATCCTCTGCGCCACCGCGACCGACCTCGCCCGCGAACGCCACTTCCAGGGCCATGGGCTCGTCGACGTACTGCGCGCCGTGCAGTCCGTCTGACGGGCCGAACCACCAGCCAGGCAGGTTGACATGTATACCTTCGATTTCCTCGACGCCAAGCACGGCGACTGCTTCCTCGTCCGCTGGGGCACACCCGACGAACGGGTCATGCTCGTCGACGGCGGTCCCGGCGGTGTCTACCGGGCCTCGCTCCGCGGCCGGCTCCAGCAGCTCGGGACGGGCGGCGACGCCCCGCCGCACCTCGACGTCGTCTGCCTCTCCCACGTCGACGACGACCACGCCGGCGGGCTCGTACGGCTCTTCCGCGACATGAGGCAGGCCCAGCAGGACGGGGACGCCCCGCCGTACGCGGTGGACGCCCTGTGGTTCAACTCCGTGGAGGAACTCGTCGACAAGCGCGCACCCGGGCTGAGCGCCTCCGTCCGGCCGCTCGTCGAACGCGCCGCCACCGACGCGGCGGTCGCCGCCAGCTACCAGCAGGGCCGCGACATCCGCAACGCGGCAAGCGCACTGCACCTGGACGGCAACACCCCGTTCGGCGGGCCGCTCACCGAAGGAGCCGAGACCACCCTCGGCGACCTGGACGTCACGGTCGTCGCGCCCGACGAAGCGGCGCTGGAGGAACTGGAGGAACGCTGGCGCAAGGCGAAACAGCGCGGCGACCCCGACGTCATCACGGCGGCGTACTCCGACTCGTCGGTGCAGAACCTCTCCAGCATCGTCCTGCTGCTGCGCCACCACGGCCGCACCGCGCTGCTCACCGGCGACGCCCGCGGCGACCACGTGCTGACCGGGCTGCGCGAACTGGGCCTGCTCGACGACTCGGAACCGCTCCACGTCGATCTGCTGAAACTGCCGCACCACGGCAGCGACCGCAACGTGGAAGCCGGCTTCTTCGAGCAGGTGCGGGCCGACCACTACGTCGTCTCCGCCGACGGTGTCCGCCACCACCATCCGAACGAGGACACCCTGCGCTGGCTCGTCGAGTCCCGGGCACCGGACGACGAGTACGTCGTCCACCTGACCAACCACATCCCGTTCGCCGAGGAGGAACTGACCCGGCTGAGCGAGGGCCGCGCCTTCGGCGTGGACGTCCGGGCGCCCGCCGAGCAGGCGCTCGTCGTCACGATCGGAGACCGGCCATGACCTCCGCCCGGCATGCCCCGGCCCCGCCCGCGCCCCCGGCCGAGACCGTGCCGGCCGCCGCTCCCGGATGGATGGTCGACTCGCCCGCCCTCGGCACCGGCCTCGTGGCCCGCCCCTGCGGTGACACCCTCCGCCCGGCCGAACCGCCCGCCACCGCGCACCCGGTCGCGCTCGCGATGTCCGGCGGGGGATTCCGCGCCACCCTCTCCGCACTGGGCTTCGTCAGGCTGCTGGCCGACACCGGGCTGCTGGCCCGGCTGCGCTACTCCTCCTCCGTGTCCGGCGGTTCGGTCGCCAACGGCTGCCTGGCCACGGCCTGGCCCGCCCTGCGGCAGGAGGGCTTCACCGCGCGTGCCGTGGACGAACTCGTCATCGCACCGCTCGTCGACCGGGTCTCCTCCCGCTCCCTCAAGCGTGCCCTCCTGCGCGGCCTGTGGCGGACCCTCGGCCCCACGACCCGCACGGACCTGCTGGCCAGGCGTCTGGACGACTGGTTCTTCGAGAGGACCGAACTGGAGGGGCTGGATCCGCAGGTGCGCTGGATCGTCAACGCGGCCAACCAGACCACCGGCGCCCGCTTCACCTTCGAACGCGACGTGTACGGCGACTACACCATCGGCCTGGCTCCCACGGCCGGCACACGGCTGCGGCTGAGCCGGGCCGTGTCCGCCTCCGCGGCGGTGCCCGGCGCCTTCCCACCCGTCGTCCTCGACCGGCGCCCCTTCCCGTGCGCCACCCACCCGCCCGCGCTGCTCGACGGCGGTACGTACGACAACACCGGCCTGGAGGCCATCGACGGGGACCGCTACCGCCACACCTTCCTGTGCGTCCTCAACGCCGGAGGACTGCTGCGCCCCGGTGTGTACGGGCGCGTCCCCGTCGTCCGCGATCTGGCCCGGGCGAACTCACTGCTGTACCGGCAGAGCACCACGCTGCGGACCCGGGCCGTCGTGGACCGTTTCGAGAAGGCGAGGGCGGCGGGACCGGACGGCGAACTGCCGCACGGTGCCCGCCGGGGAGTCCTCGTCCAGCTCTCCACCGACTTCCCGGCCGAGGGCCCGGACGCCCTGCGCCGCTGGCGCGCGGCCTTCGCCGAACACCCCGCCTTCGACGGCCGGCACCTGGCCCTCGTCCCGACCGTCTTCGACCGCCTGGACCCGGGCCTGTGCCGGGCCCTGGTCCACCGCGGCTGGTGGCTCGGCGGCGCGGCCCTGGCGACCTACCACCCGGAGCTGCTGCCCGCCGATCTGACAGCCCTGAACCCGCCGGGAGCCTGACTCAGCGGATCGGCGCGTACACCACTCCCAGCTTGTCGACCTCGGTTCCCGCGCGGCCCGTGAAGCCCACGATCTGCCGTCCGGCGGGGGCCGTGAAGGTCTTCGCGTCGGAGGCGGCCGTACCGGCCGACAGGGTGCGGCCCTTGTCGGTCGTGAACGCCGCCGAGAACAGGCGTGTACGGCCGTCCTTCTGGCCCTGCGTGAGCCTCACCGAGGTCAGGTGCTCACCGGCCGCCAGCGTCAGGGACGTCGCCGTGCCACCCGTGCCGCCGTGGGCGAGCGTCGTACCGCCGTCGTGGGTCAGGGACACCGCGTCCAGGCGGGCGCTGCCGCGCAGGGTCAGCGTGCGGGGAGCCGGGGTCGCGGGCAGGTCGTCCGCGTCGTTGAAGGCCGTGCCGTGCGGACCGCCGAAGAAGTCGCTCGCGCGCAGGGCGGAGTCGAGCCGGTAGGTGAAGTCGACCGCGTGCGGGAAGTGGTCGGAGAGGTTGGCGCCGGCCGGGTCGAGGAAGGACGCCCACTCGTTGCTGTAGCGGGTCGCGTTCAGGCTGAGCAGCTTGCTGCCGCGGTAGAGGACCTTGTCCACGACCTCGCAGTCGTTCGTGGGCGCTGTCGTGGGGCAGACGAGCGCGTCGCTGCCCTGGGCCGGGGGCGTACCGCCCTTCACCCGCTGGACCCACGCGTCGGTGAGGCCGTTCTCGCTCAGCAGGGTGCGGATGTTGTCGCCGGAGCGCGTGTACCGGGTGTTCGTGTCGCCCATGACGATCACCGCGTTGCCCGCGGAGTTCGCCTGGATGAAGTCGGAGAGCTGCTCGATGTTGGCCCGGCGGGCGGCGAGCGCGTCCTCGGTGGCGTCGGCGTTGGTGTGCACGTTGTAGAGGTCCAGGAAGACGCCCTCGGCGAGCCGGACCCGGGCCAGCGAGAAGCCCTTGGGAGTGAGGCAGTTGGTGCCGGTGCACTTGTTCCACTTCACCCGCTGGAAGTCCTCGAAGGGATGGTCCGAGAGGGTGTTGAGGCCGTCGCCGAAGGGGACACCGCCGCTGGTGGCGGTGCGGTGGGCGTGGTCGTCGCCCGCGTACAGGGCGGCGTGGTAGTTGAAGTCCTCCTGCACATTGACGATGTCGTACGCCCCGAGCCGAGGGGAGATCAGCGGGGTGTTCTTCTCCGGATTACCGGAGCTCAGGCCCTCGGGGAGGCCCGCGACGTTGTAGGTGAGGACGTTGAAGGAGCCGGAGTCCGCGGCGACGGCGGGTGTCGCGGCGGTGGCGGCCAGGCCCGTGACCGCGAGGGCGGCGGCCATGAGGGTGCCGATCAGTCTCTTCATGGGGGGTGTCTCCGGTCGGGGAGGGCGGAGGGAAGAAGATGAACGGTGCTCAGGTTCGTGGGCAACACCCGTGGAACGCAAGGGAAGTCGGGAAAACAGTGGGAGACGCCCCGGCGTCAGGAGGGACGCAGCAGCTCCAGGTCCGTCCTCCAGGAGTCGAGCACTCCGCCGTGCCCGGCCCGCCGCGCCGCCCCCTCGATGCCGGTGAAGAGCGCACGCTGCGTGTCCGGGTCGCCGTCGGTGAGCAGGCGCTCCACGACGGGCAGCAGCCGGTCCGCCTCCCACCGCCGGTCGCCCAGCGGGCTCCGCTCCAGCTCCCACCGCAGGTACTTGTTGTAGGGCCGGACACGGCGGTGCAGCGCGAAGAGCACCTCCAGGGCGTACGGCACGGACTCGGCGGCGTCCAGATGGCCCATGTCCGGGTGGCCGTCGCGGTAGCTCTTCAAGGAGCGGTAGGTCTGGTTGACGTAGGCGTCGAGCCAGCCGTCGACCGCGGCCCGGGCCTCTTCGGCGCCCAGCCTCCGCTTCTCGTCGAGGATCCGGGCGATGTCCCCGTCGAGCCGGTCGAGCAGTACCTCCGCGTGGACATAGGAGTAGCGCGCGAAGTGGTCGGGACGGCCGGGCATGCCGCGGGTCCGGAACTCCGCCAGCGGGATGACGACGAGGTCGAGGTGGGCCGAGCGGAACCCGTCCAGTTCGACGAGGGGCGAAGCGGCCTCGTCCCCGACGACGACATGCAGGTCGTGGTCGGAGTGGCCGGTCGGCATGCCCTCGTGGACCTGGGAGCCGCTGAGGACCAGGCCCACGACTCCGGGATCCTCTGCCGCCCGTGCGGTGAAGGCCGCCAGTGTGTCGCTCACGGTCCGGACGGTACTGCGCCCGCACCGCGCACCGAAACCGATTTCTTCCTGCGCCTGCGGATCGAGTCCCGTCGGACAGCCCGGTGTACGCCGGTTTCGCGGGTGCGGCACCCCGCGGTCGTCGCGGTCGGCCGTAGGGTGGCCGTGCATCGGCGACGGGGGAGGGCGCATGACGCACGAGGCGGCGCGGCGTGAGGACGAGCCCGGCGGCGGCACGCCCTCGGACGTCGGCGACGACGGCTTACGCGGCACCCGGCCGCTGTGGCGGCAACGGGACTTCGGGATCTTCTGGACCGCGCAGACCCTCTCCGTCCTCGGCGACTCCTTCGCCCTGATCGCCCTGCCCCTGCTGGTCCTGGAGGCCACGGGCTCGGTCGCACGGATGGGGCTGCTGACCGCGGTGGGCGGGGCGGCGTCGGTCGCGGCCGCGGTGTTCGCCGGAGCGGTGGTGGACCGGGTGGACCGGCGCCGGCTGCTCATCGGCTGCGACCTCGTGCGCATGGGGCTGTACGGGGTGATCCCCCTGGTGTGGCTGTTCGGCCCGCAGATCTGGCTGCTGTACGTGGTGCTGCCGCTGTGCGAGGCCGTCGGCATGCTGTTCGCGGTCGGCTACGTCACCGTCGTGCGCGGCCTGGTCGGCACCGGGCAACTCACCGAGGCCAACGGCCGGTTGAACGCCACCGCCGCTGCCGCGGGCGTTCTCGGTCCGCTGTGCGCGGGACTGGTCGCCGCCTGGTCCGGGCCGGCCGCGGCCGTCGGCGTGGACGCGGCCAGCTTCGGGGTGTCGGCGGCGCTCCTGTTCTTCGTACGGTTCCGCAGGCGCGCCCCGGACGAACAGCCGGGCAAGCGCACCGGACTGTGGCAGGACCTGCGCACCGGCATCGCCTTCCTCTACGGCCACCCCGTGCTGCGCTCGCTCACCGTCCTGCTGTTCGTCTTCAGCTTCCTCACCCTCGGGATCCACGACCTGGTCATCTACCACCTCAAGCACGACCTCGGCCAGGACGACGGCACGGTCGGCACCGTCATGGCGGCCGGCGCGCTCGGCACCATCGCCGGCGCCCTGCTCGTGGCCAGGCTCCGCCGCCGCCTCGGCTTCGGGCTGACCTGGACCGGCTCGGTCGCGGGCTGCGGGCTCGCCTTCGCCGGTCTCGGCTGGGCCCGTGACGTGCCCGTGGTCGCGGCCCTGTGCGCCGCCTTCCTGGGCTGTGCCGCCATGGGAGGCACCTGCTCGCTGTCGTACCGCCAGGAGGTGACCCCGGAACACCTCCTGGGCCGGGTCACCTCCGCGTTCTGGACCCTGCACTACGCGGCGGCACCGATCGGTGCCGCCGTGCTGACCTGGGCGGCCGAGGAACAGGGCACGACGCCGGTCGCGCTGGCCGCCGGAGCGACCTGCGTCCTGCTCGCCGCGGCCGCCCTGTTCACCCCCGTGCGCGGGGCGGGCCGGACCGTCAGCCGTTGACGCCGCTGTAGTGCCGCAGACTCCACCGCCACAGCAGCCGCGCCCCCAGATACGCCAGCAGCCCGAGCAGCGGTGAGGCCGCCGCCAGCCAGTAGGGCACACCGGTCGTATGCCCGTGGCCGGTCAGGACCGCCGCCGGGAAGTAGGCGACGAACGCGAGCGGTAGGCCGTAGGTCAGGAAGCCGCCCACCGCCCTGGGCAGCACGTTCAGCGGGTAGCTGCCGAACGTGCCGAGGAGTTCCTCCAGCCAGCGGCCCCACATGTCGGCGGCCGGGAAGCGCAGGGACGCGCCGGCCACGACCGTGAACAGGGCCGCCTCCAGGAGCATGCCGCCCAGCACGGCCGCGATCAGATACGTGATCCGCCCCGCCGTCCAGTCCAGGTCGCTGCGGGACAGCGCGCCCACCATCAGCCCCGCCGCCACCGTGAGGTCCCCGATGGCGTTGGTGGGGAAGAACGCCAGCTGGATCTGCCGGTGCACCGGCATCGGGCGCATCAGATAGATGTCGATCCGCCCCTCCTGGACCTGCCGGCCGGCCCAGTGCATCCGCCCCAGGAACAGCACGAACAGACCGTGCGCCAGCATGCGCGTCGCCGGGATCAGTAGCACGTCCGAGCTGTCCCAGCCGCCCATCCCGGCGAACCGGGACAACAGCACCGTGGCGAACACGATCACCGACACCTGCCAGATTGCCCCGATCGCGATCATCAGCAGGAACTCGGTCCGGTACTCCATCTGCGCGCGGAAGTTGAGCGCGGTGACACGCCACACGATCCGCAGAGCCTTCAGCGACATCTCAGCCTCCCTGCGAGATCACGCGCCGGGCGGCCCGCCGCCACAACAGCCGGGTGAACAACGCCAGCACCACGACCCACCCGGCCTGCACGCAGAGCTGGAAGGCCGCGTCGGACAACGGGATCCGGCCCACGTACAGCGACAGCGGCACGCTCAGCGTGGCCTGGAAGGGCAGGAAGGCGCTCATCGTCACGAACCAGTCAGGGAAGAACCACAGCGGCGCGTACACGCCGGACAGCAGGTTCTGCGCGAACAGCAGGATGAGCATCGCGGCGGTGTTGCGGATCGTCCAGAAGCACAACTGGTCGAGCACGAGCATGACGTAGTACAGGACCCACTGGCCCAGCAGCATGCTGAGCACGAACACCCCGGCCACCGCGGCCGAGCGGGGCGGGTCGACGAGCCCGGCGGCCAGGCAGATCACGTACCCGGTCAGCGCCCACGCGAGCCCGTACAGCTGCTCGCCCGCGGCCCGCAGGGCGTAGTAGCGCTGCGGCGGCAGCGGGCGCAGGTACCAGTAGACGATGGTGCCGAAGTGCATGTGCTGGAGGACCGTGTCCCGGCCCGCGTACTGGTCCAGCTCCCGCAGCCGGGAGGCCAGTACGGCCAGTACGGCGTAGGTGACCGCCTGGTCGCGGCTCAGGCCGGCGGTCGTGCCGGAATCCGCGTACAGGCCGCGCCACAGCGACCAGACCAGGACCACCTGCACGGCCAGCCGCAGCGCGACGGCCGTCATCCGGGGCGGGGCGTTCAGCTCGCCCAGCGGGGTGACGCGGGCGGCGCGCCAGGCGTGCAGCACGGCCATGTCAGACCTCCCCGGCATGCACGTACGCGGCCCGCATCACGTCCTCCAAGTCCGCCTCGTCCAAGGCGATGTCGGTCACCTCGTACCGCTCGATCACCGCCTTGAGCGCCTGGTGGACGGTGGGCGCGTCCGCGCCGTCGGGGCCGAAGACGACCTGCGCGCCGCTGTGCCGCAGCAGTGTGATCCCGGGCGGCGGCAGGACCTCGGCGTGCGGGTCCGCGAGCGTGGCGCGCACCTGCCAGGTGGATCCGAACTTCCGGCGGATCTCGTCGAGGGTGCCGTCCAGGACCAGCCGGCCGTGGTTGACCAGCACCACCCGCTCGGCGAGCCGCTCGACCTCCGTCATGTCGTGCGTGGTCAGCAGGACCGTACGGCCGCGCTGCTCCACCTGGTGGCGCAGGAACTCCCGCACCTGCTCCTTGACCACCACGTCCATGCCGATGGTCGGCTCGTCGAGGAAGACCACCGGCGGATCGTGCAGCAGGGCGGCGGCCAGGTCGCTGCGCACCCGCTGGCCGAGGGAGAGATGGCGGACCCGGGTGTCCCAGAAGGACGACAGGTCCAGGATCTCGTCGAACTCCTCCAGCCGGGCGGCGTGCTCGGCCTTCGGCACCTCGTAGATGTCCCGCAGGATCGCGAACGACTCGCGCACCGGCAGGTCCCACCACAGCTGGGTGCGCTGCCCGAACACCGCGCCGACGTTCCGGGCGTTGCGCTCCCGCTCCCGGTACGGCACGACGCCCGCGACCCGGGCCTCGCCGGAGCTGGGCGTGAGGATGCCGGTCAGCATCTTGATGGTGGTGGACTTGCCGGCGCCGTTCGGGCCGAGCAGGGCGAGGAGTTCGCCCGGGGCCACGTCGAAGGTGATGTCGGAGACGGCGTGCTTGGCCACCCGCTCGGGGTTGACCAGTGAACGGACCGCGCCCAGGACACCGGGGCGGCGGACGGTGGTGTGGAAGGTCCGGGACAGTCCGCGGACCTCGATGGAGACACTCAATCGACCCACCTGCTTCCATGCGATGAACACAGGTGCGGCCGGTCGGCTTCGAGGGCCGACCGGCCGCGGATGACGTCCCGACACTGTCGGAATGTCGATCAATTGGTCAATCGATTAAACGATTTCTTACCTGGAGTTCCTCTCGCCCCGGCGGTCGAGTCACCCGGTGGTCGAGAACACGAACGAGAACTCCGCCGGCTCCGCCTTCAGGAAGTACCGCGGCAGCGGACCCGGGCCGCACGACTGCGAGCCGATGCCGTGCTGCCCGTGGTCGAGGTTGACCCACACCGTGTCGCCGGCCGTGAGGTCGGTGCGGTGCCGGGCCGCCTCGAGCTGCTCGGTCGTCCAGCGCCGGGCGGTGAACCAGAACTCCGGGTCGCCCTCGATCCGCAGCCCCCCGAGCTCCACCCAGCGGACGTCGGCGCGGGCGCCGTTCTCCTGCGGACGGACGTACGGCGTCTGCAGTCCGTCCACCGTCGACTGCCAGCGGCCCACCATCGACGCCGTCGTGGTGTCCGGGTACGCCTCGCCCGGACCGCCGCCGAACCACTCCACCCGGTCGGCCTCCGGCAGCCCGAAGCGGACCCCGAGCCGGGGCAGCGGCACCGTCCAGTCGCCCTGCGGGGTCACGGACACGGTCAGCCGCAGCCGCTCACCGTCGGACGTCCAGCGGTACACCGTGTCCAGACCGACCTCGCGGGCCGCGGGCGCCACCCGCGTCCGGACCGTCAGCGCGTCGTCGCCGGCCTCGACCGAGACCAGACGGTGCCGCATCCGGTGCAGGCCGAGCGTGCGCCACAGCATCCCGTAGCGGGTGTCGGTCTGCCATTCCGCGCCGTCGTCGTTGTCGGTCGGCGCCCGCCACACGTCCAGCTTCGGTGCCGCGCCGACCGTCACCCCGCCGATCGAACGCAGGGCGCCGGTACGGGGGTCGAACTCGGCCGGGCCGAGGGTGATCCGGTCCGTGTCCGCCACGGGCCGGTCGCTCGCCGGGAAGGACGGCAGCGGCCGTGCCCCCACGGCGAACTGCCCCCAGGCCACGACATGGTCCTTCGGACCCCAGACCGTGTCCTCGGCGAGCAGCGCCCGCACCGTCCACTGGCGTTCGCCGCCCCGGCCGTCCGCGGGCGGCTCCGGCAGCTTCACCTCGGCGCTCTCGCCCGGCACGAGCACCGGCACCGCGAGCGGGCCCGACTCGACGGTCTCGCCGTCCACCTGGCAGGACCACTCGAAGGCCAGCGCGGACAGGTCGGCGAAGTCCTGCTTGTTGGTGATGCGCACGGTGCCGTCGGTGCCGTCGCCCTCGATACGGACCGGCTCGATGACCTTCTTGTACTCGACCAGGCCCGGCGACGGCGTCCGGTCCGGGAAGACCAGCCCGTCGCAGACGAAGTTGCCGTCGTGCAGCTCCTCGCCGAAGTCACCGCCGTACGCGTAACCCAGCTCGGCGTGCTTGACGCCGTGGTCGATCCACTCCCAGATGAACCCGCCCTGGAGCCGCTCGTGCTTCTCGAACAGTTCCTGGTAGTCGGCCAGTCCGCCCGGGCCGTTGCCCATCGCGTGCCCGTACTCGCACTGGATGAAGGGGAGTTCCCGGCGCTTGCCGGTACCGCCGTCGAGCCGCTGCCCGATCTTGTCGACCTCGTCGTGGAAGGCGTACATCCGCGAGTACACGTCCGTGTCCCGGCAGTTCCAGTCGCCCTCGTAGTGCACGAGGCGCTCGGGGTCGCGGTCGTGGATCCACTCGGCCATCGCGGTGAGCCCGCGGCCGGTGCCGGCCTCGTTGCCCAGCGACCAGAACACGATGGACGGGTGGTTCTTGTCCCGCTCGACCATCCGCTCCGCGCGGTCCAGCAGGGCCGGGGTCCAGCGGTCGTCGTCGACCGGGTTGTCCCGCCAGTCCTGCTCGGTGAAGCCGTGGGTCTCCAGGTCGCACTCGTCGATGACCCACAGGCCGTACTCGTCGCACAGGTCCAGGAAGGCCGGGTGCGGCGGGTAGTGCGAGGTGCGCACGGCGTTGAGGTTGTGCCGCTTCATCAGCAGCACGTCCTCGCGCATGGTCTCCAGGTCGAGGGCGCGGCCCTGCTCCGGGTGCCACTCGTGCCGGTTGACGCCCTTGAAGAGGACGGCCTTCCCGTTGACCTTGATCAGGCCGTCCTCCAGGACGACCGTACGGAAACCGATCCGCAACGGCACGCGCTCGCCGTCCGTCGCCAGCACACCGTCGTACAGCTTCGGCGTCTCGGCGGTCCACGGCGCGACCGCGACCGTCACCGAGTCACCCGTCGCGACATCGATGTCCAGCGCCGGGACGGTCACCCGCCCTTCGACGTCGGAGTCGACGCGCAGGGTGCCCTCGCCGGTGGTGTGGTCGTACGACGCGTGCACGAAGAAGTCGCCCACGCTGCCCGCCGGGCGGTGCAGCAACGTCACGTCACGGAAGATGCCCGGCAGCCACCACTGGTCCTGGTCCTCCAGGTACGAGCCCGCCGACCACTGGTGCACCCGCACCGCCAGGACGTTGCCGCCCGGCTTCAGCAGATGCCCCACCGCGAACTCGTGCGGCAGCCGGGAGCCCTTGAACTCGCCGAGCTCCGTGCCGTTCAGCCAGAGACGGGCGCAGGACTCGACGCCGTCGAACCGCAGCACCGCCCCGCCGTCCGACGGCCAGTCCGACGGCAGGTCGAAGACGCGCAGATGGTCACCGGTCGGGTTCTCGGTCGGGACGTGCGGCGGGTCCACCGGGAAGGGGTAGAGGTGGTTGGTGTAGATCGGGGACCCGAACGCCCCGTCGCCCTGGAGGACCCAGTGCCCGGGGACCGTGACCTCGGCCCAGCCCTCGGCGTCGTAGCCCTCCTCGGCGAACGAGTCGTCCTCGGCGTCGACGGTGGCCGCCAGGCGGAAGCGCCAGCTGCCGTTCAGCGACAGGGACGCGGCGTCCGAGGACGCGTACCAGGCCCGGGGCGCGAGCGCCCCGCTGCCCGGGGAGACGTCCTCGACATAGTCGGCGGTGGTGCGGAAAGACATCGGTCTCCTAGCTCAGCCCTTGATGCCGGTCTGGGCGATCCCCTGCACCAGCCAGCGCTGGAGGAAGAGGAAGACGAACACCAGGGGCAGGATGGATACGGCCGTGGCCATGAAGATCATGTGGAACACGACGGTCTGGTTGGTCATGTAGCTGGACAGCGCGACCTGCACGGTCCACGCTCCCGGATCCTGCCCGATGACCAGGGGCCACAGGAAGGCGTTCCAGCCCGCGATGAAGGTGATGGTCGCCATGGCCGCGAAGAAGTTCAGCGAGTTGGGTACGACGACACGCCAGTAGGCGCCCCAGTAGCCCAGACCGTCCATGCGCGCCGCCTCCTCCAGCTCCTTGGGGAATCCCAGGAAGTACTGCCGGAAGAGGAAGCAGGTGAAACCGCTGAACAGGCCCGGGATGATGAGACCCCGGTAGGTGTCCACCCAGCCGAGCGAGGAGACCAGCACGAAGCTCGGCACGAAGGTGACCGCGGTGGGGACCATCAGGGTTCCCAGGACGGCGTAGAAGACCTTGTTGGCGTGCTTGTACGGGATGCGGGCCAGGGCGTAGCCCGCGAGGGAGCACACCAGCAGGACACCGACGGTGTGCAGGGTGGCCACGACCGCCGAGTTCCACAGGGACTGGGCGAAGGGGACCGTCTCGTCGGTGAAGAGCTCGCCGATGTTGCCCCACTGGATGTCCGTGGGGAAGAACTTCCAGTTCTCTCCGGTGATCTCGGCGTCGGTGGAGAGGGCGTTGCGGACGAGGATGTAGAACGGGATCAGGAAGAGGAACGCGGCGACACCCGTGGCGACGTAGAGGCCGGTGGAGCTCATCACTCCGCCGCCGCGCCTGGCCCGGCTGGTCGTGTCCGATTCCGGCGCGGACTTGCGCACCTTGGGCATGGTGGTGGTCACTTGGACTCGTCCCCCCTTCCGAAGCCCATGAGCTTGCCCTGGAGCAGGGTCACGGCGCAGATCAGCACGGTCAGGATCAGCGCGCCCGCGCTGCCGGCGCCGTAGTCCTGGCTCTCGCCCAGGGCCTTGTAGTACAGCTCCATGAGGGGCGGGCGGCCCCAGGTGGTCTTCGACAGCAGGTTGAAGAACTCGTCGAAGGCCTGGTAGGCGGCGACGAGCAGCAGCAGGATCACCGCGGTGGACGTGGCGCGCAGCTGGGGCAGGGTGATGTGCCAGAAGGTCTGCCAGCCCGGCTTGGCGCCGTCGATGGCGGCGGCCTCGTACAGCTCGTCCGGGATGTTCTGCAGGGCCGCGATGAAGAGGATCATGTAGAAGCCGGACTGCAGCCACAGCCTGGCGCTCACGATGACCAGCCAGTACCAGGGCGGATTGGGGTCGATCAGCCAGGCGATGTTCTCGATGCCGAACCAGCCGAGGACCGTGTTCATCAGGCCGAAGCGGACCCCGCTGAAGATGGACATCTTCCAGATGAGCGACGCGGCGACATAGCTGACCGCGGTCGGCAGGAAGAAGACCGACCGGAAGAACGCCCGCATGAAGCGCATCCGGTTCACCAGCAGGGCCAGGCTCAGGGAGAGCGCCCAGGTGGTGGGCACGATGAACGCGGCGAAGACGGTGAAGGTGCCGAGCGAGCCGACGAAGTCGTCGTTCGTCAGCATGTACACGTAGTTGTCGAACCCGACGAACTTGTCGGGCGTGACGGTGAAGCGGGCCTCGAAGAAGCTGAGCCACAGGCTCCAGAGGATCGGCGCGTAGACGAAGATCGCCAGGCCGATCAGGAAGGGCCCGGTGAAGAGCCAGAAGTTGACGGTGGGGCTGCCCCGCAGACCCCGCCGCGGCTTGGCCGGGGAGGCCTTGGCCGGGGCGGGGCTCGCGAGGTCGAGCTTGGTGGTCGTCGACATGTCGTGTTTCCGTCCCGCGACCTATCCGAACAGCTTCTTGAGCTCGCGGTTGACGGCTGCGTCGGCCTTGTCGAGAGCCTTCCCCGGGTCCATGTCCTTGCGGACGGAGTTGGCGAAGACGTCCTCCAGGGCGGTGATCATGGCCTGGGTCCAGCCGATGTTGTCGAAGTGGCCGAACTCGTTGAAGAGCTTGACGCCTTCAGCGGCGTTGCCCGACTTGAGCTTGTCGGCCGTCTTGGCGAGCGAGGTGCGCGGCGGGATGTGGAAGCCGTAGGAGGTGGCCCAGTCCTCCTGGTACTGCTTCTGGTCGATCCACAGCCACTTCACGAACTCCTTGGCCGCGTCGACGTTCTTGCTCTTGGCGTTGACGAACATCGACCAGCCGCCGTTGTAGACCGACTGCTTGCCGGAGTCCCCGACCTTCGGGAAGGGGAAGACGCCCCAGTCGTCGCCGAGCGCGTCCTGGATCGCGGGCATCGCCCACATGCCGCAGAACTGGATGGCGCACAGGCCCTGGTTGAACGAGGACGGGTCCCAGGACTCGGTCGGGGCGCCGAGGAGGAGATCGCCGCTGGTGAACAGCTTGCGCATCTTCTTGATGCCCTCGATGACGCCGTCCGTGTGGTAGGCGATCTCGTTCTTCTCGTTGAGGGTGTCGGCTCCCGCCGACCAGATCATCGGGCTGATGACCGAGTGCAGGTCGTTGCCCATGTACAGGCCCTTGACCTTGCCGGTGGTCAGCTTGGCCGCGGCCTCCATCAGTTCGTCGAGGGTGGTCGGCACCTCGACCTTGGCCTTCTCCAGCATCGACTTGCGGTAGAAGAAGAACTGCGGGTCGTCGATCATCCGGACGCCGTATATCTTCCCGTCGACCGTGTGCGACTTGATGTCGGCCGGGTTGAAGTCGTCCTTGACCGGCTCGACGATGTCGGTCAGGTCCGCCACCTGGCCGCTCTTGACCATCTGGATCTGCGGGTGGAACTCGAAGAGGTCCGGCGCGTTCTTGGTGAGCAGGGCCGAGAAGAGCTTGCTCTCGAAGTCCGCGCTGGTGATCCACTGCGTGGTCACGTTGGCGTCCTTGTACGCCTTCGCGTACTTCTTGATGGCCTGCTCGGTGCCTGCCTCACCGTACGCGTGGAACATCTGCGTCAGGTTGGTGCCCGACCCGGACCCACCGCCCCGCCCGGTGTTGCTGCCGCACGCGGCGAGTCCGCCGGCGGCGGCCAGGCCCATCGCGGCCCGCAGTACGTTGCGGCGGTCCCAGTTCATGTTGCTCGATGCCGACATGCTGACGTCCTTGTCTCGAGTACGGCTGCGGCTCTTCGGCTCACTGCCTGATGGCTCACGGGCCCGGGGGCTCGCGCCAGATGGCTCAAAGAGAGGTGCGGTGCGGGACGCTAGAGCTTCGGCTAAGGCTTCGGCAAGGGGTTGGACGAAGTCTGTTCGAAGCGTTGTGTCCGGTTCGCGATTTCGAACATGCGGGGGGAGCGGAGGAGTTGCTTCCGCCGCTACGAGGGTGGCGCGGCGGCGGTTCGGCTCCTCACGGGGGCGGTGCGTTTGCCGTTCTTCTGCCCGACGGCCTGCAGCGCGCCCTCCAGCGCGAACGTCGCCGCGCCCAGGCACACCGGGTCGGTGGGGATCGGGGAGAGGACGATCTCGGTGGCGGCCAGTGGCCGCGGCAGCGCGTGCCGGGTCACGGCCTCACGCACCTCGTGCAGCAGAGGTTCGCCCAGGGTGCGGGCGACCCAGCTGCTCAGCACGACGATCTCGGGGTTGAACAGGTTCACCAGGTCCGCGACGCCGGCGCCCAGATAGCGGGCGGTCTCATGGACGGCCCGGCGTGCCACCGGGTCGTCCGCCGCGATCCCGCGGGCCAGCGCGTCGATGGTCGCCGTCTGGTCGTCCGCGTGCAGCAGCGCGCTGTCGGGGCCGATCTCCCGCAGGTTCAGCATGATGCCGCGCGCGCCGACGTACGTCTCCACACAGCCGTGGTTGCCGCAGCGGCACAGCCGCCCGTCCAGCACCATCGTCGTGTGGCCCCACTCGCCGGCGCTGTTGCTCACCCCGCGGTGCAGTCCGCCGCCCAGGACGAGCCCGGCGCCCACGCCGGTCCCGAGGTTGACCACCACGGCGTTCCCGGCCCCGCGCGCGGCCCCGAACCACAGCTCGGCGACCGCGCTGGCGCGCAGCGGGTTGTCCAGGTAGAGCGGGTAGGCGATGTGCTCCGTGAGCAGGTCGAGCAGCGGTACGTCGTGCCAGTCCCAGTTGGGCGCGTACTCCGAGATGCCGGTGGCGCGGTCCACCTGCCCCGGCACGCTCACACCGACCCCGAGCACCCGGGCGCCCTCGATGCCGGCCTGGGTGACCACCGAGCCGACGGCGGTGGCCACATGGCCGACCACCTGCTCGGGCAGGCTCTCACTCGCCCGGACGTCCTCCTCGGCGCGGGCCAGGACGTTCAGTCCCAGGTCGAACAGCTCGACATGGACATAGGTCTCGGCGATGTCGACGCCGATCAGCGCGCCGCCCGAGGCGTTGACCGCGACCAGGCCCCGGGGCCGGCCGCCGGCCGAGTCCTCGAAGCCGACCTCCGTGATCATGCGGAGGTCGAGCAGCTCGCCCACGAGCGTGGCCACCGTGGCGAGGCTGAGGCCGGTCGCGGCCGCCAGCTCCTGCCGGGAGGTGGGTGACTCCGCGATGATCTGGCGCAGCACCTCGTAGCGGTTCGCGGTGCGGATGTCGCGTGATGTGCGCTTCACCGGGGTGCCCCATCCCTTCCCAGACCTGCCCTGGCCGGGGTCGACGTCGGCACCGGCGCGGCGCAAGGCTATGGGCTGGCGGGACTTTCGACAAGGGGTTTGGAAAGGGGCTTTATAAAGTGCGCTCCTGGTGGAACCGGCGGTGGCCGGCCATGGCCTGTTCATGATGCCTGAGGTGGCGGGCGCGACGGGTCGCGGTAGGGCTGTGTCAGTCCCCGTGCCCGGCGGTTCCGCTCGCGGGGCCGGCTGCCGCCGCGCTCGGGGGGCTCGCACTCGCGACCGCGGCCGCGAGTTGCCGCCGCATCTGCTCCGGCAGGGTGGTTCCGTGGGCGGTGCTCACCAGTTCCTCGGCCAGCTGGCGCAGCTTGGTGTTGGTGTTCTGGGAGGTCCGCACCAGCACGCTCCAGGCCGCCTCGGGGCTCAGCCCGAAGGAGGCCATCAGGATGCCGCGGGCCAGATCGATCGTCGGCCGGGTCTGCATCGCCTGTCGCAACTGGGCGACTTCGGCCCGCAGGTCCTGGTCGGCGTCGGTCCGGGGGGAGACGGCACGGGCGGGCGGGGGGACGGCGTTCGTCAGCAGCTCCCGGGTGCCGGTCAGGTCGAGGACCCGCTCGACCGCGCGGCCACTGGAGCGCACGGCGACCGTCTTGTCCAGGGCCAGGGCGCGCATGCGCAGATCCAGCAGCACGTTGAGGCCCGAGCAGTCGCAGAAGCCGACCGCGTCCAGGCACAGGTCGATGCCGCTGCCCGACAGCGTCAGGATGTCGTACAGATCCGGCAGGAGCCGTCGGCTTCCCAGGTCCAGTTCCCCCCACAGGGTCACCAGCATCCGGTCGCCGTCCGGTGCGACGTCCATGGTCGCCATGCACGGCGGGATCGCCGCCGGCGTGTTGCCGTCAGCCGTGGACGCGGCGCCCTCCCGCGTGTGAGGCCGCGCAGAGTACGCAGGCTCCGGCATGGCTCTGTTCTCCCTTGTCCGTTCGCCCTGCCTCCGTGTTTACAGCGTTGCCTCTCTACCCCACACACGTCAACCGATACATGAAATGAAGTACGTGTTTTTGAGTGCGTGAACCCCTGGTCGCTAGAGTTGGGGCATGGATGGAGTGCCCGAGCCCCACACCGGATGGACGTTCATCACCAACCACGCCCGGGTGCTGGCGGCCATCGCCGACAATCACAGTGCCCGTATCCGGGACATCGCCGCCCACTGCCGGCTCACCGAACGCGCTGTGCAGAAGATCATCGCCGACCTGGAGCAGGACGGATATCTCTCCCACACCAAAGAGGGCCGCACCAACACGTACCGGATCGACCCGGGCAAGGTGCTGCGCCACCCCGCCGAGGCCGGTCTGACCGTGGCGTCACTGCTCTCCCTGCTCGTCCAGGCCGAGGCCGACCGCACCTCGGTCCCGGGCGGCAGGCCGCGCGCCGCGACCTGACTCGCCGACCGCCTGTCTATGCCTCCGCGAGCACGTCCCGCACGAAGGCGTTGGCGAACTTCCCCTCCGGGTCCAGCTCCCGCGTCAGCGCACGGAAGTCGTCCAGCCGTGGATACAGCCCGCCCAGGACGGACGCGGGCACCGTGAACACCTTGCCCCAGTGCGGCCGTGCCCCGAAGGGCTCAAGCGCCTCCTCGACCCGCCGCACCACCGGCAGCACCGCCCCGGTGTCCTCGATCCAGGTGAAGTGCGCCGCGACGGTGTCCCGGCCGTGGGACGGGCTCAGCCACTGGTCGTCACCGGCGACCGTACGCACCTCACAGGTCTGCAGCACCGGGGCGACCGTCTCCCGGATCGCGTCGAGCGCGCGCAGCATCTCCACGGCGTGCCCGCGCGGCAGCAGATACTCCGACTGAAGCTCCGCCCCGCTGCTCGGGACGAACTCCGCCCGGAAGTGCGGCAGCCGCTCGTGCCACGGCCCCGGCGTACCGAACTGCTCGGTGCAGTTCACCGCGGGCATGCCCGGCACCGGGTGCATCTTCTCGGTGGCGGGAGCCGCCCAGGGAAAGGCCGGCAGCGCCTGGTCGGTGCGCCGCTTCAGCCACACCTGCCGGAAGCCCGGCGCACGCCAGTCGGTGAACAGGCTGACGCTGTACCCCGTCGCCATCACCGTCTCGAACGTCCCCGAGTCCAGCCCCTCCAGCGGCAGTTCGGTGAACACATGCTGCTCGACCTCGAAGGCCGGCTCCACGTCGAGGGTGAGCGCGGTGACGACACCGAGCGCGCCGAGCGATGTGACGGCCCCGCCGAAGCGCTCCTCGTCCCGTCCTATCGTCACCGTCGAGCCGTCCGCCGTGACCAGTTCCACCTCGCGCACGACCGTCGAGAGCGGGCCGTTGAGCACCCCCGAGCCGTGGGTGCCGGTCGCGACCGACCCGGCCACCGAGATGTGCGGCAGGGACGCCATGTTGTGCAGCGCCAGACCCTGCCCGTGCAGCCGGCGGGCCAGCTCCGCGTAGCGCACCCCGCCGCCGACGCGGACCGTACGGGCCGCCGTGTCGACGTCCACCTCGGGTGGCAGACCGGCCAGCGACAGCAGGACGCCCTCGGCGCCCGGCTCGGCGATCCCGTTGAACGAGTGCCCGCTGCCCAGCACCCGCACCCGGTCGCCGTCCGCGACCAGCGCGCGCAGCGCGGTGAGCGAGCCCGGCCGGTGCAGCTCCTTGGCCGCGTAGGTGATGTTGCCCGCCCAGTTGGTCACGGTGCCGGTCATCCACGTCGTCCTTCCCCGAGGCTGTGGGGACGGCAAGCCCCTGCCGGAACCTACCCCGGCCCGGTGTCCGTTGCCGCCGCCACCCGGCTCGGCCTACCGTGGAGAGGTTGTAGAGAGCGGTTTCTGCATGCTCCGTCTCTCCGTGTGCCACCGAGCCGGAAGGTCACCTCCTTGAGCCAGCGCCCCCAGGCACTGTTCGCCATGGCCGCGGAGAACGTGCCGCTGGTCTTCCCGCCCGAGGTGCTGGCGCGGCTGCGGGAGTCCGTGGACATCGATCCCGCCCTGGTGGCGCAGGACTTCACCGACCCGCGCGTGCTCGGTGCACTGGCCCGGACCGAGATCCTGGTGACCGGCTGGGGCTGCCCCCGGCTCGACGAGACGGTCCTCGACGCGGCTCCCCGGCTGCGCGCCGTACTGCACTCGGCCGGCTCGGTGAAGTCCTTCGCCACCCCCGGGATCTGGGGGCGCGGCATCGCCGTCTCCTCCGCCGCCGTCGCCAACGCGCTGCCGGTCGCCGAGTACACCCTCGCCATGATCCTGCTCGCCGGGAAGGACGTCCTCGCCGCGCGCGACCGGATGCGCACGTCCCGCACCTCCGCCGGCTGGGGCGTCGTCCCCGGCATCGGCAACTACGGCCGTCGCGTCGGCGTGATCGGCGCCTCCCGCATCGGCCGCCGCGTCCTCGAACTGCTCCGCCCCTTCGATCTGCGGCCCGCCCTCACCGACCCGTACGTCGACGAGGCGGAGGCCGCCGCGCTGGGCGTCCCCCTGCTGCCGCTGGACGATCTCCTGCGCACCTCCGACATCGTCACCGTCCACGCCCCCGAGACACCCGAGACCCACCATCTGATCGGCCGCCGCGAGCTGGCCCTGATGCCGGACGGCGCGGTGCTCGTCAACACCGCGCGCGGCGCGCTGGTCGACCACGACGCCCTCGTGACGGAACTGCGCGCCGAGCGCCTCACCGCCATCCTCGACGTCACCGACCCCGAGCCGCTCCCCGCCGACTCGCCCCTCTACGACCTGCCCGGCGCCTTCGTCACCCCGCATCTCGCGGGTTCCCAGGGCAACGAGCTGGCCCGCCTCGGCCGTACGGTCGCCGAGGAGGCGGAACGACTGCTGTCCGGAGGGAGACCGGCCTACACGGTCGACCTGGCGGCGCTGGAGCGCGAGGCCTGACAGCACGCTCCGCCGGCAGCGCCGGTAGGTGCTCACGATCGGGCGGGCCGCAGGCCGCCGTGGGTGGTGCGTGTGCCGCCGGGTGGGGTGTCGGGCTCGCTTCGAGGGGACCCGGTACCGCTCACGCACAGCCGTGGGCATACCGTGAGGAGTCGTACGTTCGAGCCGGGAGGAGAGACGGGATGAGCAGCGGCAGCCGTACCGCGCTGGTCGAGGATCTGATGGAGCGATTCCCGCACGTCCCGCGGGAGGCCGTCTTCAAGGAGGACCTGCTCCGGGGCGGAGTGGCCTTCGACCCGTCCGCGCTCAGCGACAACGAGGGCGGCGAGGTCAAGCCGAAGTCGTACTTCATCTTCTCCTTCGACCACGGCACCCTGCCCGAGCTGGGCGAGGCCGCGCTGCGCCGCCCGCCCGAGGAGATCATCCTCACCGGCGGCCCGTACGACCTGCGCCGGACCGTCGTCTCGGTCCGGGTGAACCCCTCCTCGCCGTACCGCGTCGCCGCGAACGAGGACGGCGTGCTCGGCCTCTACCTTGACGGCAAGCGGATCTCCGACGTCGGCGTGCCGCCGATGCCCGAGTACTACCGGCACACCCTCGCCAACGGGAAGTCGGTCATGGAGGTGGCCCCGACCATCCAGTGGGGCTACCTGATCTACCTGACCGCGTTCCGCGTCTGCCAGTACTTCGGCGCCAAGGAGGAGTGCCAGTACTGCGACATCAACCACAACTGGCGCCAGCACAAGGCGGCGGGCCGCCCGTACACGGGTGTGAAGGACGTCGACGAGGTCCTCGAGGCGCTCGAGATCATCGACAAGTACGACACCGCGAAGGTGTCCACCGCGTACACGCTCACCGGCGGCGCGATCACGTCGAAGGTCCAGGGCCTGGACGAGGCGGACTTCTACGGGCGGTACGCCAAGGCCATCGAGGAGCACTTCCCGGGCCGCTGGATCGGCAAGGTCGTCGCCCAGGCGCTGCCCAAGGACGACGTGCAGCGCTTCAAGGACTACGGCGTGCAGATCTACCACCCCAACTACGAGGTGTGGGACGAGTACCTCTTCAAGATGTACTGCCCGGGCAAGGAGCGCTACGTCGGCCGCGACGAGTGGCACAAGCGCATCCTCGACTCGGCGGACATCTTTGGCGCGCGCAACGTCATCCCCAACTTCGTGGCGGGCGTGGAGATGGCCGAGCCCTTCGGGTTCAAGACCGTCGACGAGGCCATCGACTCCACCACCGAGGGCCTGCGCTTCTTCATGTCCCACGGCATCACGCCCCGCTTCACCACCTGGTGCCCCGAGCCCACGACCCCGCTCGGCAAGGCCAACCCGCAGGGCGCGCCCCTGGAGTACCACATCCGTCTGCTCCAGGCGTACCGGCAGACGATGGAGGACTTTGGCCTCTCCTCGCCCCCCGGCTACGGTCCCCCCGGCGCCGGGAACGCGGTCTTCTCGGTCAGCTCCTTCATGGACAGCCTGCCCGCGGACGAGCCGGTGGAGATCTGACGCCTGACTCGTTCCCCGCTGTGTCTCGATGGCGGCCCGATGTGATCCGGGTCGCCATCGAGACGTTTCGGCGTTCCGTACGTATCTACTTCCGGAGTCGGCCGCATCAGGATTTGAATACGCGGCTTGTCAGTTGTGTCGAGAACGTGAAAAACTCGTCCCCTGCCCCGAGGTTCCCCCCAACTCCTTTGCCAACATGGTGAGTTGACCTCGCTTGTGGATGCAGGAGACTCATGCCCGACCTGCCGACCCCTCAGGACGCCTCCGAGGCCGCGCTGTTCTCCGAATGCTGGGACGCGGTCCTCGCCTACGCCGACCTGTGCACATCCGGTTCCACCGCTGCCGCACAGCTGGGCCGCGAGGCGTTCGCACACGGCATACGTGAGGCACGCGCCGCCGACGCCGACCCGGTCCGCGCCTCCGGGCGCCGACCCGCCCGGCTGCCCCGCATACCCCTGCTGCTGACCGCCGTACGCACCACGGCCGCGGACTGGGAGGAGGCGGGACAGGGGCACAAACTCGACCCCGACCTGCGGCTGTGGCTCAACTCGGACAAGGCCGCCCGGTACACCGGGCCGCCCCTGCGGCGCCCGCTCGCGCTGCGCGGACTGCGCGACCTCCAGCAGGCGGACGCCGAACTGCTGTGGCTGGCCGAGGTGGAGGCGCTGCCGCTGTCCCTGGTCGCCCGCCGGCTGGGCCTCGACCCGGCCACCGCCGACGACGAACTCCAGCAGGTGCGCACCCTGTTCCGGGACCGCAGCCACCGCAACCACCTCGACACGCCGATGGACGCCCGGTGCCGCAGTTACGCCCGGCTGCTTGACGCCGTCACCCGGGCCCCCGCCGCCGACACCCCGGGGGACCTCTCCCGGCACCTCGCCACCTGCGTGGAGTGCGCCGAGGCCGCCGCCTGTCTGCGTCTGCACGGCGGAGGACTGCCCGGGGCGCTGGCCGGCGGGGTGATCGGCTGGGGCGGGCTCGCCTATCTGGAGCGCCGCCGCCGCGCCGCCGAGGTGCGGCTGGGCGCCGGCCGTCCGGGCCGGGCGGAACTGCCGCCCGGAGAGTCGGAGGAGGGCGCGCAGAAGGCGCGCGTCGCCCGCAACGGCCTCCTCGTCGCCGCCGTCCTGGTGTCCGTCCTGGCCCTCGGCGTCTCGATGATGCCCTTCGGCGGCAGCGGCGACGACCTCGGAGCACGCGGTGACGCCGGCCGTCAGCCGGTGGCCGACCCCGACCTGTCCGTGCCGTCCGTCCCTTCCCTGCCTCCCGCGACCTCGAAGCCGGCCGGCAAGGCCACCGAGCACACCGAGAACAGGGGCAAGTCACAGAAGCCCGGCAAGCCGGAGAGCGGCGACAGCCGGACCGAACCGCAGGGCACCTCCTCTCCCACAGAACGCCCGGAAGACCGCGAGAGCGAGGACCCCACCTGCCGGGTCGAGTACGACCTGGTCAACCAGTGGCCCGACGGCTTCCAGGCCACCGTCACCGTCACCACCAACGAGCCCCTCGACTCCTGGCGAGTCTCCTGGTCCTTCCGGGACGGCCAGCGGGTCGGCCAGATGTGGGACGCCTCCGTCTCCCAGAACGGCTCCCGTGTCACCGCCACCGCCGCCGACTACAACAAGTCGGTCCAGGCGGGCGACGACCTGGCCTTCGGCTTCCTCGCCTCCTGGCACGGCAAGAACTCCCCGCCGTACGACTTCGAGCTCAACGGCGAGGACTGCGCGAAAACCGGTTGACGCGACTCCGCCGTGACGGGATACCGTGACGGCGGTTCACACGAGAAGCCCAAGAGAACCGAAGAGACCAAGGACGAGGAGGTGTTGACCGATGGCTGTCACTGCGACGAGCGCTGCCCGCATCCAGTTCATCAAGTCCACCTCCATGGCCACCGGCTGATCCGACCGACCGTCGGGCCGGGGGCCGACCTTGGAAAGGGTCACCCTTGACCTCCAGCTCCGCTTCATCCGTTTCCTCCGCGCTCGCTCCCTACGGCTGGGACGAGGCATGGGCGGCCGAGTTCGCCCCCTACGACACCGAAGGACTGCTGCCCGGACGTGTGATCCGGGTCGACCGCGGCCAGTGCGACGTCGTCACCGCCGACGGGATCCTGCGGGCCGACACCGCGTTCGTCACACCGCACGACCCGCTGCGGGTCGTCTGCACCGGCGACTGGGTCGCCGTCGAACCCGGCGGGAACCCGCGCTACGTCCGGGCGTATCTGCCGCGCCGCACCGCGTTCGTCCGCTCCACCTCCTCCAAGCGGTCCGAGGGGCAGATCCTCGCGGCCAACGTCGACCACGCCATCGTCGCCGTGTCCCTCGCCCTCGAGCTCGACCTGGGCCGTATCGAACGGTTCCTCGCGCTCGCCTGGGAGTCCGGGGCACAGCCCGTCGTCGTCCTCTCCAAGGCCGACCTCGTGCCGGACGCCGTCACCCTCTCCCACCTCGTCCAGGACGTGGAGACCAGCGCGCCCGGCGTGCCGGTGGTGCCCGTCAGCTCGATCGACGGGGACGGGCTCGACGTGCTCGCGGCGATCGTCGCCGGTGGTACGTCCGTGCTGCTCGGGCAGTCCGGCGCGGGCAAGTCGACCCTCGCCAACGCCCTGCTCGGCGAGGACGTCATGACCGTCCAGGCCACCCGGGACGCCGACGGCAAGGGCCGGCACACCACCACGACCCGCAATCTGCTCGCCCTGCCCGGCGGCGGGGTCCTGATCGACACCCCCGGACTGCGGGGCGTCGGGCTCTGGGACGCCGGGACCGGCGTCGGGCAGGTGTTCTCCGAGATCGCGGAACTGGCCGAGCGGTGCCGCTTCCACGACTGCGCCCACGAAGCCGAGCCGGGCTGCGCGGTACTGGCCGCCATCGAGACCGGTGAGCTGCCGGAGCGGCGACTGGACAGCTACCGCAAGCTCCTGCGGGAGAACCAGCGCATCGTCGCCAAGACGGACGCCCGGCTCCGGGCCGAGATCCGCAAGGACTGGAAGCGGAAGGGGGCGATCGGCCGGGCCGCGATGGAGGCCAAGCGCGGAGCACACCGGCGCTCGTAGACGCGTCGCCGCCGGCCGGCCGCGGCGCGACGGTGTCGGCGACCGGTGCTACGGCCCCGAGTGACCGTCCGGTCGGCGCGCCGAGGCGAGTTCCAGGGCCAGGGCCACCCGGTCGGCCGCCGTGAAGCCTACGTCGTGCGCCATGACGTAGGCCTCGTCGCCGAGTTCCTGCCGGACGCGCAGCTCCGCGGACAGGTGTGCGGTGTGGAACGGCAGCAGGCCGGTCAGGTCCACCCCCATGTCCCGGCGCAGCCCTTCGGCGGCACCGAGCAGCGTGGCCGCCGGGCCGGGCCGGGCGACGGCGGCCGTCGCCCACGCCAGGCTCTCCACGCCCCACACCGGGCCCCAGTTGTCGCCGACCGCCCGCTGCCGGGCCAGGGCGTCCCGCAGCCAGGGCAGTGCCCGCGCCGGATCGCCGTACCGCAGCTCGGCGATCCCCGCACACCAGGTCGCCCAGCTCCTGGCCCACTCGGCACCGGACGCCTCGGCCTCTGCGACATACACCTCGCGGGTGGCCAGGGCGGTGTCACGGGGGCCCAGGAAGGCGGCGGCCATGGCCCACATCATGGTGGCCATGTGGGTGTCCCCCGGTTGTCCGGCGGCTCGGAACGCCTCGCGGGCCCGGGCGAGCCGGTCGACGGCCGTGGTGTCGCCGTCGACGAGCAGCGCGCAGGCGCCCTCGACGAACCGGACCGCGGGGTGGGTCGTCGGGGCGGCCTCGGCCGGCCGGCACGCGTCCAGGAAGGTCCGGACGCCGGTCCGGTCGCCCTGACACAGGGCGACCCACGCCGTCATCGCGCGGGCGGCGACGTCCTGGTCCGGTCCGGTCGTGCCGCCCGGGCGGGCCAGCAGCCGCTCCAGCCAGTGCCGGCCCTCCCCGAGCGTGCTGCTGAAGAACCAGCTCCGGGAACGGCCCAGGTCGACCGCGAAGTCCAGGCCCGTGCCGGTCAGGTCCGGAACGGACGCGCACAGGTCGAGCGCCGAACGGATGTTGGGCAGGTCGAGACGGAGCCGGGTGAGCAGGTCCACCTCCTGCGGCCCGCACCACTCGGCGGCGGCCCGGGCGGCGAGGTCCCGGTAGTGGCGTACGTGGCGCAGCCGCACCGCCGACACGTCACCGCGTTCGTCGAGCCGGTCCCGGCCGTACTGGCGGATCGTCTCCAGCAGCCGGTATCTGACCCGCGGCCCGGTATGAGCGGCGTACACGATCGACTTGTCGACCAGCGCCGCCAGCAGATCACGGACGTCCCCGGGGGCGAGGGCCCCGCCCGTGCAGACCGCCTCGGCGGCGTCGAGGTCGAAGCTGCCGGTGAAGACGGAGAGCCGGCTCCACAGCAGCCGCTCGGCCTCGGTGCACAGATCATGACTCCAGTCGATGACCTGGCGCAGGGTGCGCCGCCGGTCGTCCGGGCCGCCGCCCCGGGGTGCGGCCAGCAGCCGGAAGCGGTCGTCGAGCCGGTCCAGGATCTCCCCGGCGGCCAGGGTGTTCAGCCGTACGGCGGCCAGCTCGACGGCGAGCGGGATGCCGTCCAGGCGATGGCACAGCTCGGCCACGGCGGCACGGTTCGCCTCCGTGACGCGGAAGCCGGGCGCCGAGGCCGCGGCCCGGTCGGCGAGCAGCCGCAGCGCCTCGCAGCCGGTGTCGTCGGCCCGCTCGGGCAGGGCGAGGCCGGGGACCACGACGACATGCTCTCCCGGGACCGCGAGCCGCTCCCGGCTGGTGGCCAGCACGGTCAGTTCCGGTGCCCACCGCAGCAGCCGCAGCACCAGGGCGGCGACCGGTTCCACCAGGTGCTCGCAGTTGTCAAGGACCAACAGCAGCCGTCGGTCGCGCAGATGCTCGGTCACCGCGTCGGCCACGGGCCGGCTGGAGTGGTTGCGCAGACCGAGCGACTCCGCCACCGCCCGGTCCAGCAGGCCCGGATCGGTCAGCGGTGCCAGGTCCGCGAGCCACACCCCGTCGGGGAAGGAAGGGGCCGACCGGGTCGCGGCACGCAGCGCCAGCCGGGTCTTGCCGACTCCGCCGACCCCGGTCAGGGTCACCAGCCGGGTCCGCGCCAACAGGTCGGTGACATGGTGGAGTTCCCTCTCGCGGCCCACGAACGACGTGGTCTCGGCGGGCAGCCGGCCCGCGGTCCGGTCCCGGCCTGCGAAGGCCACGGGGGTGTCGTCACCGGACAGCACCCGGCGGTGCGCCTCACGCAGCCCGGCCCCGGGGTCGACGCCCAGTTCCCGTGCGAGGGTGGCCGCCGCCTCCCGGTAGCAGTCGAGGGCCTCGCCCTGCCGTCCGCTCCGGTGCAGGGCCAGCATCCGCTGCTCGTGAAAGCGTTCACGCAGGGGGTGTGCCCCGGCGAGGGTGCGCAGTTCGGACAGCACCCGCGCGTGCCGGCCCAGCGCCAGATCGGCGTCGATCCGCAGTTCCAGGGCGTCGAGAAGGGCCTCGCCCAGGGCGGGCAGCACCTCCCGCAGTGACTCCGCAGGCAGGTCGGGGAGCGGGTCGCCCCGCCAGAGCCGGACGGCCTCGTGCAGCGGGCCGGACGCGTCCGCCGGGCGCCCCGCCTCCAGTGCCGTTCGACCGCGCCGGACCAGTGCCGTGAAGCGGTGCAGGTCCACGTCCTGCGGGGTGACGTCGAGCAGATAGCCGGACGGACGGGTCAGGAGGAGGTCGCGGCCGAGAGCGCGGCGCAGCCGCAGCACGTAGTTCTGCAAGGCGTTGGGGACACGGGCGGGCTGCCGATCGCCCCACACCCGGCGGGCGAGGCACTCCACCGGCACGGTCCGTCCCGCGTCCACCAGCAGCGCGGCCAGCAGGGCCCGCAGCCGCGCCGCGCCGAGCGGCACGGGCACTCCGTCCCGCCGGATCTCCAGCGGCCCCAGCACCATGAACTCGTAGCGTGCACCCATCGCGTTCATGATGCTACACAGGGTGACTCTCGTGAGGTGGTGTCGGTGAGAGCCGTACGTGACCGGGCCGAGAGCGGGCCGGGTGACGGTGGACGGGTCCACGACGAACCGACGACTCGACGTTCCGAGAGGAGAACACCGTGCACGACGATCCGTTCGACCTCGACACGCGGCAGACCGGCGCGGGGGAGGGGCACGCTGCCGCCCTGACGAGTACGACCTTGCACCCGTGGTCGGGAGCGGCTGCCCGGCAGGCGACCCAGCAGACCATGCACCCGTGGTCCGGTGCCGCCGGGCAGCGGACCAGCCACACCATGCACCCGTGGTCGGGTGCCGCCGGGCAGCGGACCAGCGGCACCTTGCACCCGTGGTCGGGTGCTGTCGGGCAGTTGACCAGCCAGACCCTGCACCCATGGTCCGGTGCCGCCCGGCACGCGACCCAGCACGGCACGATGCCGTTCCCGACGCTGTGACCCGGAACGGCCCTTCGGAACCGGGTCGGACGCGGATGCCGTCCGACCCGGTCTTCGATCATCTCGGCACGGCCCTGCTGCGCTCTCCCTTGCTCCCCGTCGACGCGCTGCGGACACCGGCCACGGCGGATCCGGCCGACGTGACGGACGCGACGGACGAGGCCAAGGCGCTGCGCGCGGCCATCATGGAACTGACCGACGATCCACTGCTGTACGAGGCCCTGGCACTGTCCAGCCCGTCCCTCGGCCGGCGGCTGGAGTCCGTGCGGGCGGGCGGGGACGTGTCCCTGTCCGCGCTGCGCCGCACCTGGCGCGCGGTGCTGCGCTACCGCGTACGGATGGCCGGCCGGCCCACACCGTTCGGGCTGCTGGCGGGCGTCACACAGGCCCGGTTCGGGGAGACCGCGCGGGTGCGGCTCGGGCCGGCGCACGGCAAGTCGGTCCGCCCCGACGCCGAGTGGCTGGCCTCTCTGACGCAACGCTGGGAGCGGGACCCGGCGATCCTGGCCGGACTGCGCCTGTCGGCCAACGGTCTGTGCGTGCGGCGCGGCGACCGACTGGTCCTGCCCTACGCCCCTGCCGCGCCGGAAGCCGGGCCCGCGGAGGCGGAGGAACCCCGCGAGGTGTCGGTGCGCTGGACGGCTGCCGTGGCGGCGGCCTATGAGCACGCCCGCCGGCCGGTGACCCATGCCGCTCTCACGGAACATCTCCGCGCCCGGCTGCCCGCCGCACCCGCCGGCGCGATCGAGAACCTGGTCACGGAACTCGTCACCCTCGGCCTCCTGCTGACGGACCTGTCGCCGCCGCCCGGAGCGGCGGATCCGCTGGCGCACGTGACCGACTGTCTGGCGGGTGTCCCGGCCGCGACGGGCGAGGCACGGCGGCTCGCGGGGGTGGCCGCCGCACTCGCCGACTACGCCGAACGCCGGCCGGGCCGGGGGCTGCTCGCGCTGCGCGCGGCCGAGGACCGCATGGACGCCCTGGCCCAGCGCCCGTACCGCCTCGCCGTGGACACCGCGCTCGACGCGGACATCATCCTTCCGAACGCGGTCGCCGAGGAGGCACGGCGCGCCGCGGACCTGCTGTGGCGCCTCGGCCCGCCGGTCACCGGGACGACGCGCCCGCTCGCCTCGTACCATCGCGGCTTCCTCGAACGGTACGGCCTCGCACGGGCGGTACCGGTGGCCGAACTCCTCGATCCGGTCCGCGGACTCGGCCCTCCGCTGCCGGACACGGCGACGCGGGCAGGTGCCCGGGAACGTGTGCTGACGGCCCTGGCCCAGGAGGCGACCGCGTCCGGTGCGCGCGAGATCGTCCTCACCGACCGGGACCTGGACGCCCTCGGCGACGACTCCGGCGTCCCTCCGCCCTCGGCCGAGCTGGTCTTCCAGCTCCTGGCGCCGTCCGAACAGGCGCTCAACGAGGGGCAGTTCACCCTTGTCGTGTTCGACCGGCTCACCGGCACCTGGCCGGCCGGCTCCCTCGCGGCCCGGTTCGCCCATCTGCTGCCCGAGGCGGGGCGGCCGTTCGCCGAGACGGCGCCCACGGCGCTCGCCGGTGCCGCCTCGCCGAACGGTGCCGTCCTCCCGGTCCAGTTGGTCTTCCGCCCGGCCCTGTCCCGCGCCGGCAACGTCGTCCGCACTCCCCGCTGGGTCGAACACACCGTGGCAGCCGGCACGTTCGGGGAGGGCGCGGACGCCGGGCACCTCGCCCTGGACGACCTGGCGGTGGTCGGCGAGCCGGACCGGTTGCGGCTGGTGTCCCTCCGGCACGACGGGCAGGAGGTCGCCGCGGGCACCTTCCACATGCTCGACACCAGGCTGCTGGCGCCCCCGCACGTACGCCTGCTGCATCTGCTGAGCATCGACCACGTCCGGCCCTTGCTCGGCTGGGACTGGGGGACGGCGAGGGACTGGCCCTGGCTGCCCGCCGTACGCCACGGCCGGACCGTGCTGTGCCGGTCCCGGTGGCTGGTCCGGGACGCCGACGTCCTGGACCACCGCACCGGGTTCACCGCCTGGTCGGAGGCGCTCGGGTCGTGGCGGCGCCGGCTGCGGGTGCCCGACGTGGTCGAGGCCGGCGGCGGTGACCGCCTGCTGCCGCTGGACCTGTCCCGCACGGCGGACGCCCGGCTGCTGCGCGAGGAACTGCGGCGCGACCCCGGCACCCCGCTGCACGAACGGCCCGACCTGACCGGAGACGGCACGGGCTGGCTCACCGGACCGCACGGCACGCACGCCGCCGAGATCTCCGTACCGTTGCTGCGCTGCGAGCCCTCCGCCGCCACCGCCACCCGGGCCGTCACCCGGCGTCCCCTCGTCCGCCGCGGCGACGACCCCGCGGACGGCCTGCCGGGAGGCTCATGGCTGTACGCCAAGCTGTACTGCCCCGGCCCGCTCCAGGACACGGTCCTCGCCCGCCACCTGCCGGAGCTGCTGGAATCCCTGCCGTCCGGGGCGGACCGCTGGTTCTTCGTCCGGTACGCCGATCCGGACCCCCATCTGCGGCTGCGCCTGCACGGCGACCCCCGGACGCTGTACGGCGAGATCCTCCCCGCGCTCCACGACCTGGCGGCGGACCTGCGGCGGCACGGGCTCGTCGGCCGGCTGGCCCTGGACACCTACGACCCGGAGACGGAGCGGTACGGAGGCACGGCCCGGACCATGGAGGCGGCGGAACGGGTCTTCCACGCCGACAGCGCCGCGGCCCTCGCACAACTCCGCCTGCTCGACCGCGCCCGGCCACCGGCCGGCCCGCTGCCGCTCACGGCGGCCGGCCGGGCCCAGCTCGCCTGGCACCTCGTCCCGGGCACCCCGGCCGAGCGCGCCCGGCACCTGCTCGCGGTCGCGCCCCGCGACGAACACCACCGTTCCTTCCGCGACCACCGTGCCGAGGCGCTTCGGCTCGTCGACCCGTTCGGTGACTTCGCGGCGCTGCGCGAGGAGGCCTGGGCGGCTCCGCTCCTGGCCGCCTGGCAGACCCGCGCGGCCGCCGCCGACAGCCTGGCTCAGTGCCTGGCCGAGGCGTCCGCCGACGCCGACGCGGTGGACGCGGTACTGGCCTCCCTGCTCCACATGCACCACAACCGGCTGACGGCTGATCCCACGCCGTGGGCCGAGGGCCGGGTGGCCGCCCTCGCCCGAGGTGCCGTGGAGGCGCACCTGGCACGCCGCGAGGCGCGGCCCGCCCCATGACGCGGCCCGGCACCCGAAGCGCCATGTCCGATTTCCGCCAGCGGCAGGCCGTCCCACGGCGGAGACTGGACGTGTGAGAGACCAGGCAACGGACGAGGACACCAGGTACGAGGCCGTACGCAGCCGCGACGCCCGCTTCGACGGCGTGTTCTTCTTCGCCGTCGAGACAACTGGCATCTACTGCCGGCCGAGCTGCCCCGCGGTCACCCCGAAGCGGCCCAACGTACGGTTCTTCGCCACGGCCGCCGCCGCGCAGGGCTCGGGCTTCCGGGCCTGCCGGCGCTGCCGCCCGGACGCCGTGCCCGGCTCCGCCGAGTGGAACGTCCGCGCGGACGTGGTGGGCCGGGCCATGCGGCTGATCACCGACGGCGTGGTCGACCGGGAGGGCGTCGCCGGTCTCGCGACCCGGCTCGGCTACAGCGCACGGCAGGTGCAGCGCCAGCTCACCGCCGAGCTCGGCGCCGGGCCGGTCGCCCTCGCCCGGGCCCAGCGGGCCCACACCGCGCGGGTGCTGCTCCAGACCACCGGGCTGCCGGTCACCGAAATCGGATTCGCGTCGGGCTTCGCCAGCGTCAGGCAATTCAATGACACGATCCGGGCCGTGTACGCCTCCACCCCGAGCGAGCTGCGCGCCGCCGTCCCGAAGGGCGGCCGGAACCGCCGTGCGGCCACCCCGAACGCGGGCATCCCGCTGCGGCTCGCCCACCGCGGCCCCTACCAGGCAGGACCCGTCTTCGACCTGCTGCAACGCGAGGCCGTGTCCGGCGTCGAGGAGGTGAGCGGCCCGCCCGGCGCGCGCACCTACCGGCGCACGCTCCGCCTGCCCTACGGCACCGGCATCGTCGCCGTCGACGAGCGCCCCGGCACCGCCCGGGCCGGGCTCGGCGCCCACCCGGGCGGCTGGCTCGACGCCCGGCTGCACCTCACCGACCCCCGCGACCTGACCACCGCCGTACAGCGGCTGCGGCGGCTGTTCGACCTCGACGCCGACCCCTACGCCGTCGACGAGCGTCTCTCCGCCGACCCACGGCTCGCGCCCCTGGTCGCCGCCCGGCCCGGGCTGCGCTCGCCGGGCACCGCAGACCCGGAGGAACTCGCGGTGCGCGTGCTGACCGGCCGGGGGGAAGCCGAACGACTCGTGCGGCGGTACGGCAAGGCGCTCGACGCCCCCTGCGGCAACCTCACCCACCTCTTCCCCGAGCCCGCCGTCCTCGCCGGGGCCGAGCCCGGCGGCACCCTCGGCGCGCTCACCGCCGCCCTCGCCGACCACGCCGTACGACTCGACCCGGGCGCCGACCGGGACGACGCGCAGGACGCCCTGCGCGCCGTGCCCGGCCTGGACGCCCGCACCATCGCCGAGATCCGCACCCGCGCCCTCGGCGACCCGGACGTGGCCCCGCCCGGCCTCGACGTCCCCGACAGCTGGCGCCCCTGGCGCTCGTACGCCTTGAACCACCTGCGCGCAGCAGGGGAGTGGGAGTTGTGATGACCACGACGTACTGGACGACCGCGGAAGGCCCGCTCGGGCCGCTGCTGCTCACCGCCGCCCCGACCGGCGAGCTGACCTCGCTGTCCGTGCCCGGGCAGAAGGGCGGACGGGTGGTGCAGGGCGACTGGCGGCAGGACGCCGGGCCGTTCCGGGAGGCCGAGGAGCAGCTCGCCGCCTACTTCGCCGGGGAACTCCAGGAGTTCCGGCTGCCGTGGCGCACCGAAGGCACGGCCTTCCGGGAGAAGGTCTGGGCCGCGCTGGACGACATCCCCTACGGCTCGACCGTGACCTACGGCGAGATCGCCGCGCGGATCGGAGCGCCCAGGGCGGCCGTGAGGGCCGTCGGCGGTGCGATCGGCGCCAATCCGCTGCTGGTCGTCCGGCCATGCCATCGGGTGATCGGCGCCGACGGCACACTGACCGGCTACGCGGGCGGCCTGGACCGCAAGGTACGGCTGCTCACGCACGAGGGAGTGCTCTGAGCCCGCCTTCCCGGGGCGGTGTCAGCCCCAGAAGACCGCGCCGAGCCAGGCCGCCGCGATCAGCTGGCAGGTGAACAGTTCCGTCAGGATGCTGGAACCGCCCGAGCGCATCACCTGACGCACGGCGGCGACCGCGTCGCCGTGGCGGCCGAGGCGGCGGCGTTCATAGAGATAGATACCGGCCAGATATCCCGGGATCGCGCCGAGCACGGGCAGCAGGACGAAGCCGAGGGTGGATCCGCCTCCGGCCCAGGCCAGCATGCGGCGGTTGGCGCCGCTCGCCCGGAGCCGCCGGGGCGGCAGGGCCCAGCGCACACCCTGGGAGACGAACATCAGGACCGTGGCACCCACCAGGGTCCACCACGCGACCGGCTGGGGATCCTTCAGCGCCCACCACATGACCGCGGCCCACACCAGCAACGACCCGGGCACCGCGGGCAGCAGCACTCCGCACAGACCGAGCAGGATGACCAGCCCGACCAGCAGGAGGTCCCACACTCCCATCTGACCAGCCTGCCGGAATCCGTGAGAAGACGCAGGTCAGAAGCGTGGCCGGGGTCAGGACCCGCAGGTCAGCCGCCCGGGGCCCGCCGACTGCCCTTATCGCATGGTCGTTCTAGGGATCACTCGAGCCGTCGTTTCACGGTGCCGGGACGGACCGGTTTTTCCGGAAGCCCCGTTTTCATCCCGGCCGGGCGGTGGACAATCAGGGACATGAGCCAGCAGGGGGGAAGGCCCACCGGTCATGACGACGACTGGTGGAGGCACTTGTACGACGACTCCACCGACGACACGGGCCCCACACCCGCCCCGGATTCCCTGGACGACCGCTTCGCCTCGGCGGCGGGGGCGGTAGGGAACCCGGCGGACGAGAGGCCCGCCTCCGAGCCGGCGGTTCCGGCACCCCGGGCAGCCGCCGACCAGGCCACGGACCCGCCGCGCGCGCCCTGGGAGCCACCGGCTTCCCGGCCCGAGGGCCCGCTGACCTTCCCGACCGCCACGAAGCCGCCGGAACGGGCCGGGCGGGCACCCGATCGGCCACCCACGGGCGGCACGACCTCACCGACCGGCCCCCGGGGCCCTGCGGAGGCCCCGACAGAGCCCCCCGCGACGACGCCCCCCATCTCGCGGACATCCCAGCTCCCACCACCGCCCCCTCCACCCCTGCCCACCACCCCACCCTCCTGGCCCAGCCCGGAGTTCCGCCCCGCCGAACGTCCGCCGGCGCCACCCCGCTCGGCCGATGCACCGTCCGCGACACCCCGCCCCGCCGACCCGGCGATCGCCCCGCCTCGCCCCGCCGACCCGGCGATCGCCCCGCCTCGCCCGGCCGGTCCACCGCCACCGCCGCACACTCCCGCCGACCAGCCCACCCCCCGGATCGAGCGGCCCGCGCCCTCCCCCCGGCCCCGTGGGTACGTGGGGTCCCGGCCGCCCACCTACGACGCCGAACCCATCGCGCTGCCGGCGGCCGACCCCGATGATCTCGACGACCTCGTCGCGGACACCGTGCTCGACGGGGCCCGGTACGGGGCCTGCACGTTGCGGGCCGTGTCCGTGCGGGGGGACTCCGCGCGGTACCGGGGGGAGCCGCGGCGCGACTCGTTGCTCACCGCGCGTTTCGGCACGGGCGAGCACGCCCTGCTGCTGGTGGCGATGGCGACCGGGGCCCGGGCCGCGCCGGGGGCGCACCGCGCCGCCGCCGAGGCCTGTCACTGGATCGGGCGGGCCGTCGGGCGCAGTCACGCCCGGCTCGTGGCGGACATCAGGGACGGCAGGCGGGGCGACCTCAAGTCCGGACTGCACCGCCTCACCGACCGCAGTCTCGGCAAGCTCCGCGCCAGCGCCTCCGAACAGGGCGTCGACCCGGAGGAGTACGCCGCCGGCCTGCGCTGCCTCCTGCTGTCGGCCGATCCGGAGTGCCGTACGCGTGTCTTCTTCGGCGTCGGGCCCGGCGGGCTGTTCCGGCTGCGGGACGGGGAGTGGCAGGACATCGAACCGCAGGTCGCCGAGATCAAGGGTGAGCCGGTGCTGGGGTTCGGGTCGCCGCCCTCCGAGACGCCCGAGGGCGACCGGTTCACCATGGACCTGGGCATCCCGACCCCGCCCAGCCCTTACGAACCGGCCCCCGAGCCACCCCGCGAACCCTTCCGCTTCCGTACCTCCGTCGCCCGCCCGGGTGACACGCTCCTGCTGTGCAGCGGCGGCCTCGCCGAACCGCTGCGCGGCGAACCGGAACTGGGCGACTACCTCGCCGAGCGGTGGTCCCGCCCCGACCCGCCCGGCCTCGCCGCGTTCCTCGCGGACTCCCAGGTGCGCGTCAAGGGCTACGCGGACGACCGTACGGCCGCCGCCGTGTGGGAGGCGTGAACGGGCGCCCTGTGACTTGATGGAATCCGGAGGGATCCCTGGAGACCGAAGGGGCACACGAGAGCCATGGCCAAACAGAACGTCGCGGAACAGTTCGTCGACATCCTGACCCGCGCCGGAGTCAAACGCCTCTACGGAGTCGTCGGCGACAGCCTGAACCCGGTCGTCGACGCGGTCCGGCGCAACTCCGCCATCGACTGGATCCATGTCCGGCACGAGGAGACCGCCGCCTTCGCCGCGAGCGCCGAGGCCCAGATCACCGGCGGGCTCGCCGCCTGCGCCGGCTCCTGCGGCCCGGGCAACCTCCATCTCATCAACGGCCTGTACGACGCCCACCGCTCCATGGCGCCCGTCCTCGCCCTCGCCTCCCACATCCCCTCCAGCGAGATCGGCCTCAACTTCTTCCAGGAGACCCACCCCGACCGGCTGTTCCAGGACTGCAGCCACTACAGCGAGCTGATCTCCAGCCCCAAGCAGATGCCCCGGCTGCTCCAGACCGCCATCCAGAACGCCGTCGGCCGCAGCGGCGTCAGCGTGGTCTCCCTGCCCGGCGACATCGCCGACGAGCCCGCCCCGGAGAAGGCCGCCGAGACCGCCCTCGTCACCTCCCGGCCGACGGTCCGCCCGGGTGACGAGGAGCTCGACCGGCTCGTGAAGATGATCGACGAGGCCGGCAAGGTCACCCTCTTCTGCGGCAGCGGCACCGCCGGCGCGCACGCCGAGGTCATGGAGTTCGCCGGGAAGGTCAAGTCCCCGGTGGGGCACGCGCTGCGTGGCAAGGAGTGGATCCAGTACGACAACCCGTACGACGTCGGCATGAGCGGGCTCCTCGGCTACGGCGCCGCCTACGAGGCCACTCACGAGTGCGACCTGCTGATCCTGCTCGGCACCGACTTCCCCTACAACGCCTTCCTCCCCGACGACGTGCAGATCGCCCAGGTCGACGTCCGGCCCGAACACCTCGGCCGCCGCTCGAAACTGGACCTCGCGGTATGGGGCGACGTACGCGAGACGCTGCGCTGTCTGATCCCGCGGGTGAAGGAGAAGAAGAACCGCCGCTTCCTCGACCGCATGCTGAAGAAGCACGCCGACGCGCTGGAAGGGGTGGTGAAGGCGTACACCCGCAAGGTCGAGAAGCACACGCCGATCCACCCCGAGTACGTGGCGTCCGTCCTCGACGAAGTCGCCTCCGACGACGCCGTGTTCACCGTCGACACCGGTATGTGCAACGTCTGGGCCGCCCGCTACATCTCGCCCAACGGCCGCCGCCGCGTCATCGGTTCCTTCTCCCACGGCTCGATGGCCAACGCGCTGCCCATGGCGATCGGCGCGCAGTTCACCGACCGCAAGCGGCAGGTCGTGTCGATGTCCGGCGACGGCGGGTTCTCCATGCTGATGGGCGACTTCCTGACGCTGGTGCAGTACGACCTCCCGGTCAAGGTCGTCCTCTTCAACAACTCCTCCCTCGGCATGGTCGAGTTGGAGATGCTGGTCGCCGGGCTGCCGTCCTACGGCACCGCCAACAAGAACCCCGACTTCGCCGCCGTCGCCCGGGCCTGCGGCGCTTACGGCGTACGGGTCGAGAAGCCCAAGGAACTCGCCGGCGCACTCAAGGACGCCTTCAAGCACAAGGGCCCGGCCCTCGTCGATGTCGTCACCGACCCCAACGCGCTGTCCATCCCGCCGAAGATCAAGGCCGAGATGGTCACCGGCTTCGCGCTGTCCGCCTCGAAGATGGTGCTGGACGGCGGGGTGGGCCGGATGCTCCAGATGGCCCGGTCCAACCTGCGCAACGTGCCTCGGCCTTGAGCGGGGGCAGGGAGGTCAGCTGTAGGGGCCCCACTGGCGTGCCGAGGTGTCGTACATGAACCGGGGCAGGCCCTTGATGCCGCTGGTGCGGAACGGGCGGCCGGCGTCGTCGATACGGACCGTGCCCTTGCGGCCCTGGGAGGACCAGTCCAGCTCCAGGTACCAGCGGCAGTCGCACGTCACGGTCCGGGCGGTGACCAGCAGCACCTCGGGGTCCTCGGCCGAGACGCGGTACGGCATGCGTACCGCCGGGATCGGCACGCCGGTGTCGCTCCCGGCGACCGCGCGGGCGATGGGCCGGTCCTTGTCCAGGTTCACGTCGAAGTAGCGCGGGGTGACCGCACCGCCGCAGCCCTGGTCCATCGCGTAGGCGTTGCCCGGGGCGGGGGCCGTACGCCCCACCACACGCACCCGCAGCGCGTTCAGCACGACGGCCGTGTCGGTCCGCCCCTGCACCGACAGCTCCACGATCGTCTCGCCCCCGTGCACCGCGCCCTGTGTCGCCGCCCAGGTCCCGGCGTCCTGCGGGGCCGGGGGCGGGGGCACCTGCCGGGGCGGCTTCGCGATGACGTAGTCGTGACCGCAGCCGAGGTTCCAGGCCTGGGAGTCGGCGGACCAGGTGAGGGGCACGGAGGGTTTCCTCCCGCTGGGCGGCGCCGGGGTGGTGGTCCGGGCGGAGGGGGCGGGGGAGGACTTCTTCTTCGGGGTGGCGGATGCCGAAGGCGGTGTGGTGGTGGGGGAGTCGCTCGGGGTGGGCGAGGTGCCGCTCCGGTCCGGTGCCTTCGCCTCCGTCGTGCCGGACGGGGCCGGTCCGGCCGTACGGGCACGGTCGGTGGCGGGGCGCCGTCCGTCCGGGAGAGCGGACAGACTCCCGAGCGTCGCGAGCAACGCGCAGGCGGCGGCCAGCCCGACCGCGACACGTCTGCGGCGGTACCAGGGGCGCCCGGGGAGCGGGGACGGATCCGAGTCGCCCTTCTCCTCCACGGGAGGTGCCGTCTCCTCCACCGCACTCGCCGTACGGGGCCGCCGGCGTGCCTCCACCGCCAGGAGCCAGCGGCGGTGGAGCTCCAGACGTTCCTCCGGGCTCGCTCCGCAGAGCGCCGCGAAACGCTCCACGGGCGCGAAGTCGAGGGGGACCGCCTCGCCCGCGCAATAGCGGTGCAGGGTCGAGGTGTTCATGGCCAGACGGCGGGCCAGCGAACCGTAGCTGCGGTCCGTGCGCTCCTTCAGCGCCCTCAGCAGCGCCGCGAACTCCCCGACGTCGTCCACGTCGTCCTGTGCCGACACGTCGCCCCCGCCCTCGTAAGGTCCGAACCGGCCCGGGACGGCATCCCAGGCACCCCTGTACCTGCACGTCAGATGGCCTGGGATGGTTCCACCGTGGCCGATCGGCCACGGGCTGTTGCGCCCGCCGGCCGTGACCACTGATGCTCTTGGTGTCGCACCGACCAGGCCCGGGCCGATCAGCCGGCCTCGCCGCGGCATCCACGCCCACGCACTCATCCACGGGGGAACACCCATGTCCATGCGCATCCGAACGAGCGCTCTCACCGCATTCACCGTCGCCGCCCTCGCGGCCGGTTCGGTTCTCACCGCACCGGCCGCCGGCGCCGCGCCGAAGGCCGCCGCACCCAAGTTCCTGTCGGCGTCCCAGCTGCCGCCGCACCCGACGTCGTCCTGGACGGCCGGGCCGGTCACCGAAGGGTTCCCGGAGGGACTCGGCTACTGCGTGAGCACGGAGGGTGTGCCCTCCTACGACTACCGGCACCGGGAGTTCCGCACCGACCTGGACACCAGCGCCGTGCAGTTGACCGTCGTGGCGGACACAGCCGCCCTGGCCAAGGCCCTGGCGAAGCACTACGACGACCTGATCCGCACCTGTGCCGACCGCATCGAGCAGAACGACCCCGACGTCGAGGCCGAGGGCCGGGACTACGGCACTCTGCCGGTCGAGGAGGGCGCCCGCGTCCGCGGCCTGCACACCGAGACCTCCTGGGGCGCCACGGACATCTCGCTGCTGTCCGTCGGACGGGACGGCAGGACCGTCACCGTCGTGTCGTGGGGCCAGCTGGGCGACTTCGACGACGCTCCCGTAGCGGCCTTCAAGAAGACGACGACCACCGCCGTCAACAAGCTGTACTGACCGCGCGACCACCGGAGTGAACCAGGGCCGTCCTCCCGCCACGGGGGTGGGGGAGGACGGCCCTGTTCCGGTCAGAGGTCCGGGAAGGACCGTCGTACTTCGGCCAACTTCACCGGACCGCCGCGCACGGGGGCCGGCTGCCCCGCTCCTTCGTCGCGTACGCAAGGATCGGCAGCCGGCCCTCGGCACATCGTCCGATCTCCTGCGGTCACGATCCGCCCGAGGACATGCACCGGCTACCCTCTTGTCCCCCTCCCCGCCACCGCCGTACCGCTCAGCGGCCCGCAGCCCGGCCCGCCGCTCCCGTCCGATTGGCCGAACACTCGGTCGTTGACGACTCGACATGACTGCCGCGTGCCCGATGGGGCATGGATCCCCGTGAACGTGTTCGAGCAGGAGGGGAACCGACATCGGCGCGCGGGCGGGGGTCATGGAGAGGCAGGCACGGGGAGGCGGTCCCATAACGATAGGGGCCTTCTCGGCGAAGACGGTGGAGGACAAGACCGACGACGACACGGAGCAGGTGCCCGAGCCTCAGCTGAGGCGCAGACTCGGGCGGGCGGACCTGCGGGCCGTGCCGGAAGCCCGCAGGGCCCTGCGGGAGCTGCTCGGGCAGTGGGGGAGGACCGGACGATCCGACGTGGCGGAACTGCTCACCAGCGAACTCGTCACCAACGCGATCGTCCACACCGATCGCGACGCGCTCCTGACGGCCACGGTCGGACCGCGTGGACTGCGGGTGGAGGTAAGGGACTTCGTGGCCCGCAGACCCCGGCTGCGCGTACCGATCGCCGACGACGGTACGAACGGCAGGGGCCTGTTCCTTGTGCAGTCCCTCGCGGACGCCTGGGGCGTCCGACCGCACGGAGTGGGCAAGGCCGTCTGGTTCGAGCTGGAGGCCGAGGCGGCGTGAACGGGGAGGGGGGGGGGGCCCCCCGGCCCGCCCCCCCCCCCCCCCCGGCCCCCCCCCACCCCCCCAAGGGTAGCACCGGACGATGGAGGTGGGGCCACGGACGCGCGCCCCCGCCCTGGCCAGGGGTGGGAC
>NZ_JBITGX010000009.1:0-302381 GCF_044457425.1 Streptomyces sp. NPDC050546
GTGCGGTGCAGTCCTAGACAGCTCCACCACACCGGAGGTCTTCGCCATGATCAAGCCCGGCCAGCGTTAACAACGCTCGTGATCAATACACCTAGCCCCCCCCTCACCCGGCGGGCGGAGTCGCCCGTACCAGGCCCGTCTGGTAGGCGATGACCACCAGTTGGGCGCGGTCGCGGGCGTTCAGCTTGGTCATGGCCCGGTGGATGTGGGTGCGCACGGTCAGCGGGCTGAGGGTCAGGTCCTCGGCGATCTCGGTGTTGGACCGGCCCTCCGCGGCCAGGGCCATCACCTCGCGTTCGCGGACCGTGAGGTCGGCGAGGCGTTCCGGCGGGGCGAGATGGGTGCCGGGGGCGGGGGCCAGCAGGAAGCGGGTGATGAGGGAGCGGGTCGCGGACGGGGAGAGGAGGGACTCGCCGGAGGCCACCGTGCGCAGACCGGTCAGCAGGGTGTCGGCGGTGACGTCCTTGCCGAGGAAGCCGCTGGCACCGGCGCGCAGGGCCTCGGCGACGTAGTCCTCGGTCTCGAAGGTGGTCAGGATGAGGACACGGGTGGCGGACAGCTCCGGGTCGGCGCACAGGGTCGCGGTGGCGGTGAGGCCGTCGGTGCCGGGCATGCGGATGTCCATGAGGACGATGTCGGGGCGGTGGGCGCGGGTCAGCTCCACCGCCTCCGCGCCGTCGGAGGCCTCGGCGACCACCTCCATGTCCGCGCAGGAGTCGATGAGGATCCGGAACGTGGCCCGCAGCAGGGCCTGGTCGTCGGCCAGCAGCACCCTGATGGTCATGGCGTGGTTCCTTCCGCGAGATCGGTGGAGGGCTGCAGCGGCAGCGCGGTGGTGACCTCGAAACCGCCCTGGGGGCGGGGGCCCGCGCACAGCTCGCCGCCGATGGAGTGGGCGCGTTCGCGCATGCCCATGACGCCGAAGCCGCGTCCCTGTGCGGGCTCCGGTTTGCTGGGGCCCTCGTTGAGGACCGTGATCAGCAGGCGGGAGTGGGTGTACTCGAGGCGGACGTGGGCGGCATCGGCGGTGGCGTGCTTGGTGACGTTGGTGAGGGCCTCCTGCACGATCCGGAAGGCCGTCAGATCCACGCCCGGTGAGAGCGGCTTCGGCTCCCCCTCCGTCGCGACGGTGACCTCCAGGCCCGCCGACTCGCACGCCGCGACCAGCTCGGGCAGCCGGGCCAGGCCCGGGGACGGTTCCAGCCCGGGAGAGCCGAGGGTGTCGTCGTTGTGACGCAGCAGGCCCAGCGTGGCCTTCAGCTCCCGCAGCGCGGAGGACGTGGTGCCGGTCAGGTCGGTGAGGATCCTCTGGGTCTGCTCGGGGTTGGTGAGGGCGAGATGCGCCGCCGTGCCGGCCTGGGCGTTGGCCAGGGCCATGTGGTGGGCGACGACGTCGTGCAGCTCCCGGGCGATCCGCATCCGCTCCTCGGTGACCCGCAGCCGGGCCTCCTCCTCCCGGGTCCGCTCGGCGTGCTCGGCCCGGGCCTGCACGGCCTGGAGGTAGGCGCGCCGCAGCCGCGTCATGTTCCCGGCGGCGAGGGGCAGCAGCAGCCAGAAGAACGGGCCGATCGTTCTCAGCAGCAGCGAGATGTGGTTCATGGAGTCGGAGAGCACGGCCGCGACCGTCACCGCCGCCAGGATGGTGAGGCCGTAGACGCGGGTGGTTCTGCGGTCGGTGAGCGAGGCCAGCCAGTAGAGCGCCGCCATGATCGGCGCCAGCAGCAGGGGGGTGAGCAGATAGCCCATGGCCACCGCCGTCACGGTGCAGGCCGAGGTGACGGTGACAGCGGTACGCGGGTGGGTGCGGTGCTTGAGCAGGGGGAGGCAGGCCGCGAGCATCAGGACGCTGCCGGTCTTGTCCTGGTCGGGTGGGTCCGCGCTGGGCAGTGTGAGCGAGCTGCCGAGGGCCGCGCAGCCCATCAGCCCCAGGACCATCGCCAGATCGACGAGGAAGGGGTGCTGCTCGGCGAATTCCTCCAGGCGATCCGCATAGCGTCGTTCCGGGGGGATGCTCATCGGGCTCTCCGGTCGGTGGGGTCGGGACCATCGTGGTCGACTTCGGGCGGAAACGCCCGAGGGGCCGCCCGTGTCCTTCGCCACGGGCGGCCCTGGTCAGCGGTGCGTCAGGTGCGGGCCGGTTCCAGATCCGGCGCGGCGTCCGGGGCCGGTTCCGTCCCGGTCCCGCGGCTGAGCGCCTCGCCCTCCACGTCCACCCGGGGCAGCACCCGGTCCAGCCACTTCGGCAGCCACCACGCCTTGTCGCCGAGCAGGGCGAGCACGGCGGGCACGATCGCCATCCGTACGACGAAGGCGTCGAAGAGGACGGCGGAGGCGAGCCCGAAGCCGATCATCTTGATCATGGAGTCGCTCTCGCCGATGAACCCGGCGAACACCGCGATCATGATCAGGGCCGCCGCCGCGACCACGCGGGCGCTGTGCCGGAAGCCGGACGTGACCGCCTGGGCGGGCGACTCGCCGTGGACGTAGGCCTCCCGCATCCGGGAGACCAGGAACACCTCGTAGTCCATCGCGAGGCCGAAGACGATGCCCACCAGGAAGATCGGCATCAGGCTCATGATCGGGCCGGTCTGCTCCACACCGAGGAGCTCCGCGCCGTGGCCCTGCTGGAAGACCACGACGACCGCGCCGAGCGAGGCCAGCACCGACAGCAGGAAGCCGAGGGCCGCCTTGAGCGGGACGAGCAGCGAACGGAACACCACCAGCAGCAGCACGATCGCCAGACCGACCACCACGATCAGATACGGGATCAGCGCGGCCTGCACCTTCTCGGAGATGTCGATGTTCAGCGCGGTCGTGCCGGTCACCTCGTAGCTCGCGCCGGTGCCGGACACGATGCCGGGCCGCTCGTCCCGGATGGTCGTCACCAGGTTCTTGGTCTTCTCGTCGGTCGGCGCCGTGGAGGGCACGACGGAGAAGACGGCGGTGTCGCCGGCGTCGTTGAAGCGCGCCGGGGAGACCGAGACGACGCCCTTCGTGCCGCCGATCTCCTTGGCGATCGAGTCCGCGGCCCCCTTGGGGTCGGCGGCGCCCTTGCCGTCCACGACGATGGTCAGCGGCCCGTTGAAGCCCGGCCCGAAGCCCTCGGCGAGCGCGTCGTAGGCGCGGCGCTCGGTGGTGGAGGTGGGCTTGGCCTCGTCGCCGGGCATGCCCAGCTGGAGGTCGGCCGCGGGCAGGGCGAGGGCGCCGAGGCCGACGACGCCGAGCAGCAGGACGGGTATGGGACGGCGCAGCACGAACCGGGCCCAGCGGGTTCCGCCGTTGGTCTGGGTGTCCTCCTCGATCCGGCCGCTCTTGCGGGCCTTGCGCGGGAGCACCGCGTTCGGCCAGAAGCCGAGGAACGCCGGGACGAGCGTCAGTGCGATCAGTACGGCCACGACGACCGCGCCCGCGGCGGCCAGGCCCATCTTGGTGAGCATCGGGATACCGACCACGGCGAGCCCGGCCAGCGCGATCACGACGGTGAGCCCCGCGAACACCACCGCCGACCCCGCCGTGCCCACGGCCATGCCGACCGCCTCCTGCGGCGTACTGCCCTTGGCGCGCTCCTCCCGGTAGCGGGACACCACGAACAGGGCGTAGTCGATGCCCACGGCGAGGCCCAGCATCATCGCCAGGGTGCCGGTGGTGGTGGACAGGCCGAGGGCGCTGGACAGGGCGAGGATCGTGGCCATGCTGACGCCGACGCCGATGACGGCGGTCAGCAGGGGCAGCCCGGCGGCGGCCAGGGAGCCGAAGGTGACGAGGAGGACGACGGCGGCGATCGCGACGCCGATCACCTCGGCCATGCCGCCCGGCCCGCCTTCCTCGGCCAGCGCGGTGCCGCCCGCCTCGACCGTCAGCCCGGCGTCCCGGGCCGACTCGATGGTGTGCTCCAGCTGGGTCCGGCTGGCGTCGGTGAGGTCGTTGGCCGCGACCTTGTAGGTGACGGTCGCGAAGGCGGTCGAGCCGTCCTTGCTGATCGTCTTCGCCTGGAACGGGTCGACGGCGCCCGCGACCTGCGTGCCGTCGCCCAGGCCGGAGACGGCCTTCTCGATGGCCTCCTTGTTCTCGGCGGCGGTCACCTTCTCGCCGCCCGGCGCGATGAAGACGACCCTGGCGGTCGCCCCGTCGGCCGTGGCGCCCGGGAAGCGCTGTTCCATGAGGTCGAACGCCTTCTGGGACTCGATGCCGGGCATCGAGAACTCCTCGTCGACGGCCCCCGGCGCCTTGAGTGCGCCGAGCCCGACGGCGGCCAGGACGGCCGCCCAGACCAGGGCGACGTACCAGCGTCGCCGGAAGGCCAGACGGCCCACTCGATACAGGAAAGTTGCCACGGCAGCAGGTCTCCACATCCGGTGTCGATCGTCCGCCAAGCGTGTCCGTGACAAGGCCCCCGCGTCGTCGTGCGGCTGCCGACAATCCGGACTACTGAGAACGCAGTACGACCGGGCCGACGGGTCCGCCTCGGGTACGAGATTCCCGGGCCTCCCGAGTCGACCTGTGCTACCTTGGCTGGCGTTGCAGTTTTGGTTCCCAGAGACTTCGAGTGCTCTATCGACCTTCGTCGACGAGCACTCTTTTTAGTTTCCGAGGGTTCTCGGATCTCTCCGAGGGTGATCATTTCGGCGACCCCGAATCCGTAAAGTGCGGATCTCGGGTACTGCCCCTCACTAGGGAGATTCTTATGGCTACCGGCACCGTGAAGTGGTTCAACTCGGAAAAGGGCTTCGGCTTCATCGAGCAGGAGGGTGGCGGCCCGGACGTCTTCGCCCACTACTCGAACATCGCCACCTCTGGCTTCCGTGAGCTCCAGGAAGGCCAGAAGGTCACCTTCGACGTCACGCAGGGCCAGAAGGGCCCGCAGGCCGAGAACATCGTTCCCGCCTGACGCTGACGCGTCCGACGTGATCGGGGCCCGCACCCATGTGGTGCGGGCCCCCGCACGTTTCATTCCCTACCCGGCTCATTCTTGCGAATCCTGGTGCGGCCCCCAGAGGCTGTCTGACCTCCCGGAATTCCCCGATACGTGCCGCATCGAGGAAGGATCCCCTTGGATCGCACCGCTCGCAAGAACAACGGCTCGTCCCACTCCCGCAGGGCAGGGGGCGGCCGGAACAACTCCTCCCGTACCGGAGGCGCGGGACGCGGCACCCCCCGGCGTCGCACGGCGCCCGGCGGCGAGTTCGCACCGCCCGCCACCATCACCCCGGCACTGCCCGCCGTCGAGGCGTTCGCCGACCTCGACCTGCCCGATCGGCTGCTGACCGCGCTGAAGAGCGAGGGCGTGGTGGAGCCGTTCCCGATCCAGGCGGCGACGCTGCCGAACTCGCTGGCCGGCCGGGACGTCCTGGGCCGCGGGCGCACGGGGTCGGGCAAGACCCTCGCCTTCGGCCTCGCCGTGCTGGCCCGTATCGACGGGCAGCGGGCCGAGCCCAAGCAGCCGGTGGCGCTCGTCCTCACGCCCACCAGGGAACTGGCCCAGCAGGTCACCGACGCGCTCACCCCCTACGCCCGCGCGCTGCGCCTGCGGCTCGCGACGGTGGTCGGCGGGATGTCGATCGGCCGCCAGGCGAGCGCGCTGCGCGCCGGTGCCGAGGTCGTCGTCGCGACGCCCGGCCGGCTCAAGGACCTCATAGACCGCGGCGACTGCCGGCTGGACCGGGTCTCGGTCACCGTCCTGGACGAGGCCGACCAGATGACCGACATGGGCTTCATGCCGCAGGTGACGGCCCTGCTCGACCAGGTGCAGCCCGGCGGCCAGCGGCTGCTGTTCTCGGCCACGCTGGACCGCAACGTCGACCGTCTTGTGCGTACGTACCTCCACGACCCGGTGGTCCACTCGGTCGACCCGTCCGCGGGCGCGGTCACCACGATGGAGCATCACCTGCTGCACGTGGAGGACGACGACAAGCACGCCACCACGACGGAGATCGCCGCCCGCGACGGACGCGTGATCATGTTCCTGGACACCAAGCACGCCGCCGACCGGCTGGCCAAGAAGCTGCTGGCCGTCGGGGTGCGCGCCTCGGCCCTGCACGGCGGGAAGTCCCAGTCCCAGCGGACCCGGACCCTGGCGCGGTTCAAGGACGGCGAGGTCACGGTCCTGGTGGCCACCAACGTCGCCGCCCGCGGCATCCACGTCGACAACCTCGACCTCGTCGTCAACGTGGACCCGCCCGGCGACCACAAGGACTATCTGCACCGGGGCGGCCGTACCGCCCGGGCCGGCGAGTCCGGCACCGTCGTCACGCTGGTCCTGCCGCACCAGCGGCGCGAGACGGCCCGGCTGATGGCCGACGCCGGCATCACACCGCGGATCACCCGGGTCCGCTCGGGCGAGGCGGAGCTGAACCGCATCACCGGCGCCCAGGCGCCCTCGGGCGTGCCCGTCGTCCTCGCCCCGCCGCCCGCCGAGAACCGCCCGGCCCGCACGGGTGCCGCCCCGCGCAACCGGCGCTCCAGGCCCTCCCGGGGCCGCCGCCGCTGAACCACTCCCCTACGCCTGCCCCCCGGCCGGCGACAGCCGCACCACCGTGCCCTCCCCGTTCGCGGAGAGCAGCAGGGAGCCGTCCGGGGCCGCGGTGAGGCCCGCGAACCGTTGGGCCAGGCCGGGGACCTGGTGGGTGAAGAGCGCGGGAGCCGGGCGGGGGCCGGTGCCCGGGGGGACGCCGACCGCAAGGGACTCGGCCTCCACACGGGTGGCGCCCGTCGCCGGGGAGACCGCCCACAGCCGGCGGTGCTCGGTGTCCACGGTGAAGAGTTCGTCGCCGTGGGCGGCGAGGCCCTGCGGGGCGCCGAGGCCCTCCGCGACCGGCACCGTCCCGCCGGCGTCGATGCGCAGGATCGCCCCGCGCCGGTCGTCGCTGACGTAACAGCGCTGCTCGGCGTCGAAGGCCACGTCCACGGGGTGGTCGAGGCCCTCGGCGAGGACGGTCACCGTGTCGGTCCCGTCGATGGCGACGACCCGGCCGGCGCCCGTCTCGGCGACGACCAGGGCGCCGTCGGCCCGGGTCGCGATGCCCAGGGGCTGGTTCAGGCCGTTCGCCCTCAGCCGGGTCGTCCCGGTGGCGGGGTCGTAGGTCTGGACGGTGCCGAACTGTGAGGTGGTGTGCAGGAGTCCGCCGTCGGCGGTGATGCCGTGGAAGAAGGGCTGGAGGATCTCCGTCACGACGTCGCCCGACCCGCCCTCGTCGGGTTGTTCCGGGCGGGCCAGCCGGTAGTGGTCGGCCGCGTACACCGTGCCGCCGAGGTCGATCGTCACGCCGTAGGGGCCGTCCAGGCCTCGGGGCACGATCGCGCGGGTGCGGCCGTCGGGACGCAGTTCGGTGATGCCGCCGCTGGCGAAGCTGGAGACGAACATACGGTTCTCCGCGTCGAACGCGGCGTTGTCCAGGCCCGTGACCCCGCTGGTGACCAGCGTGCGCGCACCCGTGCCGTGCAGGTCGACGCGGGTGACGATGCCCTCGGGGCCGCGTGACAGGACGTGGAGGACGCCGCCCAGGTCGAAGCGGACCGCGACCGGGTCGTGCACGTCCTCGGCGACCACCTCGGGCAGCCCGCCGTCGGGCGGGATGCGCCAGACCTGCCTGCTGATCATGTGCGGGTAGTAGAGGCAGCCGTCCGGTCCCAGCTGCATCGCGTTGCCGAAGGCCAGCCCGTCGGTGAGGACGACCGGGTCGCCGCCCTCGGGGAAGAGCTCCAGCAGCCGCCCGTCCATCTTCATCTCGTTGACGAAGAGCCGGTCGCCGACACAGGTGATGCCGTTGGGGACCTTCACCTCCTCGGAGACCAGGGAGTACTCGCCCTGCGGGCCGCGGCGCCACACCCGGCCGGGGACCAGGTCGGCGATGTACATCGAGCCGTCCGCCCCGAAGGCCAGGTCGTCGGGCGACTCGACGGGGCTGTCCATCGGGACGACCACCTCGACGTCCCCGGTGGCCGGGTCCACGGCGCTGATCTTCCCGGCGAGGAACTGGGCGACGTACAGCCGCCCGTCCGGGCCGAAGGCCACGCCGTTGGAACCCCAAAGGGGGTTGGGGGAGTTCAGGCGCCGGGCCTGCCTGTGGGTGCTGCGCACCTCACCCCCGGTGTACCTGCTCGTCATGATCCCAGCACCTCGTCCATGCCGCCCTCCGCGCGCCAGCGTCTGATCAGCTCGTAGAACGCGACCGGGCCGTCGCCGTAGGACTCGCTGCGGGGGCGGGGCATGCCCTCTGCGTTGTAGTAGCCGGGGGTGCACTCGGACTGGAACGTGTACAGGTCCGCCGACTTCTGGCGGATCGTGTCGCCCCAGGCGGCCTCCGCCCCGGCCGTCGGCTCGACGCACGGGACCTGGCGCCTGACCGCCTCCGCGATCACCTCGGCGACATGGGTGGCCTGTTCGTCCAGGACATGCACGTAGTTCACCGAGCTGGCGCTCTGCACGGAGCCGAGCATGAACAGGTTGGGGAAACCCCGGCTGTAGAAGCCGTGCAGGGTCCTCGGGCCGGTCTTGCGCCAGGAGTCCAGCAGGGCGGTGCCGTCCCTGCCGTACGCGGGGAGCTGCCCGGACAGCAGCCCGGAGACGCCGACCTCGAAGCCGGTGCCGAAGACGACGCAGTCCACCTCGTACTCCACCCCGCCGACCACGACGGCGTGCTCGGTGACGCGCTCGACGCCTCCGTGGTCGGCCGTGTCGACGAGGGTGACGTTCGGCCGGTTGAAGGTCTCCAGGTACAGGTCGCTGAAGGTGGGCCGCTTGCACATGTAGCGGTACCAGGGCTTGAGCTTCTCGGCCGTCTCCGGGTCCTCGACGATCTCCGCCACCCGGGCCCGCAGCTCGTTCATCTTCTGGAAGTCGGCGATCTCCTCCAGGCGTTCGCGCTCCTCGGGGGTGAGGGCGTCGTAGTTGTTGGTCGGGATGAGCTTCTGCTGGAGGCGGGCACTGCTGGTCCAGCCGTCGGCGACCAGGTCCTGCTCGGCCCGGCCGCCCGTGACGACCGCGAGGAAGTTGTCCCTGCGCTCCCGGGCCCAGCCGGGCTTCAGCGAGCCCGCCCACTCGGGGTCCGTGGGGCGCTGTCCGCGCACGTCCACGGAGGACGGGGTGCGCTGGAACACGTACAGGTGCCGGGCGCCTTGGCCGAGGTGCGGGACGACCTGGATGGCCGTGGCGCCCGTGCCGATGAGGGCCACACGCTTGTCGGCGAGTCCCGTGAGGCCGCCGTTCGCGTCACCGCCGGTGTAGTCGTAGTCCCAGCGACTGGTGTGGAACATGTGCCCCTTGAAGGTCTCGATGCCTTCGATCCCGGGCAGTTTCGGCTGGCTGAGCAGACCGGTCGCCACGACAACGTGCCGGGCGGTCATCCGGTCGCCGCGGTCGGTGCCGATGACCCACACGGACTCGGCGTCGTCCCAGCGCAGTTCGCTCACCTGGGTCCGGAGGCAGGCGTCGCGGTAGAGGTCGAAGTGCCGTGCGATCGCCTCGGCGTGCTCCCGGATCTCCTCGCCCGGCGCGTACTTCCACCTGGGGACGTAGCCGAGCTCCTCCAGCAGGGGCAGATACACGTACGACTCGATGTCGCAGTGGATCCCGGGGTACCGGTTCCAGTACCAGGTGCCGCCGAAGTCGGCGCCCTTCTCGATGATCCGGACGTCCCGCAGGCCCGCCTGGCGCAGCCGGGCGGCGGCGAGCAGGCCGCCGAAGCCGCCGCCGACGACCGCCACCTCGACATGGTCGTGCAGGGGCTCCCGGGTGAAGCCGGGCTCGGCGTGCGGGTCCTGGTCGAAGTGGCCGAACTCGCCCGCGGTACGGCGGTACTGGCGGTTGCCGTCCGGGCGGATCCGCCGGTCGCGCTCGGCGCGGTAGCGCTCGCGCAGGGCGTCCGGGTCGAAGCCCAGGTCTGACACGGGGGTGTGGGGGGTGGACATGCGTGTCCTCTCGTTCAACTCGGGAAAGTCGAGGGGGATGGCCGGTCAGACGGCGGCCCAGGCGTTGTCCACCGGCAGGATGACGCCGTTGACACCGCTCGCCGCGTCGGAGGCGAGATACACGATGGCGGCGGCCTGCTCCTCCGGTTCGCAGATGCGGCCCATGTTGACGAAGTGCCTGCCGACGACGGACGGGCCGTGGGCCTCCCGGTCGATGTGGACATCGGCCGTGATGTCGGTGGCCGTGCCGCCCGGGGCTATGGCGTTGGCGCGGATGCCCTGGTCCCGGTACATCACCGCGAGGGAGCGGGTGAGGCCGAGGACCCCGTGCTTGGAGACGGTGTACGCCGTCCCGGCCGCGCTGCCCCGCAGCGACGCCTCGGACGCGGTGTTGACGATGGCTCCGCCGCCCGCGGCGATCATGTGCGGCAGGGCGGCCCGGGTCAGCAGGAACGGCGCGGTGAGATTGATCCGCAGCGTCCGCTCCCACTCGGCGTCGGTGACGTCCGCCGTGGCGGACATGCTGTCCATGACGCCGGCGTTGTTGACCAGGACGTCGATGCCGCCGAAGGTGCCGGTCGCGGCGGTGACGACCGCGTCGGCCACCGCGGGGTCGCTCAGGTCGCCCGTGACGGCGAGGGCCGTTCCGCCCGCGGACTCGATGGCTTCGACGACGCTCTTGGCGCCCTCCCCGTTCAGGTCGGCGACCACGACCTTCGCTCCTTCTTCGGCGAACCGCAGGGCGGTGGCGCGGCCGATGCCGGAGGCAGCTCCGGTGACGATGACGCTCTTGCCTGACAGACCGGTGGCTCCCATGCGGCTCCCTCTGTTCGTGGTGTGGCGTCAGGCACAGTACTGGTTTTTGTCTCAGTGCGACATAAAGACGTGGCGTGCCAGTAGGTCGTCTCACGCCAGTAAGACATGTCACGACGTAAAATAGGGTGAGCACGGCAAGTCGAGGAGGGCGCATGGCCGGACGAGCAGGTGGTGCCACGGGGCGGCCACCGCTGACGGAGCGGCGGCGCGCCGAGACGCGTATGGAGATCGCCGAGGAGGCGGTCCGGCTCTTCGCCGCCAAGGGCGTGGCTGCGGTGACCGCGGAGGACATCGCCTCCGCTTCGGGGGTGTCGACGCGCACGCTGTGGCGGTACTTCCGCTCCAAGGAGGAGTGCGTACGCCCCCTGCTCACCACGGGCCTCGAGCTGCTGACGGAGCATCTGCGGGAGGACCGGGGCGAACCCGGCTCACTCGCCGAGGCGATCCTGAGCGTCCGGTACGACGACGACACCACAACCCGCCTGCGGACCCTGGGCGACCTGCTGCTGCTGTGCCGTGAGGAGCCGGGGCTGCGCGCGGTGTGGCTGGAGGCGCACTACGACGCGGAGGCGACGTTCGCCGCGGTGATCGCCGACCGTACTGGCCGGCCGGTCGGCGATCTCGCGGTGCGGGTGGAGGCGGGCGTGCTGAACACCGCGATGCGCATCGCGGTGGAGGACTGGGCGCTGCGGTCCGACACGACGGCGGGACCTTCCCTGGCGGAGACCGTCAGGCGCGCGTTGCGGATGGTCGAGGCCGTGGAGAAGCGCTGACCGGGCGGCCCGGGCCGCTCAGGCGCCGGCCCGCGGCTCCCCGAACCAGCGGTGCAGCGCGCTGAGGAGGGTGGTCTCCGGCGCCGCCTCGGGGGTCCAGGCGACATAGCCGTCGGGGCGTACGAGCAGCGGAGTGGGTATGTCCGGCTCGACCCGCTCGGCGGCCAGTACGGCGACACGGTCGTCCCATGCCCGGGCCTGCGACGCGAGTGCGGCCTGGCCGGCGGTGTGGATCAGGACCGCCCGGCCCTCCTGCTGGAGCGTGGCCAGGCGGACCGTGCCGCCGCCGTCCCGCCGCGGGCGTTCCAGGAGCAGATCGGGGCAGGCACGGCCGAGGAGACCGGCCGGCCCGGAGCCCTCGGGGCCCATCGGGTGGACCAGGTCCTTCATGGCGTACACGTCGTGCAGACGCCGCTTGACCGCGGGGTCGGTCATCAGCTCCTTGAAGAACAGTTCGTAGGGGGCCGTGTTGTCCGGGCCCGGGTGCAGCAGCCTGGTGGCCGCCTCCGAGTTGCGCAGCACCCGGGCGGCGACCGGCCTGCGCTCGCTCTCGTAGCTGTCGAGCAGGCCCTCGGGGGCGTCGCCGCGTACGGTGGCGGCGAGTTTCCAGCCCAGGTTGACGGCGTCCTGGAGGCCGAGGTTGAGGCCCTGCCCGCCGAACGGGGGGTGGACGTGGGCGGCGTCGCCGGCGAGCAGCACCCGGCCCTGCCGGTAGCGGTCGGCCAGCCGGCAGGTGCCGGTGAACCGGGCGAGGGAGACCGGGTCGCGCAGGGTGACCTCGACACCGCTGGTGCGGCGCAGACTGGCCTCGACCTCGGCCAGGGTCACCTCGCTGCGGCGGTCGACGGGCGGGGTGTCGAACTCGACGCTGACGATCCGGCTGGGGCCGTGCGCGTAGGCCGCGATGCCCCGGGGAGTGCGGCGCCAGGTCCGCTCCAGGGCGCCCTCCGGCTCGACGGTCACCACGGCCTGATATCCCGTCACGCTCGGCCCGCCCCCGGGGAATCCGATGCCGAGCGCCTTGCGGACGGCGCTGCGCCCGCCGTCGCAGCCGACGACGTGGGCGGCGCGGAAGGTGTGGCCGGTGCCCTGGCCGTCGGTGGCGGTGACGGCGACGAGGCCGTCCGTCGCCTCGCTCAGGCCGGTCACGGCCAGACCTCGCCGCACCCTGCCGCCGAGCCCCGAGAGGTGGTCGTACAGCACCTCTTCGAGGATCCCGGCGCGGACCGGGAGCATCTCGGGCGCCCGGCCGTCCTGGTCGCGCTCGGTGCGGTAGGCCGGTTCGGCCTCCGCCGTCGCCTTCATCAGCTGGTCCAGGACACCGCGCCGGTCCAGGGCCTGGATGCTGCGCGCGGTGATGCCCGGGGCGCGCAGCCGCCGGTCGAAGTCCGCCGCCCGCTCCAGGACGAGCACGCCGGTCCCCGCGACGGCCAGCTCGCAGGCCAGCATCAGGCCCACCGGACCGGCTCCTACGACGATGACGTCCGCGTCAGGGGCGGCCGTTGCCGGTGCGGGGGCTTCGGGCATGGCGAGGGGTCTCCTTGCGTCTCGGTCGTCTGGCGGGTTCCCGGCACCGACAGGGACTGGAGCAGCAGGTCGGCCAGGGTCGCGTGGTAGCAGGAACGGAAGAGCGCGGCGTCGTCGGGGCGCGGCCGCGTCCGGGCCAGCCGGCCCGCGGCGGTTTCGTCCAGCGGGGTGCCGCCGTGGCAGTGGACGGCCAGCGTCTCGCGCCGCGCCGCCCACGCCTCCTCGGCGGCCGGGTACGCGGCCCCGAGGCCGCGCAGCGCGATGAGCGTCTCGACCAGCAGGTCCCAGCGTCCGGCGCGCTCGGCGTGTCCGCGCAGCCGGTGCAGCAGCGCGGCGAGCCGGTCCCGCTCGGCGGCGGACAGGGCCGGTGGTGTGCCGCCCATGTCCGTGGCGTAGAAGACCGCGTGGGTGACGCGGTAGGCGTCCCGGATCAGCTCCTGGTCGCTCCGGTCCCGGCCCAGGACCGCCGTACGGCACAGCCCGGCCCAGTCCTGGCCGGCGCGCAGCAGACCGGCGGCCTCCAGGGCGTGCAGGACGCCGGGTGAGCCGGGCCGCACCCCGGCTCGCGCCCGGTCGCGCAGGACCTGCTCGCACTCGTCCACGACGTGCCCGGCGGCCCGGAGCCACAGATACGGCTGTAGCAGATAGAGGGCGTCGGCCTCTCGCGCAGCGGCCGCCCGGGCCGCGAGCCCGGCGCCGCACGCCTCGACGAGGAAGTCCCGCCAGACACGGAGCTCCCTGGTTTCCGCACCGAGCCGGCCTGCCAGCCAGTGGTGGGCCAGGGCGAGTTCACTCAGCGGCTTGAGCCGGTCGCGCGGCGCGGCCGGGTCGGGCGGCGGCAGGAACGCGGGCAGCCGGTCGCCGACCCAGGTCAGGGCGCGGGTCAGGGCTCGGGGCAGCGGCACCCCGGCGGGTTCCGCCGGACGGGAGCTCACCCGTGCTCCCCCGGCACCTTCCCGGCAGGGACCCGGTGCACCATGCCGCTCGCCTCGAGACGGTCGAGCAGCTGCCGTCTGAGCCCCTCCGCCGTCTCCTCGTCGCCGTCGGGGAGCAGCGGAGCGTACGGGCCGGGGGCGCCGGGGTCGAGCGCGGTCCGCAGGACGTGGCCGGCGCGCCGGGACAGCCGGTGCACGGTGAACCGCCGGGTGTCCAGCAGCACTCCGCAGAACGGGAGTTCCTGGAAGACGATGTGGTCGGCGAGCCTGACGGATGTCTCTTCACGCATCGTCCAGTCCTTCCAGCCAGCGCTCGATGACGCAGAGTCGGGCGATCTCCTCGCCGTTGCGGTGCACCCGGGCGGGTGTCAGACCGTCGATGAAGGTCCGGCTCAGCACGCCCGTGCGGCACAGCAGCGAGTCGGGGGTGAGCAGCGAACGGCACACCTCGTAGTTCTGGTTGACGAACATCGCGGAGATCGAGTCGATGCGGGCCTGCTGCATGCGGTGGCCGATCCCGGCGGGCACCGCGCGGTCGGCGTAGGCGAGCCGCAGCGCGAACTTGTCGACGGTGAGGCCGTGTCCGAAGCCGATGCGGTGCCGGGCGGGCAGCGCGAGGGCGTACTCCACGACGTCCCGGTCCGCGAAGGGCGTGCTGATCAGCCGGTGTTTGGGCAGGGCGTAGTTGATCCAGGCCGCCTGGAGGTTGGCGGTGCTCAGGGACTGGCCGAGCATGAACAGCGAGGTGATGCCCTGCGGCAGCCCGCGGCGCGACCAGCCGCCGCGTTCCATCGTCGAGTGGAGGCTGTCACGGGCCCGGTCGGCGGCCTCGCGCAGGGCGAGGGTGACGCGGGCACCGGCGTCCTCGGTGAAGCCGACGGGGTGCACGATGGCGTCGCGGTCCGGCAGCGCGGTGGTGGGGTCGCCGCTGAGCAGACGGTAGAGATAGCGGGCCGTGGCCAGTGCCTTGCCGCCCGGCCGTGCGGTGCCCTGCCCGGCCGTCGCCGGGGCGCCGCCCGAGAACGACGTCTTGGCCGCCGCCGCGAGCGTCTGCCAGACCGGTTCGCCCGCCACCCGGGGGTCGAGGATCGCCGGGCCGGCCACGGAGAACAGGCCGCGTTGCAGGTCGTGGGCGAGGATCTGGTCGGCGAGCAGCCCGGACAGGACGAACCGGGCGCCGGCCGCCTCCGCGAGGTCCACGGCCGCGGCGATGCCCCGCAGCGGCACATGGGTCTGCGGCAGCGCGCCGGTGGCCGGGATGTCGATGTAGTCGCCGCCGGCCCGGGTGTGCTTGGACATGTCGTACGGCATCCAGGACAGCCCGCAGGCGCGGGCCACCGACTCCGCCGCCTCCCGGTCGGAGTCGAAGCCGGGGAAGCCCTCCAGGGTGAAGTGCAGTCCCATGGCCCGGCCGGGTCCGGAGCCGATCTCGTGGGCGACGGCGGCCGAGTCGATGCCGCCGCTGAGCATGAGGACCGCGTCCGGCTCGTGCGCGAGCATCCGGCCGCAGGCCCTGGCCAGGCGCTCGCGCAGCCCTTCGGCGGCCTCGTCGATGGTGCGGGGCGGGTTCTCGTGCGGGCGGAACTCGTCGAAGGTCTCGACCCGGGGCCGCCGGCCGGACTCCAGCACCAGCGCGCTGCCGGGCGGGAGTCTGCGGACGCCGGTGAACCAGGAGCGGTCGTCGGGCATGCCGCGTTCGGCGATGAGCATGGGCAGGACGTCGGTGTCGACGTCGGACAGCCGGGGCGGGCGGTCGCCCAGCAGCCGGGCCGGGTCGGCGGCCCACAGCAGGCTCTCGCCGTCCTGGGTCCAGAACAGCGGGGTGAGGGCGTTCACCGCCCGGTACAGCGTCAGCCGCCCGCCGTCGGGCGCCACATGGGCGAGCACGAAGTCGCCGCGCAGCCGGCGCACCGCCTCGGCACCCCGCAGATCGAGCAGGCGCTGCAACGCGGTGAGGGCGGCGCCGGGCTCGCGGCCGGTGTCGAGAAGCAGGAACTCGGGCACCCCGGACAGGTCGATCCAGCCGGTGAACTGCAGCCGGCCGGCCCGCTCCACCCGGTCGGCGCCCAGCGCGGCGCCGTTCTCGTAGACCGGCCCCTGCGACACCGAGGGACGTCCGGCCCTGGGGGAAGCCGTGCCGGTGGCGTCGTATGCCGTGGCCGTGTCCAGGAGCGCGCCGCCGGGGACATGGGCCCGGCCCGCCATGCCGAAAGCGGTGAGCAGCATCTCAGGCCTCCTGCGGATAGCGGAGCAACTCGACGTAGCCGAGAGGGCGTTCGCCGCCGCGGCCGACCAGGGGGAGGTCGCCGAGGGCGGGCCAGGCGTGCAGCTCCTCGCTGCCGTCCGAGTGCTCGATGACGGGGTAGCCGATGACGACCTCGGCGTCGAAGCCCAGGCCGCGCAGGGCCGCGCAGACGCCGAGGGACTCGTGCAGACACAGATGCGCGCCCGCGACGGTGCGGGCGAGCCCCTGGATCTGCCAGGCGGCCGCGCGGGCGCAGAACGCGGTCGCCTCGTCCCGCAGGGCGCGCCGCGGCCGGCCCGGATCGACCGCGGGCAGCAGCGGCAGGGCGGCGGCCAGGCCGCCGGTGCGGAAGGCGCGGCCGACGCGCAGATAGTCCGCGACCGCCCGGGGCAGCTCACGGCCGCGCACCGGGACCTCCGCGGGCACCCGTACGCCGGCGAGGGCGGAACGGACCAGGCGGCGCCGCAGCTCGCGCGGGGTCTCGCGGGGAGATCCGGCGGCCGGCCGGAGAGCTGATGGGGCGGGAGACACGTTCTCCTCTTTCCTGCTCGAAGAACTGCTTTCCTGCTGCGTTTCCTGCTGTTTTTCTTGCTTCTTTTCCTGCACGGGCGAATGCCGGTCAAGGAGCCGGGCGTGGCCCTCCCGAAGGAAAGCCACGCCCGGGTGTGTCACCGGGAGGGAATCAATTCCGCTCCCCGGAGGACAAGGACACTCACGGAGTCCAGTCGCCGTCGAACGTGTCGTCGGTCGGGCCGCTCCAGCCCATGGTGACCTCGTCCAGCTCGCCGACGAACTCGAAGTCGTCGACCGCGATCTCGATCTTCTCCATCTGGCACCTCCTATATATGTGGGTGAACCCATCCGGTCCGAACCCCTGGGGGCTCGTCCCATGGCCATAACTCTGGCCCACGGCGAGCGGCGGCACCATTCCGACGAATCACCGAGTTGATTTCCCCTGCTGCATTTCCCGCAGGGGAAATCACCTACAGCTGAATACACGCCGGCGCGGTTACGGTGAGCCATATAGAGCGGCCAGGAGGCGGATATGCGTATCACGGACGAGTACCTGGAAAAATTCCAGCGCGACGGCTATGTCCTGGTGGACAGATTCCTCGACGGCGAGGACCTCGAAAAGGCGCGTGCGGCGACCCTGCGCTATTTCCCGGAGAGTTCCGAGCGGCTGCGTACGCCGGAGCGGTACGCCGCCCTGAGAAGGTCGGCGGGATTCCCCTACGAGCCGGTCGAGCTCAGCCGGCTGTCGCTGCACCCGGAGCTGATCTCGTTCGCGGAGCGGGCGACCGGCACCCGGGACGTCCGGCTGGGCGACTCGATCCTCCAGGCCAAGTACGGCAGCCGGATCGCGCCGGCCAACGACCAGCGGCTGCACAACGAGGCCTGGGGCCGCAACACCCTCGTACCGCCCCGCGGGGACGGTGTGTTCCAGCGCGTCGTGGCGCTCGTCTACCTCTCGGACGTCACCGAGGACCTCGGGCCCACCTGTGTGGTGCCCCGGAAGCACACGGCCGGCGTACCCCTGCTGTCCTCGGGATACTCCGCCTACAGCCGGGACGAGTACCCGTGGCTCTACGAACTCCAGGAGCCGGTGCCCGCCCGGGCCGGCTCGGTGCTGCTGCTGGCGGGGACGACCGTGCACCGCTGCTCCCCGCTGCGGGACGCGACCGGCCACCGCTTCGCCCTCCATCTCACCTTCCACGCCGCCGACTCGGTCTGGCTGGACAAGCAGACCTGGGTGGGCTCCCCGGCCTCGGCGAACGGCCCGGCCGCGACCCGGTTCGTCGTCGAGGCCTCACCGCGGCAGCGGGAACTGCTCGGCTTCCCGCCGGCCGGCTCGCCCTACTGGAACCGGGAGACCGTGGCCGGACTGGCCGAGCTGTACCCGGGCATGGACGTCACGCCGTACTCCGCCGCATGACGGCGCCCATGATCGAGGCCCGCCGGGTCGGGCGGACGTTCGGCCGGGTACGGGCCCTGCACGACGTCAGCCTCACGGTCGGCGCCGGCTCCGTACTGGGCCTGCTGGGCCACAACGGCGCCGGCAAGACGACCCTGGTCGACATCCTCACCACCGTGCTGCCGCCCACCTCGGGCTCCGCCACGGTCGCCGGGCACGACGTGGCCGGGCAGGGGCATCAGGTGCGCCGCCGCATCGGGCTGACGGGGCAGTTCGCCGCCGTCGACGACCGGCTGACCGGGTACGCGAACCTGCTGCTGGTGGCCCGGCTGCTGGGGGCGAACCCACGGCAGGCGCGCAGGCGCGGCGAGGAACTCCTCGCCCTGTTCGGCCTGGAGCACGCGGCCCGGCGTCCGGCCCGGACCTACTCGGGCGGCATGCGGCGCCGTCTGGACCTGGCGATCGGCCTGGTCGGGCGGCCCGACGTGCTGTTCCTGGACGAGCCGACCACCGGACTCGACCCGGAGAGCCGGATGCGGCTGTGGGAGATCGTCGAGCGACTGGCGGCGGACGGGGTGGCGGCGCTGCTGACGACGCAGTACCTGGAGGAGGCCGACCGGCTCGCCGACACCATCGTGCTGCTCGACTCCGGCACGGTCGCCGCGACCGGCACGGCCCGTGAACTCAAGGCCCGGGTGGGCACGCTCACCGTGCAGCTGTCCTTCGCCGGGCCCGGGGAGCGGGCCGCCGCGACGGACGCGCTGCGCCGCTCGGGCCTGCGCCCGGGCCCCGGCACGGACGACCTGGGCGTCGGAGTGCCCGTGGAGTCGTCCGCCGAGGTCCCGGCGGTGGTCCGGGCCCTGGACCGGGCCGGTGTCGTGGTGACCGGACTCGAACTGAGCTCGCCGACGCTCGACGACGTGTATCTCGCCCTCACCCGGAGCGGGCAGCGCGCCCCGGCCGCGGCGGGGAAGGAGCAGCCATGACGGCTACCGCGGACGGTACGGCCGCGCCGGTCACCGCCCAGGACGGCCCGGCGGTCCGGGGCGGCGCCCGGGAGAGCTGGCAGGGCAGCGGCCGGGTCACCCAGGTCCTCGTCCTGACCCGGCGGGCGCTGTGGTCCCAGTTCGCGGACCGACGGGTGCTGGTGATCAAACTCGTCCAGCCGCTGCTGCTGCTGGTGGTGCTCGGTCAGCTCTTCGGCAGCATGGTCGACCCCGGGCTGCTGCCGAGCGGAGTGCCGTACATGGAGTTCCTGCTGCCGGCGCTGCTGGTGACGAGCGGCATCGGCTCGGCCGCGGCCTCGGGCGCGATTCTCAGCCGGGACATGGAGAACGGCATGACGGCCCGGCTGCGTTCGCTGCCCATCGCCCTGTCCTCGGTGCTCTTCGCCCGCTGCTGCGCCGATGTGGCGCGGTGCTGCGTCCAGATGGTCATCATGGTGGTCTGCGCCTGGGCGCTGTTCGGCTACAGCCCGCCCGGCGGCGTCCCGGGCACCGCCGCCGCCCTGGCGCTGGCCGCGTTCGTGATCTGGGCACTGACGTGGGTCTTCCTCGCGCTGAGCTGCTGGCTGCGCAGCCTGGACGCCATGCAGAGCATCGCCGGTGTGGCCACCTTTCCCCTGATGTTCGGCTCAAGCGCATTCGCCCCGGTGGACGGCATGCCGTTCTGGCTCCAGCTGATCGCCCGTGCCAACCCGCTCAGTTACGCCGTCGACGCCGCGCGCGGTCTGTGCCTGGGGACGCCCGACGCGGCCGGGCTGCTGGGCGCGCTGGCGGCGAGCACCGGCGTCGCGACGGTCGGGATCCTGCTGGCCGTGCGTGGCTTCCGCCGTCCGCTGGTGGGCTGAAGCGCCGTCGGGCCGCCCCGCCGAGCGGGCCGGTGCCGGGGCCAGTTCACGGCGGGAGCGGACCCCGAGCTTGCGGTACACATGGCTCAGGTGCCACTCGACGGTCTTCACGGAGACGTACAGGCCCCGCGCGATCTCCCGGTTGGACAGCCCGGTGCTCGCCAGCTCGGCGACGCGCCGCTCGCTGGGTGTCAGCCGGTCGTTCCCGCCGCGCGCGGCCCGCGAGCCGAGGACCCGCAGCTCCGTGTCGGCCAGGTCCGCCAGGACACCCGCCCCGCGCTCCCGGGCGATCTCCCGCCCCCGGCACAGGGACCGCCGGGCCGCCGCGCGCTGCCCCGACCGGCGCTCGGCCGAGCCCAACTGCACGAGACCGGCCGCCAGTTCCAGCGGCTGCTCCGCCGACTGCAACAGTGTGACGGCCCGCTGGAGTTCCTCGACACCCCGGCTGCCGCCGCGCAGGGCCCCGTTCACCCGGTGGGCCAGCGCCAGCGGCACCGCCGCGCCGAACTCCTCGGCCGTCTCCGTCTCCAGCCGCAGCACGGGTGCCGCCTCGTCCTCGCGGCCCGCCACGATCAGCGCCAGGGCGACGTGGTGCCATCCGCCGGTCACCCGCAGGCCCAGCCGCCCTTCCGACGTCAGCCGGCGGGCGTGCCGCCACACCTCCAGGGCCTCGTCGAGACGCCCCGACTCGGCGCAGAGCCGGGCCCGGGCCTCCAGCGTCGGGCTGAAGAGCAGATGGCCGGGCAGCTTCCCCGGCGGCACACCGTCGCGCAGGACCCGCTCCGCGGCCTCCGACTCGCCCCGGTCCAGCAGGACATGGCCCAGCACGGCCGCCGCCACCGCCACGCCCATGCCGGGCGGCCAGCCCCGGGCCCGTAACGCCAGCACCGCACGGGCCTGGCGCTCCGCCTCGTCCAGCCGCCCCAGGCCGTACGACAGCATGGCGTGCAGCGCCACGGAGTCGGGCTGGTGTTCCGCGGCGCGGATGTCGGTGCTGTGGGCAGGGTGTCCAGGAGCAGCCCGCGCGCCTCGGAGAGCCGGCCGGTGGCGGCCAGCACACACACCACGAGGTGGACGGAGGGCAGCCCGGTCAGCCCGTCGACGGGGAACTGGGTGATCCGCAGCATGCTGCCGACCTGCCGCACGAGGGTCCTCGCGGTGGCCCCGTTGTCCCGGTCGACGACCAGGCGCAGCGCCCGCAGCAGGGTCGCGTCCGGCCCGGCCGCGCTGCGCGCGGGGTAGCGGGAGTGGACGATGGCACGTGCACCGGCCCGGGTCTCCACCTGCCCCAGGGACAGCAGCGCGGTGACGGCGTCGAGCCGGGTGCGCAGCCGCTCGTCCCCGCCGGGCAGCGCGGCCGCCAGCTCGCCGAGCAGGGACAGCGCGGCCGGATGCCGGTGCTCCCTGGCCAGGGCGTGCGCGTAGTGCAGACCGGTGGCCACCCGGGTCGCGGGGGAGGGCGCCTTCTCCAGGGCCTGGCGCAGATGCGCGAGCGCCTCGGGGCTGCCGGCGGCCAGCGCCGCGGCCCCGAGCTCGGCGAGCAGGTCGTACTCCCGGGTGGCGGGGGCCTGTTCGCGCAGGGCGCGCCGCAGCAGCAGGACCGACCGGTCCGCACGGCCCTCCGTCACGGCCTGCCGTGCCGCGCCGCGCAGGACGGACTCGGCCCACGGGTCGCCCGCGGGCGGGGTGTGCAGCAGATGCTCGCCGACCGCGGGCAGGGGCGCGTTGCGGGCCGCGAGGGCCCGGGCGGCGGCGCCGTGGGCGCGCTCCCGCACTGCCTGTGGGGTCAGGGCCAGCACGGCGGTCCGCAGCAGGGGCTGGGCGAGCCTGAGGTGCTCCTCGTCCCGCAGCAGCCCGGCGGCGACGGCCTCCGCGGCGGCCGCGTGGGCCGCGTCCGGCGGCAGGTCGGCGGCCCGGGCCGCCTCGTCGACGGTGGCTCCGGTGTCGCCGAACACCGCGAGTGCCTCGGCCAGTCGCGCCGCCTCCCGGCTCAGACCGGCCAGCCGCAGCCGGGTCCGCCGTACCACCCCGCGCGGCAGGGTCGTACGGAGCCGGCCGAGGTGGGCCGGGTCCGGTTCGAGGCCGTCGCCGACGGCCTCAGCGCACAGCTCGCGCAGCAACAGCGGGTTGCCGCCGGTCAGTTCGTGGCACTCCGCGGCGAACCGCTCCCGCGGCGGCTCGGGCCAGTGCCCGCGCACCACGGTCTCGGTCCCCTCCGGGGTCAGCGGCGCCAGCCACAGCGAGGCGGTGGGCGCCAGCCGGGCCAGCAGGTCCGCCGCCCGTGCGGCCGGGCCACCGGTGTGCGGTGCGCTCATGGCGACGGCCAGCAGCACGGGCCGGTCGTCCAGGCGGTTGGCCAGGTGGGTCAGGAACCGCAGGGACGGCTCGTCGGCCCACTGCAGGTCGTCCACCACCAGGGCGAGCGGTGACCGGGCGGCGAGCCGCAGCGTGAGCCGGTGGAGCTCTCGCACCAGGGCGTCCACCTCGGCCTCCGTCGGTCTCCCCGCCGGTTCGAGCAGGGCCCGCACCCGCTCGGCCGTTCGGCCCCCGGGCGGCTCCTCCTCCAGCAGCGCCTCGAAGAGCTGGAGGCAGACCCCGTAGGGCACTTGGCGTTCCTCGGTGCTGCCGCGCGCGGTGAGGACGAGCAGCCCGGCGCCGCGCGCGCTCTCCCGTACGACGCCGAGGACGGCGGTCCGGCCGGAGCCCGGGTCGCCTTCGACGAGCAGCGCCCGTCCGCGCCCCGCCGACACGTCCGCGAGGGCGTCCTCGATCCGTTCCGTTTCGCGTTCTCTCTCCACAAGGACGGTCCCACCACTTTGCACATGCTCCCCCGTTCCGAACAGAACAACTCTTGATCATTTCGTGTACGCGCGCCGACGAAAAGACCCTGGGATCGCCACAAAACGGTCCCCCGCAGCCCGGGTGCCCCGGGGATGCCTCCGGCGCGCAACGGCCGAACACACGTCAGGATCTTGTGCGGCCGCAAGTTCGCATTGCCTGTCACCCCCACGACATCGGAGAGGCAGAACACGTTGAGCACGCCAGCTACGCAGCACGGTGGAGCCGCCCGGCACAAAGACGCCATGCGGCTCAGCAGACGTCAGGCCGAGATCGTCGCCCTCATAGCCGAGGGCTACTCCGGAAAGGAGATCGCCCGCATCCTCCGGATGTCGCCCAAGACCGTGGAATCCCACATGCAGCGTCTCTTCGACCGCTACGGCGTCCGCTCCCGCGCGGCCATCGTCGCCAAGTGGCTGACGAACTGCGCGTAAGGACGACCGGCTTCGGCGGGGCGGGCCCTGCGCCCGGCCCGTCGGCCACGGCCCGGCCTCAGCCCACCCCCAGCAGGGACGTCAGCCGCTCATGGGCCCCGTCCCACCCCCATTGCTCCCGCACCCATGCGCGGCCCTTGCGGCCCATGTCCCCGGCCAGTTCCGGATCGCCCAGCAGCAGCGCGAGCCGGTCGGCGAGTGCCGGGACGTCGCGGCCGTCGGCCAGGAAGCCGGTCTCCCCGTCGCGGACCGTGTCCGGGGCCCCGCCCGAGTCGCCGACGACGACCGGCAGTCCGGCCGCCGCCGCCTCCAGGAACACGATCCCGAGGCCCTCCACCTCCATGCCCGCCCGGCGGGTCCGGCAGGGCATGGCGAACACCTGCGCGGCGGCGTAGAACCCGGGCATGTCCTCGTGCGGGTGGCCCCCCGCGAAGACCACCGCCCCGGCCAGCCCCTCCTCGGCGGCGAGCCGGCGCAGGGCCCGGGCGTGCGGGCCGTCCCCGACCAGCAGCAGGACCGCGTCGGGCACGGTGCGGCGCACCAGGCGCAACGCCCGTATGAGCGTGTCCTGCCCCTTGCGCGGGACGAGCCGCGCCGCACAGAGCACGACCGGCCGGTCGCCCAGGCCGTACCGTTCCCGCACCCGGGCCGCGGCGGCCCCGGAGCCCTGGAAGACCTCGGCGTCGACGCCCGGCGCCAGCCGCCGCATACGGGCCGCGGCCTCCGGGCCGACGGCGGCGGCGATCCGCGCCCGGGTGTACGAACCGAGATACGTGACGCTGTCCACCCCGGCACCGACGCGCCGCAGCAGCGCGCGGGCGCCGGGCGTGCGCGCCCACCACACCTCGTGCCCGTGCGTGGTGGCGACCAGCCGCTCCACCTCCGTACGGCGGCGCAGTTCGCCGGCCATCAGCCCGAGCGGGGCGGCGGCCCCGAACCAGACGCTGTCGCAGTCGAACCGGCGGACCAGCTCCGCCGCCCGGGCGGTGACCCGCCGGGTCGGCAGCAGCATGTGGGCGCGGTCGCGCACCACGGGGAACGGCAGCCGGGCGTCGTAGGCCCGGTCGCCCGGTGTGCCGGAGGTGTAGACGGCGACCCGGCCGGGCGGGAAGCGGACCGTCATCGCGTGGACGAAGGTCTCTATGCCGCCCTGGCGGGGCGGGAAGTCGTTGGTGACGACGAGCGTGCGCGGCATGTCGGTCAGTCCTCCAGCGGCTTCACGGTGAACAGGTAGTTGCGGTGCGCCCCGGTGACCCGGTCCACGCGACACCACCGGCCCTCCCGCCACCGGAACATCGAGTAGCCCGCGTCCAGCAGCTCCCCGACGAGCCGGCCGGCCCGCGCCCCGTACTTGGCCAGGTGCCGTTCCTCGATCTCCAGCAGCAGCGTGGGCCGGTCCCGCAGCAGCGTCCCGGCCGCCCCGGCCAGCACCAGAGGCTCCGCGCCCTCGACGTCCGCCTTGACGAAGTCGACGCGCGGCAGCCCGGCCGCCGCCACGACCTCGTCCACGGTGCCGACCCGCACGACGGGCCGCCGCTCGCCCGCGAACTCCTCGTTGGGCCCGAGTCCTCGCGCCCCGTCGGTGAGGAACGCCCGCCCGTGGACGGGCAGTCCGCGGCGGTACGGCAGGCTCATCACCGCCGCGTCCCGGGGCCGGTCGCCGAGGGCCAGCCGGTGCGCGTGGGCCCGGCCGCCGCACAGCAACCGCACTCCCGCGCCGAGGACGCGGTACGGCCCGGGCAGCGGCTCGAAGCCGTGCACACACCCCTTGGGTCCGGCCACGTACGACAGCGCGTACGTGTACACCCCGTACTCGGCCCCGATGTCGAGGCAGACGTCCCCGTCCCGCACCACGTGCCGCAGCCCGTCGATCTCGTCCTCCACGAAGGAGAAGCGGCGGCTGAGCGCGCACAGCGCGGAGTACGTCCAGCGCAGGGGGCGCCCGGTCTCCGGGGACGGGGTGGTCCGGGACGGGGTGGTTCGGGTGGGCATGAAGCGCCTGGGCACGAGCCGTGCGGGCATGAGCCGTGCGGGCATGAGTCGCGTGGGCATGAGTCGCGTGGGCATGGCAGCTCCTGGCCGGGCCGGGCGGCGGCCGGCCGGCACGAGCCGGAACCAGCCGAACAGCACCAGTGGGTAGACGACGTATCCGAAGCGGGTGGCGGGGATCAGGCACATGGCGATCCCGAGGCCCAGCGCGAGCCGGTCGGCGGCGGCGACGGTGGTGCGCGGCGGGCGCGTCACGAGGGACACGGCCATCGCGACCGCGCTCAGCGCCAGCGCCGCCACCGCGAGGGCGAAGCCCCCCGGCACGTACGTCGCCAGGAGATGGCCCGGCAGCGGGCTGGTGGCCGGGGACCCGGTGCCCCCCTCGCCGAGCGGGAAGAGCAGCACATGCTCGGCGAACGCCCCCGGGCCGGCGAGCACGGCCGGCAGCACGGCCAGCACGGCGAGCGCGACGGCCGCCGCACCGGCCCGTACGGCGGCCCGGCGGCCGGCGGTCACGGCGAGCAGCGCGAGCCCGACGGGCAGCAGCGGCCAGGCCGTCCACTTCAACGCCGCGGCGGCACCGAGCGCGAGCCCGGCGGCGACAGCACGGCCCCGGCCCGCGAGGGCGAGCGCGAGACACATCAGAGCGATGACCGGCAGATCGACCCCACCGACGGCGAGGGGCAGGGCGACGGCGGGGGTCGCGGCGAGCCAGAGCAGACTCCGGGAGGCGCCGCGCCGAGCCGGGCGGGAGACCGTGCGCGGCAAGGGGGATCCGGGCCCCGCCGGCCGGGAACCCCCGCTCACCAGGGCGGCGAGCCCCATCGCCCCGAGTGACACCAGGGCGAACCAGAGACGGGCGTCCGCGAGAGGGACGTCGCCGAGGGTGGCGTGGGGCAGGCCGAAGAGTGCCATGCCGGGCAAGTACGGGTTGTAGTCGCGCAGTTCAGCCGGGTCGGGTACGTACGGGGAGCCGGAGTCCAGCAGCAGCGAGCCGGAGCGCTCGACGACCGTGACCTCCATCTGCCGGGCCCCGTCGGCGACCAGGAACACCAACGGCACCAGCACCGACCCGACGGCGGCCACCGCCGCGCTCGCCCGGCCCCAGGGCCGCGCGGAGAAGTGGGCGACGAGCGCGGCGAGTCCGTATCCGGCGGCGGCGCAGGCGCCCCACACCTGGTGCGGGGCGATGGTCGTGCGCAGACAGAGCAGCAGCGCGAACACCGCGCAGCCGCTCCAGCAGAGGACCTCCCAGGGGCGGCGGGCGGAACGGCGCCCGGCCCTCGGGAGGGAGACGGGAAGGGCCACCGCACCCACGGGCGCAACCGCACCCACCGGCGGTACCGTCCGCACCGGCAAGGCGGTCCCCACCGGCGGTGCCGTCCGCACCGGCAAGGCGGTCCCCACCGGCGGTGCCGTCCGCACCGGCAAGGCGGTCCGCACCGGCGATGCCGTCCGCACGGATACCGCTGACGGCACCAGCGAGTCGAACAGCCCTCTCGAAGCGCCCCGCATCCCGCTCCCCCTGTCCCCTGCCGATCGGCGTCGGTCCACTGCCGGCCAGTCTTCGCAAGGGGCGGTCGAGAAGCGTCACACCGGATTCCGATCCTGGGCGTCAACCCGTGGTACTCGCCCGGCGCCCGGGTCAACCCGTACGGTGACGCGGGCCGGCAGGCCCTGGCCGACAATGTGGGGATGCGTCAGAAGCCGTCCCTGCGCCCCACCGCCTGGCCGCGCTCCCCCCGCTACCCGTACGTCACCGGCGTCCTGCTGATCCTCGTGGCCGCCGCCGAGGTGCTGCACGCGCGCATCACCTCGACGACGGTGCTGGCGACCCTGCCCTTCGTGGTGCTCCCGCTGCTGTGGCGGCAGCGCGAACCCCGGCTCGGACTCCTGGTGGTACCGGCGGCGCTGCTGAACTTCCTCTTCCGGCCCGAGCTGCTGATGGCGGTCGCGGTGGCCGGGGTCATGGGCCTCTACACGCTCGCGCGCCACCGCGTACTGCATCCGGCGCTGCTCAGCGCCGCGGCGATCACGGGCTCGCTCCTCGTCAACGCGGGCCATGTGGTGACGGGCGTGTACGACCTCGGCGGCCGGTCACCCGCCCTCGGCGCCGACGGCTCGCTGTCGTACTTCACGGAGTCGTTCGTCCTGGCCGTGGGCGTCGTGGCGACGGTCGGCATCGCGGACGCCTTCCGCAGCCGCGAGGAGTCCCGGCAGGCGCGCGACGCGGCTCAGCGGGAGCTGATCGCCATGGAGCGCAGACATGCCGCGGCCCAGGAACGAGCGGCCATAGCACGGGAGTTGCACGACATCGTGGCGCACTCGGTGTCGGTGATCGCGGTCCAGGCGGAGAGCGCCACGTACACCACGCCCGACCTGTCGCCGCCCGCGCGCGACGGCTTCCAGCAGATCGCCTCGTCCGCCCGCTCGGCCCTGACCGAACTGCGCCAGCTCCTCAGCGTGCTGCACGCGGACGACGCCGGGACCGGGGACCCGGCACCGGTACTGCCGCAGCCCACGCTCGACTCCCTGGATGCCCTGCTGGAGGCCCACCGGTCGGGCGGCGGAGAGGTCGCCCTGCGCACCGAGGGCACCCGGCCCGCCGTGCTCCCGCCCTCCCTCGAACTCACGGCCTACCGCATCGTCCAGGAGGCCCTGACGAACGCCCGCCGCCACGCGAGGGGCGCTGCGGTCGACATACTCCTCACCTACCAGGAGGACGAGCTCCGGCTCCGGATCGCCGACGACGGCCCGGGCCCGCAGATCCCTCAACTCGACTCGGGAGGCCACGGGTTGAGCGGCATGCGGGAGCGTGCGACGCTACTCGGCGGACGTCTGACCTGCGGGCCGGCCGGTCCCGGGGGCGGCTTCCTGGTCGAGGCCGGGCTCCCGGTGCGGGCGGGCGCGAAGAGCTTCGCGGAGGGTGTGTACGAGTGACGGCGGGGGAACCGATCCGCGCGATCGTGGCGGACGACCAGGCGGTGGTGAGAACCGGCTTCGTGAACCTGCTGTCCACCCAGGACGACATCGACGTCGTCGGCGAGGCCGAGGACGGCGAACAGGCCGTCGCACTCGCGCTGGCCCACCGGCCCGACGTGGCGCTGCTGGACATCAGGATGCCCAGGCTGGACGGCATCCAGGCGGCGCGCACGATCCTGAGGGAGACCGAGGGCGCCACGAAGGCGCTGATGCTCACCACCTTCGACCTCGACCAGTACGTCTTCGACGCCCTCGCGGCCGGAGCCAGCGGCTTCCTCCTCAAGGACGCCACCTTCCCCGAACTCCTGCACGCCGTACGCGTGGTGGCCGCTGGCGACGCCATGCTGGCCCCCGGCATCACCCGCCGTCTCATCTCCGAGTTCGCCCCCCGCCGCCCGGTCACCACCCCGGGGCCCCTCCTGGACCGCCTCACGGCCCGCGAGATCGAGGTCCTCCTCCTCATCGCTCAGGGCCACTCCAACGCGGACATCGCCGACCACCTCACCATCACCGACCACACGGTCAAGACCCACATCAACCGCCTCTTCACCAAACTGGAGGTCCGCGACCGGGCCCAGGCGGTGATCGTGGCGTACGAGGCGGGCCTGGTGACGCCGGGGGAAGGCGGCTGACGCCGGAGGAGGCCGGGTGAGGCGGCACGACACCATGGGGCCACGCGCGCGGCACCGGGCACTGAGGCGCCGGCCGCCCCGGGCGGGTTCGGCGGCTAGGGCCTGTCGTTGGCGCCCCCCGCGCCGTAGGGGCACGTCGAGCCCCCGGTGGGTGACGCGGGGGTGGCGTCGGACGTCACCGGGGTCACGGTGTGCGGCTTGTGCTCGCGTGAGCGCAGACGGACCGTCACGTCCCGCAGGGGCCGCAGGGAGATGACGGGAGAGCCGTAGTTCAGGGCGGCGCCGGGCACGAGGTTGAGCTTGAAGCGCTGGTTGATCATCGCCACGATGATCCGCAGTTCGAGCAGCGCCATGGCGTTGCCGACGCACTGCCGCGGGCCCGCCCCGAAGGGGAAGTACGCCATGCGCGGGCGCTCCCGCACGGCCTGCTGGGTGAAGCGGTAGGGGTCGAAGGCCACCGGGTTGTCCCAGTGGCGCGGGTTGTGGTGCGAGGCGAGCGGCGAGAGCAGGATCGACGAGCCGGCCTCGATGTCGTAGCCGTCGAGGGTGTCGGCTCCGACGGCGGCGCGCGGGAAGATCCAGATCGGCGGGTACATCCGCAGGCTCTCGTCCACCACCATCCGCGTGTACGTCAGCCCGGCCGCGCTGTCCGCGTCGGGGGTGGCGCCGCCCAGCTCGCGGCCGATCTCCTCGTCCAGCTCCTCCTGCACCTGCGGATGGTTGGCGATCGACAGCAGCGTCCAGCACAGGGAGACGGCCGTGGTCTCGTGGCCCGCCAGATAGATGGTGAGCAGTTCGTCCCGCAGCTGCCGGTCGGTCCACGGCTCCCCGGTCGCCGGGTCCTCGGCCTGCTCCATCAGGGCGATCAGCGGGCCCTCGCCGGTCCGCGCGTAGTTCTCCCGGACGTCCGCGACGACCTTGTCGAAGACCTGGTGGATGTTCGCGATCTTGCGGTTGCGCGCGGTCGGCAGCCAGGACGGCAGCATCTCGGACGGGGTGCCCCGCCGGAACATCACCTCCACCACGTCGTCGACGATCCGCTTCAGCGCGGGCGCGTCGGGCTTGATGTCGTAGGCGAACAGCGAGCGGCTGAGGGTGACCAGGGTGAGCCGCAGCATCTCGGCCATCAGGTCCACCGGCTCGTCGCGCGCGGCCCTCGCCTCCCACTCGTCGAGCATCTCGGTCGTCGCCTCGACGATGTTGGGGACGATGTCGGTGACCGCGTTCTTCAGGAACACCGGCTGCACCGCCCGGCGGTGCCCGCGCCAGAACTCGCCGTCCGTGGTCAGCAGGCCCTTGCCCATGACCACGCCGAACTGCTCGTACAGCGGCCCGCGCACATAGTTGGCGTTGTTCTCCACCAGCACCCTGCGGACCGCGTCGGGGCTGGTGGCCTGGTGGACCGTCATCGGCCCGAGCCGCATCCGGACCAGCTCGCCGTGGTCGCGCTGGAGGCCGAGCAGGAACTCGGCGGTGTTGCGGCGCCACGGGCCGAGGCTGCCGAGGACGGGAGCGCCCTTCGGGCCGGGGGCGGTGCGGGGGGCCGTGGGAGCAGGGGTGGCGGTGAGGGTGTTCGTGTTCATCGAAAGTCCTTACCTGCGGGAGCGGTTCGGGTCAGGGGCGCCGTCCGCCGGGGGCGGCCGCGCGGCACCGGGAACGCGCGCCGTACGAAGAGGTGGTCGAAGACCACGTCCGGGGCCAGGCGGCGCAGCGCGATGGTGCTCCGGGCGAGGAAGCCGACGGTGTAGCGGGCACGGGGGCGCCGGGTGCGGGCCGCGCGGGTCACGACGCGGGCGACGTCGTCGGCCTGGACGGCGAAGGTGCCCGCCAGGGTGCGGCGGCTGCCGGTGTAGATGGCCTCGAAGTACTCGGCGGTGCGCTGCCGGAACTCGTCGTACACCGCGCTGACGGAGGGGAGGTTGTCCACGTACGTCGCGCCGAAGTTGGTGGTGCGCACCGGCCCCGGCTCGATGACGACCACCTTGACGCCAAAGCCGGCCGTCTCCAGCCGCAGCGCGTCGCTCAGCGCCTCGACGGCGTGCTTGGACGCCTGGTAGAAGCCGCCGCCGGGGACCGCGTAGCGGCCGAAGATCGAGGAGATGTTGACGACGGTGCCCCGCCCGGCGGCCCGCATCCCGGGCAGGACCAGCTGGCTGAGACGGGCCAGCCCGAACACGTTCGTCTCGAACTGCCGCCGCATCTCGGCCAGTCCGATCTCCTCCACGACTCCGGAGGCGGCGAACCCCGCGCTGTTCACCAGCGTGCCCACCGACCCGTGCTCGGCCTCGACGGCGTCGACGGCCGCGCGCATGCTGTCCTCGTCGGTGACGTCGAGCCGCAGGGTGCGGATGCCCTCGTCGGCCAGTCGGGAGAGGGTCTCGGGCCTGCGTGCGGTGGCGTACACGGTCATTCCCGCGCGGTGCATCCTGAGCGCGCAGGCACGGCCGATTCCGGATGAGCAGCCCGTGATCAGTACCGGGCCCGGTTCGGTTGGCAAGATCTCGGTGGGCAAGGTCTCGGTGGGCAAGGTCTCCCTCATCTTCCGTTTCGGGCGGGGCATTTCGGAAAGGAGGCGGATATGTATCACCGGATCGTGGCAGCGAAGCTGCGCAAGGCGTTTTCCGACATCAACTCCGGCAATTGGCAGTCCATGGTGGACACGCTCGCACCGGAATTCACTTATGTTTTCTACGGGGAGCACGCGCTCTCCGGTGAGCGGCATACCGTCGAATCCATGAGCCTGTGGTGGCAGCGGGTCTTCCGCCTCATTCCCGACGCGGAGTTCGAGCCACTGGAGATCATCATTTCCGGCGGCCCCTGGCTGACGAAGGTCGCCACCCGCGTCCGGATCGGCGGCCCGCTGCCGGACGGCTCCCGCTACGACAACGTGATGACGCAGTTCATGTATCTCAAGTGGGGGCGCATCACCGAGATCCACACCTTGGAGGACACCGTCGTCCTGCAGCGGGCCCTGGACCGCATCGCCGCCTCCGGCAACGCCGAGGCCCATGCCGAGCCCATCACGGACGCGTCCGCGCGGGCGGCCCGTACCGCGTGACGACGGCCCCGGCCGGCCCCCGGCGCCCCCCGCCCGGGGCGCCGGGGGCCGCCGCCGTGGTCAGCCGAAGGCGCCCAGCTGCTTCGCGAGGTCGAACGCGTCGAGCGAGAACCAGCTCTCCACGATCACCCCGTCCCGGAACGCGTCGATGACGATTCCCGGAACGGCGAATTCACGACCCTGCGCCGGAATCCCCTCGTACGGCTCCCCGGTATGGGTTCCCCGCGCGGTGAACCGGCTGACGACCTTGTCGCCCTCCAGGATCCAGTCGTCCACCGTGACATGCAGATCGGGGAAGGAAGCGCGCTGGATCCGCACCCATTCCTTCAGGTGCTCCACGCCCTCCTCGCTGTTCGGGGCGGTGCCGTGACTGATGTGGTCGGGGGCCGCGCCCTCGTAGATGACGTCGAGGTTCCCCTTGTTGAGGCACTCCTCGTAGTAGCGCTCCAGAACGGCCTTGTTCTTCAGGGTGTCGGACATTTTCTCGCGCTCCTTTTCTGCGGGAATTCAGCCGGCCGGGACCGGGCCCTCGAATCCGGTCAGCGTCATGACACGGGCACCGGTCGAGGCGTTCTTCACTTTCCAGGTGCCGAGGACGGGGTCCCCCTCGATGAGGGAGTCGCCGTCCTCGGGGTCGTGCGGGGTGACGCGGCCGACGGTCAGCGGGTCCACCGCGACCGAGAGCCCCGGCCCCTGCCGCGCGCACAGCCGCACCACGTTCTCCAGCGCGGACACCGCGAGGGCGGTGCGCGGGGCGGCGGGTGTCGCCCACAGGTCGCCGGGCGCGCAGGGGCGTACCCGGCCCTCCCAGCGGCCCCGCTCGCCCCTGGTCCAGCGCGCGCTGGGCACCACCGAGGACCGCCAGCGCAACCGCGCGGGCCCCGAACGCCAGGTCGTCATCGGGGTGATGCCGCTGCGCGGCGGGGCGGGCGAGCGGGTCTCCCCGGGCCCGGGCGTGTAACGGAGGCGGACCCTCGCCTCGGCGCCCGGGGCTTCCGGTTCGCCCGGCCGCCGGAAGCGGACCTCCACGGTCCAGGAACGCCCTTCGTAGACGCCCCGGACCTCACGCTCCAGGACCGCCGCCGGGCCGTGGAGCTTCAGCAGGTCGAGAGGGACGACGATGTCCTCCAGACACTCGGCCTCCAGCTCCGGGAAGTCCGGGGGCACGATCCACTCCGCGCCCCGCAGCGCGTTCTCCAGGAGCAGGCTCACCGGGACCGCCTCCGCGCCGTCCACCAGGAAGTCCGTCAGGACCGGTGTGGTGTCCCGGTCGAACCGGACCCGCGACACCAGGCGGGTGTGCGGCTCGTAGGAGGTCACCTCCCCGAGGTGGTGGATCTTCGGATAGACCTCGGAGTGTCCCGGCAGATCGGGCACGACCGGATAGCCGGTGGCCTGCCCGGGGTCGATCGCGTCGCCGAGCGGCCCGACGAAGGTGATCTCACCGGTGGAGCCGGCCAGCAGCTCGTCCTGCCACTTGGCGAGTCCGTCGGCCACGCCGAGCGGGGCCATGTAGCGGCGGGTCGCCGCGAAGTTGGCGATGAGGCCGATGCGGTCCCAGGTCGGCCAGGCGAGCGTCATCACCGGGAAGTCCGCGCGGCGCTCCGCCCACCGGCCGAGCCGGGCCAGGCCCTCGTTCGCCGCGGCGTACTCCAGCTGGCCGACCATGCCGCCGAGGCGCCCGGTGAGCGAGCCCACGTTGCAGAAGAACTTGAGCCTGCTGCCCTCGAGTTCGCCGAAGAGATGGAGGAAGCTGCCGATCTTCGTCCCCACCGTCCGCAGGATGTCGTCGTCGGACTTCTTGGGCAGCCGGGCCGCGTGGTCCACGCCCGCGTTGTGCACGACGCCGGTGAGGGCGTCGCCCTCCCGCCGCACCAGGTCCCGCACCTGCTCCGGGTCGGTGAAGTCGCAGCGCACGTACTCGATGCGCAGTCCGCGCTTCTGTGCGGCGGTGACGTTGCGGGCGAGTTCCCACAGGCGGCGGGTGCGGGCGATGTCGCGGCGGATCTCGGGGAGCGGGCGGCCCCGGCCGCTGCCCGACCACAGCCGCTTCTCGTACTCCTTCAGCTCCGCCTCGTCCACGCCGAACCAGGGTTCGCCCTCGGAGGGGAACGGCTCCCGGCCGGTCACCAGGACCCGCGTGCCGTGCCGTTCGGCGAGCGTACGGGCCAGTTCCCAGCCGATGCCCCGACCGCCGCCCGAGATCAGGACGCAGTCGCCCTCGCCCAGGTCCAGCGCGGGCGGGCCGACGGGCCGGGCGGCGGGCGACAGGGTCAGCCGCCGCCCCTCGCGGTGGCCGACCTCGATCTCCCCCGGCCGGCCCAGCTCGCTCGCGACGATGTCGGGCAGATCGTCGACGGAGGACGGCCCGACGTCGACGACCCGGGCGTTGCAGTTGGGGAACTCCCGGTGCAGCGTCTTGGCCAGACCCGCCCAGATACCGCCCAGCGGCTGCGCCAGGTCGTCGTCGGGGTGGTGACCCATACCGCCCCCGAGACAGGTGACGGCCAGATAGAACAGCCGCCGGGCGGAGGTCTCGCCCGACCAGTCGTCGTACTGCCCCCGCAACGCGGCGACGGTCCGCAACAGGGGCTCACGCCAGACACGGTCCAGATCGGCCACACCGTGCCTGTGCGAGACGCCGGTCACCGTGAGATCGACGATCGCGTCCACGGGCCCGTCACCGCCGGAGTCCGGTGCGGATGCGCCGGGGGCCGGTGTGCGGGTGGTGGGGGTGTGGCGGTGTACGTGGGCGCCGTGTGCGGTCAGTTCGTGTGCGACCCGGTCGGCGGTCGTGTCGTCGCAGGCGAGCAGGAGGACCCGCATGCCGGACAGGCCGGGTGCCACCCCGGTGAGGGGTGGCAGGGCGGCCGGGCGCCACACCATCCGGGTTGTCGGCTGCACCGACGGGTCCTCGGGCTCCGCCCCGGGCGGTGACGTCTGCATGGGTGCGTGTTCCTTCCTGGTCGGGCCGGTCATGCCGGGTCGGCGTCGACGTAGCCGATCAGGGCCGCGCGCAGGTCCTTCATCTGCAGGACCATCCGGCCGTCCGGCCGGGCCGCGACGAACCGGTTCTCGACCCGTTCGGCGGCCAGGCCGAACCCGGGAGGTGTGGCGTACAGGCCGATGGGGTCGGGGCCGGTGGACAGGGTGTGGTCGTTCGCCTCCTCGTAGAGGTCGATACGGCGGATCGACAGGGGCGCGGCGACCGGCATCCGCCGGTCGTCCAGCAGGTCCAGCACCCCGACCCGGGCCAGTCCGTCCAGCAGGACGCACGGCACGGAGAACCCCTGCCAGTGCGGTTCGTCCGAGGGGAGGGAGAGGTCGTAGCGGGCCCTCTTGCCCCGGGGGTGGACGGCCGTGCCGCTCGTCGAGACGAACGGTCCGCTCAGCCGGACCGGGGAGACCGGCTGGTGGTACGGGTCGGGGACGGGAGTGTCGTCCGCGTGGTCCCAGGCGTCCCAGCGCGGGGCGTGCGGATACGCGTCCGCCAGGAGCACACGGGCCGTGAAGTGCGGCCTGTCCTTGACGAGTACGACGCCACTGGGCGCCACCACGTCCTCCAGGACCCGGACCTGGACGACCGTGGTCTCGCCCCCCTCGCGCCCCTCGTCCTCGACGACCTCGGCCGTGATGCGCTTCGGTGCCGTGGGGACGTCGCGGTAGACCCGCAGGAAGTGCTCGAACGTCACGTCCTCGAAGGCCACCACCCGCCGGCCCGGCACGAGGCGACGGGCCGCCTCGGCCGCCAGCTCGGTCACGAACGTGCCGGGCAGCGTGGGTTCGCCGCGCACGGTGTGGTGTTCCAGATAGCCGTCCGTGCGCAGGTCGAAGAGGCACTCGAACTCCGCCGACCGGCCGTCCGAGGACACCTCGCGCCGCAGGAAGAACCCCCCGGGCTCCCCGGGCCGCTCCGCCGGCGCCTGCGCGAGATAGCCGGGGTAGAACTTCTCCACCGTGGCCTTTTCCGCTTCGCCGAGGTGCACGACCGAGGGGCGCCGGACGGGCGCGTGCAGTTCCTGCACGAAGTGGTGGACGCCCTCGGGCACCGGCATGCTGCTGTAGGAGCCGGCCCGTTCGTAGTACGCCTTCGTCAACTCCCCGGCGCCCATGCCGACGCCCGCCCACAGCGTCCAGCCGATGGTGACCTCCGGGTGGTCCGAGGTGGCCGTCGCATGACCGGCCGCCGTGCCCAGGAAGTCGTTGGCGGCGGCGTAGTCCGCCTCGCCGAGCTGCCCGAACCAGCCCAGCAGCGAACCGAAGTTGCACCACAGCCGCGGCGGGGCGTCGCGGAGCGCGTACTTCAGGTTCCGGTACGACGCCACCTTCAGATCCCGGATGGCGGTGAACTCCGCGAAGTCCTTGTCCTTGATGAGCGCCGAACGCTGGAGCCCGGCGGCGTTAACGAGCAGGTCGACCCGTCCCTCCGTCCGGAGGATCTCGCCGAGGGCCTTCTCGACCTCGGCTCCGTCGCGCATGTCGCAGGCGCGGTAGGTGACGCGCTCGGTGCCGCTGTGCTCCGCCATCTCGCGCAGATTCGCGCGGGACTCGCGGGCGTTGAGCATCCGGTCGAAGTCCTTGGTGATGCTCGCGACGCTACGGCCGCCGCCCTTGCCGAGTTCGGCGGTGATGTACTTCGCCCGGCCGGCGGCGAACTCCTCGTCGGTGCCCTCGAAGACGGACGCCGGGTAGGCGTCGAGGTCGTTGCTGCCGAGGACGTGGATGCGCGGGCCGAACTCCCTGGCGAGGGACTTGGCCACCTCCGCGGTGATGCCCCGGGTCCCCCCGGCCACCACGATCACGGAGTCCCGGTCCAGCGCGGCCTGCGTCGCCTCCTCCAGCTCGACCGGTTCCTCGCGCAGCCGAGGGGTGAGGCGTGCTCCGCCGCTCTCCACGACCACGGGGAAGTCCCGCTCGGCCCGGCTCTCCTCCTCGACGCCGTGGACCGCCGCCGTCACGTCCGTCCCGGAGGTGAGGAACGCGAGGCTGCCGCCCTCGGCCAGCTCCAGGCCCGCGCTCTTCAGCAGGCCGGTGAACAGGCCCGAGCAGGGGTGCGGGGTGCCGTCCCGTACGGCGCCGAGCAGCAGCATCGTCAGATCGGCACCGGGCCGGGCCAGATCGTCGTAGGTCTGCTGGACGGCCAGGTACACGGCGTCGTGCAGGGCCGTCAGGGGCGGTGCGGTGTCCGAGGCGAGGGCGTCCGCGTCCGGCGGTACGGCGCGGGCGAGGTCGCTCAGCACCCGCAGGTGCGTGACCGGCCCGGGCGCGCTTCCCGAGAGTGCCTCGCGGACCGTTTCCGGAGTGACCCGGGGCAGATGGTGCCAGCCGGGGCGGCCCCGGTCGTCGAGCGGCGTGGTGGACAGCACCGTGAGCCGGGTCTCCGGACCGGCGGCCCGGGCCACCAGATCGGGGGCGTCGGTGACGACCACGGCCCCGTCCGGCAGGAACGGCACCTTCTCCCGCACCGGCTTCGCGAGCGTCTCCTCCAGCGCCGGCACGAAGCGGCGGACGCACAGCGGGTCGCCGGCCTCGGTGTGGGTGGTGGAGCGGAAGGGCGCGCGCAGCAGGGCGGACGGGGTGCCGGGGGTGACGTCCGTCGGGCCGGGGATCGTCAGGTGGACGCTCGCTCCCGGCCTGCCGGCGTCGCTGCCGGACACGGTCGCCCGGCCCGCCGGTCCGTGCAGGGCACGCAGGACGGCCAGGCCGCCGGCCGCGCCCAGGTAGCGGGCGTTCTCCGGGGCGTCGGGGCCGCACAGGACGGGTTCACACGCGGGCGTCTCCCGCTCGGTCTCGTCGACGGTCTCGTCGACGTAGGCGAGCACGGTCAGGCCCGCGCTCCGGGCCCGCTCCTCGGTCGTCAGGGCGAACAGGAAGGCACCCTCGGCGAGTTCCGCCCGGTCGTCCGGGAGCAGGTCGCCGATGAGGGAGCGGTACTCGGGGAGGCTGTTGCCGTTGATGCCGCCGGCCAGGGCGAAGTCCAGTTCCCCGGTGCGCAGATAGCGGCTCGCCAGGGTGAGGGACGACAGGGCGGAGGCGAAGCCCGAGTCCACGGTCATGTTCGCGCCGTTGAGGTCGAAGTAGTTCGCGACCCGGGCGGAGATGATGTTGGGCATCTGGCCGGGGAAGGAGTCCTCGTTGGACTCCGGGATCATCGACCGCACCTGCTCGCGCAGCCGGTCCAGCACGCGCGGGACCTCGGCGGACCCGGCCGGGGGCGAGGCGGCGAGGGCCTCTCCGACGTCGTCCAGGTAGCAGCGGTTGGCGTAGTGCATCGCGGCCCTCGTCGGCCCCATGTGCCCGACGAACACCCCGGTCTTCGCGGCCTGTCCGCTCCAGAAGTCCGGCATCCGGTCGCGCAGTTCGTGCGCGCACTCCAGGATCATCAGCTGGCACCGGTCCAGCGCGCGGATCGTCTTCGGGGGCAGCCGGACGCGGTTGAACGGCGGTACCGGATAGTCCGCCCCGAAGCTGTCGAGCGGCCCGTCGCCGCCCTCCAGCCAGCGCGTCACGTCCTCCCGTCCCTCCAGTCCGGGCAGATGCGCCGACCAGCCCACGAGGGCCACCCGGCTGTCGGCCGCCGGTGCCTTGGTCGTGGGGGGCCGCACCTGTTCCGGTTCGGCGGCGCGGTCCTCGGAGACGATGAGATGGGCGTTCGTACCGCCGAAGCCGAACCCGGACACCGCCGCCAGCCGGGGCCGCTCCCCGTCGGCCGTCCAGGGCCTCGGCCGCGAGGTGACCTCCAGGCCGGTGTCGTCCAGCCGGAAGTCGGCCCGGGGCGTGTCGAGGCGGTACTGCCCCGGAATGGTGTCGTGCTCCAGGCCCTTCAGGTTCTCGATGAGCGAGACGACGCCCGCGGCCCAGCCGGTGTGGCCGAGCAGCGACTTGTTGGAGGTGACGGCCGTCGGCGTGGAGGTGCCGAAGTGCTCCCGCAGCGTGGTGAACTCCTCCAGGTCACCGGCGGGCGTACCGGTCGCGTGCGCGTTGATCCACCGCACGTCGGCGCTGTCGACCTCGCCGCCCTCCAGGGCCCGCTGCACGGCGAGGCCCTGCCCGGCGGCGTTCGGGGCGTAGATCGCCTTGCCCTTTCCGTCGGAGGAGGAGCCGAAGGCCCGCAGCACCCCGAGCACCCGGTCGCCGTCCTTGCGGGCCCTGCTCAGTCGCTTGAGGACGACCAGGGCCGCACCGTCCGCGAAGATCACGCCGTCGGCGCTCTCGTCGAGGGCGTGGACGGTGCCCCGCTTCGACAGGCCCTGGAGCTTGGAGAACAGCACCGTGCCGCGCGGCGCCAGCGCGAACGCCCCGCCGCACACGGCGATGTCCTGCTTGCCCATGAGCAGGCCCTTGGCCGCGATGTCGACGGCGTACAGGGACGAGGAGCACGCCGTGTCGACCATGTGGAGCTCGGTGGACGCCGGCAGGACACCGTCCATGGCCACCTCGCCGACCCGGTGGGGCAGGAAGCGGGATGGGGAGCCGGCGCCGCGCCGGTACCGCTCGGCGAGGGTCCGGTCGATGCCGTCGCGCAGCCTGTCCCGCTCCTCGTCGGGCAGGCCGAGGTCGTCGACGATGCCGTGCGTCAGGCGGGTCGCGCTCTGCAGGACGCCGGCCTCTTCCAGGTGCTGGCTGCCGTCCGGGGTGTAGCCGATCACGAAGGAGCACCGGTCGTCGTCCCGGCGGCTGACGCCGTCGAGCGCCTGCACCAGGCTGTGGCGCAGCCACTGGGTGGTCAGTTCCTGCTCACCGGGGCCGCCGGGCATGCCCGCGAGGGCGCCGTCGGCGGCCTCGAAGTCCGTGATGAACACGCACTGTTCGGCGTACGCCTTGTCCTCGGCGGACAGGTCCGCCGAGTGGAAGCTGTCGTGCCGCCAGCGGTCCCGGGGGACCTTGACGAACAGCTCGTCCCCGGTCGTACGCAGCTTCCAGAACTCGTCGGGGCTGTTGGCACCGGCGACGGCCATGCCCATGCCGACGACGGCGATGGCGTCGTCCCCGGACTCGGCGGATTCCTCCGGCTGTACGGATTCCACGGGCTCCGCCATGGGCTGCTCCGCGGGTGGCCGCGGCGGCGAGAGCAGCGCCGCGCCCAGTGTGAGGCCGCCGTCCGCCAGGACGACCTGCCCCGTGATCCAGCGGGCGTCGTCGGAGGCCAGGAAGGAGACGAGCGCGGCGAACTCCTCGGGGCTGCCGAGCCGCCCCCAGGGCGTGGCCCGTTCGATGACGTCCTGCATCGGTCCGGCGTCGGGGAACTTGTCCGCCACCTCGCTGCTCAGCATGGCGGCGGAGGCGATGTTGACGCGGATGCCCAACGGCGCCAGCTCCACCGCGAGATACCGGGAGGCGGCCTCCGCGGCGGCCTTCGCCGGGGCGCACGCCGAGTAGTTGGCCATCACCATCTGGGAGCCGCCGAGCGCGGAGACGGTGACGATGGAGCCGCCGCCGCCACGCGCCATGAGGGGCGCGGCGGCCCGGGCACAGCGCAGCCCGCCCTTGTAGTTGGTCTCGATCGCCTTGTCCAGGTGCGTCTCGGTGACCTCGTCCGGCGGCAGCAGGGCGCCGTTCGCCGCGTTGTTGACGAGGATGTCGAGCCGTCCGTGCAGCTCGTCGATCTCCTGGAACATCCGGTCGACCTGTTCCTGCCGGGCCACCGAGGCCCGTACGAGGTCGACGCGGGCGCCTTCGGCGACGAGCTCGTCGCGGGTCTGCTTGGCCTGGTCGTGCGAGTGGAAGTAGTTGAGGACGATGTCGGCGCCGCGCGCGGCGAGATCCCGCGCGATGGCCTTTCCGATCCCCCTCGACCCGCCGGTTACCAGCGCCACCTTGCCGGTGAGGTCGCTCATGAAATACGTGTCCTTCTTCCAGAGGTGCGTCAGGCGGTGACCGGGACCGTCGCCGGTCCGGTTCAGCCGACCGGCTGGGGCTCGGCGCGCCGGTCCAGCTCCGCGATCACGAAGTCGGCGATGGTGTCGAGCGTGTTGTAGGGGTCCAGGCGGAAGTCCGCCTCGCGCGGCGGCAGCCCGTAGCGCTGCGACACCCGCGACAGCAGCTCCACCTGCTTGACGGAGTCGACGCCGAGTTCCGCCTCCAGCTGCACCCCGGCCTCGAAGACCTCCTCCGGGTACTCCAGCGCCTGCGCGTACAGGGTCCGCAGCTCGGCGAACACCTCGTCCCGGTCGAGAGCGGCGTTCGCGGGCGCGGAGGCCGCCGGGGCCGGGGCCCGCTCAGGCTCGGGCTCGGGCTTCCCGGCCTGCTCCGGCTCCCGCTGCGGCTCCGGCTTCTCCTGCCCGTCCCCGAAGGCCCGCAGATCCGTCCGGATCCGCTCCCTGACCTCGTGCCCGTGCGCCTTCCAGTACGCGTCGAAGAGCTCGGACGGCACGGACGGGGCGAGCAGTTCGGCGAGGCCCGAGCCCTCCGGGCCCGGGTCGGCCAGGCCCGCCGCGCGCAGTTCGCGGAGCGTGGTGTCCAGGGCGAGCCGATCGCCGTCGTCGAGGGCGAGGGTCGCCAGGGAGCGGACGTCCGAGCCGCGCGTCAGCCGGGTCACCAGCTTGGCCAGCGCGGGGCGTCCGCCCGCCTCGACGAACGTGGTGACACCGTCGCCGTGCAGCCGGCGCACCGCCGCCGCGAACCGCACGGGCTGGACGAAGTGGTCCGCGAGCCGGCCCGCGAGCGGTTCGCCGGGCTCGTAGTGGCGCTGGAGGATCGGCGAGTACACGCGCCCGCGCAGCGGGTGCTGCTCCAGCGTGCGGACATACGCCTCGAACTCGGGCGCGGCGGGGGCGAGGGCCGGGGTGTGGAAGGGGAAGGGCGCGTCGATCTCGATGGCGCCGATGCCGAGCTGCGCGGCGATGGCCGTCACCTGGTCCAGGACGGCGTCGGGTCCGCTGACCACGGTCTGCTCGTCGTGGTTCTCGGTGGCGACCGCCAGCAGGGGCTCGTCCAGCAGTCCCAGCAGCATCCGCACCCGGTCCGCCCCGGCGGACAGGGCCACCATGCGGCCGTCGATCCCGTCGTGGCGTTCGATGACCGCGACGCGCTGCGCGACGATCCGCACCCCGTCCTCCACCGAGAAGGCACCTGCCGCGACGAGGGCGGTGATCTCGCCGAGGCTGTGTCCGGCGAGCACGTCCGGGCGGACGCCGTGGTCGGTGAGGATCTCGTGGGCGGCGAGGCCGGCGCCGTAGATGGCGACCTGGGACATCCAGGAGTCGCGGGCGAGCAGGTCGCGCAGACCGGCCTCGCCCGGGGCGAGGACGAGGTCGCTGATACGGCGGGAGAACAGCTTCTCGGTCTCGGCGTCGAGGCGTTCGAAGACCCGCCGGACCTGGGGGTGGGTGGCGTCGGCCCGGCGCAGCGCGGCGCCGTCGAAGCCGCCCTGGCCGGGCAGGAGGAAGGCGGTGGAGGTGTTTTCGGGCATGGCGAACTTTCCTTTCTCGCGCGTGTGTTGAAGAACGTGGCGGGTCGGCCGCCACGGGCCCCGCTATACGGGCGCGGGCCCGGCCGGCCGCTGCCGGGTGCTGTCCAGCAGGTACTGGCCCATGGAGCCCAGGTTCCCGGCGATCAGCCGGTCGCCGGCCCGGCGGGCCGGGGGGATGTGCCGTGGTGCTCCACGCACCAGCCAGCGCACCATGCGCACCTTCCAGCTGGTGTCCGGGCCGGGGGCCACGTGGTCCAGCAGGGCGTGCATGTTGGCCGCGGAGTAGAACCGCGCGGGGTCCACGATGGTGGCGAAGACACCGACCATGTCGCGGCCGTGTGTGGCGCTGCGGCTCATCGCCTCGATGAACTCGACCTCCTCGGGGCTGTGATCGGCGATGGCCGCGTGGTCGCAGGTGTACCGGTAGTGGCCCCTGACCAGGTCGTCCCGCCGCCTGCCGTAGCGGGCGAGCGCCTCGGGCAGTCCGGCGCCGCCCTGCCGCGACCACGCGGTGTCGACGGCGTCCGCCAGGAGTTCGGCGCTGCGCAGGCTGTCGCTGATGCCGGCGGCGGTGATGGGGTCGCGGGTGTAGCCGGCGTCGCCGACCAGAGCCCAGCCCGGGCCGTGGGAGCGGCGCAGGAAGTTGGGCACGGATCCGGTCATCCAGCGGCCGGTGCGCCGGGTGTCGCGCAGGGCGGCGGCCCACTCGGGGTCGACGGCCTCGAAGGCGTCGATGACCGTCCGGTCGCGTTCCTCCTGAGCGCCGGCCTTGAAGTCCCCGGTGGGCTGGGCGACTCCGACGATCGTCAGGCCGTCGTGGGTGGGCCAGGTGAAGGTGTGCTTGCGGGCGTGCCGGTGGGTGCGGACCCGGCCGTCGTGCGGCAGGCCCTCCCAGTACGCCCAGTGGCTCTTGTTGAGGACGGGCCGGGCGCCGTACTTCTCGGCGCCGGTCAGCCGGGCGACGGTGGAGTTGGAGCCGTCGCCGCCCACCACGAGCCGGGCGTGCTCGGTCACCGCGGTGCCGTCCTCGGTCTCTCCCCGGACGCCGGTGACGGTGCCGGCCTCGTCGGTGCACAGGTCCCGCACGGAGAAACCCTCGCGGAACTCCGCGCCGGACGCGATCGCGGCGTCCAGCAGGATCCGGTCCAGGGCGGCCCGGTCCGGGGAGTACGCCTCGTCGACCTCGTCGGCCGCGGGCAGCGGGGCCATCAGCCGGGCCCGGCCGCTCTGCAGGCCGTACTCGCGGATCGGCGGGCAGCCCGTGGCCTTCAGCTGCTCCAGGAGCCCCCAGCGCTTGAGCCGGAGGATGCCGGGCGGGTGCACCAGGTTGGTCGCGGCGGCCTTCCCGCCGGGGAAGACGGCGCGGTCGAGGAGGAGGACCTTGTGTCCGGCCCTCGACAGGAGCATGGCCGTGGCGGCACCGCTGATGCGTGCCCCGACCACGATGACGTCGTACATCTCAGGTCCCCCAGTCGCCGTGTCGTCCGAATCGCCCGGATCGGCCGATTCGCTCGTACGTCATCGCCGCCGCGCGGCGCTGCCGGCCCCGCTCTTCTCCCGCTCGGGAGACCCGCCGGCCTCGGCAGACGCGCTCGCGTCGGCTTCGCGGGCGGAGGAGCCCCGGGCCGTCTCGACCGTCCGGCTCTGCTTGGAGCGGCGCGGCGCGGTGAGCATCGCCAGCACGCCGAGCGCGGCGAATCCGGCCCCGGCCCAGGTGGCGGGCACCAGCCCGTCGACGAACTGCTGCGGGGTGCCGTAGCCGCCGTAGGAGGTGAAGATCGAGGTGAGGACCGCGACGCCGAGGACACCGCCGAGTTCGCGGAAGGTGTTGTTGGCGCCGGAGGCGATGCCCTGCTCGCGCGGCTTGACGACGTTCATCGCCATCTCGGCGGTCGGCGCGAAGAACAGTCCGAGCCCGATGCCGCCCAGCACCAGGCCGGGCACCTGGTCGGTGTACTCGGTGTGCACCTCGGTCACCGAGGCGAGCCAGCCGAGCGCGACGGCCTCGGCCAGCAGCCCCAGCGCCACCACGAGCCGGTTGCCGATCCAGGCGGTCAGGAAGGACGCGAGCGGGGCGATCACCACGGGCATCGCCGTCCACGCGAGCATCCGCACACCCGCCTCCAGCGGCGAGAAGCCCTGGATGTTCTGCATGAACTGGGTGAGCAGGAAGACCAGTCCGAACATGGCCGCGAACATCAGCATGCTGGTGACGTTGACGGCGCTGAAGGCCCGGTTGGCGAACAGCCGCATCGGCAGCATCGGCGTCCGGGCGCGCAGTTCCCACAGCACGAACGCCACCAGCAGCACGAGCCCGGCGATCAGGGAGCCGAGCACCTTGCCGCTGGTCCAGCCGTCGTTGGTGGTGCTCACCAGCGCGAAGACCACACCGAGCATGCCGAGGCTGACCAGGACGGTGCCGACGATGTCGAGCCGGGCTCCGGCCTGCTTGCTCTCGGCGAGCTGCCACACGCCGAGCAGCAGCACGGCGGCGCCGATCGGCACATTGACCCAGAAGATCCACTCCCAGGAGATCTTCTCCACGACGGCCCCGCCGATCAGCGGGCCGAGCGCCACGGCCAGTCCGCTGAGCGCGCCCCACACTCCGAGGGCGATGCCGCGCCGCCGCTCGGAGACGGCCTCGGTCAGCAGCGTCAGGGTCAGCGGCATGACGATGGCCGCGCCGAAGCCCTGCACGGCCCGGGCGGCGATCAGCTCCCCGGGCGAGCCGGCCAGCGCACAGCCCGCCGAGGCGGCCGTGAACACCGTGAGACCGATCAGGAACATCCGCCGGCGTCCGAAGCGGTCGCCCGCGGCGGAGCCGCCCATCAGGAAGACGGCGAAGGACAGGGTGTAGGCGTTCACCGTCCATTCCAGTTCCTGGAGATCGGTTCCCAGGGACTTCTGGATGGCGGGCAGCGCGGTGATCACCACGAGGTTGTCCAACGCGGCCATGAACACCGCGAGGGCGCTCACGATCAGCGTCGACACTGCGTTTCCACGGGAAGGGGGCCAACCGAGCACAGGAGATCCTTCGTCGGGCGTACGGGACTGAATTTCGGGGGACGGGGGGGGACGGTCAGGCGGAGACGGACAGGGTGTCCAGCGCCTCGCGCCACAGGCCGGCCAGCCGCCCTGCGTCGGGCAGGGCGCGGTCGTACAGGAAGCCGACCCGGACCCGCTGCCCGTAGGAGAGCAGCGTCACTGACAGGGCGTTGCCCGGCAGCAGGACGCCGATCGGGGTCGCGTCGACGGCGGGGGCGCCGCCGAAGGACAGCGCCGTGGGCAGGCTGAAGTTGGAGGCGTACAGCGGTGAGGCGTGCGGGCTGAGCAGCCGCCGTACCGTCCACCGGGTCACCGGCGCGGGCAGGATCCCGACCAGGACCCTGCTGGCCGGCCGCAGGCCGTGGGCGCGCATCCGCCGGGTCCGCTCGGCGAGTTGCCCGAAGGCCACGTCGAACGGCGTGCCCCTCTCGGGCAGGTTGACGACCGCGGTGGTGAGGTGGTTGCCGACGAGGGCGTCCTCGCCGGGCACACGGGTGCTGAGCGGCATCCGGACCGGAACCGGTGCCGTGCGAAAGCGCGCCCGGATCTCCTCGTCGCCGTCGGCCGCCCAGTCGTCGACGGCCTTCCACAGGGTCATCAGGAACGCGTCGTTGAGGGTGGCGCCGAACCGGTGGCTCAGCTCTCGCAGTTCGTTCCAGGTCGCACCTGCCGTGGCCACGCCGAGGCGTTCGGCGCAGGGCCTCGGCACCCTCGGCCAGGGCTGGGCGGGCAGCAGGGCGCGGGCGAGTCCGGTGCCCACGCTCACCGTGCCCCGGGCCAGTTCGCCGGCGGAACCGCTGACGAGCGGCCGCACACCCGCCGAACGCCGTTTGCCGTCCTCCAGGCCGGGGTCGCCGAACAGCGAGGAGACGATGTGGGAGGCGCCCATGCCGTCCTCGGCGCTGTGGTGGACCCGGAAGCAGACCGCGAACTCGTCGTCGGCCCAGCCGTGCACGAGGTGCATCGACCACAGCGGGGCGCCGTCCGGCAGCGGCTCACGGGCCAGGGCGGTCAGGACGGTGTCGAGGGGCGTCCCCGGCGGGAACTCCTCCTCGCGCAGATGCGCCGCCGGATCGAAGCCCGGGTCCGGCTCGCGCCGGGGGCCTCCGGGGCCCGGTGTCATGCGGTGGGTCAGTCCCGGGAGCACGGGCAACCGCTGCTTCAGGAGGTCGTACAGGTCGCTCAGGGGCGGCGGGCTCCCCCGGAACCGGAGGAACTGTCCGTGGGTCAGGCCGGCTTCCCGCGCCACGGATCCCCGGGATCCCCTGGATCCCATGGCGAGGAAGACCTCGTCGATCGGGTTGAGTCGGTGATTCATGCGCTCGGCTCCCCTGCCGGTCGCGGCGTACATCGTCCCCGGGTGGCTGGTCAGGTGGGTGGGTTGCCGTGCTTGCGGGACGGCAGGTCGGCGTGTTTGGCCCGCAGCGCGCGCAGCGTCTCGATCAGCGTGGCGCGGGTCTCCGCCGGGTCGATGACGTCGTCGACGAGGCCCCGCTCTGCGGCGTGGTAGGGATGCATCAGCTCGGCCTTGTACTCCTTGACGAGCCGCTCGCGGGTCGCCTCGGGATCGTCGGACGCGGCGATCTCCCGCCGGAAGACGACACCCGCGGCGCCCTCCGCGCCCATCACCGCGATCTCGTTGGTGGGCCAGGCGTAGGCGGCGTCGGCGCCGATGGACCGGGAGTCCATGACGATGTACGCGCCCCCGTACGCCTTGCGCAGCACCACCGAGACCCTCGGCACGGTGGCGTTGCAGTACGCGTACAGCAGCTTGGCGCCGTGCCGGATGATGCCGCCGTGCTCCTGGTCGACCCCCGGCAGGAAACCCGGCACGTCGACCAGGGTGACCAGGGGGATGCTGAAGGCGTCGCAGACGGAGATGAAGCGGGCGGCCTTCTCGGAGGCATGGATGTCCAGCACGCCCGCGAGGCTGGTCGGCTGGCTGGCGACGACGCCGACGGTCTGCCCGTCCAGCCGGGCCAGTCCGCACAGCACGCTGGTCGCCCAGCCCGCGTGCGTCTCCAGCCAGTCGCCCTCGTCGACCACCTCCTCGATCACGGCGCGCATGTCGTAGGGGCGGTTGCCGTCGGCCGGCACCAGGTCGGCGAGCGCCTCGCCGGCGCGTCCGGCGGGGTCGGCGCAGTCGTAGGACGGCGGCGTCTCACGGTTGTTGGACGGCAGCAGGGAGAGCAGGTGGCGGACCTCCTCCAGACACTCGGTCTCGTCGTCGTGGACGAAGCCGGCGACGCCGGACACCGCGCCGTGGACATCGGCGCCGCCCAGTCCCTCGTGGGAGATCTCCTCGCCCGTCACCGACTGCACCACATCGGGACCGGTGATGAACATCTGGGAGGTGCCGCGCACCATGAAGACGAAGTCGTTGAGAGCCGGAGAATAGGCGGCCCCGCCCGCGCACGGGCCGAGCATCACCGCGATCTGCGGTATCACCCCGGACGCTTTGGTATTGCGCTGGAATATGCCCCCGTATCCGGCGAGCGCCGATACTCCCTCCTGGATACGGGCGCCCGCTCCGTCGTTGAGGGAGACCAGGGGCGCTCCCGCCGAAAGGGCCATGTCCATGATCTTGTGGATCTTGGCGGCGTGCGCCTCGCCCAGGGATCCGCCGAAGATGCGGAAGTCATGGGCGTAGGCGAAGACGGTGCGGCCGTGCACGGTGCCCCAGCCGGTGACGACGCCGTCGGTGTGGGGCCTGCGGTGCTCCAGTCCGAAGCCGGTGGCCCGGTGCCGCCGCAGCCGCTCCACCTCGTGGAAGGAGCCGTCGTCGAAGAGCAGGTCAAGCCGTTCCCGCGCGGTCAGTTTGCCGCGGGCGTGCTGTTGTTCGGTGGCGCGCTCGCTCGGCCCTTGCTCCGCTTCGCGCCGGGTGGCGTGCAGGAGGGCGACGCTGTCGCGCAGGGCGGAGTGCTTGTCGGTGGGGGCGTCGGCGTGGGCTGCTAAGCCTGATGCCGGGGCGGGGCTCTCGACCGGAGCCGCGGATCGGACCGTCATCCTCGGGTCTCTCTCCGTCTGTTGGAGGCGGGCTCCTCTCCTTTGAGGCTCCCCCTTTCACTTCGATTATTCGAGGGTCGCCGTACCGCATGTCAAGCGAAATCGGGACTCTCCCGCAGGGCGGGATATTCGGGAATCCAGGAATCCCGTCTCGCGAGAAGCGGGAGATCCGGTGAATGCGACTGCCCCGCGCGGGCACTTTCAATTAACCGCGAACTCACAGCGAACTCACCGGTAACTCGCCGGTAACCGGTCGGACCCGGAATTGCCGTGGAAGGCGGCGGCCGGCGCGTGCGCGCCGAAGCCCCCCCCGGCCGGGAACGGCCGGGGGGCTTCGGCATCCTTCGGCAGCGCTCAGTACGACCCAGGGGCCTCCTCGGACCACGGGCCGTGATCATCGTCGCCGGGCGTGAAGCAGGACGCCGCCCGCCGTACCGCCCGCACCGCGGACACCGAGCAGGCCGACATGTCGTGACCGGGCTTCAGCACCGCCACGGACCCCATGATCAGCCCGTCCCAGCGCACGGGCGCCGCGCAGCCGACCCAGCCCTCCGCCCACTCCTCGACGTCGAGCGCGAGCCCTTCCTTGCGGACGGATTCCAGGGAGGCGAGCAGCCGTGCGTCGTCGCGGAACGCCCCCGGCCCGGCGCCGTCGGGCACGGGCTCGGCCAGCACACCGTCCTGGATCACCTTCGGCAGGAACGCGAGGATGGCCCGCCCCGCCGCCCCCGTCCGCAGCGACCGGCACAGCTCCACCAGCGCCCGGGGGGAGACGCCGAGCTCGGACAGGTCCGACGCGCCGACAGCCATGTCCAGGCACTGTTTCCCGGCACCCCCGAAGGGCGCCAGGGCGAAGAGGAACGCCAGTCCGCCGTCGGTCGCCGTGTGCAGATCCTCCAGAACGGCGTGCGCGACGCGGGCGTTGGGCGCGTGGGCGAGGGATTTCAGCCCCAGCCGCGCGGCCCCCGCCCCCAGCCGGTACAGACCGTGCCCTTCCCGGGCGAAGATGCCGTCGTACACACCGGACTGGAGGATCCGGTGCACGGTCGAGTCGTCCAGCCCTGTCGCTTCGGCCAACTCGCCGGGCCCGTGCATCTGGCCTTCGACCTCGGTGAAGGCCCGCTGGACCCGGAAGACCCGGTCCGCGTGCGCACTGCCGCCGAGAGTGCTGCGCTTGCTCATTGCCTGCTCCCCGTTGCTCCCCGTTGCTCCCCGTTCAGGTGGCGTCGCCCCGCCCGGGGTGTGACAGCCTGTCCCTTACCCACCACGGTAGTTGCCCCTACCGACCGTGACCGGGACGGGCACACGGCGAGGGAGCGGGCCGCGGCAGGCTCAAAGGAGTGCGGTTGGGCCGGATCCGCGACGTACGGCCTGCCCGTATCCGGCAACAGCCCGCCCGGCCGCTCCACAACCGCTGCGGTCGGTCTGCTGAAGGCTCCGCCCCTGGCAGCACGACGCCCCCGACCCGGCCACCAGGGCGGTGGCGGCGGGCGGGGGCGTCGTGGGCGGATGCGCGAGGCGGGGCTAGTCGGTCGTCACATCCGTCAGCTTCCAGCGCTGGTTGGACCCGGAGTTCGGCTGCCACAGGCCGACGGACGCGCCGTCGTTCGTGGACTGGCCCGAGACGTCCGGGAGTTGCCCCGTGGCGGCGTTGACGAGGGTCCACGTGCCGTCGCCGGTGGTGGACATGATCCACTCGGTGGCCTTGTCACGGCGGCCCTCGTCCGGCTCGGCCACCAGTGCGCCGTCACGGACGGCCAGGCGCTTGTCCTCGCTCGCCTCGGTGAGGACGTACCGCTTGCGGTTGTCGCTCCCGCGGATCTGCTCCACCTTCCACTCCTGACCGCTCGGGTCGGAAGCGTTCGCGCTCCGGATGACCAGGCCCGTGCCGTTGTCGGCCAGGGTGAGGTCCTTGCCGCTCTGGACGCCGGTCAGGCGGTAGGTGTGGCCCTTGCGGAGCTCCGCCGCGTCCTTCGCCGTGCCGGAGACACCCTTGACGAGGAAGGACGTCACGGACTGGGCGGGCACGGTGAGCGTGGCCTGCTTGCCGTTGACGCGGACGGCCTTCTGCTTGTCGAGCTTGCCGTCGGCGCTGGTCACCACGGGTGTGACGGTGGCGCGGGAGGAGATCCGGCCGAACTTGGACAGGTCGAGGGTGACCTCACGGGCCTCGGCCGTGCTGTTGACGTGGACGACCGTCGCCGCGTCGCCCTTGCGGGAGACCGCCGCCGTGCTGGACGTGTCGTTCGTCTTGATCAGCCGGTCGCCGGGCTTGATGTAGTGCGTGAAGTTACGGGCCGTGTCGAACTTGGTGTTCGTGTAGATCGGGCAGGACTTCAGCGTGTCCGTCTTGGTGCAGCTGAACGGCAGCTGGATCTCGCCCCAGTTGCCGCCCTTCGCGGACTCGCCGCCCGGCTTCATGTTGTCGTAGTCCTCGACGGGCTGCCAGAACACCCAGGCCTTGGGCTCCAGTTCGCGCAGGTCGTCGACCATGCGCTGGGCGAGGCCGAGGCCGGGCCGCATGTCCGTGAAGCTCTGGCCGTCGCCCCAGTCGCCCTCGACCTCGCTCATCCACAGCGGCTTGTCGGCCGCCTTGGCCAGGTCGCGGACGGTCGTACGCTGCCCGGTGCCGTAGGTGTGGACGTTCATCTGGTCGACGAGGTCACGCACCTCCTGCGGGTAGGAGTTCCAGTTCGTGGCGAACGTGCCCGGGTTGGTCTCGTCCATCGCGGATATCTCCGCGCGCGATCTGGACTTCTCCAGGACCGGGGCCAGCGCCCGGATCACCTTCTGCTGCATCTCGGGGCCGATGTGGGCGCCCTCCTGGCGGCCGCCGGTCGGCTCGCCGTCCGGGCCGAGCTTGGTGCCCCAGTAGTCGGTGTTCGGCTCGTTGAAGGGGTCGAGGGTGTCGACCTTGATGCCGTGCGCCTTCTCAAGACGCTCGGTCGCCCCCACCAGGTACTTGGCGAAGTCCTCCACGGACTCCGGCTTGAGCTGGTCCTTGCCCGCGTCGAAGTTGCCGGAGACGTAGCCGCTCTCGGTCATGAACCAGGGCGGGGAGTTGCTGAAGGTCTCCCAGTGGGTGATGTCCTTCTTGATGCGGTCGACCCACCAGCGCTGCGTCTTGTCGGCGTTCTTGTTCCAGTCGCCGGGGTTCTCGGCGTCCCACCAGTCGACGTCCTCGCGGGTCGTGCCCGCCGGCGCCTTCCACCAGCCCTCGACGGCCCCGCCGGCCCGCAGGTAGTCCTTGACGTCCGGGGCGTTGCCGCCGCCGATGTTGTAGCGGGCGATGTTCAGCGCGAGGCCCTCGTCGCCGAAGAGGAGCTTGTAGAGCTTCTCGCGGACCGCGGGCGGGTAGTCGCCGGTGGCGTTGGCGAACCAGACCAGGCTGGTGCCCCAGCCCTCGAACTTCTCCCCCGAGTAGGAGGGATCGGGCCGGACGGTGACCCCGGCCGCGGCGGCCCGAGACGTCGTCTCGGCGTGCGCGGCGGGCAGGGTGGTCGCGGCCAGGACGGTTCCGGTCGCCAGGGCGGTGACGCCGATGGCGCCGAGGAGCCTTCTCTTACGGGTGCGGTGTGCCATCTCGAGTACTCCAGGGCTCTGGTGCGGTGTGGCGCCTTCTCGTACGACTTCGACTGTTTTCTACTGTTTCTGCTCGGCAATGTTTACGTAAACATCCACTGGCGGGATGTCTACACTGTCCGAATCTCAGGGGTCAAGGAGTCGTTCCGGACCTAATTTTTCGCGCCGGTCGCGCGGCGAGGAGAGCGAGGGGCAGGTGGGCGCAGTGGACGGCGAGAGCGAACCCGGGAGCACCGGCGGCACGAGTCGTACGAGAAGGCGTGCGGCCCGTCCCCGCCAGGGCGCGTCCATGGCCGACGTCGCCCAGCTCGCCGGTGTCTCCTCCCAGACCGTCTCCCGTGTCTCCAACGGCTTCCCGGGCGTCACCGAGGACACCCGCCGGCAGGTCCTGGACGCCATGCGGGAGCTGGGCTACCGCCCCAACAGCGCGGCCCGGGCGCTGCGCCGGGGCGAGTTCCGCACCCTCGGCGTGATCACCTTCTCCCTCTCCACGATGGGCAACATCCGCACCCTGGAGGCCATCGCCACCTCCGCGGCCCAGCACGGCTACGCCGTCACCCTGCTGCCCGTCGCCGTCCCCACCCAGGACGAGGTGAACGGCGCCTTCTCCCGCCTCGGCGAACTCGCCGTGGACGCCGTCATCGTCATCATGGAGATCCACCTCCTGGACGCGGCGACGGTCTCGCTCCCGCCCGGCGTGCAGGTCGTGGTGGCCGACTCGGACGCCGGAGACCGCTACACCGTCGTCGACACCGACCAGGCGGGCGGCGCGCGTGACGCCGTACGGCATCTCCTGGGCCTCGGCCACGACACGGTCTGGCACCTGGCAGGACCCGAGGGCTCCTTCGCCGCCCAGCGCCGCGCCAACGCCTGGGGCGAAACGCTGAGGGCCGCGGGCCGGGCGACGCCACCCCTGGTCCGCGGCGACTGGTCGGCCGAATCCGGCTACCGGGCCGGTCTGCGACTGGCCGACGAGCCGGACTGCACGGCGGTGTTCGCGGCCAACGACCAAATGGCCCTGGGCCTGCTGCGCGCCCTGCACGAACGCGGCCGCCGGGTCCCCGACGACATCAGTGTCATCGGCTTCGACGACATCCCCGAGTCCGCGTCCTTCCTCCCGCCCCTCACCACCATCCACCAGGACTTCGCGGAGGTGGGGCGGCTGTGTGTGGAGGGGGTGCTGGACAAGATGCGGCAGGACGGAGCGGAGCACGGGACGACGCTGGTGCCTACGCGGCTGGTGCGGCGGGAGAGCACGGGGGTCCGGCGGCGGCAGGGCGGGGCGTCAGCGGGCGGGTGAGGTGAACTCGGGCGAGAAGTCCACCAACGCCGCCAAGTCGGTCGTGGGGATCGTGACGAAGGCGGGCATCCCGTAGATGCCACGGAAGGGCTCCGGCGGAACCGTGTCCGGGCCGGGGGCGGGCACGGGGCTCATCTCGAACGCGTCGTAGTGGTCGCTCATGCGCACCACCCTCCGGCCTCACGCGACGTGAGGGTCAAGCCGGACGAAAACCAGTGGAGCGGCGCCGCTGTGCGCCATTACCGTGCTGCCGACCCGAGTCGTCTGAGCCAGGACGTGCCGTTGTACACCGTGTGAGACCTCCCGAGAGCTGATCTGTCGCGCGTCGCGCATCTGCGCCGCGCTGATTTTTGCTGCGGATTTCTCACTGAAACCGGTGTACTTCTGTGCTCGAAAACTGGGTGGTCATGCCCACCTGTCTGCCGCTCGTCCTCCGCCGTTGCCACACCTGCGCGTCCGAACGCTTCCGGGCGGACGGCAAGTTCCGCGTCAACGCCCACCACAAGCTGCTCGACGCCTGGCTCCTCGTGCTCTGCACCGCTTGCGGGGAGACGGCGAAGCTCACGGTCCTGGAGCGGATGAATGTGCGCTCCGTACGACCCGAGCTGCTGGACCGGCTGCACGACAACGACCCCGCCCTGGCGGCCGAACTGCTCCAGGATCCGGTCGTGCGGCGACGCAATCGCATCGCCCTCGACTGGGACGACGCCTGGCGCCTCGACACCGGCGGCTCGGATCACCTGGACCGTGAGGTGATCGACGTATCGGTCCGCTTCGCGGCGCGGATCCCGGTCCGGCCGGTGCGGCTGATCGCTGAAGGGTGCGGTCTTTCCCGGGCCGAGGTCGAAAGGCTGATCGAGGAGGGGAAGGTCGTCTCGGCGGTCCGGCTGAGCGGCAAGCGCTCCGGCGACTTCACCTTCACGCTCAAGCGCTGAGCCTCCGGGGCGGGGGCCTGTCCGACAAGATCCAGCACGATCCGCCGGACAGGCCCCCGCCCCGTGGTCCCCCGCGTCAGTCGATACGGGCGCACAGGTCGTCCGTGGTCCCCCGGACGAGATGTACGGCCTTGTATCCGGTGGCGCTGACGTCCATCGTGTAGACGCCGTCGACGATGTACAGGCCGCGCGGCAGGGTGCCCTGGCCCTCCCCGACGCCGACGAACACCGGCCCGTGCACGGCCCAGAGTTGTGAGCCGTCGGGCCGGTACTCGACGACGGCCGAGCCGCTCGCGTCGGCGTCGTACGCGGCGCCGGTCTCGGTGTTCGTGACGCGGATGACCAGGTCGCCCTTGTAGGCGACCCGGCGCGCGGAACCGTCGGGGTGGGTGCTCAGGACGAGTCGCACCACCTCGTCGACGACGGGCTCGCCGTGCACGGGGAAGTCGCAGCGCACGCCGGCGGCGACGTCCCACGGTGTGGAGGGCGCCGGTTCCCAGCCCCCTGCTTCTGCCGCGGCCGTCGCGGGCTGCGTCCCCAGGAGCGCGGCGGCGAGGGTGAGTGTCGCGAGGGCGGTTCGGCGCATGGTTCTCCCTGGTCAGAGGGGTGGAAAAGGGCTCGCCGCAAGGGCGTGCGCCAGTCTGGCCCCGGCCTCTGACCAAAGCCTCACCATCCTCGGCGTGGGCACGGCGCCGCCTTCCGTGTCCTGGGCGACACTGGTCGGGTGATTGTCGAACGCGCGTACGCCCATCTCTCCTCGTACGACGAGGACACCTGGCCCTGGTCGGTGCCCTGTGTCCGGCAGCTGCTCGACGAGGGGCTGCGCTTCACCGCCCCGGTGACCTTCCTGGTCGGCGAGAACGGCTCGGGGAAGTCGACACTGGTCGAGGCGCTGGCGGAGGGGTTCGGCCTGGACTCCTACGGCGGCTCCCACGACTGGCGCTACGCCTCCCCGCGCGGCAAGTCGGCGCTCGGCGAGCGGATCAGGTTCGACGCGGCCTCGCGCGGGCGCCGCATGGTCACCAGCTGGTCGGCCCGCAAGGGCTTCTTCCTGCGGGCCGAGACCGCGCTGGACGCGCTGAACAGGGAGGGCTTCGCGCCGGACTCGGTCAGCCATGGCGAGGGCTTTCTCGCGGCGTTCCGCGGGAAGTTCCTGCACGCCGGGCTCTACGTCCTGGACGAGCCGGAGGCGGCGCTCTCCTTCTCCTCCTGCCTGGAACTGATCGGGCACATCGACCGGTTGGCCAAGGAGGGCGGCCAGGTCATCTGCGCCACGCACTCCCCGATCCTGACCGCCCTGCCGGGCGCGGACATCGTCGAGGTCGGCGAGCACGGCCTGCGGAGAGTCGCCTGGCGGGAGCTCGGCGTCGTGGACCACTGGCGCCGCTATCTCGCCGACCCGCACGCCTATCTGCGGCACATCACCGACTAGCGTCCAGCACTGCCGCGAGGCCCTCCCGCAGATCCCTGACGAAGAACTCGGGAACCTCCAGCGACGGGAAATGCCCCCCTTTCTCGGGCGTCCTCCAGCGGACGATGTGCCGGTACCGCTCCTGCGCCCAGGGGCGCGGGCACTTCTCGACGTCGCGGGGATACATGGTGAGTGCTGACGGGACGTCGACCCGGAGTCCGGGATCCAGCGAGTTGTGGCTCTCGTAGTAGATGCGGGCCGCCGACGCGCCGGTCCGTGTCAGCCAGTACAGGGTGACGTCGTCGAGCACGCGGTCCATGGAGATCGTCTCGAACGGGCTGTCCTCGGTGTCCGACCACTCGGCGAACTTGTCGAGGATCCAGGCGAGAAGCCCGACCGGTGAGTCGACGAGCGAGTAGCCGATGGTCTGCGGCCGGGTCGCCTGCTGCTTCGCGTACGCCGCGCGACGGCTCCAGAAGTCGCGGGTCTCCTCGGCCCACTGGCGCTCGACCGCCGTCAGCCCGTCCGTCGTCAATCCGGGCGGCCCCTCCGCGAACGTGGTGTGGATGCCGAGAACGTGCTCCGGGAACCTGCCGCCGAGGACGGTGGTGATGTTGCCTCCCCAGTCTCCGCCGTGGGCCGCGAACCTGCCGTAGCCGAGCCTTCCCATCAGTTCCACCCATGCGGCCGCGATCTTCTCGGTTCCCCACCCGGTGGTGGCCGGCTTGTCGCTGTATCCGAAGCCGGGCAGCGACGGCACCACGACGTGGAACGCCGGCGCGTCCGCGTCCTTCGGATCCGCCAGCTCGTCCACTACGTCGACGAACCGGGCGATGCTGTCCGGCCACCCGTGCGTCAGGAGCAGAGGAGTGGCATCCGCGCGCGCGGACCGGCGGTGCAGGAAGTGGATTCCCAGCTCGTCGATGGTCGTGCGGAACTGGCCGATGCGGTTGAGGTGGTCCTCGAACGACCGCCAGTCGTACCCGGTGCGCCAGTAGTTCACGACATCGACGAGGTCGGCGAGCGGAACGCCCTGTTCCCATCGGCGAGGGCCGGGCGCGGCGCGATGGACCGTCTCGGCCTCCGGCAGTCGCGCCGCGGCCAGTCGCGCGCGCAGCTCGTCGAGGTCGGCGTCAGTCGCGTGGGCTTCGAATGCGTGCACATCGCTCGTAGGGCGGGGCATGAGACCTCCTGGCCATCGCGGAACCGGCTAAGACGGTTCTAGCAGCCCTCCGAGCCGGGCCGCAACCGGCTAAGGTGGTTCCCATGTCTGCTGGACTCCCTGACTTCCGCCTCGGCAGCGTGTTGGCGACCAGCTTCACGGGGACTCTCTCGGAGCGTCATGGCGACGCCGTGGAGCGCATTCCCACGCCGCAGCGACTCGTCGACTGGCTGGCGGTGTACGGCCTCGCCGTGGACTCCTGCACCCCTGCCCAGCTCGAACTCGCCCGGGAACTGAGGGAGTCGATCCACGCCGCCGCGACAGCGGCCGCGCTCCAGGAGGCTCTCCCCGGGTCCGCTGTCCAGGTCATCAATGACCGCAGCGTCCAGGGCCGGGCCGCGGCGGTCCTGACGCCCGAGGGCGAGCGACGATGGCGGCTCAGCTCGGCTTCCCGCGTCGAGGACGCCCTCGGCGTGATCGCCGCCGACGCGATCAGCATCATCGCGGGCGAACGAGACGGAAAACTGGCCTTGTGCGCGTCACCGACCTGTCTGGCCGCCTTCTTCGACACCAGCCAGAGCCGCACCCGCAAATGGTGCGACATGAACACGTGCGGGAATCGTCAGAAGAAGGCGCGCTTCCATGCCAGGCAGGCTGCCCGGTAGCCATGGACTTCCAGCTGCTCGGTCCGTTCGCCGTCCGTCACGAGGGACGGCCGGTGCCGGTGGGCGGGCGCCGCCAGGAGCGGTGCCTGCTGGCGGTCCTGCTGCTGCACGCAGGCCGTGTCGTCTCGACCGAACGCCTCATCGACCTGCTGTGGGACGGCGACCCGCCCGCCTCCGCGCGCGCCACCGTCCACACCTACGTCGGCCGGCTGCGCGCCGCGCTGAGACCGTACGGGGTGCCCGTCGAGACCCGCCACGACGGTTACGCCGTAGAGCAGGGCCAACACCGCGTCGACGCACAGGAGTTCACGGCCCTCGTCGGGCAGGCGGCCGCCGCCGGGAACCCGGCCGAGCGGATCCGCCGCTACGACGATGCCCTCGGGCTGTGGCGGGGCGAGCCGCTCGCGGACGTGGCCGGTGAGCGGCTGCGGACGCGGCTGGGCGGCAGGCTCACCGAACTGCGGCTGTCCGCCGTGGAACAGCGGGCCGAGGCCCAGCTCGCCATGGGGCTGCACGACCGGGTCGCGGCGGACCTGACACCGCTGCTCGACGAGCACCCGACGCGTGAACGGCTGGTCGCCGCCCGGATGACCGCCCTGTACCGGGCCGGCCGCCAAGCCGAAGCGCTCCGGCTGTACGACGGCACGCGCACCCTGCTGGCGGCCGACCTCGGCATCGAACCGAACCATGAACTGCGCACCCTGCACGAACGCATGCTGCGCGGCGACCCCCGGCTTGACCGGCCCCCCGGGCCCGTCTACGCCGTACGGGTCGGCGACCAGTGGCTGCCGTGGAGTACGAGCGGACACCCGGCGCTGGAGTTCTGCAACACCTACGCCGGGTGGGGCGGGGATCCGCTGCCCGGGTCGGACTGGCTGCGGGGCTATGCCGCGCTCGCCGTATGGGCCGGGCATCTGGACCTGGTCGAGGAGCGGACGGTCGCCCGACTGCGGGAGCAGGCCGTACGCGAGCCCGCCGAGGCCGCCGCCGCGCTCGACGAGGCACGGCGGTTCCGTACGGACCTGTACGCCTGCCTGACCGATCCGCAGGACGGCCGGGCCTTCAAGGCGGTGGCCAGGGTGGTGGAGGACGCCGCGCGGCTCTCGGTCTTCACCCGGGGCGAGGACGGCCTGGGACGCTGGCGGCCGTCCCCCTCCGCCGGTCTGCGCCTGCCCCTGGTCGCGGTGGCGCGCAGCGCGGCCGAACTGCTCGCCGACCCCCGCCGCCTCACCGTCCGCGGCTGCCCCAGCCCGGACTGCGGCTGGCTGTTCCTCGACGAGAGCGGGCGGCGGAGGTGGTGCAGCCTGGCGACGTGCGGGGCCCAGCGGGTCTCGGGAGCCCGGTGACAACGGCCCGCATCAGACGCGGTGTGTGTTCCCGAGGGGCCGGAACCGGTCCGTAGCCGCCACCACGGCATCCGTCGTGGCGTCCCCGGACAGTCCGTGCCCCTCCCCGCCGATCAGCACCAGCTCCGCGTCCGGCCACACCCGGGCCAGTCGCCACGCGATGTCCGGAGGCCCGCTTATGTCCATCCGCCCGTGGACCATCACCCCCGGGACACCGGCCAGCTTCCCGGCGTCGCGCAGCAGGACCCCGTCCTCCAGGAAGCCCGCGTGCCGCCAGTAGTGCGTGACGAGGCGGGCGAAGCGCAGCCGGAAGCGCGGGTCCTCGTAGCGGGGGTCGGGCTTGTGCCCGGGGTGGGTGGACACATGCACGTCCTCCCAGCGGCACCACTCCCGCGCGGCCCGCTCCCGTACGGCCGGATCGGGGTTGGCGAGCATCCGGGCGTACGCCTCCACCAGGCTGCCGTCGCGCTCCCCCTCGGGGACGACGTCCCGGAACCGGGCCCACTCCTCGGGGAAGATCCGCCCCATGTCCCGAGTGACCCACTCCACCTCGCGGCGGGTGGTGCTGGTGACGCTGAAGAGGACCAGTTCGGAGACTTGGCCCGGGTGCCGCTCGGCGTAGGCCAGCGCGAGGGTCACACCCCAGGAGCCGCCGAGGACCAGCCACTCCTCGATGCCGAGGTACCGCCGCAACCGCTCGATGTCGGCGATCAGATGGTGGGTGGTGTTGGCGGCGAGCGAGGTCCGCGGATCGGCGGCGTCGGGCGTGCTCCGCCCGCACCCGCGCTGGTCGAGGAGCACGATGCGGTACGCCGCCGGGTCGAACAGCCGACGCCAGAACGGCCCCGCCCCGGATCCCGGCCCCCCGTGCAGCACGAGGGCGGGCTTGCCCGCGGGATTCCCGCAGGTCTCCCAGTAGACGCGGTTGCCGTCGCCGACGTCGAGCATGCCGTGCTCGTACGGCTCGATGCCCGCCGGATAGAGCCCGGCCATATGAGACGTCCTCTCCGGTCTGCTCGCCTGTCCGCTTCGGATACAGCAGGCGATGCTGGGAGGCATGCCCGTGCGGCCCGCACCCCGCACGGCGTCCTGCTCATGGAGGTGCCTCCCGTGGTCCTGGTGCTCGAGTCAGGCCGCTTTGAGGCGAGCGGCCTCGCGCGCTCGCTCGGACAGTGCCTGCACCGCCGGGAGCGTCTTGTGCGCGGGCAGGCTCTTGCGAAGCGTCCTCAAGTGCTCGTCGCCGCGCGCTGAGCTGATCGTCACGTACTCGTCGAGGAACTGGCCCCACGTGTCGCAGGCAGCTTCCACGTGCCGCATGCGGAACTGCCGCTCGGCGATCACTCCAAGGCAGTGCAAGCGGCCCTGGCGCTCCAGAGGGGAGCGCGCTGCGTTGGACCGGCGCAGGGCCTTGATGGCCCCCTCACGGTCCTTCAGGTGCCACCTGACATGGGCTTCGTGGAAGTAGTAGGCAGCCTGGTCGTAGCCGCCCACGGCGTCACGCCGGTTGTCGGCCTGCGCCAGCGCCGTCTCGGTCTCCGTGAGCCGGGTCAGGGCGGTGTGCCGGTCGCCGGTCATCGCCGCGGCGGCGGCTTGCTGGCCCCTCAGGAACGCCACCAGGCGCGGCCCCGAGTTCGGGGCGGCCTCCGCCGCCGAGTCGGCGAGTTCAAGCGCGAGCGGCCCGTAGCCCAGGTGGCTCGCTTGCAGACTCATTCCGCGCAGCGTGCGGCAGTAGGTGACGTGGTCCTCAGCGGCGCCCGCGAGATCGAGCGCGCGCAGATAGTAGCGCTGTCCAAGTCCCTGCGCGTTCTCGTACATCGCCATCCACCCCGTGAGGTACACGAAGTCCGCGGCGGCGGCCCGCATGTCGCGCTTCACACGCTCGGTGCCCGATGCCCGCAGATAGGTCCCGACGGTGTTGGCCAGGAAGGCGGCAGCCATCGGGCGGGCGTGGCCGGCCCCGATCTGGTCCAGGATGTCCGCGACCTTGTCCGTCATCGTGCGCACGGTCTCGACATCGGACCGGCCGATGTGCACCGTCCTCCCGGCCGTGGCGTGTTCAATCCGCTCGGCGGTATCGGAGACGTCCTCATACGACGGCACAGCAAGCGTCGCCGCGTACATCCCCACCCGCAACACGCTGCGGCGGGACGGGTCCATGTCTGCTCGACCCAGGTCGATCACCCCTGCTACCGGATCACGTACGTCGGCCGGTCCGGTGTCGGGCCAGCCGATCTCAGCGCACGTCACGGGGCGGCCGAGCAGCCGGGAGAGCGCTTCGAGGACGGCAGGTCGGGCGGGTGGCCTGGGTACCGATCCGGCGAGCCAGTGAGACACGCTCGTCTTGTCGTAGTGCAGCGTGACGCCGAGTTCGCGACCAGCCGCGTTCACCCGCCGCGCCAGCTGCGCGTTCCCGATCCCTCCCGCTTGCATGAGGCCCGCAAGGGCGGTGTTCGGTGTGCGTGGTTGCCGTGGCATGTGAACCCCCGAGTCGTGTTCAACCAGTTCAACCGCTCCTCCACTGTCCTCCCTTACCCACAGAGGCGCACCGGGGTTGGGTGATTACGAGCCGTTCGCACCTTCAGCGGGCGGCAGTTGACGGCCTGGTGTCTCTCCCGCCCCGGAGGGGAATGCCAGGCACCGACACGGACGAAGAGGCCGCATGGCGACGATCACAGCAAGACCTCCCGCACGACCGCCGTTCCCCCCGCTGACGCCTCGTCCCACCGGCCATCCGGGCTACAGCATGACCCTGGAACGCACGGAGGAGTCCGCGGCCGTCGCCAGGCGCGCGACGCGCACGACGATGCAGTGCTGGGGCCTGCCCGAGGAGACGACGGATGCGGCCGTGGCGATCGTCTCGGAGCTGGCGACGAACGTGATCCTCCACGCGCGTACCGGCGGCATGCGGCTGATCTGGGAACTCCCCGCCCGTGACCGTGTCCTCATCGCTGTAGTGGACCGAGACGCCCACCGGCTCCCGAGGATCCGCACCCCGGACCCCGAGGCGGATCAAACGGGCCGAGGGCTGGCCTTGGTCGACGCGCTGAGCGACCGGTGGGGGTACGACCGGATGGGTTCGAAGCCGTGGGGGAAACGTGTCTGGGCCGAGTTGCGAGCGGACGGCGAAGAGTGAGCGCCCAGCCGGCACCAGCAAGGGAATCGAGACCCGATCGGAACCGGTCAGCGAGTACACCCGGTTCCTGCACAGCTTCACCTTCACCAACGTCGCCGCCGGGGAGCTGGTGCGCTGGCTTCCGCGAGCGCAGGGCCTCCGATCTCGCGCTGCCCGGCAACGACTTCTGGCTGTTCGACGACGACACGGTCTACTGGAACCACTTCACCGGCGACGGTGTATCCGCCGGTGGTGAGGTCTCCGAAGACTCGGCGGCAGTGAAGCTGTGCGCCGAGGCCTTCGAGGCGGTGTGGTCACGCGCAGTCCCGCACGACCAGTACGAGATCCACTGACCCGCCCGGAGGGCAGGGGCGCGGCGTACGGTGGCAGCGTGGCAAACGAAGACCTGGGACGTACCCTGCGCCGCTTGCGTCGTCTGGCCTCTTTGACGCAAGAAGAACTGGCCGAGCGCTCCGGCGTGTCCGTCGACGTGATCCGTCAGCTCGAACAGGGACGGAAGCACTCGGCACGACTGCCCACGCTGCACGCCCTGGCCAACGGCCTCGGTGTGGAGCTGACCACGCTGCTGGGAGATCCGCCTGCGGTCTCCTCCACAGGTGAGAACGACGGGCCGCGCTTCGTCGCCGTGCGCCGCGCCATCATGCCCGTGCTCTGGGGACCGGAGCCGGAACCACCAGCTCCCGGATTCTCGCTGGAGCGTCTGCGCGAGCAGATCGCGGACGGCTGGACGCAGTACCACGCGGCCGAGTTCGACACAGTGATGAAGGCCTTGCCGGACCTGATCTCGGACGCGCGTGCCGTCACCGCTTCGGACGGCGACGACGATCGCAAGGCCGGTTTCGCCGCCCTGGGCAAGGCACTTCAGCTCGCCGGCCATGTCGCCGTGCGGATGGGCAAGACGGACCTCGCTCTGACGAGCTTGGAGCGTGCCATAGAGGCCGCGGGGCAGTCCTCCGATCCATTGCTCGTGCCGATGATCGTCAACTCCACGGCGTGGACCTACCAGCGGCAAGGACGTCTGGAAGACGCGTTGAGCATCGCGCTCCGTGCCGCCGCCGACGTGGCAGATGCCGGGCTGGCCGAGACGACCGACGGGCTGAAGGTGTGGGGCGCGCTGACCATGAGCGCCGCCACGTCCGCCGCGCGAAGCGGCGACTATGAGCGCGCGGCGGCGATGATGGAGAGGGCGGAGAAGGAAGCCGGACGGGTCTCCAAGCTTCCGGAGGGTGGCGACAACCGCATGGTCAGCGTTTTCAGCCCGTCTTCGGTCCGTATCGAGCGCGTGCGTCTGGCCGTTCAGTACGGACGCCCGCACGACGCTCTGTCGCTGGCCAAGGGGATGCGGCTGAGCGGGGACACCCCACCGTCCTGGCGGACATGGCTGTTGCTGGACGTGGCCCGCGCCCACACGGACATCGGGGACGCGGCCGGGGCGGTGAAGACCCTGGAGTCCCTGCGCCGGGTGGCGCCGACGTGGATGCAGCACCACACGTTGGCCGTGGCCATCGTGCGCGACCTGTGGGCGCTTCCCAACCACCCCGTGGGACTGCGTCCGTTGGCGGAGTTTCTGGGGGTCGTCGCCTAGCGTGGTGAAAGTGGGACGTTACGCCCCTGTCAGCGTCCCCGGCATGTCGCTTTCATGAGCGGACAGTGCCCCGGCGACCGCGCGAACGGTCCCGGGGCTCGGCCGATCTGAGAGAGCAGACCGACATGCCGCGACCTACGACGCGGGCGCTTCCTACCGGCTGCCCCGGGTACTGCGAGACGCTGCCGCGCAGGCCCGAGAGCGTGGGTGCGGCCCGGCGCCTGGTGCGCGTCGCCCTGGCCGCCTGGAGCCTGGACGACCTTGCCGATGACGGTGAGCTGATCGTTTCCGAGTTGGTGTCGAACGCAGTCCAGCACGCCCGGTGCCGTTCCATCCGTGTCACTGTCACCCGGCCCGAGACAGTGCGGGTGCGCATCGGCGTCGTGGACAAGTCCAAGCGGTTACCGGAGGTCAAGGAACCACGTGACGGAGACGAGAACGGGCGGGGCCTCGCGCTCGTGGGAGCGCTGGCGAAGGACTGGGGCACCGATCGACTGCCGTGGGGCAAGCGGGTGTGGGCAGAACTGCACGGGGAGGAACACGCATGACCGGCGAGCGAAAGCCCTGGGTGGGCGACCTGATCCTCGACGAGGCCGCCGACCGGTGTGGCGTCGTCACGGATGTGCGCGGCGGCGCTGTCTGGGTGCTGCGGCCGGAATGCGGGCCGGGGCAGTGGACTTCGCGGCAGCCGGAGCGCCTGATCATGGTGACACCCCGCGAAGAGAGAGGGCCGCAGCCCCATGCGCGTGGAGGAGCGGATCAGCCTCGGAATCGCCCGGCCGCCCCTGGCAGCAGTGGATGAGCCGCTCGGAGACCGTCACTCACCCGGAGGCTCCACGCGCATATCGAGATGCCTGTCGATGAAGCCGTTCATGAACTCCACCCCGAAGGCATGGGTCTCCGGAGAGACGTCAGAGGGCGGCTCGCCGAACCACAGGACGGTCTCCGGCTTGCGCTCCGCCTCAGTGAGCCACGAACGAAGCCTGTCGACCCTGCCTCCGCTCAGCCGGACCAGGGCCTGGTGCACCCGTTCTCGGTCCACGCCCGTATACAGATCAATCAGTGCCAGCGCACTCGCGGTCTTGTCGCGCGAGAACGTGGCTTCGCACAGCTGCCGTGTTGCCGAGGACACCGCCACACCCGTCATCCTGCCTATCGCCGACATCGGCGACAACAGCTGGCATCGGCCCGGAACAACAAGGACCGGCGACACGACTGAGGAGCAGGCATGCCCAAAAAGACCCCGCAGGACTGGGAGAGCCTGGAGCAGGAGCTCTACTCGGCGGGTGTGGATCCCGGCGAAGTGAAAGCTGGTTCGCGCCGCCTGCTGGCAGAAGCCCGCATGACGGGACACGGCTGCTGCACACGCGCCAGGACCCCGAACTCCGGGTCCCACACCAAGCGCCATCAGTGAACAAGGGCCGCCGCGAGCCCCGAGTGACGGATCCCTCACACCCCCTTCGCGCAAGCCCCTGGCCCCGCCACCCCGCCCGCCCCGATCGTGGGCACCATGAACGATCACGGTGACGGGCCCCTCAAGCGCGACGAGATCCGCCGTTTCTGGGGCCGGCTCGGGCTCCCCGGTCTCGTGGACGTGCACACGCACTTCATGCCCGAGCGGGTCCTGCGCAAGGTCTGGGAGTACTTCGACGGGTTGGGACCGCTCACCGGTGGGCTGGAGTGGCCGATCACCTATCGGGAGGAGGAGGCCGAACGGGCGCGGATACTGCGGGAGTTCGGCGTGCGCGCCTTCACCGCGATGCTCTATCCGCACAAGCCCGGCATGGCCCCCTGGCTGAACGGCTGGGCGGTGGACTTCGCGCGTCGTACGCCCGACTGCCTGCACACCGCGACCCTCTTCCCCGAGCCGGGGGTCGAGGCGTATGTCCGGGAGGCCATCGAGGCGGGGGCGCGGGTCTTCAAGGCGCATGTGCAGGTGGGGGCGTACGACCCGGCCGACGAACTGCTGCAACCGGCGTGGGGAGTGCTGGCCGAGGCCGGTATCCCCGTGGTGATCCACTGCGGCTCCGGGCCCGCGCCCGGCAAGCACACCGGGCCCGAGCCGATCGCCCGGGTGCTGGCGAACCACCCCCGGCTGCGGCTGATCGTCGCGCACATGGGGATGCCCGAGTACGAGGAGTTCCTCGACCTCGCCGAGCGGTACGGGGAGGTTCGGCTGGACACGACGATGGCGTTCACCGACTTCAGCGAGCGGTTCGCGCCGTTCCCCGGCCGTGCCCTGACCCGGCTGGCCGGGCTCGGCGACCGGATCCTGCTCGGCTCCGACTTTCCCAACATTCCCTATCCGTACGTGCACCAGCTCCAGGCTCTGGAGCGGCTGGGACTCGGGGACGAGTGGCTGCGGGCCGTGTGCCACGACAACGGGGCGAAGCTCTTCAACCTGTGAGGCCCGGATCTCGGGTGAACAACGCCGCAACTACCGCCGGGTATTGGAGAGATCGCGTAAGAAGACACCCACAAGGGGGCCCGCGAGGTCACTCCCGCTCCCTTTCCCCTCCCGAGTGAGCTAGAAACTTCAACGAACCGGGCCGTACCAAGGGGCGCGGCCCGGCACTCGTGCCCGAGGGGAACACACAGTGACCACACCAGCTCACGGATCCGGCCGGTCCGCCTCCGGCTCCGGCTCCGGCTCCGGCACCGGCTCCGGCACCGGCACCCGCGCACGCAGACGCCTCCCGCGTCTGAGGATCGCCCTCGCCGCGGCCGTCTCCTTCGCCGTCGCCGGGACCGCCGCCCAGGTGATGGCGGCCCAGCCGGACGAGACCGGCAAGCCGGCCGTGCCGGCCCTCGCCTGGTCCGACTGCCAGGACGGCTTCGAGTGCGCGAACGCCGACGTGCCGCTGGACTACGGCGATCCGCAGGGCAGGACCATCACCCTCGCGGTCATCCGCAAGAAGGCCCCGGACCAGGCCAAGAAGAAGGGCACCCTCTTCCTCCAGCCCGGCGGGCCCGGCAACTCCGGCGTGGACTTCGTGCGCGGGAACTACGCCGAGCTGCCGGCCTCCCTGCGCGACTCCTTCGACGTCTTCGGGTACGACGTACGCGGCGTCGGGCGCAGTTCACAGGTCCAGTGCTGGGACGACCCGACGTACACCAAGGCCATCACCGCGGCCAAGGGCGTCCCCGGCCCGGACGCCTACGAGCCCGCCGTGCGCCAGGCCGCCGAGTTCGACCAGGCCTGCCAGGACAACGCCGGCGACCTGCTGCCGTACGTCGGCACCGAGTACGTCGCCCGCGACATCGACCTGCTGCGCCAGGCCCTCGGTGAGGATCAACTGACGTACTACGGGCGGTCGTTCGGCTCCTACATAGGTACCGTCTACGCCGCCCTGTTCCCCGACCGGGTGCGCGCCCTCGCGCTGGACGGCGCCTACGACCCCGAGCACTACGCGAACCAGCCGTACGCCTACGACCGGCCCCAGTACCTGGCCCTGGACGGCGCGATGAGCCGCTTCCTCGACTGGTGCAAGGCGGACCAGGCCACCTGCGGGTTCGGCGACGGCGACCCCCGGGCCGCGTTCGAGAAGCTCAAGGCCGACCTCGACGCCGACCCCGTACCGACCGCGAACGGCGGGCAGGCCAACGGCTACACCCTCGTCTACCGCATCCTGTTCAACATCAACGAGGGCAAGGTCATCTGGCCCTCCCTCGGCGAGGCCCTGCACAAGGCCCAGCAGCGCGACAACACCTCGTTCCTGCTCCGGCCGCCGTCCGCGGCCAGCTACGACTTCCTCAACCCGAACGTCGTCGTCGAGTGCGTCGACAAGGCCTACCCGCGTGACCCGGCGCTGCTGAAGCGGAAGGTGACCTCCTTCGCCAAAGCCGCGCCGCTGCTCGGCCCGGCCCTCGCCTACGGCCCGCCGCTCTACGACCACCAGCACGCCACCGCCTGCGCCCAGTGGCAGGGCGAGCAGGTCAGCCGCTACGACGGTTCCTTCCGCGCGAAGGGCTCCGCGCCGATCCTGGTCGTCGGCAACACCGGCGACCCGGACACCCCGTACCAGGACGCGGTGGCCCTGTCCCGGGAGCTGGACAACGGCCGGCTGCTCACCTTCGAGGCCGAGGGGCACACCGCGTTCGGGCGCAGCGCCTGCGCGACGGACGCCGTCACGAGCTACCTGGTGGACCTGAAGGTCCCGGCGCGCGGCACGACCTGCGCGGACGAGACCCAGCCGCCGTCCTCCACACCGAAGGTGGCCCCGCCCGGCACGACCCTCGGCGAACTCCGCAACGGCGTCAACGACCGGCTCGACCGCCTCGGCGTCCTGCGCTGACCGCTGACCGCTGACCGCCGACCGACCGCTCCACGGCACCCCGGGTGCCGGGCCGTACCAGGCCCGGCACCCGGGGTGTTCGCGTATCCGGTGGTCCCGGACTCTTGACCCGCCCGCGCGGCGGCGCGTACAACTGCACTCGCCAGTGACAGAAAACGGTTACTACCTTATTACTGCAAGGGGAAGGTCCCTCCATGAGAGCTTCGGGAGAACGGGCCCGCCGGGAGGTGCTCAAGGGCGCGGCCGCCGGTGCCGGGCTGGCCGTGGCGGGCGTCGCCACCGCGCGCCCCGCACACGCCACCGGCAGCCGACCGGACCGCCCGGAGAGCGTGACCGCCCGCATGGGCAGCACCTCCATCACCCTGTCGGTCAGCACCCACGGGGTCCTCCAGTGGTCCGCCCGGCGCGACGGCCGGACAGTGATCGGCACCTCCGCCCTCGGCATCAGGCTCGGCGACGGCACCGTCCTGGGCAGTGACGTCAGGGTGACCGGAAGGCGGTACCGCACCCGCCGCTCCACCTGGACCCCGGTCTACGGACGCGACGCGAGCGTCACCGACCACTACCAGGAGCACCGCTGGGACTTGAAGGACAAGGGCACGGGCAGCCGCTTCGCCGTCGAGGTCCGTGCCTACCGGACCGGCGTCGCTCTGCGCTACCTCCTCCTCGACCACGGCACCGCTACCACCGCCACCATCACCGACGAGCTGACGACCTTCGTCTTCCCGGACGGCACCACCGTCTACAGCGCCCGTGACGAGAACGCCTACGAGCCGGTGGCCCCGGGTTCCATACCCGTCACCGGCACCGCCACGACGGACAACGGTCCGCTCACCGACCTCCCCCTGACCGCCACGCTCCCGGGCGGTCTCATCGCGTGCGTCTGCGAGTCGGCGCGGGTCGACTACCCCCGGCTCATGCTCAGTTCGGTCGACGGTGAGCCGAACACCCTCTCCGCCTTCCTCATGGAGCACACCGCCCGGGGCACCGGCCCGGTGGAGACGGCCTCCACCGTGGCCACGCCCTTCGCCACGCCGTGGCGGGCCGTCGTCATCGGCGCCACCCACGCCGAACTCGTCGACAACGCCGAGCTGGTGCTGAACCTGGCTCCGCCGAACGCCCTCCCCGACCCCTCCTGGATCAAGCCCGGGAAGGTCTTCCGCTGCGAACTCACCACCGCGGCCGGACTCGCGGGCGTCGACTTCGCCGTGGCCCGAGAACTGGAGTACATCGAGTACGACGCCGGCTGGTACGGCCCGGAGTTCACCACGCCCGACGCGACCACCCCGATCCCCGCCATCGACCTGCCGTCGGTCATCTCGTACGCCACGAGCAAGGGCATCGGAGTCTTCCTCTACGTCAACCGGCTGGCGCTGACCGACGCGGACTCCCTCTTCGGCCTCTACAGGAGCTGGGGCGTGCGGGGCATCAAGCTCGGGTTCATCAACGACGGCACCCAGTCGATGACCGGCCAGATCATCGACTGGGCGAAGACGGCCGCGAGATACGAGCTGCTGATCGACATGCACGACGACGTCCGGCCCTTCGGCTACGAGCGGACGTACCCGAACTGGATCAGCCTGGAGGGCGTGCGCGGCAACGAGCAGTTCCCGACCGCCACGCACAATGTGACGCTGCCGTTCGCCCGCAACGTCGGCGGCCCGATGGACTACACGATCTGCTACGGCCAGTCCCGCGACAAGACCACCAACGCCCACCAGATGGCCATGGCCGCCGTCTACTACCAGCCGCTCAACTTCCTCTTCTGGTACGACAAGCCGTCCAAGTACGGCAACCCGGCGAACTGGCCGGGCCTGCCCTGGTTCAACGCCGTCCCCACGACCTGGGACGAGAGCCGCACGCTGGCCGGCTCGATCGGCGAGTACGTCGCCGTCGCCCGGCGCGACGGCTCCACCTGGTACCTGGGCGCGATGACGAACGAGTCGTCCAGGACGCTGTCCCTGCCGCTGTCCTTCCTCGGGCGCGGTACGTACACGGCGACGGTCTACGCCGACGGCACCCCGGGCGCGAGCCCGTACCAGACCGCGGTCGTGGTCGGCACCCGGACCGTGACCCGGGCCGACACCCTCGACGTGGCGATGGCACCGGCGGGCGGCCAGGCGGTCGTGTTGAGGGCCGTCTGAGGCCGAGGGGCGTGGGGTTTTCCCCAGGGGCCGGGTCCACCGACCGGTGGACGGCAGGTTCAACCGAGTACCTCTGTCCGGCAACTGCCCTGTTCAGCAACGCTTTTGGGCATGAATTCATTGACTGTGCGCGTGGCGCGCTGGAGTGCGCGGCACCCCTGGCGGGCGATCGTCGGCTGGCTGGTGTTCGTGGCGCTGTGTCTGGGCGTCGGCGGTGCCGTCGGCACGAACAGTGCGAAGACGGCGGACTACCGGGTCGGTGAGGCCGGGCGGGCCGAGGCCCTCGCCGCCGAGGCCCAGCTGGAGCGCAGGGCCGCCGAGCAGGTGCTGATCTCCTCCCGTTCGGGCGGTGCCCTCGACCAGGGCGCCGCCCGGGACGCCGCGGAGGATCTCACCGAGCGGATGCGGCGACTGCCGGAAGTGGCGGGCGTGGCCGACCCGTTGTGGTCCGGTGATCGCCGGATCCTGATGGTCGAGGTGGCGCTGAAGGGCGAGGAGCGGGACGCCAAGGACAAGGTCGACGCGCTCGTGGCGCAGACCGACGCGGTGCGCGAGGGCCACCCCGGACTGCTGCTGGAGCAGACCGGGAGTCCGTCCGTCAGCAAGGGAGTCGACCAGCAGCGCAGTGACGATCTGGCGCTGTCCGAGGCGATCACCCTGCCCGTCACCCTCCTCACACTGCTGGTCGTGTTCGGGTCGGTGACCATGGCCGGGGTGCCGTTGTTGCTGGCGCTGTCGTCGATCGCGGCGGCGGTGGGCCTGTCGATGGTCGTCTCACATGTGTCGCCCGACGCCGGGATCGGGACGAACGTCATCCTGATGATCGGCCTGGCGGTCGGCGTCGACTACACGCTCTTCTATCTCAAGCGCGAGCGGGAGGAACGGGCCCGCTCCGGCGGGCGGCTCTCCTCCGAGGCACTGGTGGAGCTGGCCGCCGCGACCTCGGGCCGGGCGGTGGTGGTCTCCGGGATGGCGGTGATCGCCTCCACGGCGACGCTGTATCTCGCCTCCGACGTGATCTTCTCGTCCCTCGCGACCGGCACGATCGTGGTCGTCCTGGTGGCGGTGGCGAGTTCGCTGACGGCCCTGCCCGCGCTGCTCGTCAAGCTCGGGAAGCGGGCGGAGCGCCGGGCGCGGCGGCGGGCCGAGCGCGGAAAGGCCGTACGCCGGGTGCGGGATGAGCGGGGCGGCGGCCGGGTGTGGAGCGCCCTGCTGCGTCCCGCGGCCCGGCATCCCCTGACCACCCTGTGCGTCTCGGTCCTCGCCCTGCTCGCCCTCGTCGTACCGCTGGCAGGGTTGAAGATCACCGAGATGAGCCGGGACACGCACTCCCGCGACATCCCGGCGATGCGGGTGTACGACCGGCTCAACGAGGCGTTCCCGGAGCAGCGGGTCACCCATCAGGTCGTCGTGCGGGCCGCTGCCGCGCGGTCGGCGGAGGTCGTCGCCGCGCTGGAGGAGGTGGCCGGGCGCGCGGAGGAGGACCGGCTGTTCACCGGGGCGTCGCGGATCCGGACCTCGGCCGACGACCGCACCAGCACCAGCACCAGCACCAGCACCAGCACCAGCACCAGCACCAGCACCCTCGAACTGAAGGTGCCGTACCTCGGCAACTCCGAGGAGGCGTACGACTCCCTCGACCGGCTCCGGGACGACTTCCTGCCCGCGACCGTGGGCCGGATCGGCGGCGCCGAGTACGGCGTGAGCGGGGACGTCGCCCGCTACGCCGACTATCCCGCCCACCAGAACGGCAAACTGCCTCTGGTCCTGGGCGCGTTGCTGCTGGTGACGTTCGCGATGACCGTGTACGCCTTCCGCTCGGTCGTGCTCGGGCTGCTCGGCGTCGTCCTGAACCTGCTGTCCGCGGCGGCGGCCCTGGGGCTGCTGGTGCTGGTCTTCCAGGGGACATGGGCGGAGGGCCCGCTGGACTTCACCTCCACCGGCTCGATCGGCTCACGCGTCCCGCTGTTCCTCTTCGTGATCCTCTTCGGACTGTCGATGGACTACCAGGTGTTCGTCGTCAGCCGGATCAGGGAGGCGGCGCTCGCGGGCGTGCCCACGCGGCAGGCGGTGCTGGACGGGATCCGTTCCTCGGCGAGCGTGGTGACCAGTGCCGCGGTCGTGATGACGACGGTGTTCGCCAGCTTCGTCTTCCTGCACATCATCGAGATGAAGCAGATCGGCTTCGTGCTGGCGGCGGCCGTGCTGATCGACGCGTTCGTGGTCCGGGTGATGATCCTGCCGGCGGCGATGCTGCTGCTGGGCGAGTCGAGCTGGTGGCCCTCGCGCGCGGTGCGGCGGGCGCTCGCCGTCGCGGAGAGCGGCCCGGGGAACGTGCCGCAGGACGTGTCGCAGAACGCGGCGGAGAACGTCCCGGAGAAAAGGTCCTCCTCCCGTCCGGGGGTCGACGTACGTTGATCGGCATGACCGCATCCGCCGGCTCCACCGCCGACGCCTTCTGGACCACGACGCTGCGCCGCTGGAACGCGGTGTGCTGGGTGCTGTTCGCCGTGATGGCCGTCGGTCTCGCCGCCATCGACCGGCCCGGTGGGAGCAAGTACGCGGCGCTGCTCCTGCTGGGCGCGGTGGTGGTGTCCTACGCGGTCCTGTACCGCTTCCCGGCCAATCCCGTCGTACGGCCGCACGTGTATCTGTCGGTGCTGGTGGTCGCACTGGGCGGGCTGGCCTATCTGCGGAACAACTACGCGGCCCTGTTCATGGTGACGCTGCCGCACTACTGGCTGTTCGGGCGGACGCCGAGGGCCTCGGTGGTGTTCCTGGGGCTCGCCACGGCCGCGACCCTGGCCGCGAGCGTGCTGCGGCACGGCTGGACGGTGGAGTTCTTCACCGAGATCCTCGTCTCCACGGTGCTCGTGGTCGCCGTGGGTGGGCTGATCGGGCTGTGGGCGCACTCGGTGGTCGGGCAGAGCGCCGAGCGGGCCCGGCTCATCACCGAACTGGAGGAGACCCAGGCCCGGTTGGCCGAGGCGCATCAGCGGCAGGGTGCGGCGGACGAGCGGGAGCGGCTGGCGCGGGACATCCACGACACCCTCGCCCAGGGCTTCGCCTCGATCATCGTGCTCGCCGAGGCGGCCCGGGCCGGGCTCGGTTCCGAACCGGCCCGCAGCGCCCAGCAGTTGCGGTCGATCGAGTCCACCGCCCGGGAGAACCTCGCCGAGGCACGGGAGCTGGTCGGCTCGCCCCAGCGCCCCGGCCAGGTGGCGGCGGGTTCGGTGGCCCAGACCCTGCGCCGCACCCTGGACCGCTTCGCCGAGGACACCGGCCTCACCGTCGACGCCGAGCTGGCGGACCTGGAGTGCGACCAGCAGACCCGGATCGCGCTGCTGCGCTGCACCCAGGAATCGCTGGCCAACGTACGCAAGCACGCCCGCGCCTCCACGGTCGGCGTGGTGCTGGCCCGGCAGCCGGACGGGGTGGAGCTCGAGATCACCGATGACGGGGGCGGGTTCGTGGTGGCGGAGTCGTCGGGGTTTGGACTGGATGGCATGCGGAAGCGGCTGGCGGAGTTGGGCGGGAGGCTGACGGTGACGAGTTCGGTGGGGGACGGGACGCGGGTGCTGGCGCTGATGCCCCTGACGGCCGAAGCGGGAGAGGCCTCCGCATGACCGACGGACCGCTGCGCATCATCGTGGTCGACGACCACACCGTCATGCGGGCCGGAGTGGTGGCCCTGCTCGCCTCCGAGTCCGGCATCGAGATCGTCGGCGAGGCGGGCGACGGCCGCGCGGCCCTCGGCCTCGTCGAGCGCCACGCGCCCGATGTCGCCCTGGTCGACCTGCGGATGCCCGTGCTGGACGGCGTGGCGACCACGACCGAGATCGTGACGCGCTTCCCCCGCACCCGGGTGCTGATCCTGACGACGTACGACACGGACGCGGAGATCGAGCGCGCGGTGGAGGCCGGGGCGATCGGCTACCTCCTCAAGGACACCACGCGTGAGCAGCTGGCCGACGCGATCCACGCGGCGGCGCGCGGCGAGACCGTCCTGGCCCCCCGCGTCGCCGAGCGCCTCGTCGCCCGTATGCGCCGGCCCGCCCAGATCCCCCTTACGGCCCGCGAGGCGGACGTCCTGAACGCGGTCGCGGACGGACTGACCAACGCCGAGATCGGCCGTCGGCTCGTCATCGCCGAGGCCACGGTGAAGACGCATCTGCTACGGCTGTTCGCCAAGCTCGACGTCAGCGACCGGACGAGGGCGGTGGTGGTGGCGATGGAACGGGGGCTGCTGCACCGGCCCTGAGCCGTCACGAGCCGATGTCCACGACCCGGGCCCAGTCCGGTGGCGCGTCCGGGACGTACTCCGGGTTGGACTCGCCGTGGTGCTGGTCGTCGTAGGACTGGGCCTCGTAGCGGCGTGGGAAGAGGCCCACGACCGTGCGGCACGGAGGCCGGGTGCTCGGCCAGGGCGTCTGGCCGTCGGTGAGGGCCACGATGACGTCCGGGGCCGGGCGGGAGCGCAGGGCGCGGGTGAAGCCGGCGCGGAGGTCCGTGCCGCCGCCGCCCGTCAGCGGGATGCCCTCGGCGCGGCAGAGGCGGCGGGCGAGACCGGCCGAGGCGTCGCAGGGGACGACGGTGACAAGGTCGCGGCGTCCGCCCACGGCCCGGGCGATCTCGGCGACCTCCAGGAGCGCGCTGCCGAGTTCGGCGTCGCTGACCGAGCCGGAGGTGTCGATGATGACGGAGACCCGGGGCGGGCGGCGGCGGAGACTGGGCAGGACGATGCCGGGGATCGCGGTCGAGCGCCGGGCGGGCCGGCCGTAGGTGTAGTCCTCGCCCGCGCCGGGGCCGGACGCGGCCGAGCGCACCGCCGCGCCCAGCAACTCCCGCCAGGGCTGGGGTGGGTGGAAGGCCTCCTCGGCCCAGCGCCGCCAGCCCTGCGGGGCGCTGCCCGGGCGGCCGGTGATGCCCTGCGCCACCCGGAAGCGGACCGCGTCCCGCTCCTGCTCGCTCAGGCCGTGCGCGCCGTCCGGGCCGAACTCCCACTCCCGGCCCCGGCCGTCGGCGCCGCTGCCGCAGTCCAGCCAGGCCAGGTCCTGCATGCGCGGGCCGATGCTGAACTGGCGCAGGTACTCCTCCATCAACTCGCCCTCCGCCAGGCCCAGATCACCCGGCTCGACGGCTCCCTCGGGGCGGGCCAGACCGTCGCCGTAGACGTCGTCGTTGATCTCGAAGTCCGCGGCGATGTTCATCCGCAACCGCTCCCCCGGCCCGCTCAGCCCTCGTTCCCGGGCGACCCGGTCGCTGCGGCCGTGGTGGTCGCGCAGCAGGTGCGACACCTCGTGCACCCATACTCCGGCCAGTTCCTCGACGGGCGTACGGTCCACGAACACCGGCGAGACGTAGCACCGCCAGTGCCGGTCGACGCCCATCGTGGGCACCCGGCGCGACTCCACGACATGCAGGGCGAACAGGGCCGTAGCGAGGTAGGGGCGGACGCGGGCGGCGTGCAGGCGGGCCGTGAAGAGCTTGTCCCGGTCGAGGGTGCCGGTCGCGCCGGCGAGGTCCGTCGTCATCGGCCCGCCTTCGACGCCGCCTTGGCCCGGTCCGCCCTCCGCGACAGCGTCACCACCCCTGCCAGGCGCTCGATCGCCGCCGGTACGTCCCAGTCCTCCCGGCGCAGTGCGGCGAGCGTGGTCGCGGGGACGACCACGACGTCCGGGGGCCCGCTCTCCACCGCCTTGACCAGCAGGGCCCACGCCGCGTCCCAGCGGGGCCGCTCCGGGCGGCCGCGGACCGCGGCCACGACGGCGTCCAGCGCGGCCTGGCGCAGATCGCCCCGCTCGGGCAGGACCGCTCCGGCCGGGTCGGCCAGCAGGGTCTCGGGGTCCGGGAGGTCCATCCGGTCCAGGCTCGCCAGCAGTTCGAGTCCCGGCCCGTCCCCTACGGTGCCCCGCACCAGCAGAGACAGCACGTCACGGGAGGAGCCGGCCGCGGTGGCGAAGGCGATGAGGTGCAGCGTCATCTCCCAGCTGCGGGGCGACGGCCAGGCCCCGCCCCTGCGGGTCTCTCCGCTGGGCAGCCGGTGCACGAGCCCGGGGCGTGCGGTGAGCAGCTCGCACACGGCACGGCGGGCGAAGGCCACGGCCTCCGGCAGCTTCCCCGGGTCGAGCCGGGGCAGGGTCGCCCGGGGCCAGGTCCCGCCGAGGCCCCGGACGACGACGTCGGTGTCGTGCGCCCACTGGAGGTGGACGAAGCGGTTGGCGAGCGGCGGGCTCAGTTCCCAGCCGTCGGCGGCCGAGGAACGCGGGTTGGCGGCGGCCACGATCCGCACTCCGGGCGGCAGCCGCAGCGCGCCGATCCGCCGCTCCAGCACGAGCCGGAGCAGGGCGGCCTGGACGGCGGGCGGCGCGGTGGAGAGTTCGTCGAGGAACAGCAGTCCCCGGCCGGCCCGCACCAGGCGTACGGCCCAGTCCGGCGGGGCCAGGGGCACGCCCTGTTCCGCGGGGTCGTCGCCGACGATCGGCAGCCCCGAGAAGTCGGACGGCTCGTGCACGCTCGCGATCACCGTGGTCAGCGGCAGGTCCAGGGCGTCGGCGAGCTGGTTCAGGGCGGCCGTCTTGCCGATGCCCGGCTCTCCCCACAGCAGCACGGGCAGATCCGCGGCCACGGCCAGGGTCAGGGCTTCCAGTTGGGTGTCGGGGCGGGGTTCGGTGGTGGCGTCGCGCAGGAGGGTCAGCAGGTCGGCGGCGACGTCGAGTCGGGCGGTGGTGTCGGCCAGGGGCGTGCTGCGTGTGGGCATGTGTGATCACCTGTGGGTCTGGAGGGTCCTGAAGGGCGGGCGGGGCGAGGTCACATATGGCGAGGTCACATGTGGCGAGGTCACATGTGGGGAGGTCACATGTGGCGGGGGCGCGGGCCGTGGTCGCGGGAGCGGCGGCGGTCCCAGGGGCGCAGGCTGCCGGGCGAGGGCCCGTCCAGGCCCGTCCGGAACAGCCCGTAGTCGATCCGCCGCCGCGCCGCCGTCTCCAGCGCGTCCCGCAGCGGGCCGTCGCGCAGCACCGCTTCGGGGCCCAGCAGGCTCTCCACGGCGGCCAGTGCCCCGGTGACGTCGCCGTGCCGGAGGCGTTCCCGCACGCCGGTGAGGCAGTCGGGGCGGCGGTGTGCGCGGTCGATGGCCTGGAGACAGGGCAGGGGTGGTCCGCCCAGGGCGGCCAGCAGTTCCTCGCGCCGGATCTCGTCCGGGTCGTGGTCCAGTGCGGCCAGGGAGCCGTCGACCAGGCCGATGGTGTGGCGGGCGCCCCTGCACTCCACCTGCCGTGGATCACCCGTCTCGTCCGGCGCCCCGAAGGTGCCGGTCCGCTCCGCCCCCAGCGCCGAGGCGACCAGCGGATGCAGCCGCCCGGGATCGATCGCCCCGGCCCGGAGCAGCTCCAGGTCGGGCAGCACCCAGGTCGCCGCGTCGGGCAGGACGGGCAGTGCGGGGTCCGGGGCGTGCGACGTCACCACCGGGGTGCCGTCGGACACGTCCAGGACGAGCCGGTCGCGCGCCCCGAGCCGGACACCGACCCTGCCGGCCGGCCGCCCCTCGGCACGCAGCAGGATCTCCGCCTCGGCCGCCCACCGGTCGACGGCGCAGCGATGGCCGTACGGCAGCGGCCCGGGCGCCGGACGACCGTCCGTGGCGGGAGGATCCGCCCCCGCCCGCACCCGCAGCTCGCCCACCCGGCGCGCATCCCACAGATGCCGGTGCAGGTCGAGACGGAACCGTCTGCTGGGGCGGGGATGCGGATGGCGCCGGTCGGCCGTGTCCGACGCGTCCCACAGGGCGAGGCTGAGCCGCTGACCGGCGTCGGCCCAGGCCGGTGGGGTCCGCACCACGAGCTGCTGCGGTGCGGGGCCTGTGGTGTCGTACCGGGCCAGCCCGATCGTCAGCCCCGGCCGCAGCAGCCCGTCGGGGGCGATCCTCGGCAGGTGCCAGCGCAGCAGGTCGGGCGCCAGGTGACGGAGGTCGGCGCGGAGCCGGGCGGCGAGTTCTCTGCCGTGGGCCCGGGCCACGGCGCGTGGCTGGAGGTCTACGTCGATACCGGCGGCGGCGCACGCACCCGCCCAGTCGCCGGCCTGCCGCCGGGCGGTCGCGGTCTCGATCATGGAGGGCGGCACGGCGAACTCGCGCACGCGCGGCCAGAAGGAAAGCGGGCTTGAGGAAAGCGGGGAGTCCCCGTTCGCGAGGTCGGTGAGCATCAGCACTCACCTGGCGCGGACGGGACCCCCGATCTGTTCTCGGAGTGAGTCGTCATCGCGACGGATGCTAACGGCCCTTGCCCGCCCGCGCGACGGAATATCCCACGCCTCACACCACGTGCGACTCGGGCCGGATCCCCGCCCCCGTCCGGAAGCGGTCGGCGCTGAGCGGGCCCACGTCGACGCAGGGCGTCCGGTCCAGGTACAGGTCGCGCACGATCTCCCCGACCGCCGGGGCCTGGAGGAAGCCGTGGCCGGAGAAGCCGGTGGCGTAGAGGAAGTTGGCGATCTCGCCGGAGCGGCCGATGAGCGCGTTGTGGTCGGGGGTGACCTCGTAGAGCCCGGCCCAGCCGCCCGCCGTCTCCATGCCGGCGAGGCCGGGGGCTCGGTGGCGTACGACGTCGCGGAAGAGCTCCAGCCACCCGGGGGTCCAGGTGGTGTCGAAGCCGTCCGGCTCGGCGGGGTCGGCCAGGCCGAACAGCAGCCCGTCGTCGCTGTTGTGGAAGTACGCCGAGGACGAGAAGTCGATGGTGAAGGGGATGCGCGGGGCGGGGGGTGTGAGCGGGACGGTGAAGGCCAGTTGGCGGCGGACCGGCCGGACGGGGAGGTGAACGCCGGCCAGGTCGCCGATCCGTGCCGACCAGGCGCCGGCGGCGCAGACGACCGTGGCGCAGTCGATCCGCCCGCGGTCGGTGTGGACGGCCGTGACCCGGTCGCCGCGGGTGTCGAGGCCGGTGACGGCGGTGTGGGTCGCGAGGACGGCGCCGGCCCGGGCCGCCGCACGCGCGTAGCCCTGGACGACCAGGGCGGGCCGGGCATGACCGTCGGCGGGTGAGTGGGCGGCGGCCACCAGCCCGTCGGTGCTGACGTAGGGGCACAGGCGGCGGGCCTCGTCGGGGTCGGTCATGCGGCTGGGGAGGCCGAGGGAGTTCTGCAGCCGGACGGCGGCCTCGAAGTCGGCGGCCTGCCGTTCGGTGGTGAGCAGGAAGAGATAGCCGACGGTCTCGAGGCGGATGTCGGCGCCGGGGCGGTCGGGGAAGTCCCGGAAGGCGCGCAGGCTCCGGTCGCCCAGTTCGATGTTGAGCGGGTCGGAGAAGTGCGCCCGTACGCCGCCGATCGGTTTGCCCGAGCTGCCGCGGCCCAGCTCGCCGCGCTCCACGACGACGATGTTCCGCACTCCTGCCTCGGCCAGGTGGAAGGCGATGCTCGTGCCCATCACACCGCCGCCGATGATCACGACGTCGGCGGTGCGGGGGACGATGGGGAGGACGGATGAGGAGGTCAACGGGCCATCCCTTCGCAGTCGTTCCAGTCCACTACGCGGCACCTTCCAGGTCAACCACCCGCCCCCTCGCACACCCTCGGCGGACTTTGCCATCTCTTTACAACCCGCCCCGCGGCTGCCTCGTCTCTCCGCACGACCCGTCACCCACCCCGCCGACCGACCATCGGGCGGGACCGACGAAGGAGAGCGATTCCATGCGCCGAACCGTCCTGAGCGCCCTGGCCCTCGCGGGCACCGCCGTACTGCTGGGCACCGGGCCCGCGTTCGCCGACGGCGGGAGCACCCCGAGCCCGGTCCCGTCAGCCACCCCGCCCAGCAGCGCCCGGCCCGCCCCGTCCGAGGCGACGGACAGCGCCGAACCGACCCGGGCACCTGAAGCCACCCCTCCGGCCCCGAAGCCGGAACCGACCCGGGCACCGGCCGAGGACCAGGTCTCGGTCCGGCCGAGCGGCGCGCCCGACACCGGTGTGACGCCGGCGTCCTCGTCCTCCGGGAGCGACGGCACGGTGATCGGCGCGGGTGCCGCAGCGGCCTTCGCGCTGGGCGGCGGAACGGTCTTCGTCGTACGCCGCCGCCGGGCGACCGGGGCATGACCGCGTTCTCCAGGCGCGCGTTCACGACCGCGGCACTGGCGTCGCTGCTGACGGCCTGCGGGGGCCACCAGACGCCCGAACGGCGGCCGGAGCCGCGGGCGGTTCCCGCCGAGGGGACGGTTCCCGCCGAGGGGACGGTTCCCGCCGAGGGGACGGTTCCCGCCGAGGGGGCGGTTCCGGCCGAGGGGACGGTTCCGGCCAAGGGGGCGCGTCCCCTGGCCCGTTCCGCTCCGGTCCGGCTGCTGATCCCGGCCATCGGCGTCGACACGCCGGTCATCCGGCTGGGCCTGGCACCGGACGGCACGGTCGAGGTCCCGCCCGTCACGGCGGACGACCGGGCCGGCTGGTACCGGCACTCGCCGGCCCCCGGCCGGACCGGGCCGTCGGTGATCCTCGGTCATGTCACGGTCGGGAAGTACGGCGACGGCGTCTTCCGCCGTCTCGACCGGCTGCGCCGGGGCGACCGGATCGTGGCGCGCCTGGAGAACGGCACGGCGGCGGAGTTCGCCGTCACGGACGTACGGACCACCCCGAAAACCGACTTCCCTGCGGACGACGTCTACGGGAACGTGAACCGCCCGGAGCTGCGGCTGATCACGTGCGGCGGAGCGCGCACCGGCGACGGATACGCGGACAACGTGATCGTCTTCGCCGCGCTGAGCGGCGCCGAGTCCCCGACCCCTGGAGAGCGTTGAAACGGTCCCGCGAGAAGGCCGCGTCCGAACTGTTCGCCGCCCTCTACCCGCGCCTCGCCGGCTGGTGCCGCCGGCTCGTCGACGACGACGGGACGGCCCACGAGATCGCCTCGGAGGCGTTCACCCGGCTCTGGGCCCGCTGGACGTCCGTGGAGGAGCCCCGCGGCTTCCTCTACGTCACCGCGGCCAACCTCGTCCGGGACCACTGGCGCAAACTGGAGCGCGAGCGCCGGGCCATGCACCGCGTCACCTCGGAAGCCGCCGTACGGCCCCACCCCGAGCAGGCCGACCCCTCGGTACGGCTGCTCGTCCAGTCGCTCCCGGAGCGACTGCGCGTGCCGATCCTCCTCCACTACTACGCTGACATGCCGATCCGGGAGGTGTCCGCACTGACCGGGCGCAAGGAAGGAACCGTCAAGGCCGACCTGCACGCGGCCCGGGAACTGCTCCGCGTCCACCTGAGGAGAAGCCTTGACCACACGCCTTGACGACGTCCCGGGCGACCCGGAGTACGGCTCCGACGACCCGCTCGCCGTGATCCTGCGTCCCTCCTCCCCGGACTACCTGGGCGCACCGCCCGGCCAGTACGAGGCGATCCGCCGCAGGGCGACCCGGCGCCGCCTCCTGCGCACCGCGGCCGGAGCCGGCGTGTGCTGTGCCGTGGCGGCCCTCATCGCACTCCCCCTGCGCTTCGCTGCTCCGGACCGCCCCGCCTCCCCGACGGTCCCGATGGCCCCGCCGCCCGCGACGACGCCCCTTCCCACTCCTCCGCCCTCCTCTCCCTCCCCATCCCCCTCGGCGCCGTCCTCCGCCTTCGAAGCGCCGACCCCCACCTCGACCGGCCCGCGCACGGACAACCCCCGCGACACCACGCGCCCGACGGCCGTGCCCCGCACCCCGTCGGCCACACCGACCCCGGCGCGGGACGTCCCCTCGGCCCGGCCGAGCACGGTTCAGAGGTCGGCCACCAGCAGCCGGTAACCCACGTCGAAGGCATCGCGCGTGAGCAGCCCGGCGTGCCGGGTCCGCCAACGGCCGCTCGCCAGGTCGTCCGCGAGCCGGGCAAGCCCGGGGGCGAGGACATCGTCGCCGGGCTGCGCGAGCATGGAGATCCCCGCGCGCACCCGGGGGTCGAGGTAGGCGTGAGGGCGGCGCCAGTAGGCGGCGGCGAAGCCGTCCGTGCAGTCGTGGGGAACCGGGACCGGCTCCTGTCGCGCCCCGCCGAGCACGGGACGGCGCGGTCGACGCCGCCATGGCCGTGCTGACCGTGCACCACTGGTCCGACCCGGCGGCCGGCATCAGGGAACTGTGCCGGGTGGCCCGTCGCCGCGTGGTCGACCTGCCGGAGGCCGCCGCCTTCGACGACACCCGCGCCGTCCCCGTGGACCGGCTGGCCCGCCTCGGGGCCGGACCGGTGCGGCGAGACGTCTCCGAAGCAGTAGGGGGCAACCCCGAGGCCTTGTCCGTGCGTTCCCCGGTCCGTCCCTGATCCGGGCCGGGGAGCGTTGTGGTGCCGTCGGACCGGCTGCCACGCTCGTCGCGGGAGTGGCCACTCCTGTTTCCGTGCTCGCATGGCCGACAGGAGGAACTCCGTGCGTTCGTTGTCGAGAGGGTTGGCCGGAGCGCTCTTAGCGGGGGCGCTGTTGTCGGGGGGAGGTGTGGCGGAGGCCGATACCCGCACGAACTCGCCGACGGTGATCGACTGGAAGCCGTGCCCCGATCACGACACGGCCGAGTGCGGGACGCTGCGGCTGCCGGTGGACCGGTCCCGGCCGGAGGGCGAGACGTTCGATCTGGCGGTGGCCCGCCGCAAGGCGACCGACCCGGACCGCAGAGTCGGCGTCCTCCTGGTCAACCCGGGAGGTCCGGGCGACTCCGGCGTCAACTACACGCTGACGCGGGCCGAGGCCCAGCTCAGTGCCGAACTGCGGTCCAGGTTCGACATCGTCGGCTTCGATCCGCGGGGCGTGGGCGGCAGCCGGCCGGTGATGTGCTCGAAGAAGCTGCTGGACGCGGGGCCGTCCGTGTATCCGCGCGACCAGCGGGAGTTCGAGCGGCTGGCGGCCTACAACCGCGAGCTGCGCGAGGACTGCCGCCGCCACACCGGCCCGCTCTTCGACCACGCCGACACGCTGGCCGTCGTCCATGACATGGAGGCCCTGCGCAAGGCGCTGGGCGAGCGGAGGATCAGCTTCTTCGGCCACTCCTACGGCACGCTGATCGGCGAGCAGTACGCGGAGCTGTACTGCGACCGGATCCGTGCCATGTCCCTCACCGCGAACATCGACCACAGCATCACCGGCGCCCGGGAGTTCCTCGTCTCCTCGGCGACGTCCGCCGAGGACTCCTGGCACCGGTTCGTGAAGTGGTGCGACCGTGCGCGCTCGTGCGCCCTGCACGGGCGCGACGTCCCGGCCGTCTGGGACGGACTGCTGGAGCGGGCCGACCGGGGCGGGATACGGGACCCGGAGCAGCCGGGCCGGACTCTCGACGCGAACGGGATCGCTCTGCGCGTCTTCAGGATGTTCTACGGACCGGACTGGGCCGAGGCGGCGACGTTCGTGGCGCGGCTCGACGCGCAGCGGCCGGAGGCACGGCACGCGGCGGCCGTCCCGGCCGAGGCGCCGGAAGCCGATGAGCCACTCGAGGCGCAGCCCCTCTTCGCGGTGTTCTGCCAGGACTGGCGGTTCCGGCCGCGCGACCACCGGGAGTTCGCGCGCCTGACCGCGGCCGAGCGTCAGGCGGCACCGCACATGCGAGGCTCGCCCCGCGTGCACGCCGCACTGGCCGGATGTGTCGGCTGGCCGGAGCGGGTGAACAACCCGCAGCACGATCTGCGCCTCACCAAGGCCCCGAAGCTGCTGCTGATGCACTCCCGGCACGACCCGGCCAACCCCCTCTCCTGGGCGGCCGAGGTACGCCGGCAGACCCGGGGCAGGGCCGTCCTGCTGACGTACGAGGGCGCGGGACACCGCGTCTACGACCGCAGCGACTGCACCCGCGACGCGATGGACGGCTACCTCGTCGCCCTGAAGGTCCCGCGCGACGGCGGCACCTGCGCCGCGGCCGACCCGGCCACCGGAGACTAGGAGTCGGTCCGCGCGGCCTCGTCGACGCGCTCCTGCTGCGCCGCGGTGAGGGTGCGGACCATGAGGGCGGCGGTCCCGGCCGCGGCCACGATCACCAGGTCGGCGGCGAGCAGGGGCCAGACGCCGGTGTAGGCGCGGGCGATGACCTCGTCGGTGGAGTCGGCGTAGATCAGGCCGACTCCGCCGGCCAGGCCGGCCAGCCACAGGCCCCACCACCAGTTCACGACGGCGGGCAGCCGACGGTCGGGGAAGACCGACCGGTGGACGTCCGCGACCATGCCCCTGGGTATCCACAGGTTCGCGATGGGCACGATCCAGCCCAGGAAGAGCCAGAGGTAGTGGTAGCGCGGCTCCGCGCCCGAGAGGGCCCGGGCGTTGTCCCGTACGCGGTCCAGCCAGAGCAGGAACACGAGCGCGCAGCCCACCGTGACGGCGCTGCCGGCGGAGTCGACCAAGTGGTAGGAGTTCTCCAGGGCGTTCAGGGGGCGGTGTACGCCGTCGCCCTGGTCGGGCGGGCCGGACGCCGGCTGGCCGGCCATGGCGAGCCGGATGTGCCAGAGGGCCCGGACCGCCCAGGCCAGTCCGGCGAGGGCGAGAGCGACGACGGCGAGGTTGGCCGCGCCTTGGACCGGGCGCAGGGCGGAGGGCGGGAGGGTGGATTCCTTTCCGTTCACCCGGTCATCCTGTCGTACTGGATCACTCGGGCAGCCGGGATATCTGTCCCACTCAGTCCGCCAACTCAGTCCCGTCGGCTCAGTCCCGCTGCCCGGCCCTCCTCGTCCCACCGCACCTCGAGGACGTGGTCGACGGCGTCCCGGTCGAGCGGGCCGAACACGTGCGGGAACAGGACGTCTCCGGCGACCCCGGGCGGCGGGGCGGGTGCCGCCGCCTCGAACGCCACCCGCGCGGTGAGGCGCGCCTCGTCGAGGGCGAGCACCAGCAGCGGCCTGGGCGCGTCCCGGTAGAAGGCGTTGACGACGGCCAGCGTGGCCGGCTCGTCCGGGGAGCAGTGCACGAAGCCCTCGTCGGCGAGGGAGTCGGGCGCGTACGTCGGGCCGGGGGCGGTGTTCCAGACGGTGAGCGGTACGACGTGATAGATCATGGCCCCCGTTATAGCCCTTCAGGGTTTCAGGTCCGCGATGGTCCGTTGTAGACCCCTCAGGGTTTCAGGGCGGCGACGGTCCTCCGGGTCGCCTCGGCGATGAGGGCGTCCGAGGGCTCGGCCGTGTAGCCGGGCCGGTCGGTCATGACGGCCAGGACGAGCGGATCGGTGCGGGGCGGCCGGACGATCGCGATGTCGTTGGCCCTGCCGTAGTTGCCCGTGCCGGTCTTGTCGGCCACCTCCCAGCCCTTGGGGAGCCCGGCCCGGATGCGCCGGGCGCCGACCTCGGTGGCGTTGCGCGAGAGCCAGTCCGTGAGCAGGGCGCGTTCGCCGGCGGGCAGGGCGGTGCCCAGGAGCAGCGCGCGGAAGTCGGTGGCGATCGCCCGGGGGGTGGTGGTGTCGCTGGGGTCGTCGGGTCGTACGTCGTGCAGTTCGGGCTCGTAGTGGTCCATGCGGCTGACCCGGTCGCCGAGTCCGCGCAGATAGGCGGTGAGCTTCGCCGGGCCGCCGAGGTCGCGCATCAGCAGGTTCCCGGCGGTGCCGTCGCTGTACCGGACGGCGGCGTCGCAGAGTTGGCGGAGGGTCATGCCGGTCGCTACGTGCTTCCCGGTGATCGGCGACGTGGACTTGAGGTCGGCCCGTGTGTAGGTGATGCGCCGGTCCAGGCCCTTCAGGGAGCCGTGGTGCAGGACCGCCGCCGCGGCCAGTGCCTTGAAGGTCGAGCAGAAGGCGAAGCGCTCGTCGGCGCGGTGGATCACGGTGGCGCCGGTGCCGGTGTCGAGGGCGTAGACACCGACGCGGGCGCCGAACTCGCGCTCCAGATCCGCCAGTCGGGGACGGTGGACGGGAGGTGCGGGGGCGGGCGGGGCGGTCGTGGACGTGCTGCCGGCCCGGCCTGTGTCCCGGCCTGTGTCCCGGCCACCCGCCCGGTCGTCGTCCGTGCCGCAGCCGGCCAGGGGGAGGAGGGCCGCGGCGGCCAGGAAGGCGCGGCGGGTCGACGGGGAAGGTCCATGCGCGGACATGCGGGGTTCTCCTGTCACTCGGGGTCGTCGGAGGCGGCGGCCAGCAGGCTGTGGACGATCGGCCCGGCGGAGCCGCCGCCGGTGACGCCCTCCTCCACGACGCAGGCCACGGCGACGTTGCCGCGGTGGGCGACGAGCCAGCCGTTGTTGTCCTGCGCGTCGGAGACCTCGGCGGTGCCGGTCTTGGCGCCGATCTCACCGGGCAGATCGGAGAGGACCTTCGCGGTGCCGCCGGTGACGGTCGCCCGCAGCATCGCGCGCAGCTCGGTGACGACATCCCGTGGGAGCGGGGTCGTGGTGGTCTTGTCCTCGTTGCCGTCGGTGAGCGAGGGCTGGTGGAAGGTGCCGGACACCGCCGTCGCGGTCACGGACGCCATGAGCAGCGGATTGGCCTGCACCCGGCCCTGCCCGATCATCGAGGCGGCCTTCTCCGTGTCGTCCTTCGGCGCCGGCACCGAGCCGTCGTACGTGGGTGCCCCGACGTGCCATTCCTGGCCCACGCCGAAGTACTTACGGGCGACATCCCCGAGTTCCCCGTCGTAGAGCCGGTCGCGCAGGCTGATGAAGGCGGTGTTGCACGACTCGGTGAAGTCCTTGCGGAAGGTGGCGCCCGGGTGCTGGGAGAGCTCCACGTTCTGGAACCGCTTCCCCACCGTGAGGTACTTGGGGCACTCGACCACGTCGTCCGGCTTGACGGCGTCCTTGAGCAGCAGGGCGCTGGTGGTGACGATCTTCCAGGTGGAGCCGGGCGCGTAGGTGCCGGAGAGGGCGCGGTTGAAGCCGGAGGCCGGGGAGTTCGCCACGGCCAGGATCTCGCCGTCGTCGATGCGCAGGGCGACGAGCGCGGCGTTCTTGCCCTCGGCGTGGGTGGCGAGGGCCTGCTCGGCGGCGGACTGCCAGCCGGCGTGCAGGGTCGTGCGGACGGGGCCCTTGTCCCGGACCGTGCGCGCGCCGAACACGGCCTCCGTGCGCTCTACGTCCCCGGTGGCCCGGTCGACCAGGTGGATCGCGCCGCGCGCGCCGGAGTCCGTGCCGTTTTTGCCGAGGCGGGTCATGAGGGGTGCGAGGGAGGGGAGTTCGTCACCGGACAGGGCCGTCCCCTGGCGGTCGACGGCCTCGGGGGGCTTCGTCTCCTCCCGTTCGAGGCGGAACTTCTCGGTGCCGCTCAGCCGCGGGTGGACGACGGACAGCGTCCAGTGCACCCTCCAGGTGCCGTCGCTCCGCTGACGCAGCGGCAGCTTCGACTCGTAGCTCCACGTGCCCAGGCCGGTGACGGGCATCCGTGCGGTGAACGGGACGGTGACCGTGCCGTCCTCCGCCTCGGTCGCGGCCCCGGCTCTGAGCGCGGGCTCGGTGATCTCCAGTCCGGCGGTGAAGCTGTCCAGCACGCGCTGTGCCGGACCGGGGCTGGTGGTGCGGGCGGCCGCGCTCGGCAGCCGGCCGGCGGCCCAGTCGGCGAGGAACGCGCGGGCCTGTTTCCCGGCGGCGGGGTCGGGGCCGGTGTCTCGTGCGAAGGGACCGAGACCGGCCGCGTACGCCCCGCCCGCGGCGACGGCCAGCACCACCGCTCCCGCGGTGACGGCCCGGACGGCGTTGCGGCGCCGTCTGCGGTCCCGGTGGGAGCGGCTGGTGTATTCGGCAAGGGAGTCCATGCGCCGAGAACAGCAGCGCCGTGGGCAACCTGTCCAAGACCTTTATCGATCTCGCATCGATCAATACCGGATATGGTTACTGTTCGTGGACCTGGTGCGGCACCTGGAGTGCTTCGTGGCTGTTGCCGAAGAGTCACACTTCGGCCGTGCCGCGGCCCGCCTGGGCATGGCCCAGCCACCGCTCTCGCAGCGCGTCCAGCGGCTGGAGAGACATCTGGGCGTCCGGCTCTTCGAACGCACGAGCCGGCAGGTGACCATCACCGAGGCCGGGGCTCTGCTGCTGCCCGAGGCACGGGAACTGCTCGCCCGCTCCGAGGCGCTCATGGCCACCGCACGCCGTATCCGCGACGGCGAGACCGGCCTGCTGCGGGCCGCGCTGCCGCCCGACATATCCGGCGACACCGTCGCCGCGCTGCTGGCGGGCTTCGCCGGCGCCGGTAGCGCCGGTGTGGAACTGGAGCTGCACGAGCTGCCCACCGCTCAGCAACTGGAGCGGTTCGCCGCGCACGAGCTGGACGTCGGGCTCATCCACCACCCCTGTGACGTCTCCGGCCTTGAGCTGGGCCCGGTGCTCCGCCGCGAACTGGGCGTACTGCTGCCCCGCGACGCGGCGGCGGCCGGGCTCGACGAGGTCCCCCTCGCCTCCCTCACCGGCTACGACCTGATCCTCTTCCCCCGCACGGGCGCCCCCGCGGTCTACGACGACCTGCTGACCACCTGCGCCCGCAACGGCTACACCCCACCCGCCGTACGGCACGCCCAGGGCGCCAGCTTCGTCCGCGGACTGGTCCTGTCGGCGGAGGCGGTGTCCTTCAGCCCCCGGGACGCGCACGGCCCCGGGGAGAGCGGCGCGGACCCTGACGAGGGCCGTCGCGGAGGACCGGCCGCGGGTGTCGTCTGGCGTCCGCTCACCGGGGCGCCGCTGGCCCTGCGGCACTCCGTCGCCTGGCCCGGCGGACGCGGTGACGCCGCCGTGGCCGCCTTCGCCGAGGCCGCCACGCGCGCACTGCGCACCACCGCCGGCGCGACGCCCGACCTGCCCTCCCGCCCGCTCCATCTGCGCCCGGCCTCGGAGTACTGGCTGTGAACCCTCCCCCCGACCCCCTCGCCCGCATCCAGGCCGCCTTCGCCGACGCCGGGGTCACCGGCCGGCTGCACGCCGTCGACATCGACTCCGGTGCCCAGCTCGACGCCGGGGCGGACCAGCCGGTCTGCACCGCCAGCGTCCACAAGCTGTGTGTGCTCGTCACGCTCCACGAGCAGGCCGCGGCGGGGATCCTGGACCTCACCGAACAGGTCGAGTGCCCGCCGGAGGGCCGCACCACCGGGCCGACGGGGCTCGCCGCGATGCTCGACGGCGCCCGGCTGTCCCTGCGGGACCTCGCCTATCTGATGATGTCCGTGAGCGACAACGCCGCCGCCGATCTGCTGCTGGAGCGCGTGGGTCTCGACGCCGTCAACCGCACCACGGCCCGGCTGGGCCTCACCCGCACCCATGCCGTGCACTCCTTCGGCGAGCTCCTCGCCACCATCAAGGAGGACGCCGGCCCCGGGGGCGCGCGGGCGCTGGCCGACCCGCTCGTCGTCACCCGGCTGCGGGCGCTCGACCCGGCCCGCACCAACCGCAGCACCCCGCGCGACATGACACGCCTGCTCGGCGCGGTCTGGCGCGACGAGGCGTGCACGCCCGAGCACGGCGCGGCCGTCCGCCGCGTCCTCGCGCTTCAGGTGTGGCCGCACAGGATGGCCTCCGGCTTCCCCTTCGACGACGTCCATGTGGCGGGCAAGACGGGGAGCCTGCCGACCGTGCGCAACGAGGTGGGCGTCGTCGAGTACCCCGACGGGGGGCGCTACGCCGTCGCCGTCTTCACACGCACGGCCCGCACCTCCGCGCTGCTGCCCGCGGCCGACGCCGTCATCGGCACGGCGGCCCGCCTGGCCGTGGACGCGCTGCGCGCTGCCAGGTAGCCGACGGGGCCGCCATGCCGGTTCGCCTCATCGCCCGGTTCGCCTCATCGCCCGGTTTGCCGGGCGTCGGTACACCGGGCCGCCGGTACGCCGGGGTCACCAGTACGCCGGTGCACCGGGTCGCCAGCACCCGCGCCGCCGGTAGGCCGGGCCGCCGTACGCCAGTCCGGCCGGTCGGCCCCTCGGCCCGTCGGCCCCTCGGCCCGTCGGCCCGTCGGTCAGAGCCGGAACTCCGTCAGAGCTGGAACTCGGCCGGAGACACCCCCAGCGCCGCGCAGGCCTCGCGCAGGACCGTCGCCTCGGCCTGGGAGAAGTGGCCGTCGGCCCCGGCGATGACCATGCCGGTCTGGATCACGGCCCGGGCCTCGGTGGGCTTCTTGGCGGCCTTGGCGATCTCCTGCATCGCCTCGGTCTTGCCGTGCTGGAAGTTCATCGTCAGCTGGTCGACATGCTTGTTGAAGCGCTGGCGCAGCTGCTCCGGCGGGAAGTTCTGCAGCACGTCGTTGCTGAGGATCATCGACTCGACCTGCTGCCGCTCGGACGGGTCCACCTGCCCGTCGGCCGCCGCGACCAGGGCACACATCGCCATGCTCGCGTCCCGGTACGCACCGCTCTTCAGCTCGTTCTTCAGCGACCCGAGCTGCGTCTTGAACAGCCCGACCAGCTGGGCCTTGCTGCCACCGCCGGACCGCGAGCCGGAGCTGTGCCCGCCGGTCGCGCCGTGGCCACCGGTCGAACCGTGCCCGCTCTGGTTCTGCTGGAAGGCCTTGGCCTGGTCCTTGAGCTTGTCCCACACTGCCATTGAGTCACCTCGGTATTAGTCGGAGTCATCTCACGAACCCGCTCCCGCGCGCTCACCGGGTCAACGCCCGACCCGCGGGCAAAGGTTCCGCAAAACGCCCCTTCCCTCATCCGCCACTTCTCTCACGCCCGAAACGGCGACCGCCCGCACCCCGTGATGGGATGCGGGCAGTCGTGACGGCCAGGTGCCGGGCTCAGTCGTGACGGCCTGGTGCCGGGCTCAGTCGCGCGAGCGGAGCTTCAGCCGCGGGGCGAGCCGGAACGCCGCGAAGCCTGCCGTGGCCAGGGCCGCGGCCGCCGCGAGCAGGAGGCCGATGCCGCCCGCCCCGGTCGACGCGAGGCTGCCGCCGTCGAGGTTCGTCGAGGTGCCGCCGCCCGTGGTCGTGCCGCTGCCACCGGTCGTCCCGGACTCGCTCGCGCTGGGCGAGGGGCTCGGGTCGGCCGAGGGACTCGGGTCGGCCGTCGGGCTCGGGTCGGTCGTCGGGCTCGGGGAGGGCGAGCCGGTCCCGTCACCGGCGACGACCTCGACCGCGAACTGGGTCATGGCGTCACCGACCGACGCGGCGACGGTGTACGTGCCCGTGCCCTCGCCGGCGGTCAGGTCCGGGGCCGCGGCCCGGCCCGAGTCGTCGGTCTTGACGCGGACGACCTGGTCCTCGCCGCCGAAGCGGGGAGCGTCCTCGCTGCCGTCCTCGACCCGGAACTCCACCTCCGTGCCGGCGCCCACGAACTTGCCCGACTTGACCACCCTGGCGCGCAGCGCCTCGGCGAAGTCCTGGCCCTGTTCGGCCCGCTGGTCGTCGCCGTCGGCGACGCTCACGACGTACGGCGACTCCTTGACCCGCACGGTGAAGGCCGTCGACACACCCTGGGTCTTCGCCCGGACGGTGAACTCGCCCTCCTTGGTGGTGCCCAGCCCGAGGATCGGGGACTGCGCCCGGCCCTGGGCGTCGGTCGGCACGACGGTCTCGTCGTCGTCCGGGCCGCCCGTGAGGTGGAAGAGGGGCTTCAGACCGTCCGGGTCCTCGATCGTGAAGGTCACCGAGGTGTCGGCGACCGGCTTGCCGTCCTTGCCCCGGGCCACCACGGCCAGCGGGTCGACGCCGCCGCCCGGCTGGGCCGTCTGGCCGGTGCCGGAGACCTGCGTCAGCCGGTCGACCGTGGGGACCGACTGCCACTGGAGGACGATCCGGCCGGGACCGCCGGGGGCGTTGGCGCCGCCCGCGGCCACTCCGGAGTTGACCGGGTCGTCGGAGGGAGCCCAGAACGGGTCGGCCTTCTCCGGCGGCTTGACGCCGGTGCCGACGACCAGGCGGGCGTCGTCCACCCGGGCCGGTTCGGCGTAGCTGGAGCCGCCGCCACCGCTGCCGGTGGTGCCGTCGTTGCCGGTGGACGAGCCTGTCTCGGCGCCCGTGCCACCGCCACCGCCCGCGTAGCCGGCACCGCCGCCGCCACCGCCGTACCGGCCCGCGCCGCCGGCACCACCGGCACCGCCCTTGGCCTGGTCGGCGCCCGCCGCGCCGTTCCCGGTGCCCGCGCCGCCCTTGGCGCCGGTGGCGCCCTTGCCGCCGCGGCCCTTCTCGGAGGCGTCCTGGCCCGACTCGCCGCCGGCGACACCCGCCTGCGCGTAGGCCATGTCGCCACCACCACCGCCACCGCCGCCCGCGACGACCAGCGGCGCGCCCGCGCTCGTGCGGACGGCGCTGCTGTTCCCGCCGCGCTCGGCGCCGGTGGCACCCGCCTTCCCGCCGAGGGAGTCACCGAAGCGCGGCCCGGCGACAGCGAGGCTCAGTGCCTCCCCGGGCGTGACCTTCAGGGTGCCGCCGACGAAGCCGCCCGCACCGCCGCTCGCCATGGAGTTGCCGGTACCGCCCTCGCCCCAGACCCGCACGTTCAGCTGTGTCACACCCGACGGCACCTTGAACTCCTGCGCGCCCTCCGTCGGGACGAACAGGCGGCAACCGGAGAAGCTCCCGGTCGGCGCGCACGCCTTCCCGGCGGGGACGGCGGCACCTGCGGCCGAAACCCCCGTCAGAGCCGTTCCGCCGGTCACCGCCAGCAGGGTCAACGCGGCCGCGCCGCGCCGGAATCCGGCGCGGCGCAGCGCGGCGGGATCGTGATGCATCAAGAGAACTCCCCGACTTGTCACAAGCTCCCCCCCTGGGAGCCATGAAATGCTCGATCAAAATCGAACAAGACCAGTGAGACAGCTGATCAAACCTGGGGCTACTGGTCAACCGAGAATGGTCGGTTCCGGACAGTCGGCGGGGGCCGCGATGCGCAGGGCCTCCACCAGCTCCCGGTACAGCGCGTCCGTGGCGAGCAGTTCCCCGTGGCCGCCCCGGGCGCGGACCCGGCCCGCCTCCATCACCACGATGGTGTCCGCGTCGATGACGGTCGACAGCCGGTGGGCGATCGTGACCACGGCACCCGTGGCCGCGCGGGCGCGGACGCAGCTCTGGACGGCGGCCTCGGTCAGCCCGTCGAGCTGGGCCGTCGCCTCGTCCAGGAGCAGCACGTCCGGTGTGCGCAACAGGGCCCGGGCCAGGGCGATGCGCTGCCGCTCGCCGCCCGAGACGGCCGCGCCGGACAGGGGCGTGTCGAGTCCGTCGTCCAGGGCGTCGACCTTCTCGGCCAGCCGTACCTCGTGCAGGACGTGCCGTAGTTGCGCGTCCGTCGCGTCGGGGCGGGAGAGCAGCAGGTTGTCGCGGATCGTGCCGGGCACGACCGGGGTGTCCTGCTCGACGTACGCCAGGCGCGACCGGATCGTGTCGTGGCTGTGGTCGCGGTAGGGGCGGCCGTCCAGGAGCAGTTCGCCGCCGGTCGGCTCCAGGAAGCGCAGCACGAGGGAGAAGAGGGTCGTCTTGCCCGCGCCCGAGGGCCCGACGATCGCGGTGTGTCCGCGCCGCGGGATGACCAGGTCGACGCCGCGCACGGCCGGTTTCGCGTCCGGGCCGTAGGCCGCGGTGACACCCCTCAGTTCCAGTACGGGGGTGTCGTGGACGGTCGCCTTGCCCGCGACGGCCTCCCGCACCGGACCCTCATGAACCGGGCCCTCATGAACCGGGTCCTCATGAACCGCCCGCTCCTCCGACTCCAGGTCGTCCGTCTCCCGGATCCGCTCCGCCGCGGCGATCCCCGACTGGAGCGCGGTGACGTTCTGGCTGAGTTCGCTGATCGGGTCCATCAGCCCGAACGCGTAGAGCAGGAACGCGATGAGGCTGGAGACTCCGAGGTCTCCCTCGGCGACCCGCCAGGCACCCACGCCCAGGACCAGGATGATCGCCAGCTGGATGCCGGCCAGCGCGATCGTCCAGGCCAGGGCCTCGCGGCGATTCGCGCGGACGCCGTGCTCGGCGGAGACCCGCGCGTCGGCCATGATGCGCTCGGCCGTGCGGTCCTCGGCCCGGCCGGCCTTCACCGTGCGGATCGCGCGCAGCGCGCCCTCCAGATTGCCGCCGAGCCGTCCGAGGTGGTCCTGGGCGCGCTGCTGCGCGGTCGCGATCCCGGGCATGAGGAGGCCGAACAGGACGGCGACCACGGCTACCGCCGCCGCGACCGTGCCCAGCAGCACCAGGTCGAGGACGCCCATGAGGACCAGGGTCCCGAAGAGCATGACCACGGCGTTGATCAGGCCGACCGGGGCGCCGGTGGCGGCCTGGTGCAGCAGGACCGTGTCGGAGGTGACGCGGGTGACGAGTTCGCCGGGCGGGCGCCGGGTGACGGCGGGGACGGTGGCCCGCAGGAAACGCCGCACCATCGACTCACGGGCCCGGAGCACCACCCGCTCGCCCAGCGCGCCGAGCAGCGTCCACTGCCAGTACATGACGGCACTGCCGACCACCAGCAGGACCAGCAGGGCCACCAGCGGCCCCCGCAGCGAGTCCGAGCCGCCGAGCGCGTCGAGCACACCCTTCGTGACCATCGGCGTGGCCAGCCCCATCCCGGACCCCACCAGGGCGAGGACGAGGGCCAGGGCCAGGGAGCGCTGGTGCGGCCGGGCGAACGACCAGAGGATCCGCAGCCGCGGGACGGACACCTTGCGAGACGAACCTTCCGGGACAGTCATGACGCCGAGTGGAACATTCATGTTCCATAACGGTCAAGCGATTTTCATCATGGAAGACGCGCTACCGTATGCGCATGGTTGAGGAGCGGAGCGGGGCGGCCGAGAGTGGAACCCGGGCACGCACGCGGCGCGCCATCATCGACGCCGCCATCGGCCTGCTGGCCGGCGACTCGACCGCGTCACTCGGCGACGTCGCCGCGGCGGCGGGTGTGGGACGTACGACGGTCCACCGCTACTTCCCCGAGCGCTCCGACCTGCTCGCGGCCATCGGCACGGACGTCCTGGAGAAGGTCGCGGTGGCGACCGGGCGCGCCCGGCTCGACGACGGCCCGGCCGCCAAGGCCCTGGAGCGGCTCTGCCAGGAGTACTTCGAGCTCGGCGACGGCCTCACGCTGATGTTCGAGACGCCGCAGCTGGCGACCTGGTCGGGCTGGGACGAGGAGACCGCCGCCGACCAGCACTTCCTGCTCACGGTCCGGCGCGGGCACACGGACGGCAGCATCGACACCGAGCTGGACGACGAGTGGGTCCGCAACCTGGTCTGGTCGCTGCTGTACTCGGCCTGGGCGCACACCCGCACCGCGGGCGCCTCGAAGCACTCCGCCATGACGCTGTGCCTGCACACCCTGCGCAAGGCCATCGCCCCGTAGATCCGGCCCTGTCGGGGTTTTCTTCGTCGCGTCCGACTCATTGACGGCACACGGCCCCCAGCCCTACCGTCTGGCCGAATTGCCGAACTTGGTTCGCGATTTCGAACGAGCCGCGAGCCGACCCGCTGCACTCCGTACCCCCCGACGGAAGGCCGAGCCCCCATGACCTCCATCCCCCGCAGACCCTCCCGCCGCCATGTCCTCGGCATGGCCGCGACCGTGCCGCTCGCCCTCACTACCGACCTGGCCCTGGGCGCCGGTGGGGCCCAGGCGGCGACGGGGCCCGCGTACGTGATGGCCTCCTTCACCGAGTCCCCGAACGGGATCGGCACCGACTACGGCCTGCATCTCGCCGTCAGCCTCGACGGCCTGGAGTGGACACCGCTGAACCAGAACAGGCCGGTGGTCACGCCCACCCAGGGCGCCGGCGGCCTGCGCGACCCGTTCGTGCTGCGCAAGCAGGACGGCACGTTCGCCGTACTGGCCACCGACATCAAGGGCACCGACTGGAGCCGCAACAGCCAGTACATCCACGTCTGGGACTCCGCCGACCTGCGCTCCCTCACCGGCTACCGCCTGCTGAAGCTGCACGACATGACCACCCACAGCTGGGCCCCGGAGGCCTTCTGGGACGCCTCGCGCGGGCAGTACGGGATCGTCTACTCGTCGGTCAACGGCAGCGGCCACAACGTGCTGATGGTCAACTACACGACCGACTTCCGTACGGTGTCCGCCCCGCAGGTCTTCTTCGACCCCGGCTACGACGTGATCGACGGCAGCTTCGCCCTCGGCGTCGGCGGCACGAACTACATGTACTTCAAGGACAGTTCGAAGCAGACCCTGGTCGGCGCCCGGTCCGCGACCCTCGCCCCGGGCAGCTGGCAGGTCTTCAGCACGCCGGTGGCCCACGGCGGCACCGAGGCGCCGATCCTCGTACGGTCGCAGCAGACCGGCACCTGGTACCTCTGGGGCGACACCTACACGCCCAACGGTGTCTTCTACGCCTGGCAGACCACCGACCTGGCCTCCGGCACCTGGACGCCGGCCGACCAGCGCCGCTACACCCAGCCGGTGAACTCCAAGCACGGCAGCATCGCGCCGCTCACGGGCACGCAGTACGACAACCTCCTCGCGCGCTGGGGAGCCCCGGCCTGGAACCGGCTGAAGTCGTACAACCACCCGGACCGCTACGTCCGTCACGCCGGTTTCGCGGGCCGCATCGACCCCTACCCCTTCGACCCGTACACCGACTCCCAGTGGAAGCTCGTCCCCGGCCTCGCCGACGCGTCAGGCGTGTCCTTCCAGTCGGTCAACTACCCGGAGCGGTATCTGCGGCACTACGACTACGCGCTGCGGCTCGACGTCAACGACGGCACCTCGACGTTCGCCGGGGACGCCACCTTCCACAAGGTCGCCGGGCTCGCGGACGCCGGCTGGGCGTCGTTCCGCTCGTACAACAACCCGACGCGCTACATCCGCCACTCCGGCTACGCCCTGCGCGTCGACCCCGTCTCCACGGCCACGGACCGCGCCGACGCGACGTTCCGCGTCGGCTACTGACACCCGGTCGGGCGGGAAGGCGGAAAGCCGGGCCGGGCTCCCGAGCGGCACACGCGGGGACGCGTCGGCCCGGACCGGCCTTCCACTGCCCGCAATCTGCCACCCGCCCCCGCCCGCCGCCTCCCGGGGAGACCCGAACGAGGACGGCGGGGCGGGGCACGGCGAGGGGCGAGGACGGCGGGGCGGGGGACGGCGGAGTGAGGGGCCCAGGCGAGGACGGCGGAGCGGGGCACGGCGAGGGACGAGGACGGCGGGGCGAGGACTCCGGATCGCGCCTGGGATGATGCGTGCATGTCGACCCTCGCCACCCTCGCGGTGCTGGCTCTCGCCGCCCTCCACGCCTACATCCTGGTGCTGGAGATGTTCCTGTGGACCACTCCACGGGCCCGCGCCGCCTTCGGCACCACCGCCGAGTTCGCGGCGGAGACGAAGGCCCTGGCCGCCAACCAGGGCCTGTACAACGGCTTCCTCGCGGCGGGCCTGCTGTGGGGCGCGGTGGCGTCCGACCCGGTGGGCTTCCAGGTCTCGGTGTTCTTCCTGGTGTGCGTGGCGGTCGCGGGCGCCTACGGCGCGGCCACCGCCAGCCGGAAGATCCTCTTCGTGCAGACCGTCCCGGCGCTGATCGCCCTCGCTCTGGTACTGCTCGCGCACTGAGCGGCGGGTCCGGGCGTCACGCGACCCGGCCTCACGCGCCCTGCGTGACGGCCCGCTCCATGAGCAGGTCCGCCTCCGCCCGGGCCGTCGCGGGCGGCACCACCAGCAGGTCGTAGCGGCCCCGGCCGAGCGCGAGCAGACAGACGGTGGGAGGGGCGGTGGGCGAGTCGGTGCGACCCACGTGCACCGTGCACCCGGCGACGACCATCCGCTCCGGGCAGTCCTGCCAGGTGTCCCCGTGGACCAGGACGCTGCTGATCCGCCCCCAGGCGCGCGGCAGCACACCCAGCAGTCCGGTCAGCTCCTGCGCCAGGTCGTCCGTGCGGGGCCACCACGCCCCGTCGATCCGGCGTGCCGTACGGCCGAAACGCGACGGCTCGGCGAGCCGCAGCCGGACGTCCCGCGGTGCGGGGAGCGGCGGCGGGGACGAGGAGGCGGAGGTCATCGGGGCTCCTGCTGCGAACGGGGGAACGGCGGGTATCGGGGCCAGGAGACCGTTCAGCCACCGGTTGCGGCATACCCCCGGTTCCTCCACCGTACGCCGCGGGGCGGTGCGAGGGCCGGGGCCGCCCGCACCACCCGCCGGGTTCCGGTCAGAGACCGTAGCGGTTCTTCAGATGGCGCCAGAAGTCACGCGCCATCCACTTGTCGAACTCGGTGATCTGCGTGGCGCTGCCCGCCTTCATCAGGAAGCAGCACTGGCCGGTCGGCGACCAGTCGTAGAAGTCGTCGAGGCCGAAGGTGTGGCCGACCTCGTGCAGGTAGATGTGGATGTTCTCCTGGTTCAGGGCGCCGGTGAAGTACTCCTGGCCCATGCGCTGGCCCCAGTCGCCGCCCGCGCCGCCGCCGAAGCCCTTGGTCAGCCACAGCGACTGGTCGTAGTGGCGGGCGGCCCCGCCGGGACACTTCGAGTAGTTGCCGTCCTGGTGGAAGAAGCGGCCGCAGTCCGGGGCGCACTGCGGGGCGCCGCCGCCGTCGAGGTTGCCGGCGTAGATGTCCACGGAGTTGTCGGTCCACTGGAGGGTGGAGCGGTTCTTCACCGCCCAGCCGACGATGTTGACCGGGACGTTGGTGTACGGCCAGGCGTTGTGCCCCTTGCCGTTCTCGGTCATGGCCGCCATCCACTTGCCGAACTGCTTCTTCAGTGCCGCGTGGATCCGGTCGCGCAGGGCGGCGCTGACCGGGGCGTCGGACTCCCAGCGGACGCAGTAGTTGACGCTGCCCCGGTTGGCCATGACCTGGTCCCAGCCGTAGTTCCGGAAGCCGTACAGGTTCGGGTAGGTCGTCTCGACGTGCCGCCAGACCTCGTTCAGGGGCTGGACGAGGTTCGCGGGCGGGCTCCACTCGTCGGCGGCCTGCGCCTTGCCGTTCGCCATGCCGGGGGTGGCGAAGACCGCGGCTAACACGGCGAGCACGGTGATCAGGCGCGCGAGCTGTCTGCGCATGGTGATCTCCCTCGTGTGGGGGACGGGGTATCACCGTCAGGTCGTCACCGGAGGCGCAGAGGTTGCCCAGCTATTTGCCGACGGACATTCCGGGCGCTTTATGGCAATCCGTCGGCGATACTCGGAGTATGAAAACGGCCACGTATGAACTGCTGGCGGCGTCGTCGGATCACGCGATCGCCGTGACCATCGCCTTCGTCTGCGGGCTGATCGTGGCCTGCGCGCTGATCTGGGGCGTTCGGGTCGGGATGCGGGTCATGGACAAGGACACCCATCACCCCGGTCCGGAGGAACAGCCACATGTCCCGGACGGCGGGCCGGTCCACGAGATGCGCGAGCGGCGGGAGCCCGACGACGTGCCGATCATGACGCCGGACGGCAAGCGGCTCCTGCCCCATGAGCTCCACCACGCGAGCACCAGGACGGGCAAGGACCAGAAACCGCGCCGTTGGTCGCCCGGATCGAGCGGGTCCTTCGGCGGCGGCGGCCTCGGACGTACGTGACATGACCGCCCGCCATCGGACGCGCTGGGCGACGGGCGGGGCGGCGCTGGCGCTCGCCCTGGCCGCCGCGCTCACCGGCTGCAACGGCGGCTACGACAGCCCCACGGACACCGCGAGCAAGGCGGAGTCGGCGGTCGGGTCGATCGCCTCGGGGGCCTCCGAGGCGGTCGAGTCGGCCACGGCGGAGGCCCAGCGCCGGCTGGACGACATCCAGGACGGCATCGACGTCAAGGGCGACGCGAAGGTCGGCACACCCACCGTCGGCTCCGACGGCCGGGCGCGTGCCGAGGTCACCGTGCGCAACACCGACGACTCGGCCCGGTCCTTCGCGGTCCAGGTGAACTTCACCGACGCCGGGGGCGGGCTGGTGGACACGGTCATCGTCACGGTGGACAACGTGCAGGCGGGCCACTCCGCCACGGCCACCGCCCGCGGTACGCACGACGTGTCCGGCGACGTCCGGGCCGAGGTGGCCCGGGCCGTGCGCTACTGACCCGCGCCGGACTCCCGCACCGCGATGTCGATCTGCTCGCTCATCGCGCTCACCCCGTTCAGGGTGGCGACCGCCTGGAGCCGGTTGGCGCCCCCCGGAAGGGCCGGGGCCGGGGTGCACGCCCAGGTGCCGTCGCGGGCGGCGGTGGTCGCGCAGGCCTCTCGTTCGTCCTTGTCACGGACGGTGACCTTGGCGCCCGGGTGCGCCTTGCCGGCGATCTCCGGCCGGGCGGGCAGCGGTACGCCGGACAGCGGACGGGTCAGCGTCGGCCCGGCCAGGCCCACGGTGACCGCACACCGGCCGGCTGCCCGCCGCACCCCGCGCGCGTCGGTGACCCGCAGTTCACAGCCCCGCAGCCGCGTGCCGGGCACGGCGTCCGCGGGCACCGCCAGCACGAAGGGAAAGCTACGCCCCCGCCACGCCTGCCCCGCCGCGTCACCGGTGACGGTGTACGTCCCGCTACGACCGTCCGCCGCGACCGCCCCGCGGTACCCGGACGCACCCAACGGCACACCCGTCACTCGAACCCCCCGCGGCGCAACCAACGTCAACGCGGCACCCGCCCCCTGATAACCCGCAACCTCGACAATGCCCTCCCGCCCGGGCGGAATGACGGCCACACCCCACAGGACACCGCCCTCGGCGACCGCGGTCGGCCCCGGCACCACGAGCACCCCCAGGACGACGGCCGTCGCCACGGCTGCGGTCTTCCTGTAGCTGGTCATCGCGGGCGAGGCTCCTGTCCGGCACACGGGCTGTCGAAGACACTCCGCCGACGATTCTCGCGACCGTTCCCACAGCCGGCACCCGCTGCTGGGCCGCACGGGTAGCCCCGCACCCCAAGGGGCGCGGGGAACTGCGCAACCAGCCACAACACAGCCGCAGCCAAACCACAACGGGACCACCCCCAAAGGGGCGCGGGGAACTGCGCGACCAGCCACAACGCAGCCGCAGACGAACCACGACCCACCCCGGCCCCACCCAGCGGAGCGCTCAGCGGCCGAGCCACACCGTCGTGTCCGGCCCGAGCCACCCACCGTCCTCAAGCGGCGCACTGCTCAGCAGCACCTCACCCGCCGGCAACGGCACCCCAGCACCCGACAGATTGGCCACACACCGCCACCCCTCACTCCGGTCGAACCGCAGCACACCGTCCGGCGCGTCCACCGCCCACGTCAGCTCCTCACCGGCGAGCAACTTGCGACGCAGACGCAGCGCCCTCCGGTACAGCTCCAGGGTGGAACCCTCCACCCCGTCCTGCGCCGAGACGGCATACGCGGCGAACCCCTCCGGCTGCGGCAGCCACGCACCCCCCGGCCCGAAGCCGTACGACGGCCCGTCCGCCGTCCACGGCAACGGCACCCGGCAGCCGTCGCGCCCCTTGCGGACATGCCCCGTCTGCTCCCAGATCGGATCCTGGAGCACCTCCGTGGGCAGGCCGGCGACCTCGGGCAGCCCGAGTTCCTCGCCCTGGTAGACGTACGCCGAGCCGGGCAGCGCCAGCATCAGCAGGGTGGCCGCCCGAGCCCGGCGCAGCCCGGCCGCCTCGTCGACGGCCGGGGCGTGACCGCCGGACAGGAGCCAGGCGTTGAGGTCGGTGCCGGGCGGCAGCATCAGCCGGGACGCGTGGCGCACGACGTCGTGGTTGGAGAGCACCCAGGTGGCCGAGGCCCCGGCGGCCCGGGCGGTCTCGAGCGAGTCGGAGATGACCTGCCGCAGCTCTTCGGCGTCCCAGCCGGCCTCCAGGTACTCGAAGTTGAAGGCCTGGCCCAGCTCGTCCGGACGGGCGTACAGCGCACGCCGGGCCCCCGGCACCCACGCCTCGGCGACGGCCATCCGCGGCGGACGGTAGGCGTCGAGGATCTTGCGCCAGTCGCGGTAGATCTCGTGCACGTCGTCACGGTCGTAGAGGGGGTGCGTGCCGGGCGGCAGTCCGGTGAGCGCCTCCTCGCCACCCGCCGCGTGCGCGCCGAGGTCGCGCAGGGGTTCGCTCAGGTCCTTGACGAGGGCGTGGGCGACGTCGATACGGAAGCCGTCGACCCCGCGGTCGGACCAGAAGCGCAGGGTGGTGCGGTAGTCGGCGCGGACCTCCTGGTTCTCCCAGTTGAGGTCGGGCTGCTCGGGGGCGAACAGGTGCAGGTACCACTGCCCGTCGGGGACGCGCTTCCAGGCGCTGCCGCCGAAGACGGACTGCCAGTCGCTGGGCGGGAGTTCGCCGTGCTCACCGCGGCCGTCGCGGAAGACGTAGCGGTCGCGGGCCGCCGAGCCGGGCCCGGCGGCGAGGGCCTCCTGGAACCACACGTGCCGGTGCGAGGAGTGGTTGGGCACGATGTCGACGATGACCTTCAGACCGAGGCGATGGGCCTCGGCGACCAGGGCGCCGAAGTCGTCGAGGGTGCCCAGGCGCGGGTCGACGTCCCGGGGGTCGGCGACGTCGTAGCCGCCGTCGGCGAGCTCGGACGGGTAGAAGGGGCTGAGCCACAGGGCGTCCACGCCCAGTGCGGCGAGATGGCCGAGGCGGCGGGTGATGCCGCGCAGGTCTCCGAGTCCGTCGCCGTCGGCGTCGGCGAAGCTGCGGGGATAGACCTGGTAGACGACGGCCTGCCGCCACCAGTCGGGATCCCGGGACGACAGGTCGAGAGTGGAGCGATCGGTCACGCGGTCTCCTTCGCAGGGCATACGGGCGACAGCATTGAATCTGTCCAGAATGCCGGAAAAAGGAAACATCGGGATGGTCGGAGTGATCCATTCCCGCTGTGATGAAAGTGTGATGAGGGAGTAACTCCCTTTACATACCCGCAGGTTGACAGCGTGCTGCGGCGCCGCCACGATGAGGTCGCACCGTGGCGCATGTGACCAATGAGCCCAGTGTTTCTCAGACCACTCACCCCGGTACGGCCGGCCGCCGCGTGCTGCCCTGCTGCCGTCACCCGGGTTCCGGCATACGCCAAGAAATGGGATCGCATGTCCATAGCGAGACGTGTCATCGCGCGACGCCTGCTGGGGACGGGCGCCGCGACCCTCGCCCTCTGCGCCGCCTCCGCCACCACCGCGTTCGCGCACGGGACGCCCGGTGGCGACGGCTGGTCGTCCGGCGGCAGCTACAAGCCCGGGACGGGCGCGGGGACGGAGACCGGCACCGACCGCTGCCAGTTCTCGCTCGACGGCACGAACTTCTACGACTCGGTGAAGGTCGACGACCAGAACCTGAAGCCCACCGACGACGGCAAGGTCCACATCAAGGTCCGCACCGCCGGTGACGCGGCGACCTGCACCGCCTCCCTCGCCTCCTACCTCGCCCACGGCGCGACCTTCGGCACCTCGGGCGAGCAGGTGTTCGTCGACTTCGACACGGTGACGGTCAAGCCGGGCGCCACCGAATCGCTCGACATCGCCATCCCGGACAAGGGCTGCTTCGGGCAGATCGACCTCTACCGGGGCGCGGTGAAGTTCGACGGCGAGCTGGACGCGAAGGACGGCTTCGAACACGGCGAGCTGCCCAAGGGCCCGGACCGCCCGGTCATCAAGGACAAGCTGATCGCGGCCTGGAACGGCGGCACGGAGGACTGCACGAAGACGCCCCCGCCGGCGGAGACCCAGCCCCCGTCCAGCCCGCCCGCGAGCCCCTCGGAGCCGCCGGCCGAGCAGTCGACGCCCCCGGCGTCCCCGTCCGAGCCCGCGGAGCCCTCGACCCCGCCGTCCTCCGACACGGACACGCCCACCCCGTCCGCCTCCGAGTCGACGCCCACCGCCCCCAAGCCGAACGGCGGTGGCGGCGACCTCGCCGAGACCGGCGCGAACAGCAGCACCGGCCCGATCGCCTTCGGCGCGGCGGCCCTGCTGGCGGGCGGCGCGGCCATGATGGTCGTCACCCGCCGCCGCACGGCCAAGCGCAACGCCTCCGGCGCCTGAGCCGGACGACCCCCACGCGCCTGAGCCAGGGCTCCCGCACCTGAGCCAGGCCCCCGCTCCCCGCCCTGCCGTCACCCCTCCAAGCCTGCGGCAGGGCGGGGTTCGTCGTCAGACGACCTCTGCCATCTCGCTCTGCAGACTGGTCGCCTTGCGCAGCAGACTCCGCATGACGACCATCAGCATCGCGAACGCCGCCCCCACGGCGACACCCGCCGTCGCGGCGGCCAGGGCGCTCTCGACGTCCATGCCGTCGTCGGGAGAGGGGATCTCGGCGACGGCCAGATGACCGGCGACCCCGAGCGCCAGGACGGTCGCCACGACCGAGGCGCCGATGATGACGTCGACCCAGCGGAAGGCCCGCGGCGTGAAGATCGCGTCCCGCTGCACCATCGTGAGCAGCATCCACACGGCGACGAGCGCGACCTGCACACAGACGACCCCCGCGATCGCCACGGCCGAGTAGGGCGTGGCGAACGGGGCGTAGGGCGGGAACCGGTCGACCTCGTCGGCCGCGGTCGTCGGTATGACCACGAACTGCCCGAAGAGCCCGACCAGGACGGCGAAGGCGACACCGGCCCGGAGTGCGACGATGAGGAAGCCATTCATTTATCGATTCTCGATCGGTATCGATCGAAAGTCAATCGATTCTTCTATGGCTTCCCGCTCTACAGCGTCTCCAGGTACAGGTTGACGTACCGCTCCACGTCCACATCCAACGCCACGTCCACCAGGGGCTGTTCGCGCACGCCCTCGTGGATCTCGGACTCGCCGGGGCGCGGACGGCGGTCGACGATCGTCTGGCCGCGGGAGGGACCCGGGGCGAGGACGACCTCGACGGGAAGGGCCTCGGTGGTGATGCCCTTCGGGTCGACGACCGCGCAGATCGCGCCCGCGTCGCCGAGGCCGCCCATGGGGGTGGGGTCACCGGAGGTGGCAGGGTCGCGGTGGGCGAGCAGCTCGCCGGCCAGCCGCAGACTCGGTTCCGCGCTGGTGCGCAGCCGCTGCACCTCCCCGGCGGGCACCAGGACCCGCTTGAACACGTCCAAGCCGTACATCGTGATCGGCACCCCCGCGGTGAGCAGGACCGCGGCGGCCTCCGGGTCGTGCCACACGTTGAACTCCGCGACCGGCGTGGCGTTCCCGGTCGCCACCGCGCCGCCCATGAACACGATCCGCTCGATGTTGCGGGTCACCTCGGGGTGCGTCCGCAGCAGCAGCGCGATGTTCGTCAGGGGCGCGGTGGGGATGAGCGTGACCGGTCGCGGCGAGGCGAGGATCTCGCGGCGCAGCAGCGTCACCGCGTCCACGTCGACCGGCACCCGGGTCGGCGCGGGCAGTCCCAGATCCCCCATGCCGTCCTGCCCGTGCACATGCCGCGCCGTCCGCACCGGCTCGATCAGCGGCCGCTCGGCACCCCGGGCCACGGGAATGTCCCCGGCACCGGCCACCTCCAGCACGGTCAGCGTGTTGCGGACGACCCCGTCCACGTCCGTGTTCCCGGCCACGCAGGTGATCGCGCGCACGTCGAGCGCCGGGTGCCGTACGGCGAACAGCAGGGCTAGGGCGTCGTCGACGCCGGTGTCACAGTCGATGATCACCGGGATGGGCTGACCGTCCGTCACGGCGAGGGCTCCTTCCACTGGTCCCGGGCTGGGCTCCGTACCAGCGACCCTACGCGCCCCTCGAACGGGCGAACCGACGCCGGGGCGCACACGGGAAGGACGTAGGGAGACCGCAGGGAAGACGACAGCTGAAGCAGCAGATGCAGCCGAAGCGGCAGAGACAGCAGAGGACGACAGGAGAGACGCCATGCCGGCACCGGGTCCCGCGCAGCAGCCCACCACCGAGCTCGACCCCCGTTACAGCTCCGCGCTCAACCCCCGCCCGGGTGCCTCGGGCGTCACCGCCACCGAGTGGGACGAGGCGCAGCGGCGGCTGGGGGCCGCCGAGATCTTCTGGGTGTCCACGGTCCGGCCCGACGGCAGGCTGCACGTCACGCCCGTCATCGCCGCCTGGCACCAAGGGGTGCTGTACTTCTCCACCGGCCGCCAGGAGCAGAAGGCGAAGAACCTCGCGCGGGACGCGCACTGCGCGCTGACCACCGGGGCGAACTCCCTCACCGAGGGCTTCGACCTGGTGGTCGAGGGCAGGGCGCGGCCGGTCACCGACCCGGCGCTGCTGGAGGAGGTGATCGCGGCGTACGAGGAGCAGTACGGGCCGCACATCACCTCCCCCGAGGGCACGTTCCACGGCATCGGGGACGCGTTCCGCAGCGGCGACGACATCGTGTACGCGGTCGCCCCGGACACGGCGTACGGCTTCGGGCGGGACAACGGCGTCTACTCCCATACGCGTTGGTCGTTCTGAGCCCGCCCTCCTACGACCGGTCCCACAGCTCGGTGCCGCGGGCGGCCACCCGCTCGGCGATCCGCCGCGGCAGTTCGGCGGCGGGGAGGGCGGGAGGCCGGCGTCCGTCCCGCAGGCGCGGGGCCACGAGGTCCGCCGCTGCCTCCCGCTGACCGATCACCGCCTGGTACGGGACCAGCCGGGCCGCCCGGACACGAGCGCCGAGGGTGCCCTGCTCGGGGCCCGCCACCTCGGCGCGCAGACCGAGTTCGCGGGCCCGGCGGGCGAGGGCGTGGGCGGCGTCCGCCTGCTCCTCCGCGACCGGCAGGACGACCAGCTGCACCGGCGCCAGCCACGCCGGGAACGCGCCCCCGTGGGTCTCCAGGAGGTGCGCCACCGCGCGTTCCACGCTGCCGATGATGCTGCGGTGCACCATGACCGGGCGGTGCTTCGCCCCGTCCGCGCCGATGTAGTGCAGATCGAAGCGCTCGGGCTGGTGGAAGTCGATCTGGACGGTGGACAGGGTGGACTCGCGGCCCGCCGGGTCGGTGATCTGCACGTCGATCTTGGGGCCGTAGAACGCCGCCTCGCCCTCGGCGGCCTCGTAGGGGACGCCGGAGCCGTCCAGGACCTCCCGGAGCAGGGCGGTGGCCCGCCGCCACAGCTCCGGATCGGCCACGTACTTGCCGCCCTCGCCGGGCAGCGAGAGACGGTGGCGGGAGGCGCGGATGCCCAGATCCTCGTAGGCACGGCCGATCAGCTCCAGCGCGGCCCGCGCCTCCTCGACGGCCTGCTCCAGGGTGCAGAAGATGTGCGCGTCGTTGAGGGTGATGGCCCGCACCCGGGTCAGCCCGCCGAGGACGCCGGACAGCTCCGAGCGGTACATGCCGCCCAACTCGGCCATGCGGAGGGGGAGTTCTCGGTAACTGTGGGAGCGGGAACGGTAGATGAGGGCGTGGTGGGGGCAGAGGCTGGGGCGCAGCAGGACCTGTTCCGCGCCCAGCTCCATCGGCGGGAACATGTCGTCGCCGTAGTGGTCCCAGTGGCCGGAGATCTCGTACAGCTCGCGTTTGCCGAGGGCGGGCGAGTACACGTGCCGGTAGCCGGCCCGCCGCTCCGCGTCCCGGATGTACTCCTCCAGGGTGTGCCGCACGATCGCCCCGTCGGGCAGCCAGTAGGGCAGCCCCGCGCCCATCAGCGGGTCGGTGTCGAAGAGGTCCAGTTCGCGGCCGAGGCGGCGGTGGTCGTGCATGGTGGTCTCCCTCGGGATCTTCGGGGTCTTCGGGGTCTTCGGGATCCGGGGCGAGCACCGCGCGACGAAGCCCCGGGGCACTCGCCCCGGGGCTTCGGACATCTGGGTCAGCTGTCAGCGCGCCGGGACACTCTCCGGCGTCGTCGTGAGAGACGGGAACGGCTGGGCGCGCTGCATGGGCGTGACGGTAACAGGGCGCCGGTGCCCGGGCGACGGATTTTCCGCCCCGGCGCCCCCGGCCCGGCACCAGCACCACCCGTCCTCACCCGAACAGCCCGTCGCACTGGTGTGCCGACCGTCGCGGTGGTGCCGTAGCCGTAGAGCAGAGACCCGATCTCGGAGAGCCCGCCCGCCAGAAGGCGCCTCCGCATCAGCCCCGTGCAGGAGGCCCCCCGATGACGCACCTTCCGGCCACCGTCCGTGCCCTCCTCGCCTCCGCGCTGTCCGTGACCGGACTGCTGGCCACGGCCGCCTGTTCCGTGGAGGAGCCGCGGCCCCGGTGGTTCTCGGCCTCCGCCCCCGCCACGGCCGTCTCGCCCGCCGGCGAGCAGCCCGCGGGCTCCGGGGCCGTGCTCACCGAGGCCCTGGTCCAGGCGGCGCTGATCACCGAGGCCGACCTGGGCGAGCCGTGGGGGCCGACCCGAGGTGCCAGGACCTGGCGGGACGGGCTGCTCAAGGCGACCACGGAGAAGCGGGACTGCCAGCGGCTGCTCGACGCCCTCTACGCCGAGGACCTCTTCGGCACCCCGAAGGGCGCGCACGCGGTGTCCGCGCTCGACGACGCCGACACCGACGCCCAGTTGCGCTACCAGGTCGCCGCCCACCGCCCGGCGGACGTCGACCGCGCCCTCGGCTGGATGAAGTCGCTGCCGCGCCTGTGCGGCCAGTTCGCGGCCGCGACCACACGCGGCGGCGTCCAGACCGTCGAGGTCAGCAAGATGCCGCTGCCTCCGGTGGGCGACGCCCGCCAGGCGCTGCGGGTGACGCTGGCCGGCGAGACGGAGGAGGGGGAGCTGACGTACCTGACCATGGATCTCGCCGCCGCGCGCGTCGGCGAGGAGGCCATCACCGTCACCAACGCCGGCCTGGACGAGGTGCACGCGGAGGTCACGCAGCAGACCGTGCAGCTCGGAGTGCAGCGGCTGACCGATCTCCGGAAGCAGGGCCGGGCGCAGATCTGACCGGCTCACCGGCCGGTCCACCGGCCGGTCCACCGGTCCACTGGTCGGTCCACCGTCCGGTCACCGGTCACCGGCCGGTCCTTGGTCGCTCCCTGGCCGGTCCCTGGCCGGTCCCTGGGGTCTCAGTCCCGTTCGAAGCGCGTGCGGTGGGCCAGCACGTCGCGTGCCACGTCGAGAGCGGTGCGCCCGCGCGCGAAGGCGTCCGCCCGCAGCCGCGCGAGCGCGTCGTCCGCGCCTACGCCGAGCTGCGCCATGATCATGCCGACGGCCTGGTAGACCTCGTCGTGGTCCGCGGCCAGCCCGCTCAGCCAGGCCTCCCCGTCCCGCGCCTCGGGCTCGTCCCCGCGCGCCAGCGCCGTCAGGGCCGCCGTCATGACACCGGCCACGAGCCGGGCCACCCGCAGCTGGCGGACGGTGAGCCCGCCCGGGCTGTCGCGGTACAGGTCGAGGGTGCCCACGTACACCGCCTCGCTGCCCAGCGGCACCGCGTACACCGCGCGCACCCCGGCCGCCGTCGCCTCCTGGGCGAAGACCGGCCAGCGTCCGGCGTCGCGGCCCGCCGCCAGGTCGCAGGCGAGCACGGGCGCGCCGGTCTCCACAGCGCTCCGGCAGGGGCCGTCGCCCAGCGTCGCCTGGAGCTGCGCCAGATGCGCGGCGCGCGCGTTGCTGGCACTGAGCTGCACGGGCATGCCGTCGCTGCGCAGCGACACGCTCGCGCCGGCCACCGGCAGCAGCTCGACCGCGACCTCGCACAGCCGCCCCGGAACCTCACCGGGCTCGGCACCGCGCACCCCCTTGGCGATCACGTCGGCGGCGTGGATCCCGTCCAGGTCCAGGTCACCACCGGTGCGACGAGGGTCGGGATCGCCGCCGGGGTCGTCCCTGGACCGCACGACAATCGCCTCCTCCTTCGATCACCCCGGCGGCCGGCACCCGCACGCTCCGAAGTCCTCCCGGACCTCCCGGAATCGACCTCCCGGAATGGTGCCCCGACTACCCGGCACAGATAGGGCGAAACACCCGCTCAGCGCTTCTCGTACGGGTTGTCCGGCTGCGTCACCCGCCGTACGGAGGTGACGTCGAGGACCGGCGGCCAGGCGGAGTCCGTGCCCAGCTCGCCTCTGGGATGCCAGGTGCCGGTGACCGTGACCCAGGTGTCGACGGGCGGGGCGTCGGCGCCGCGCACCTCGGCCTTGCCGGTCGTGGCGTCGGCGGCGCAGCAGGAGACGAGGAGTCGGGTGACGTACCAGGCGCCGTCGCCGTCGCCGTCGCGGGTGACGAAGCCGGTGAGCCGGACCGTGCGGCCCTTCAGCGAGCGGCTGCTGTCGTAGACCGCCCGGGAGCCGAACTCTCCGAGGGTGAGGTCGACGGGGTTCCCGGCCGGCAGCGCGGGGAAGCCGCCGACGCCCTGGGCCGCTCGCTGAGCCGCCTCGCGCTCCGCGCTGTAGGAACCGAGGGCGGGCGGCGGGAACAGCAGCAGGGCCAGGGCGGGCAGCGCGAGGAGCCATGCGACTCGGGGCCCGGCGGGGCCGTGGGCATGCCCGCCGTGCTCCTCGTGACCGCCGCACTCCTCGTGACCGCCGCACTCCTCATGGCCGCCGCACTCCTCATGGCCGCCGTGCTCCTCATGGCCGCCGTGCTCCTCATGGCCGCCGCACTCCTCGGACAGCTCCTCGCCCTGCTCTCCCGCGGTCCGCGTCACCACCCCCACCACCGCACCGAGCAGCACGAGCGCGACCCCCGACACCACCAGATACGGCCGCAACCCCGCCTGGACGTACCGCAGGTACAGCTCGCTGAAGAGCGACACCCGCAGGATCGCCGCGCCGACGAGGGCGAGCAGCACGGCCGGTCCGTAACGCCTCACAGCAGCCACCACCCCACCAGCACGCTGCTCGCCACGGCCACCACCCACGTCACGGACGAGAACCGCACCGCGAACGCCCGCCCGAACGTGCCCGTCTGGAGGGCGATCAGCTTCAGGTCCACCATCGGCCCGACCACCATGAAGGCCAGCCGCGCGGTGGGCGAGAAGCCGCTCAGCGACGCCGCCACGAACGCGTCGGCCTCACTGCACACGCACAGCACGACCGCCAGCACGGCGAGCAGCAGCACCGACAGCCAGGCCGACCCCGTGAACACCTCCAGCAGCGACCTCGGCACGACGATGTTGAAGGTCGCCGCGGCCGCCGCCCCGAGCACCAGGAAACCGCCCGCGTGCAGGAAGTCGTGCTGGAGCCCGGAGACGAAGGCGCGCGGACCGCTGCCCGGCGCATGACCACCGCCACTCCGCTTCGGCGGCCGCAGCCACTCCTCCCGCCCGAACCGCGCCCACAGCCAGCCCATCACCACGGCCGTGGTGAGCGAGGCGACCAGCCGCCCGAGGACCATCTCCGGCTGCCCGGGGAAGGCGATCGAGGTCGCCACCAGCACGACGGGGTTGATCGCGGGCGCCGACAGCAGGAAGGCGAGCGCGGCGGCCGGGGCGACGCCCCGCCGCATCAGGCTGCCCGCCACCGGCACGGACGCGCACTCACAGCCGGGCAGTACCACCCCCGCCGCCCCCGCGACCGGCACGGCGAGCGCCGTACGGCGGGGCAGCAGCCGCTGGAACACCCGCTCGGGCACGAACGCGCCGATGGCCGCCGACACGACCGTGCCCAGCAGCAGGAAGGGCACGCCCTGGACGGCGATCGCGGTGAACACCGTCCACCAGGCCGCGACCGGCGGGGTGTAGAGATCGAGGGCGAGCAGGGGCCCGAGCACGGACGCCACCGTCACGATGGCGATCAGCGCGGCGCCGCCGAGGACGGTGTACACGAGGGCGCGCAGGCCCACCTGTAGCCCATAGACCACAGTCCGCTGATTCGCCACGTGCCCCGCCCCGGTCGCTCACATCCCGGAAGGAGGCTAACCCGCACGACTGTGCGAAGTCCGTGTTTCCTCACAGCGGAGGCTGTGCGAGGTGGGGGCTCCTCACAGCGGAGGCTGGGCGGGGTGGGGGCTCCTCAGAGCGGAGGCTGGGCGGGCGCGGGTCCGAGGGTGGTCGTACCGGGGGCCGTACGGTGACCGAGCCCGGTCCGGTACGCGTCCAGCGCCGCCTCCACCCGCCCGGTCCGCCGCAGCAGATCGCCCAGCAGACGGCACAGGTCGGCCAGGTCACCGGCCGCACCGGCCCGCTCCAGCAGGCTCAAGGCCCGGACATAGTGCTCCTCGGCGTCCTCGGCCCGGCGGGAGTCCTCGGCGATGATGCCGAGCAGCCGGTGCGCGGCGGCGGAGTGGACGGCGCCACGCTCGGAGGACAGGTCGTCGAGGACCCCGTGCAGCAGGGCGGCGGCCTCGTCGGACTTGCCGCGCCGATGGAGCACATCGGCCAGTTCGACGGCGACCTGGCTGCTGTAGAGGGCGGCACGCTTGGCCGACAGCATGCCGAGGGCCTCCCTCAACTCACCCTCCGCCCGCTCGAGTTGCCCGTCCTGGGCGTACACATAGCCGCGCATCCAGTGGCAGTTGGCGAGTTCGGTGCGGATCTGCAGGCCCCGGTACAGCTCGGCGGCCTTGGCCAGCGAGGCGTCGGCCTCGGCGAGGCGGCCCTCGGCGACCAGGGTGCGGGCGACGGACCGGTGCATACGGGCGACCAGGGCCGGATCGCCGGACTGCGGGGCGAGCGCGAGCGCGAACTCGGCCGCCTGCGCGGCGCGGGCATGCGCGCCCATGTCCATATAGGGCCCGATGGCGCTGGCGTAGAGCAGCAGCAGGGCGTCTGGATCGTGCAGTCCGCCGCGGTTCAGCTCGTCGAGGGCGGACTCCAGCAGATAGACGGCGTACCGCAGCTCACCGGCGAGATAGTGCGCGACGGCCCGGCCGCGCAGGGCCGGTACCCGGGCGGGCAGCGGAGCCCCGGCGAGACAGGCCTCGGCCCGCTCGAAGTACTGCCGCCCGGCCACCAGCTCGCCCGTCTCCACCGCACACTCGCCGAGCCCGAGCAACGCGGCGGCCTGTTCCGCGGCCAGCCCGTGCGTCTCGGCCTCCGCGAGCAGCCCGGCGTACTGCTCCGCCACCGCCGCCGCCTCGGCCTCGCCGACGGCGAAGGTCCGCTGGGCCTCGGTCAGCCGCAGCCGCAGCTCGGTCACGAGCCGCGCCGAACGCCCGGTGGCCAGCTCGTCGAAGGCGACGCCCAGCCGCTCGGCGAGATGCCGCAGAGCGTCGTCGGAGGGCCGCACCCGGCCCGACTCCAGAGTGGAGACATATGCGGGCGTGTACACAGGTTCCGCCAATTGCCGCTGTGTCATTCCCCGTTCGACACGCAACCGCTGCACCCGGCGCCCGATCGTCCCCGGATCATCACGCTCCCCCACGCCAACTCCCCCTGACCCTCTTGCCGTTCGCCCTGAACAGCCCCTAGGTTAAACGGAGTGTTAAGCCGATTTGTCGAACATGCTTAATACGCCGCCACCGTAGCCACCGCCCCCGTTGCGAGGTCGCCGTGCTGAGCCGCACACGCACCGCCGAGCGCTACACCAGAGGCCTCACCGCGGCCGTCATCGCCGTCGCGACACTGCTGCTCGCGGCGAACGCGGGGCCGGCGAGAGCGGACGAACCCCGGCAGGACCAGCGGACCGTCGCCGACGCCCGCTGACGTCCCACCGCACTCACCTCTCGCACGGCACTTTCGCGCCACCGTCCTGCTTCCCGGCCCACGTCTGTCAGTGGGGTGTTCTAGCCTGCGCGGGCTGATCACTTCTTTCGTTCCGGGAGGTTCGAATACCGTGCACAGACGTACTCTCACGGTCGCGACGGCGCTCGCGGTCCTCTTATGCGCCGGGTCGGCGGCGGCAGCGGACTCCAGCGCGATCCTGCCCCTGAAGTCGACCGGCGACATGGTCGTCGACGGGGTCCACCAGCGCGTCTTCGTCAGCGATCCGACGGCCGGCCAGGTCGTCGTCACGGACTACGCGGGCACGGTCGTCGGCACCGTGGGCTCGCTGCCCGGCGTCCGCGGCCTGGAGCTGTCGCCCGACTCCGGAACCCTGTACGCGGCCGTGCACGACGCCGACGCCGTCGTGGCGATCGACACGGCGACCGCGACCGAGTCCCGCCGCTACTCCACGGGCGCGGGCGCCGGCCCGGCCCACGTCGCCCTGGCCGGCGGCAAGCTGTGGTTCAGCTACGGCTCCTCCGGCGACGGCAACGTCGGCTCGCTCGACCCGAGCGCCACCGACCCGGGCGTCACCCTGGGCCAGGACACGCACCGCACCTTCTACGAGGCCCCGATCCTGGACGCCTCCGCGAGCGCCCCGGGCACGCTCGTCGCGGGCGCGCCGGGGCAGAGCCCGGTCGAACTCGCCGTGTACGACGTCTCCTCCGGCACGGCGAGCCGTACGGCGTACGCCTTCGACCCGGGCGCCACCGGCGGCGGCAACCTCCAGGATCTCGCGGTCACCCCGGACGGCCAGGACGTCGTCACGGCCAGCGGCGCCCCGTACTACCAGGCGGTCTACAAGGTCACGGACCTGTCCGCGAACGGCAGGTACGACACCAACACCTACCCGAACGCGGTGGACATCGCCCCGAACGGCGACGTCGCGGCGGGCACGGACTCCTCGCACGACCCGGACGTGCACGTCTTCGAGCAGGGCGTCTCGACACCGGTGCGGCAGTACGAGCTCTCCGGCGACGACTCCGGCCTCCTGGCACCGGCGGGCCTCGCCTGGGCACCGGACGCGAGCAGGCTGTTCGCGATCTCGGAGAACGACAGCGACGTCTACACGCTGCGCGTCTTCGACGCCGCGACGAAGGCGGAGTAGACCTCCGGAGAGACGGTGAGCATGCCGGCCTCGGGGTTCTTGGAGTCACGAACACCGACGCCGGGCCCGAGGTCGGCGACCTCCACGCACTCGCCGCCGCTGCTCCCGCTGTACGACGACCTACGCCATTGCGCGCGCGTCAGATCCAGGCTGCTCCCCATAGCGTTCCTCCATCACGCGAGCGATCAGGGCCGCCGATTCCCTCTCCGAGAGGGCGTCGGCCTGAAGGCGAGCGTAACCGACCGAACGCTCCCTGATTACGTCAGGATTGGCCGTCATATGGCCCTGGTCGTAGCTCTCGCTGTAGTGGATTTCCGGGTCGTCATCGAACCGGAGGAGCGTGAACGAGCCCATCATCCCCGCATGCTGGCCGGCCAAGAACGGCAGGATCTGGAGATGGGTCCACGGTTGCCCGAAGAGGCCCAACAGATGGTCGAGTTGGTCTCGCATGACCTCGCGGCCGCCGATCTGCCGGTACAGGGCAGCCTCGTCCAGCACCGTCCACAGCACCGGGGGCCGATCACGCCCCAGGGCGTGCTGGCGCTCCATGCGGGCCGCCACCATGTCGTCCAGCTTGTCCGTCTGGTCGATACCGAGAACGGCCCGCGCGTATGCCTCCGTCTGAAGAAGCCCGTACACCAACTGGCACTGATACGTGGAGATGTACGACGCCCGCGCTTCCAACTCCGCGAACTGTTGGAACCACGTCGGCAACTGGCTCCGCAACACCAACCCCACGAGCCTCGAAAAGCACCCGTCCGTCATCAGTGCCGCATCCGCCCGCTCCGCGAACTCCCTGGTCGGGACCTTGTGGGCTGTCTCGATCTGGCCGACAAGGGAGCCCGTGCAGAAGATGCAGTCGCCGAGCTCCTTCTGGGAGAGCCCCGCGCTCTCGCGGTAGCGGCGGAGTTCGGAGCCGAAGTAGTCCAGCGGTGAGGCGGTGGGGTCGAGGCGGCGGATGTTGGGCATAGAGTGGTCACCCCCAGGTCAGAACGCGGCGCGGCGTTCATTTCGGTCCGTTGCCGAGCGTAGTCACTCGACTCCAACCTGGAGGTATGGATCACGCAACCCATCAGCCCTGGCCAGGACTTGGCTCCCCGGGTTCCCGGTACGGCACCGACTTCACCCTGGGTGAGCACAGCGCGCGGCATCTGCGCCGGATCCTCAGGGTGTATCTCAACGCCTGGGAGATGGCCGAACTCTGCGACCCGGCCGGCCTCGCTCTCACCGAACTCGTCGCCAACGTCGTACGCCACACGCCCGACCGGCGCGCCGCGGTGCTGATGACGCGGTGGCCGGACGGGCGTGGGGTGCGTGTGGAGGTGACGGACACCTGCCCGCGACCGCCGGTGTCCCCGGCCGTGGACGAACTCGCCGAGGGCGGACGCGGCGTGCTGATCGTCGACGCGGTCACGGACCGGTGGGGGTGGGATCCACTGCCCGACCGGCCCGGAAAAACCGTGTGGTTCGAATGTGATGTGAAGCCGGAGAAAGAACAGCGCGACTAGCGGGAATTCTCGCGGGCGCGAGAATCACGGATAAAGCGCCAACCGAAATAGAAAATCCCGAGAGCCCCTGCCGCCGCTCCGACGCCGCACATCACCGTCGCCCACACGGCCATGTCCCGTGTGAACCACAACAGGCTCACCACGACCAGGGCTACGGAGAACAGCAGGCGTTCTCCATGGCCCGGGCCGCGGCGGCCGGTCAGTCCCCGGTCGCCGTGCACTTGTAGGTCACACCCTTCATCCTGATGTCGCGGTACCCCACCTTCACGGTCGGGTTGGTGGGAGCGACATCCGTTCCGCCGCCACCGCCGGTGTTCTTCTTGCGGCAGTAGTAGCCGAGTGCGTCGAGCTTCTTGATGTCGCTCATGGCCTGGTACTTCTTGTAGGACTTGATCATGGCCGCTCGCTTCTCCGCGGGGGTGGCCTCCTTCGCCTTCGTGTAGGCGTAGCACCCGATGCTGGCGCCGATCCCGACCCACGAGGCACCCTTGGCCAGGGCCTTGGTGAGGCCCCCCGCGCCGCTGCCGATCCCCAGGACCGCGCAGATCTCGTCCGCTCCGGCGCGAAGTTCCGGCTGGGCCGGAGCCGCTTGTGCCGTCTGCGCTCCGGCGGCACACAGCGCGCCGGTCATGGCGAAGGCTATGACGGAAGAAATTCCCTTGCTTCGTACGCTCACGAAGTCCATCCCCGTTCCCCGTTTACTTCAATTGCATGGTCAGTGCGAAATTGAGGCTACCCACGGGGACACACGTAAGCAATGGAGGAGTTGTGAACATCATTGGGAGGAGATTCAACCGGGTAAAACTTCCCTCAACGCCTCGTCAAGGCTTTTCGCTATCTCCGCGTCACTCGGCGGACTTTGCCCCGCGCCCGGCGGAGGGTCGTACAACGCGTCGAGTTCGGTGATGAGCGTGCGGTTCACCGCGCCGTACAGCGGCGTGACCGGTCGGTGCACGGCCTCGCGGAGGGCCGGGTACAGGATGTCGCGTGAGTAGCTGGTGCCGTCGGTGAACCGGTCGGGGGGCGTGCGGACCGTGCTCTCGCCGGTGGGGGACGCCGAGGGCGACTCGGCGTACGCGGGGGCGTGCCGGCAGTCGGGGGCGGTGCCGGGGTCCTGGTAGGCGGAGGCGCGGGTCGCGGCGAACCCGGCGCGCAGCAGGCAGCGTTCGCTGTCCGGGTCGGTCAGGAACGCGATGAGTTCCTCGGCCTTCGCGGCCCGTTGCCCGGACATGGACGAGGTGACGGCGAGATTCTGGCCGCCGAGCACCGCCTTGCCGGGCAGCCGGGTCACACCGAGCTTGCCCTTGAAGGTCTCGTAGAGGGTGGGATAGACGTACGGCCAGTGCCGCAGGAAGGTGGTGCGGCCCTCCGCGAAGGCGCTCAGCGACTCGGCCTCGCGGGACTGGGAGGCCTCCTTGAGCGTGTAGGGCTTCGCCGTACGCTCGCGCAGTTCGCTCACGCCCGCCGTCAACTGCTGCTCGGTCGCGACGTACTCGCCGTCGCGGTCGGTCAGGTCGAAGTCCGGTACGGCCGAGGCGAACGCCTCGATCGCGTTGACGGTCCGGCCCTCGTACGCGGCGAGCTGGGTGGTCCACCCCGCGTTCCCGTCCTCGGGGTCGACGGCGTCGATCAGATTCCGCAGTTCGTCCCAGGTGACGCCGTCGCTGAGCTCGGTCCGGGAGGCACCGGCCTTTTGCAGGTGGTCCTTGCGGTAGTAGAGCAGACCCGTATCGCTGTTGAAGGGGACCGCGTACCGCTCGCCGTCCCAGTGGGAGGTGCTGTCCACGGAGGGGATGAGGTCCCTGGGAGCTTCCACGGCCGCGTCCGTCAGCGGGCGGATCATGCCGGACTCGGCGAACTCGGGGATCCAGGTCACGTCGAGGTTCACCACGTCGTAGTCGGCGCTGCCGGACTGGAGGGCGCCGAGCAGCTGGCTGCGCTGCTGGTCGGCGGAACCGGGCAGTTCCACCAGACGGGCCTGGTAGCCGTGCCTGCCCTCCTTGGTGTTCCAGGCGTCGATGAGCTGCCGGCGTATGCCGTTCTTGCCGGTGACGTCCTGGCCGCTGGCCACCACGATCCGGGTGGAGGCGTCGGCGCCCTGCGGCTGTTCCCGCCCCTCACCGCCGGTGCAGGAGGCGAGGGCGAGCAGCGACAGCACGGACAGCACGGCGGCGGGCAGGCGGCGGGCCATCAATCCTCCCGTTCCGAGCATCAATCCTCTCCCGTTCCGAGCATCATTCCTCTCCCGTTCCGATGCGGGCGACCTCGTCGTGCAGGGCGGGGACCAGGTCGTCCCCGGCGTCCAGGCAGCGGCCCCGGCCGGCCTCGGCGATGAGGGTGCCGGGGCGGTCGCTGCCGCAGGCGCCGCTGTTCAGGGTCACCATCGCTACGGGTACGCCCGCGGCCCCGGCCCGCTCGATCACCTGGTCAAGCCGGTCGCCGGTCAGTCGGGTGTCGTCCTCGCCGTCGGTGAGGTACACGATCAACTGCGGCCTCTCGTCGCCTTCGCCGCGCTCCCGCATGAACGTCAGGGCGGCCGGCAGGGCGGCGGACGGATCGGCCTCCGCGTCCCGCACCCTGGTTTTGCCGAGGTCCTGCTCGGCGTCCTCGCGGGCGTGTGTGCCGAAGGGCAGCACCTCGGTGTGCGTACGGCCCTCCAGCCCGTGCACGGCCCAGATCCCGTACTCGTCCTCCCCGCCGAGCCCGGGCAGGGTCTGCTTCAGGATGCCGGGGGCGCCGCTGGGGCCGTCCCACAGACCGGCCATCGAGCCGGAGCTGTCGAGCAGGAAGAGGACCCGGCCGGGCCCGTGCGCGTTGCCGTACCGCTCCAGCGCCGTGTCCAGCCGGGCCGCGTCGGCGGAGTCCGCCGGGCGGACGGTGCCGGTCAGCCCGGCGGGGGCCGACTCGGCGTCGAGCAGCGCGCGGTCACCGCGCGCGGACCTGAAGCCCTGCTCGCCGAGCACCGCCCGGCCCTCCGCACCGGTCAGCCAGGTGCGGAAGCGGTTCGCCTCGTCGTCGCGGGCGTTCGCGTCCAGGTCGCCGTGATCCCAGCGCACCCGCACGAACGTCGGTTCCAGACCGGGCACGTCGTCGGGGTAGGCGGCGGTGCGCGGGACGCGGGTGGCCGGGTGGCAGCCGACCCCGCTCCTGAGCAGGAACTCCGGGACCAGGGCCGCGCCGCGGTCGTCCACGGCGTCGTCGTCGGGCAGCGTGCAGAGCAGTGAGACGGCCGAGGGCTCGGGCCGCCCGGGCCGGGTGATGAGCCGCTCGGCACCGCGCACGTCGTCCCCGTCGCCGTACAGGCCCACGGTCGCCAGCAGGGCCGAGCCGCTGAAGCCGGGGTCGGGGCGGTGCACTTCGGCGGCGCCGGGCAGTCCTTCCAGCGCGTCGACCAGCTCCGGCAGCGACCGCCCGGTGGGCTTCCCGAGCGGGCCGGCGAGGCCCTGCGGCACGGCCAGCACGACCGGCGAGTACGCGAACGGCTCGGCTTCCGGCTCCAGCCGGGCGAAGACCCGGTCCTCCTGCGCGGCGGTGACGCGGCCGACGTCGGCGCCGGTCGCGGGGATCCACACGTCCGGCTGGGGGCCGATGTCCCGCTGCGGGTTGTCGTCCTCGCGCGGCTGCTGCCAGGCGTCGGTCCGTTCGCCCAGCGCGCTCACCACGGCGGCGGCACCGGCGCTGTAGACGGTGACGCCGCCGCGCCGGCAGCCGTCGTCCGTGGTGTTCGTGTCCGAGGCGAAGTAGGCGTCCGCGGCGGCCTGCATCGCCGGTTCCAGATCGGGGTCGGTCAGCACGCGCAGCTCCAGGGACGGTGCGCAGGTCCCGGAATCCCCGATGAGGGCGAGGATCCCGAAGCCGCCGGCACCGGTGGCGAGCAGGGCCAGCAGGACGGTGAGCAGGGTCCTGCCGAGCCGGTCGGCGACGGCCCGGACCATGTCGGCCGCCGCCCGCCTGAGCTGCCGTAACCGGCTCGGGCGGACCGGGGGGCCGGGCCTGGGCGGCGGGGGAGGTGGCGGCGGATCCGGAGGCCCGGGCATCGGGGCGGGCGAAGGCACCGGGCGCGCCGCCAGCAGGATGTCCGCGTCCGGGTCCCACGGCGGGGCCAGTGCCTGCGGTATCTGCGGGTCGTCCTCCTCCGCCCGGTAACCCGCCTCGTCCATCCGCTGCTTCAGCGTGGGATACAGCTCGGAGAGCCACACCTCCCCGTCCTCGTCGAGGACTTGCGCCAGCTCGCGGGTGAACGGCGTCGCGACGCCGGCGTCCCCGCCCAGGATGCAGCGGTTGGGCTGGACGCTCATCAGGAGGAGGACCTTCTCCTTGTTCCCCTCCGGATCGCCGAAGCGGTGCCAGATCCCCGCGGCGTGGCCCGCGTAGCAGCAGTCCAGGATCACCAGCACCTTCTCGGCGCGGCTCTCCGCGACGCAGATCTCGCCGAGCACCTGGGCGAAACTCACCGCCCCGGGCAGCTCGCCCGCGACCACCTGCGCGGTGCGCATCTGGAGGTGCAGCTCGCCGCCGGACGTGTTCACGACGGCATGCCCGGCGAAGTAGAGCAGCAGCAGGCCCTCGGCCTCGCGCACGGCGCCGCGCAGCTCGCCTCTGAAGTCCTCCTCGGACGGGGAGGCCAGCACCCTGACCTCACCCGCGCCGAACACCCCGCTCCGGTTCAGGGCGTGCTGAAGTGTCTTCCGGTTGTGTCGCACGGCGGGGAGCTGGCCGGTCACGCCCTGCGGATCCGGCGCTGTGTGGTCGTACTCGGACACGCCGACGAGCAGCGCCCGGTTCACTCGGCCGCGCGGGTCGAAGCGGCTCACCGGGCTACTCCCCGTCGGGGCCCAGCGGACGGATCTCCGAATCGGGTTCGCCGCCCTGGAGCCTGCGGCGGTTGTTCTTCCAGGTCTTCACCGCGCGGTTGGTGTACTCGGTCAGCGCCACGACCGTCGCGACGTCACCGAGCAGTTGGAGGACGAGCTCGATGTCGGGCCCCAGACGCCCCTTGGGCGCGTCCGTGCTGGTCCGTTCCTCGATCCGCAGCTGCCCGGCGGAGAGCAACTGCTCCAGCGGCTCGTCCCGTTCCAGCCATGCCCGCAGGGCTCTGACATCGTCCCCGGTCGCGCCGACACCCAGCCGGACGCGTACGCCTAAGACAGCCACTTCGTCCCCCTCTGTCATACCCGACATCATGACACCGGGTCAGGCCGGCGGGCAGACCTTTGACGCGAACCGTGCATGCGATCGCACGCCCTTTTCACGCCACGCGCACCCGGCGCGCGGGTACTCAGCCCTGGGTCTGGAGCTGGCGCAGCTGCCGCTGGACGTGGTCGAGCGCCCCCTCGCGCCGCCCGGGCACCCGCCCCCGCAACGCGGCGAGTCCGGCCCCCAGGTCGCGTGCCTGCGCGGAGTCGGCTATCTGGCCCCACTGGTGGTGGGCCCGGTCGACGGCCGACTCGACGGCGGGCGCGTCCACCGCCTGCCCGGCGTTCAGCCGGGCGGTGGCCACCGCCAGCCAGGTGCGGCAGCTGCGGGCCGCGTCCCCGGCGAACATCGCCAGGTCGGCCCGGACCTCGGCCCAGTGCAGGGCCTCTTCGGAGGCGGGTCCGTGCGCGGCCACGGCGGCCTGCTCGTGCCGGGCGGCGAGCGCGTCGGCGTCCTGGTGCCGGCCGGCCTGGACGGCGGCGGTGATGGCGGTGTGCGGGTCGCCGCTCACCGGCCCCCGCGCGCTGAGCACGATGTCCCGGCCGGCGCTCTCCTGCGCGATCCGGGCCAGCGCCTGCTGGTGGAGCTGCTCCGGCGGCGGGCGGAACCCGCTGCGCAGGATCGTCGCCACGGCCTTCATGTACGCCGGTGCCGCGACCGTGCGCCGGGACGGCGGTGGTGCGATGCGCCCGTGGACGGCGGTGCCGCGGCCCGAGTCCAGGGGGGTGCCGCGCAGCAGTTCCCAGGTCTCGGCGTCCGCGTGCAGGTCGAGCACGAGCGTGGTCGCCCCGGCGGGTCTGAGCCGCAGTTCCTCCCGGAACCAGTGCCAGGGGAAGGCCGTGTAGCGCACGGTCGGGGCGGTGGTGCGGGCCAGCGCGAGATGCGGCAGGCGCTGCTTGCGGTCGAGCTGGAGCTGCCCGGTGACGTACACGGTGAGCGGGCCGGGGGCCGTGGCGGCGGCGCGGAGCCGGGTGAGGACGGCCTGCGGATCCAGCGGGTCGGCGAGTTCGACGACGTTCGCGGTGTCCGTGCCGGACAGCACGGCGGGCGGCACGGCGGCGAGGACGGGGAGCACGGAGGCGGCGTCCACCAGGCGCCCCTTGCCCAGCGGCGAGGCCGCCAGCAGCAGCACGGTTCCGGGCATCTCTTCCCCTCCCCCGGTCGATCAGGTACGGCAGCACCGTAACCTCTGCGGCTGCAAACGGGGCCCTGAGCGCCGTAAACCTCCGCTTTCGAGGGGCTTCGCCCGCCGACTTGCCAGCGGCTGCCCGGCGGTGTGCCCTGGTAGGCAGGGGCAGGGAGAGAGAGGAGCACTCTCATGGCTCACGCGGCACCCGCCTCACGCAAGGTGGCCAGGGAACTCACGCAGCGTCGTACACCCGACGTCTTCAGCGCGCGGACCCACGCGATGGCCAAGATCTGGGTCCCCGTCGCCCTCGGGCTCGTCTACGGCTACTGGGCCGCCGCCAACCGGCGCTACGGCGGGCCCATCACCGGCTGGAACCTGCTGTTCGGCTTTGTCACCGCGCTCGTGTTCGCCGTGCTGCTGGCCGCCGTGTGGCAACTCGGCCCGAGGCTGCGACGCGAACAGCACGCGGCGCTCTGGTTCGTCTTCACGGGCTGCGCGACCGGCTTCCTCATCAGCCAGTCCGGCCTGTCCGTGCTGTGGTCCATGTGGCTGGGCATGGCGGTCGGGGCGGGCGTCCTGCTGATCATGTTCTACCGCTACTACACGCACGAGGACGCCACGGGCCATCGCATCGGCTGACCGGGTCCGGGCGGCCCGTGGGTGCGCTCGTTCGGCTTGACATGTGAGGCCGATTGCAGTCACACCGCGCGCGGAGCGGGCCGGTGGCGGCTTGCCTGGAGGAGTGCCCGAGCGCGACCGGGCGCCCCTACCCGAGAAGGCGCCCCCACGACTGCGGAACGCCCTGTCGGCCGTTCTGCTGGCCCTCGCGTGCCTGCTCGTGCCGTTCGGGGCGCTCGCGTCCTGGGCGGCGCACGGGCTGACCGACACCGGCCGCTACGTCGCCACGATGGCGCCGCTCGCCGCCGACCCGGACGTGCAGCGCGCGGTCGCGGACGCCGTCGGGGACGGCATCATGCGGGAGGCCGGGCACGAGCTCGACACCGGCTCCCTGCGCGGCGCGGTCGGGCCCTTCGTGCACGACGCGGCGCGTTCCTTCACCCGTACCGAGGCGTTCCGCGCCGCCTGGGACGCGGCGAACCAGGCCCTGCACGCCGCCGTGCTGCACGCCCTGCGCGACGACGGGACGCACGCGGCCGCCGTCACCGTCGACCTCGCCCCGGTCGTCGCCCGGGTCAAACGCCAACTCGCCGACGACAACGTGTCGTTCGCCCACCGCATCCCGGTCACCCACGCCCGGGTCCCGGTGCTCCCGGCCGGGGACGTGGACCGACTGCGCAGGGGATACGACGTGCTGGACACCGCCGCCTTCTGGCTGCCGCTCACCGCCGCCGTCCTGGCCGTCGCCGGGATCGCCGTCGCCGCCTGCCGCCGCCGTGCGGTCACCGCCCTCGGCCTCGGCACGGCCCTGGGCGGCGGGCTGCTGGTCCTCGCCGTGGCGATCGGCCGCCGCCTCACCCTCGCCGACCTGCCCGACGCGCTCCACCGCCCGGCGGCGGGCGCGGTCTACGACGCCCTCACGACCACCCTGCGCACCGTGTCCTGGCTGCTGCTCGCCCTCGGCCTGACGGTGGCCCTCGCCTCCTGGCTCACCGGCCGCTGCCTCGCCGCGCGGCGACGCGAGCCAGCGTCCGCAACGCCCGCCGCAGATCCCCCTCCGGAGCCGACGCGAGCCCGAGTCTGACGGCGTCGGGGGTGTGGCCGGGGGCCACGGCGAAGGCGGGGCCGGGTGTGACGGCGATGCCGTGCGCCGCTGCGGCCGCCGTGAAGGTGTCGGCGCGCCACGGGGCGGGCAGCTCCCACCAGGCGAAGTAGGCGCGCGGGTCGGACCGTACGGCGAAGCCGGCGAGTTCCTCGGCGAGGATCCGCTGCCGCCGCGCCGCGTCCGCACGCTTGGCCTCCACCAGCCGCGCCACCGTCCCCTCCGCGGCCCAGCGCACCGCCGCCTCCAGCGCGAACCGCGCCGCGCTCCAGCCCCCCGACCGCACGGCGTCGGCCACGGCTGAGACCCGCTGCGGCGGCACGACGAGGAACCCGACGGTGAGCCCGGGGGCGACCCGCTTGGAGAGCCCGTCGACGACATGGGCCAGGGCCGGGGCATGGGCGGCGAGGGGATCACCGGCCCCGTGCCGCTCGTCCGGCCCGTGCAGGAAGGACCAGATGCGGTCCTCCACGATCGGGAGGTTCAAGTGGTGGATCAGCTGGGCGAGTTGCAGCCGCCGTGTCCGGCTCGTCGTCCGGGACGTCGGATTGTGCAGCGTCGGCTGCACGTACAGCGCGGACAGCGGTGCCGTGCGGTGCGCGGCCGCGACGGCCTCCGGGAGCAGCCCGGCCGGGTCACCGGCCAGCGGCACCAGGGTGATGCCCAGCCGGGCCGCGATCTCCTTGACCAGCGGATATGTCAGCTGCTCCACGCCCACCCGGCCGCCCGGCCGGACCAGGGAGGCCAGCACGGCGGCGATGGCCTGGCGGGCGTTCCCGGTGAACAGCAGCCGGTCCGGGGCAGGGCGCCAGCCGGGCGTGGTGAGGAGGGCGGCCGCGGCCTCCCGGGCTTCCGGGGTGCCGGTGGCGGCGGCCGGCAGCAGGGCCTCGGCCAGCACGTCCGGGCGCAGCAGCGGCGCGAGGACGGGGGCGAGCAGCTCCGGCTGGCCGGGCGCGCTGGGGTAGTTGAGCTCCAGGTTGACGGGGACGCCGGCCGGCCCGGGCTCGGCGAGCGCCTGCCCCACCGGTCCCGTCGGCCCGGCCCGTACGAAGGTGCCGCGCCCCACCTCTCCGACGACCAGCCCGCGCCGGACGAGTTCGCTGTACACCCGGCCGGCCGTCGACGGCGCGATCCCGCGGCGCCGCGCGAACGCCCGCTGCGGCGGCAGCCGTTGGCCGGGCCGGAGCCGTCCGGTGGCGATGTCGTCGGCGATCCTGTCGGCGATTCGCCGGTAGTCACCCATCGGTCGGCCTCCCCCTTGGATTGCACCGAGAGCAAAGATCTTATTGCACCGAGTAATGGGGCGGCCTAGGGTCGTCCCCATGGCACCCTTCCTCGCATACGAGGACAAAGGCCCCGCGATCGCCCGGCAGCCGCTTGTCCCCAAGGTTCCCCTGGTTCTCGTCCACGGCCACCCCTTCGACCGCACGATGTGGGCACCGCAGCTCGAGACGTTCTCGGCGGACCGCCGGGTCATCGCCCCCGACCTGCGCGGCTACGGCGCCTCTCCGGTCACCCCCGCCCTCACGGACTTCTCCGGATTCGCCCGGGACATCGAGGCCCTGCTGGACGAGCTGAAGGTGGAGTCGTTCGTCCTGGCGGGCCTGTCGATGGGCGGCCAGATCGCGATGGACTGCTACCGCCTGTTCCCGGAGCGGGTCAGCGGCCTGGTCCTCGCGGACACCTTCCCCTCGGCGGAGACCCCGGAGGGGGTCCGCACCCGCGACGCCATGGCGGACCGTCTCCTGGCGGAGGGCATGCGCGGCTACGCCGACGAGGTCCTGGAGCGGATGGTCGCCCCCTACGCCCCCGACGGGGTCAAGGCCCACGTCCACCGGATGATGACCGCCACCGCCCCCGAGGGCGCCGCCGCCGCCCTGCGTGCCCGCGCCCGGCGCCCCGGCTACGACGACCTGCTGCCCCGTGTCTCCGTCCCGGCCCTGGTCGTCGTGGGAGCGGACGATTCCTTCACACCGGTCTCCGACGCCCTGGCCATGCACACGGCCCTCCCGGACTCGGCGCTGCACATCATCGACGGCGCGGCCCACATGCCGAACCTGGAACGCCCGGACGTGTTCGACCGGGCGCTGGGGGAATTCCTGGCCCGCGTCGACGCTCGGCAACCTTCCTCCGCCGCACCCCGTCCTTGAGAGAGGATGCGGGCGTACCACCGCGCGAACGGAAGGCCGGCCTGTGAACACCGCCGCTGCCGAGTGGACCGACACGGACGACGGGCCTGAGGACCGCCCGCCCGGGCGGGGGTTCGGCGCGGGGTTCGCCTTCCTGCTGCTCGCGGGTGTGAGCGTGGTCGTGGGCTTCCGGACCGCCGACAGCGACGGCATCACACCCGTCCCGCAGCTGCTCGCCTTCCTCCCCTGGCTGCTCGCGCCCACCGGCCTGGCGCTGCTGCTCACCCTGCGCTCCCGCTGGTGGCTGGGAACGGTCTGGGGAGTCGCCGTGCTCGGCCTGCTGGCCTGGTTCATCGAGCCGTACGGCAAGGTCGACGACCCCGCGGGCCCTCCGGTCGCCGAACTGCGTGTGCTGACCTCGAACGTCGAGTTCGGGCAGGGCACCGGCTCCCTGGTCGCCGCCGTCCGCCGCGAGAAACCGGACGTCATCTTCGTCCAGGAGTGCGACTACGAGTGTGACGCACGGCTGAAGAAGGACCTCTCCCAGGACTACCCGCACCGCAGTGCCGTCGAGGGCGGCGGCTCCGAGGGCTCCGTCATCCTCAGCCGCTTCACACTCCGGCCCACCGACGGGGTCCCCGGCACCATGGGCATGCCCGGGGCGGTCGCCGACGTCGACGGGCACGCCGTACGGCTCCAGCTCGCCCACCCCATGCCCCCGCTGCCCAGGCAGGTGGACCTCTGGAAGCGGGAGCTCGGGGCCGTACGCGCCGCCGCCGTCACCGACCGCGGCACCCCGCTCGTCCTGGCCGGCGACTTCAACGCCTCCCAGGACCACGCCGCGTTCCGCCGCATCCTCGACACCGGCCTGCGCGACGCCTCCCGCCTGGACGGCGCCGACCGCACGGCCACCTGGCCGGCCCTGACCGCCCCGACGCTCGGCGCCCAGATCGACCATGTGCTGGTGTCGCGGGACTTCGCGGCCCGCGACACCCGCGTCCTTGACCTGGCCGGCACGGACCACCGGTCGGTGGTCACCGACCTGACGCTGCACCAGCGCCCCGGGTCCGATGAGCCCGGTGAGTCCTAACGTCCGGACTTCTCCAGGGCCTTGTCCATCGCCGCCGCGAAGCCGTTGGCCCACAGCTGGTTCACCCGGGCCCGCTCACGGGCGTCCGGGTTGGCGTTGGTGCAGGACGTGCCGGGCCCGCCACCGGACATCAGCTCGCTGCACGGGCCCGAGTAGTGGTCGGGCAGACCGAGGACGTGACCGGTCTCGTGGGCGGTGACCCGCGTGGAGTCGTACTGCTGGTTCTGCCGGTAGTCGAGGAAGATGTACCCGCTGCCGTGGCCGTCGGTGGAGGCGTACGAGCCACGGGAGTCATTGCCCTCCCGATAGCTGAAGTCGGCGGAGGACGCGGACCCCGACTGGAGTCTCACGTTCGACACCGAGCTGTTCCATATCTGGGTGCTGCGCGCTATCTGGGAGCTGAACGTCGGCGCGCGGGACGCGTCGTAGACGACGGTGACGGCCGCGGTGGCACTCGGGTTGGCGGCACGCTTCTCGGCGACGGACTTCAGCACGGCCTGGAAGAAGGCCTTACTGGCGTCCGAGTCGGCCGACTTCGCGAGATACCCGGCGTGGGTGGTCTCGACGGGGGCAGCAGCGGCGGGAACGGTGGTACCGAAGCCGACCGTCGCGAGGCCGAGGCCGAGAACCGCCAGGGCGGACATGGACTTTCGCATGGAGACTCCTTGGTGGGGGTGAGTCGTCACCGGTGAGTCTCGATGCCTGTGCGGCGCCTGTGATGATGGCAACCGGGGATAGGACAGGGTTATTGGCTGCCCAATTCACCTGCTTTAGCGGTGAATTATGTGGCTGGTTATAGCGGCGGTTCCGCCTTAGCCTCACAGAGCATGGAGCTCGAGGTGAGGCACCTCCGCGCGCTGTGCGCCATAGCCGACACCGGCAGTCTGCACCGCGCCGCCCGGCACCTGGGCGTTGCCCAGCCGTCGTTGAGCACACAACTGCGCCGCATCGAGCAGGAGCTGGGCGGTCCGCTGTTCCTGCGCGCCCACACCGGCTGCCGCCCCACCCCGCTCGGCCGGCTGGTCCTGAGCCGCGCCCGTCCGCTGCTGACCGAGATGCATCTGCTGGTGGTCGAGGCGAGGGCGGCGGCGGCCGGCGGCACCGAGCTCCGCGTCGGCTCGACGGCGAGCAAGGCCCTGGCGGGCTGGCTGCGCCGGCTGCGCGCCCACGGCCAGAACCCCACCCTCCATATGAACGTCTCCGCGAACGCCCTGCTCCGCATGGTCGTGGACGGCCAGCTCGACGTCGCCTTCGTGCACGAGGTGGAGGGCTGCCCGCTGCGGATCCCCGCCGAACTCCGGCTGCGCGTCCTGGTCGAACGCGAGCCGCAGTGCGTGTCACTGCCCGTCGACCATCCGGCGGCCGGAAAGCCCGAGGTCGACCTGCGCGACCTGGCCGGCGACCGCTGGATGATCGACCCGACGGTCGACGGCGAATGGGACGCCGTCCAGCGGATGTTCCGGGCCGCCGACGTCAGCCCCCACGTGCTGCACGGCGACTACCACACGGCCGACGCCCTGGTCGCGACCGGCGAGGTGGTCACCGTGTGCCAGCCGACCCGCACCCCCCGCCCCGACATGGCGGTACGCCGCATCAAGGGCGACCCCCTCGGCGTACGGCTGCTCGTCGCGGCTCGTACGGAGACGGCCCTGGCCGGCGTCTGCCCCGCGCTGGAGGAGGCGTACGGGGAGGTGGCGCGGCAGGCACCGGCGTACCGGGAATGGCGGGACCGGGAGTGGCGGGACGAGAGGCGGGCGGAACCCGACGGCCCTCACAGACCGCCGAGCCCGGCCCTGCCCTGATGCTCTCGAACGTACGGCGGCTCAGACGCCGATGTCGCAGCCGTCCGCGCGCCACACGGCCACGACCGCCGGCCGGACGTACTTCCCGGGCCCGTCGGGCCAGGTGCTGGCCGGCTTCTCCACGCTCGCCCCGTCGATCTCGCCCGGGTGCTGCACGGCGACGAGGACGCGCCGGTCCTGGATGATCGGCCCGCAGGTCTCGGCGCCCTTCGGCACGGTCAGGAACTGCTTCAGCTCACCGCGCCGCTCACCCCGGGTCGCCACACCGAACAGGCCGTCGTGCGAGCCGAGCTGGGCGCCGTCGGTGGACAGCCACAGGTTGCCGTAGGGGTCGAAGGCGACGTTGTCCGGGCAGGAGATGGGGCTGACGCCGTCCTTCGGGAACCCGGCGAAGTACGTCGCCGGGTCGTCCGGGTCACCGGCGACCAGGAACAGCGACCAGGCGAACTTCGTGCTCTCCGGCCGGTTCCAGCGCTCGGTGAGCTCCAGCACGTGCCCGTGCTTGTTGGCGTGGCGCGGGTTGGCCTCGTCCGCCTTGGCGTTGGAGCCGACCCCGCGGTTGGAGTTGTTCGTCAGGGCGACGTACACCTTGCCGGTCACCGGGTTGGGCTCGATGTCCTCGGGCCGGTCCATCTTGGTGGCGCCCACCTTGTCACCGGCGAGCCGTGTGAAGACGAACACCTCCTCCGCGGTCATCCCGTCCACGTGCGAGACGGCGCCCTTCGCGGTGGCGGTGGCCAGCGGGATCCACCGCCCGCTCCCGTCGAACTCCCCGTCGTTCGGCAGCTTGCCCGTGCCGTCGATCTCGATGGCGGGGGAGTCACCGGTGAGCTTGGCGACGTACAGCGTCCCCTCGTCGAGCAGCGAGAGGTTGTGCTCACGGACAGCCCGGGAGGTGCCGTGCCTCATCCGCTTGCTGCCGACGAACTTGTAGAAGTAGTCGAACCGCTCGTCGTCACCGGTGTAGACGACGGGCCGCCCGTCCTGCGTGAGCCGCACGGTCGCGGCCTCGTGCTTGAACCGCCCGAGCGCGGTGTGCTTGCGGGGCGTCGACTCCGGGTCGTACGGGTCGAACTCGACGACATACCCGAACCGGTGCACCTCGTTGGGCTCCTGGGCGACATCGAACCGCTTGTCGAACCGCTCCCACTTCCGCTCGCTGGCCCCGGTCCCGATCCCGTACCGCTTGTCGGTGTCCCGGCTCGCGTTGGCGAAGTACTGGTTGAAGTTCTCCTCGCCGTGCAGGGTCGTGCCCCACGGGGTGACACCGCCCGAGCAGTTGTTGAGGGTGCCGAACACCTTGGTGCCGGCCGGGTCCGCGGAGGTCCGCACGAGCTTCGACCCGGCGACGGGCCCGGTCAGCCGGAACTCGGTGGTGGCGGTGACGCGCCGGTTGAGCTGATGCCGGGACACGGCGGTCAGCTTGCCCGTCCTCCGGTCCCCCTCCACGACCACGGCGGACAGCCCGTGCGCGGCCCAGGCGATCTCGGCCTGCTCACGGGTGGGGTTGGCGGCGTCGTACCCCCGGAACATCAGAATCTCATCGGTGTACTCATGATTGGCGACGAGCAGCTGCCGGTTCCGCTCCCCGGGCAGCGGCAGCAGGGCGAGGAAGTCGCAGTTGTACCCGAACTGCCCGGCCTGCGCCTTGGCGGTCTGCTTCTCCGGGTCGAAGGCGGGCGCCCCGCGCAGGATGGGCTCGCCCCAGCGGATCACGACGTTCTGCCCGTACCCCTCCGGCACGGTCACGGCGTCGGTGGTGTTGGGCGCGACGGGCGCGAAGCGCAGCCCGCGCGCGCCCTTGTGTTTACGCCGGGCGGCCGCGGCGGCGTCCGCCGCGGACACCGATGCCGGTGCCGCACCGGCGGGCTGCGCCTGCCCGACCCCCACGGCCCCCGCACCCGCGGCGGCCACGGTCACCACGGCCGCGGCCCGCATCATCGACCGGCGGCTGAGGGCGCCCGCGATCACATCACCGACGTACTCGTTGGAGCTGGTGTTGGGCACCTCGTGGAAGCAGGCGTCACCACACCGGAAACGACAGGTCATGGCGGACCGGCCGCCAGGGTGCGAACCGGACGGCGTTCCGATCAACGGCAGCAGCTTTCGCACTTTGCTCTCTCCTTGGATGCCCTTGGTGTCAGCGTGACCGTAGGAGCACATATGTGCGGGAGCCGGGCGCCTGGATGAACGGGGGGTGAACCTGTGGCAGCCGTACGGCAGTTGTGGTGATTCAGCAGGGCGTCATGTCGGCAGGCCGGATGTTCCCCTTGACAGAGGGGGCCTCGCACACCCGACCCTGCCCAAGATCACACAGGCGGGCCGCTAACCTTACGTGTCCGTCCTGGCCAGGGATTGACGGGCTTCAACTCACGCGAAGGGTTGCGCGCACATGGGCATTCTCACTCTCTTGCGGAACGCGTTCGGACGGTCACGCAAGTCACGGACCGCCGAGGCGGAGGGTGCGGCGCGGCCGACGACGACCACGGAGGAACCGACGGCAACGCCGTCGCACGACACCTCGACCCCCCAGGTCCAGGTCCCCGCCCAGGAGCCCCCCACCGCTTCCGGCGAACGCCACACCCCCTCCCCCACGGCAAACGTCCCCGAACCCCGCACGTCCTCCCCGGACGAACACGACCTGGTCTCAGCGGCCTTCGACAACGTCGCAGCGGTCCCCCGCCCGACCCGCTCCACGGAGACGGACGAGCCGGAAACGGCGGGGGTCGCCGAGGAGCCGACGGTCGCTGTCGAGGAGCCGACGGCGGTCGCCGAGAAGTCGACGACGGCTGTCGAGGAGCCGGCGGGGGTCGTCGAAGAGCCGACCACGGCTGTCGAGGAGCCGACGGTCGCGGAGAAGGCCGGGGTCGTGGAGGCACCGGCGGCCGCGGAGGAGCTGGCGGTTACGGAGGAGCCCGAGGTCGCCGGGGAGCCGGCGGTGGCCGAGGAGCCGGCGGTCGCGGAGAAGGCGGCTGTCGTCGAGGAGGCGGCGGTCGCGGAGGAGCCCGAGGTCGCCGAGGAGACGGTCGCTGCGGAGGCCGAGGCGAAGACGACGGTCGTCGAGGAGACGGCAGTCGTCGAGGAGCCCGAGGGCACCGAGAAGCCGGTCGCCGCGGAGGACCCGGCTGCTGCCGATGAGGCGGGAGCCGCAGCGCCGGCCACTGCCGAGACGCCGGCCGCTGCCGAGCCCGAGACGACGGCCCCGGAAGAGGCGAAGCCGGAGGCGAGCGAAGAGGCCGAGACCGTTACCGACGAGGCCGAGGCCATTACCGAGGCCAAGCCCGAGACCGACGCCGACACCCAGGTCGCCGTCGAGCCCGAGGCGGTGTCCGACGCGAAGACGGAGGACAAGCCCGAGCCTGCCACGGCACAGCCGGAGCCGGAACTGAAGCCGGAGCCGGAAGCGGAGCCGAAGCCGGAGGCGGAAACGGAGCCGAAGGCGGAAGCGGAGGCGCCCGCACAGCCGAAGGCGGAAGCGGAGGCGACCGCACAGCCGGAGGCCGACGCACCCGCAGCCGCACCCGCCGACGGCGAATCCGCCCCACAGGGGCCACCCGCACCCGACAACGAGAGCCGCACGGGTGGTGCGGGTGGGAACAACACGGCCGAAGGCGAAACCGAGACCGAGGCCGAGACCGAGGCCGAGACCGAGACCGAGGACAAGGCCGACACCCCCAAGCCCGCCCTCACCCTCACCCAGCTGAAGACCCACGCCCCCACCCTGGCCACCGCCTACAAGGCCGCCACCACCACCCTCAAGGCGAACAACCTCACCGGCACCCGCGCCAAGGTCTACCTCGTCCTCGACCGCTCCGCCTCCATGCGCCCGTACTACAAGGACGGCTCCGCCCAGGCCCTCGCCGAGCAGACCCTCGCCCTCGCCGCCCACCTCGACCCCGAGGCCACGGTCCAGGTCGTCTTCTTCTCCACCGAACTCGACGGAACCGGCGAGATCACCCTCACCGACCACGAGAACAAGATCGACACCCTGCACGCCGGCCTCGGCCGCATGGGCCGCACCAGCTACCACGCCGCAGTCGAAGCAGTCCTCGCCCACCACGGCAAGGAAGCGACGGCAACCGCAACCGACACCCCGGCCCTGGTGATCTTCCAGACGGACGGCGCCCCCGACGCCAAGACCCCCGCCACCCAGTCCCTCACCGACGCGGCCAAGTCCCACCCCACCGTCTTCTTCTCCTTCGTCGCCTTCGGCGACCCGGAGAACAAGGCCTTCGACTACCTCCGCAAGCTCAAGACCCCCAACACGTCCCACTTCCTCGCCGGCGAAACCCCCCGCGAGCTCACGGACAAGGAGCTCTACGAGGGCGTCCTGGCGAACTGGCGCCCGTAGCCGCGGCGCGACACAGCATGCCCCTCGGGGGGTGGACAGGAAGGAAGCCCCTGTCCACCCCCCGAAACACGTGTGAGTCGATCTTCGACGGACCAGTAGGATTTCGACCATGGCGGCCACTGGATCCGAGAAGCAGGGGGCGAAGGCGTACTACGTCTCGACCCCCATTTACTACGTCAACGACGCTCCTCACCTGGGCCACGCCTACACGACCGTCGCAGGCGACGTGCTCACCCGCTGGCACCGTCAGCGCGGCGAGAAGGTGTGGTACCTCACCGGCACGGACGAGCACGGTCAGAAGATCATGCGCACCGCGGAGGCGAACGACGTCAGCCCGCAGCAGTGGGCGGACAAGCTGGTCGAGGAGGCGTGGAAGCCTCTCTGGGAGCACCTGGAGATCGCGAACGACGACTTCATCCGCACCACGCAGAAGCGGCACACGGACCGCGTCCAGGAGTTCGTCCAGGACCTGTACGACAAGGACGAGATCTACAAGGGCGGCTACGAAGGCCCGTACTGCGTGGGCTGCGAGGAGTACAAGCTCCCCGGCGAGCTCCTCGACGGCGAGGGCGAATACGCAGGTCAGAAGCTCTGCCCGATCCACAAGAAGCCCGTGGAGAGCCTCAGCGAGGAGAACTACTTCTTCAAGCTGAGCGAGTACGGCGACAAGCTCCTCGCCCACTACGAGGCGAACCCCGGCTTCATCCAGCCCGAGTCCGCGCGCAACGAGGTCGTGAACTTCGTACGCCAGGGCCTGCAGGACCTCTCGATCTCCCGTTCCACGTTCGACTGGGGCGTCCCGGTCCCGTGGGACGACAAGCACGTGATCTACGTGTGGGTCGACGCCCTGCTGAACTACGCCACGGCGGTCGGCTACAACGAGAACCAGAAGAAGTTCGAGGAGACGTTCCCGGCCGACGTCCACCTGGTCGGCAAGGACATCCTCCGCTTCCACGCGGTGATCTGGCCGGCGATGCTGATGGCACAGGGACTCCCCCTGCCCGGCAAGATCGCGGCCAACGGCTGGCTGATGGTCGGCGGCGAGAAGATGTCGAAGTCGAACCTGACCGGCATCAAGCCGCAGGACCTGACCTCGCACTTCGGTGTGGACGCGTACCGCTGGTACTTCCTGCGCGCGATCGCGTTCGGCCAGGACGGCTCCTTCTCGTGGGAGGACTTCTCCGCCCGCTACACCAGCGAGCTGGCGAACGACTACGGCAACCTGGCGTCCCGCGTAGCGGCGATGGTCGGCAAGTACTTCGGCGGCGTACTGCCGGAGTCCACGGCCGACGGCGAGGCGGAGAAGGCGGTCCACGAGGGCCTGGCGAAGGCGGTCACGGAGGCGGACCGCCGGATCGGCGAGGACCTGGACTTCCAGGGCGGCATCCTGGCGATCTTCGACTTCGTCAAGCAGGTCAACGGCTACATCACGGAGCAGGAGCCGTGGAAGGTGGCCAAGGACACGTCGGACGAGGGCAAGGCCCGCCTGGCCACCATCCTCTACACCGCCGCCGAGTCCCTCCGAGCCATCGCGGTCCTGCTCAACCCGGTCATGCCCGAGACGTCGCAGAAGCTCTGGGACTCGCTCGGCGCGGAGGCCTCCCTCGGTGCCCTCGCCGACCAGACGATCGGCGAGACCGGCGAGTGGGGCAGGCTCCCGGCCGGCACGACGGTCACGAAGGGCGCGGTGCTCTTCCCGCGCCTGGAGGAGAAGCCGACGGCGTAACCCTCGACCCGATACGGCAACGCGCCCCGCCCCCGGTTCTCACCGGGAGCGGGGCGCGAACGTTTCTCCGGCCCTCGAAGGAGTGAACGCCTTCCATCCGCCGGAAATACGGCCTCTTGCCCCTCTTACATAGCCCACATGGTCACATCAGCCCATGAAGGCATGCACCGGATCTTCCAGGAGCGGCCTGAGATCCTTTCCCCGGTCTTCGGGGTGCTGGGCATCGCGTTCCCCGAGAAGGCAGCCGTCTACGCGATCGGCACCGACGTGACGGAAGCCAAACCCCTGGCGCGCCACATCGACACCGTGTTGCGCATCGGCCCGTCCGACGGGGAGGACTTCCTACTCGCTGTCGAGGCACAGCAGAGAAGGGACACCAAGAAGGAATCGAGCTGGCCCTACTACATCTCCTACCTCCAGGCGAAGTACGGCCTGCCGGTTCTCCTCCTCGTCGTCTGCCGCGACCGGGCCACGACCAAGTGGGCGACCGGTCCCTTCTCCTGTGGCACGCGTGGCTGGACCGCCCAGATGACGTACCCCTTGGTCGTCGGACCGGACAACCTCCCAGTGATCACCGATCCGAGAACCGCGGCGGAGAAGCCGGCCATGGCCGTGTTCTCCGCTCTGGCTCACGCCAACAGCCCCCACATCGACGCCATACTGGACGCACTGGGCCGTGCCCTCGCAGGGATGGACTGGAACGCCGCCAGCTACTTCTTTCAGTTTCTCGACTCGGCGTTGGGGGACACCCCCGCCGGAGACAAATGGAGGGACATCGTGACGTTCGTCAACTACTTCCCCGGCCGGGGCACGGTGATGGAGAAGGCCTACCTCGAGGGCGAAGCCGAGGGCGAAGCCAAGGGGGAAGCCAGAGGCGAAGCCAAGGCCATCCTCCGCTTCCTCGAAGCACGGGGCGTCTCCGTCCCCCAGGAGGCCCGGGACCGCATCGCCGGCTGCACCGACCTCGACGTCCTCAACCGCTGGCTGGACCGGACACCCCACGTGGAGAGCGTCGACGAACTCTTCGTCGAGGACGCGGGGCCCGCGGCGGACCGGACCGAGACCTGACCACGGGGCGATCATGATCGACGATTCGGACACCACACCCGAACTACACGACTTGCTCCGGTTCACCCTGACGTCCATGGGCTTGGGCATCCCGCCGGAGCGAGTGGTCGGCGACTTCCGTTCCGGGCTGGAGAAACTGAGACAGCAAGGCTCTATCTCGCTCCAGGACATGGCCCGCATCCGGGCCAGGGTGGACAAGCGGCCCGATGATGAACACGAGGACGAGGAATGGGTCAGGGGGTACGCCGCCGGATACACGGCGGCGTGGGCCGCAGCAGTCTTGCGGCTCCTGGAGATGCGTGACATCGCGGCACCCAAGGAGGTCTTCCGCCCCCTCCACCTGTGTCCGGACCCGGACACCCTCACTCGCTGTCTCGACCGCGCCATCATGGTGAACACACCGGAGGAACTGTTCACCCCGGAGCCCGACCACACCCAGCCGACCGCTCCCTGAGCGGCACACGAGGGAGAGACCGATGGCACTGTTCGGCAACGCGCACACCGTGGACCCGCAATCCGCCCAGCAGGACTACGCCCGCCTCCTCGGCCACGGCGAGCAGGTCCACGCCGCGTTCCTGCTGATCCGCGACACCATCCTCTTCACCGACCGCCGCCTGATCCTGATCGACAAGCAGGGCATCACCGGCAAGAAGGTCGAATACCACTCCGTCCCCTACCGCAGCATCACCCACTTCGCGGTCGAGACGGCCGGCACGTTCGACCTGGACGCCGAACTGAAGATCTGGATCTCCGGCACCCCGGCCCCCATCGAGAAGACCTTCACAAAGGGCGTCGACATCTACGAGGTCCAGGCGATCCTGACTCAGTTCGTGGCGCGCTAACGGCTTTCCGCGGCGTAGGGCACGAAGTCCGCCCACGCCTTGGGCGTGAGCGCCAACCGGGGGCCCTCGACACTCTTGGAGTCGCGGACATGCATGGTGCCGGGGGTGACGGCAAGCTCCACGCAGGAGTTGCCGTCGTTTCCGCTGCTGTAGCTGCTCTTGAACCACGCCAGCTCGGCAGTGCTTTTGCGGATCATGTCTCTCCCAGCAGTTGCTCGATGAAGGCCAGCGACTCCCGTGGCGAGAGCGCCTGAGCCCGGATGGTGCCATACCGCAGCTCAAGGATGCGCAGGTGTTTGGGATCGGAGGTGGGCCGCCCGTTGAACGCACCATCGGAGCGTCCCACAGCGGAACCGTCCACGAACTTCAGCAGTTCGATCTTGCCGTCCATACCGGAGTGGGTCTCGCAGTTCAACGGCATCACCTGAAGAACGGCATTGTGCAGCCCGCCCACCTCCAACAGACGTTCGAGCTGCTGACGCCACACCATTGTGCCCCCGATGGGACGGCGCAGAGCCGCCTCTTCCAGGACGAAGCTGAGCGCAGGGGCGGGGGTACGTTCGTAAATCGACGCGCGAGCCACGCGCGCGGCCACCATGCGCTCCACCTCGTCAGGTGAGTAAGGAGGTTGCATGGCCTCGAACAGCGCCCTCGCATGGCCTGCGACCTGCAAGAGACCGTTGATGCCGTTGCTTTCGTAGATGCCGACCTCTACTGCCTGCGACTCCAACTTGGCCAGTTCCCGAACCTTCTTCGGATACCGGACCTTATTCACGTCCTCCCAAGCCGCCGCTACGAGCCCACCCGCTCCCAACACCTCGTCGGACTTGTCCAGGTACTCCTGGCGGGGAATCCGCTTCCCGCCCTCGACCTTGTAGACGAGGTCCTCCCCGTACCCGACCGCCACCGCGAAGTCGGCGACCCGCAGCCCCACCGCCTCCCGCCGCAGCCTCAACTGCCGCCCTACCGTCGCGAGAACGGCCACGCCCCACTCGTCGTCCGGGTCCACCTCCCACCCCGGCTCGTCCGCCTCGGTCCGGAGCCGTACCGCCTCGCCGTCCACCGACATACCGCACCCCTCTGCCGTACCGCCGTGCCGTAACGCCCCTACCCGTAGGCCTGTCTCCGACGGTCCGGACAACGGCCGACAAGCCTCGGACAGTCACCCTACGTATCAGCACTGTCACTGTTCACAGTAAGCACGCGCCGTCACGCTCAGTGACGTGAACCAGGAAAAGTCCACCCAACTTCTCTCGCCCACCGACCACTTCAGCGTTCTGCTGTCGTCCACGCCACGCGGCGCCCGACTCGCCCGGCTCCTCGCCACGGACTGGATGCGCACCCGCGGCCTGCCTCACCGCGTCGCCGAGGCCGCCGAGCACCTCGTCGCCGAACTCGCCGCGAACGCCGCCACCCACGGACGCCTCCCCGGACGCGACTTCCGCCTCGTGCTCCTGAGCGCCCCGGCGACCCTCCGCATCGAGGTCACGGACACCCGCGCTGACGACCTCCCCCGCAACCGCCCGCCAACCCCCGACGCAGAGTCCGGACGCGGCCTCCTCCTCGTCGAGGCCCTCGCCGATCGCTGGGGCGTGCAGCTCGGGCCGGTACCCCGCAAAACCGTATGGGCAGTACTCGACCTACCGCGCACCTGACCAGCGGAAACAACACACGCACCGGAACCTCACCGCCTGCGCTCCGGTGCCACGGGCGATCACCCCCAAGAAACACGAGAGGGAAAGAAACCGCACCAAGCCCCACCTCTCCCGCCCACGGCACACGCTCACTCGCCCGAGTGAACATCACCAACTGAGCTGGATTCGCGGCAGGTTGCCTGCCCTACGCTCAGCTCAGCTCAGCACAACACCCCGAAAACGCAACGGCCCTCGCAGGGACTGGCATCCCAGTGCGAGGGCCTGACCACCAAGGAAGCAGCAACCTTCCCGATGGACACCCAAAACCCTAGCGTGCGCCCGCACACCCAGTCCCGAAACAGCGGGAAAAACCACCCCTCCAGGCCCGCCCGCGCGAAGGGGCACCCCGGCGGGGTCATCCACGACAACACCCGCCACACCACCCGCTTCACGGTGGTCGGCAACCACCTCACCCAGCACCCGGACCTGTCGCTGCTGGCGATCGGACTGGCCTGCCACATCCAGTCGCTGCCCACCGGCGCAGCCATCGACATCAAGACCCTCGCCGCCCGCTTCCCCGAGGGCACGAACCGGATCTCCGCCGCCCTGCGGGAGCTGGAGAGCCACGGCTACCTGCGCCGCACCCGGCAGCGCACACCGGCCGGACGGATCGTCACACGCACCGTCTCGTGCAACCAGCCGGGCAGCCGACGCGACGCCACATCCGAAACGATCGAGGCAGCGCCCCGGCCCACGGCCCGCCGAGCGGCCACCGCCCCGCAGCGGGAACCGGCACGCCGCCGCACCCTGCCCCCCGTGCCGAAACCCGCATACGCCTCCCCCGCCCTGCTCCTGACAGCCACCGAGATCCTGGCCGGCCTCCGCCGCACGGACCCCCGCCTGCTGCTCTCCGCCACCGACGCCGAACACCTCGCCCCCGGTGTGGTCGCCTGGCTGGAACGGGACCTGACCCCCACCGCCGTACGCCGCGCCCTGACCACCGACCTGCCACCGGAGCCCCTGCGCCGCCCCGCCGCCCTCCTGGCCCACCGCCTCACCGCCGAGCTCCCGCCCCTGCCGCCGTTCCGCACCCCCGAGCCACCCCCGCCCGTCCGGCACCCACTCCGCAACTGCGACACCTGCGACCGCGGCTATCGCGGCCCCGACCCCCGCACCTGCCGGGACTGCGGCGAACTCCGGCAACCGAAGCCCACGGCCGCCTGACGAGTCGGCCACGACCCGGCGCCGCTGAAGATCGGCGCCCTTTCCCTTCCTTGTCACCTCCCCCTTCAGAGGACTCCGCATGGTCAGCTCGCCCCACGAGGCGATGCACCGCATCTTCCAGCAGTATCCGGGCCTCTTCTCCGGGGTGTCCGAGGTCCTCGGCATCGATGTCCCCCCGCCCACCTCGGTCACCGTCCTACCCAACGACCTCACCGAGGCCAGCCCCGTCGAACGCCGCGTGGACACTCTCCTGCGGCTGGACACGGAGGACGGTGAACCGCTGCTCCTCGCGATCGAGGCCCAGGGCGGGAAGGACCCCGACAAGCCCGCCAACTGGGCGTACTACGCCTCGTACCTGCTCACGAAGTACCGGCTGCAGCCACTGCTGCTGGTCGTCTGCCAGGACCGCGCCACGGCGGAATGGGCCGCGCGCGAGGTCAGCTTCGGCCCTCGCCAGTGGCCCCTGCTGACCCTGCGGCCACTCGTCGCCGGACCGCACAACATGCCGGTGATCACCGACCCGGCCCAAGTCCGCAAGGACCTCGCCCTCGCCACGCTGTGCGCGATCACCCACGCCAGGCATCCGGACGCCGGGGTCATACTGAAATCGATGACGACCGTTCTGCGGGACACACCGCGGAGCATCGCCGACCCGATCATCGAACTCATCGCACAAGGCCTGGGCAAGCACCCGGCCGCACGACTGTGGAGGAAACTGGTGGCCGTGGACCTCTCCTTTTACAAGTCACCCCTCTCCGAGGAAATCCGCGACGAGGGCCGAGCAGAGGGCCGAGCCGAAGGCGTGGCCCGACGCGCCGCCGAGGACGTCCTGGACATCCTGGACGTGCGCGGCATCGACGTCCCCGACGCAGTCCGGGACCGCATCACCGGCTGCGGCGACCCCGAGATCCTGCGCCACTGGCACCGGCGTGCCGTGACAGCCCCGGCGGCCGAAGAGATCTTCCTCGACGAGTAGCCCGTGGTCACTCCCCCGTGCTCCCGTCCGCGGCCGCTGCCGCGGCTGTCGCGGCAGCCGGCCATGTCCGGCTGACCCGATTACCGGGTGGGCGAACGGGTTTGGGGTATACCTTCGCTGACGGCGAGTCAGGCGGGGGGGCGATGAGAGAGCCGGGGGAACCGGGGGAACCGGGGGAAGAGCAGCCGGAAACGGTCGCCGTCCGCAACGAGTTCGCGCTGGAACGCTACCGGTACGTGCTGCAGCAGATTCATGCCGTGAACGAGAACGCCCACCGGTTCCTCGCCATCTATCAGACCCTCGCCACAGCCCTCGTCACCGCGGCGCTCGCCCTCTTCGTCGGCTACCGCAAGTGGGACTTGGGGGCGGCCACCGCCCGAGGCGGAGTGATCGGCCTGCTGACGCTGGTCACCATGGTCGCCGCCTTCACCGGCACACTGATCGTGGTGGGGGCACTCGCCTGGCTCGACTACCGCAACGAGGAGTGCGACATCACCGACGAGGTCGTCGGGCCCGGCTTTCGTAAGCGCCCTCGCCCCGGCAACTTCCTGCGCTGGTACGAGACATACGTCCTGCTCTTCATTCTCGTGTCGGTGATCACCATGTGGGTGCTCGCCGCGTCCTTCCTCCTGCCCTCGATGAGGTGATCTCGCCCGGTGCCCGAGCTCGACTACACCAGCACGACTCTCTGGCGGAGCACCCTTGCCGGGCGCCCGGGCCACGACGCCCACTCCGAGCAGCGGGAACGACTGCGCACGTCCTACGCGGAGCTACGCAAGAAGGCGGCCGTTCTGCTCGAGGAGAACGGCCGCAGCATGCCCGACTTCACCGTGCACGACATCAGCCACGTGGACGCGCTGTGGGAGACAGCCGATCTGATCTGCGGCACCGAGGTGGCACTGAATCCCGCCGAGGCGTATGTGCTGGGCTGTGCCTTCGTGCTGCACGACGCGGCGATGGGAGAGGCCGCGTACGGGACGACCGTGCCCGAGGCGCTCGGAGAGAGGCGGTGGCGCGATCTCGTGTCGGTGGCCTACTACCACCGGGAGGGCTGCTGGCCGGACCGGGAGGAGCTGGACGCTCCCCCCGCCGAGATCGCCGAAGCCTGCGTGGCGACCGCGATTCGCGACACACACGCGGAGCAGGCGAAGCGTCTGGTTGACCAGCCGTGGCGGTCGAGTACCGGCAACGAGATCTTCCTCATCGAGGGGGTGCAGCTGCGGGAGGTGTACGGCCCGCTGATCGGGGAGCTGGCGGCCAGCCACTGGTGGCCCGTGGACCGGCTCTCCGAGGAGTTCCGCCACCCGATCGGTTCGCTGCCCTGGCAGCCCAGCGAGTGGATCATCGAGCCGCTCAAGCTGGCCTGCATCCTGCGGCTTGCGGACGCCACCCAGGTCGACAGCCGGCGTGCTCCCGGCTTCCTGTTCTCCCTGCGCGGACCGCAGGGCATCTCCCGCGAGCACTGGCGGTTCCAGGAACACATCAGCCGCCCCTATCTGAAAGGCGACCGGGTCACCTACAGCTCGCTGCGGCCCTTCCCTCCGCAGGATGCCACCGCATGGTGGCTGGCCCTGGAATACCTGCGCGGTATCGACCGGGAGCTGAAAGCCGTCGACGCCCTGCTGCACGACCTCGGCCGGAGCCGGCTCGCGGCCCGGGCGGTCGCCGGCGTCGACTCCCCGGAGCGCTTCGCGGAACTCTTCCGTGTGCAGAACTGGCGCCCCATCGACGCGACCGTCAAGGTCTCCGACATCCCCGCCCTGGTCGGGACGCTCGGCGGACAGCAGCTGTACGGGAACGTGCCCGAGGTCGCCGTACGGGAACTGATCCAGAACGCCCAGGACGCGGTGCTGGCCCGGCAGACACTGCAGCCCGACTTTCCGCTCGGGCGAGTGGAGATCCGTCTGACCGAGACCGACGGCGACTGGTACCTGGAGGTCCGCGACTACGGCACCGGCATGGATGAGGAGACCCTTGTCCACGGGCTGCTCGACTTCGGCACCAGCGGCTGGAGCTCCGCCAGCGTCCGCAACCGGCTTCCCGGCCTCGCCGACGGCGGATTCCAGCCCAGCGGCCGCTTCGGCATCGGCTTCTTCTCCGTCTTCCTCCTCGGCGACCAGGTGGAACTGATCACCCGCCGCTACGACGCCTCCCTCGCGGACGCCCGCCGCCTCACCTTCGACGGCCCCTCCAGCCGCCCCCTGCTCACGCCCCACGCAGGACAGGGCTGGGTACCGGAGGGCACGACCGTACGCGTGAAACTCAGGACGAGCCCCTACGAACTCCAGGGTCTGTTCAGTCGGACCGACGACGAACGGCTCGCCCAGCTCGCCCAGCGCCTGGTCCTGGAGAACGCGGTGCCAGTCCACACCTGGGAGCCGGGGGCGGCCGACCCCGAGATCCTTCCACCGTTCTCCCTGGCCACCGGGTCGCCGGACGAGGTGTTCGACCGCCTGTACCCGCCCCAGGCGGCGAAGTGGCGTGCCGGAGAGGAGAAGCTGCGCCTCCAGATGCGCGACGACTTCATCAGCAGGGCCACCGAGCTGCTGGACGACAAGGGACGGCGCATCGGGCTCGCCATGCTCTGGAACAGCATGCACTTCCAGAGCCGGCGCGCCTTCTGGGGCACCGTCACCGTCAACGGCTTCCTCGCCGACACGTCGGTCTCCTTCGCCGGCTACCTCGCCGGCCGGCCCAGCCGGGCCTCACGGGACAAAGCCGAGCTGGTCGCCACCCAGGACCAGATGCGGCACTGGATGCGCACCCAGGAACAACGGCTCCGGGACACGGGCCTCTTCGAGGACCCGCTCCAACTCGAACTGGCCTACACCCTGCATAACGCCTTCAACGCGCTCCCCGACGACATCGCCTTCGCACTGACAGGTCAGGGCGTGCTGCGCTTGGCCGACGTGCTCGAATGGGCCGCAGCGCGCAGCGAGATCTTCCTCGCCTTCGGCTGGCCCGTCACCTGGCGGACCCGTCCGCCGGAGCTCTACCACCACCTGTCGGGGAAACGGGTCGAGATCCCCGACAACTGGATCTTCATCTGCCAGATCATCCCCAACCCACCCCTGTCACAGGTCTTCCCGGCCGCGGCCCATCGTGACACCACGTACGAGTTCGCCCGCGACCACACCACGCCGACCTGGCAGAAGCAGTGGTGGCGGACGTCGGGCGATCTGCACGGCCTCTTCATTCGTTACCTGTGCGAGGCCTGGTCCTGCACCGTCGAGTCCCTGCTGGCACCAGTCGAACAACGCAACTGGTCGGACACCTACGTCCTGGACGACGAAACCCTCGGCTCCGTCTCCGGCTATCTCCTCCAGCGGCCGTCAACCACATGACGTGAACGTGTCTGCCGCTCTCGAAGGAGTGGGCGAGGCAGAAGGCAAAGCCGAAGCCTCCTCCGGCCGCTCCCTGACGGCCACGTCGGCTGAGGAACTGTTCGCCGGCGGAGCGGCCGATCCGGACTGACAGTCAGAGACACATACAGGCGCCCGGGGTGACCGCACCCCGGGCGCCTGTATGTCCGTGCTCAGCTCACTGCCGCCTCGCCCTTCACCCCCGTACGACCGCCCGAGCCCGCCTGCGCCCCCCGGTTGGTGTGCCGTACGAACGCCACCCCCACCACCGCCAGGATCGACGCCGCCGACAGCGTGTACAGCCCCCCGTTCGTGCTGCCCGTCGTGTCCTTGAGGTAGCCGAAGAGCGTCGGGGAGACGAAACCGCCCAGGTTGCCGATCGAGTTGACCAGGGCCAGCCCCGGCGCGGCGATCTTCAGGTCGAGGCCCGACTGGGCCATCGGCCAGAACAGCGTGGCCGCGCACTTGCCGCCGACCGCGGCCAGCGTGAGGGCGACGAGGCCGAACCAGGGCGAGCCGAGGGTGGCGAGGAACGTGCCGATGGCGGACAGCACCAGGGCGATCGCCAGGTAGGGGCGGCGGTCCGGGGCGCGGTCGGTGAAGTGGCTCATCGTGTACATCGCGATGACGGCGCAGACCCAGGGGATCGCCGACAGCAGGCCGATCTGGAAGGGCGAAAGACCGCCGATCTCCTCCACCAGGCTCGGCAGCCAGAACGTGATCGCGTAGCCGGTGAGGGCCATCGCGAAGAAGACCGCGGTCAGGACCGCCACCTGCGGGTGGAAGAGCAGCTTCCAGCGCGACACCGACGGCGCGCGGTCACGCGACTCCTTGTCCCGGGCCACCGCCTCGCTCAGCGCGTCCTTCTCCTCCTGCGTGAGCCACTTGGCGTCCTGGATCCGGGAGACCAGGAAGAACCCGGCGATGAAGCCGACCAGGATGGAGAAGGCTCCCTCGAGGGCGAACATCCAGCGCCAGCCGGCGATGCCGCCCGCGCCGTGCAGTTCCAGCAGCGCGCCCGTGATCGGGCCGGTCACGATGTACGCCGTCGCCGAGCCGCCCAGGAAGATCGCACTGGCCCGGCCCCGGCTGGAGTCCGGCAGCCACTGGGTGAAGTACAGGAGCACACCGGGGAAGAAGCCGGCCTCCGCGACACCGAGCAGGAAGCGCAGGCCGTAGAACATCCACACGTTGTGGATGAAGCACATCGCCACGATCACCGCACCCCACGTGATCATGATCCGGGTCAGCCAGACCCGCGCGCCGAACCGTTCCAGCCACATGTTGCTGGGCACCTCGAACAGCGCGTAGCCGATGAAGAACAGGCCCGCGCCGAGCCCGTACGCCGTGGCGCTGACCCCGACGTCGGCCCGCAACTCGTCCTGGACGAAGCCCACGTTCGTCCGGTCCATCTGGTTGACCAGCAGCATCAGGACCAGGATCGGCAGCATGCGGCGCAGGAACTTGCTCACCGCTCGCTGCTCGGCCTCAGGTATGGCGGTCGCGGCTTCTGACATCGTTGTCTCCCTTGCTGTGCACATACGTGAACAGCAATCACGTACGCGTTCTCGAAGGGACCTTATGGAGGCCCGCCTTCCGGGTCAACGGATTGAGCAGAAGTACATGTATGTGAATAGAGGGCGGGCGTCTCGTAGACGACCGCCCTCTATCCCCTCCGTCAGCTCGCGGACGCCGACTCCGACGCCCCCGGCTGGACCGCGTCATCCGTGCCGTCGTGCGCAGCCTCGGGGTCGACACCCATGGTGAGGGTGGCCACGACGCCCTTGGCGATGGCGTTCTTCCGGTACTTGAGCTTCAGCAGCCCGCCCTCGGTCCCGTTGCCCGGGTAGATGGTGTCCTCGTCGAGGGTGGTGCGGGCCGCGGCGTTGGTGGAGTACGGCTCGACCTCGGCAGAGGCCAGCACGGACTCCTCGTCGAAGAAGAGCTGGCCGGTGTGGCAGGTGGTGCCGCCCTCGTAACCGGCCTTGGTCCAGGTGCCGTTGACATGCACCTTGGTGTGGATGTGCACACAGCGGCCCTGGTACCAGCCGGGGAAGACCGTACGGAACTCGACGAAGCCCCGCTTGTCCGTCCGCCAGGTGCCGCGCAGATAGCGCTCGTCGTCGGTGGGCTCCTGGTGGCCCCCGCCCCCGCCGCCGCCACCGTCCGGAGGCGGACCCGTGGGCGTGCCGGTCGGCGTACCGGAGGGCGTACCGGAAGGCGGCGTACCGCCCCCGCCGCCCCCGCCACCACTGCCCATGTCCTCGTAGCCCGAGTACACGCCCAGCGCGTTGCAGTGCCAGATGTCGACGGCCGCGTTCGCGAGGGGCTTGCAGCTCTCGGAGTCGATCACCTTGAGGCGCAGGGTGAGCGGGATGCCCTCCTGGTCCTCGGTGACGTCCCGGCGGAGCTTGTCCGCGTCGATGTAGTAGGGGCCCTCGGTGGTCTCGGAGGTCAGCTTGTAGCAGGCCTCGCCGGCACTCGCGGTAGCCTTCGTCCCCTTGGCGGCCTTCGGCTCCTCCCCGGCGAACGCGCCCGCCGCGAACGTACCGCCGACGCCCGCCGCCACCACCGCGCCGGCGCCTGCGGCGACGACCTTGCGGCGTGTCAGATCCCGTTTGTGTTTCGGCCCTTGGGCCGTTTCCTGTCCCGTCATGGGAAGGGAAGCTAGGGAGCGCGTCTGTCAGGAGCCTGGGTAAGAGCTGGGTAAATGCCCTGGACGCGAAAGTGGCTCGGAACCGGCGTCGGTTCCGAGCCACCTACGGGTGAACCAGAGGCCTACTTCGGCTGCGGCTTGCGCACCGACAGGTGCAGCTCCCTCAGCCGCGTCTCCTCCAGCTCCGTCGGCGCGCCCATCATCAGGTCCTGGGCGTTGCCGTTGAGCGGGAAGGAGATGGTCTCGCGGATGTTGGGCTCGTCGGCGAGCAGCATGACGATGCGGTCGACGCCGGGGGCGATGCCGCCGTGCGGCGGGGCACCGAAGCGGAACGCGCGCAGCATGCCGGCGAACTTCTCCTCGACGGTCTCGCGGTCGTAGCCGGCGATCTCGAAGGCCTTGAGCATGATCTCGGGCTCGTGGTTCCGGATCGCGCCGGAGGACAGCTCGACGCCGTTGCAGACGATGTCGTACTGCCAGCCCAGGATGTCCAGCGGGTCCTGGGTCTCCAGGGCCTCAAGACCGCCCTGCGGCATGGAGAAGGGGTTGTGCGAGAAGTCGATCGCGCCGGTCTCCTCGTCCTTCTCGTACATCGGGAAGTCGACGATCCAGCAGAACCGGAAGACGCCCTCCTCGAAGTGCCCGGCACGCTTGGCGGCCTCGACCCGCACCGCGCCCATGATCTTCGAGACCTCGTCGAACTCGCCCGCGCCGAAGAACACGGCGTGACCGGCCTCCAGGCCGAGGCGCTCGGTGAGGACCTTGACGTTCTCCTCGGTGAGGAACTTGGCGATCGGGCCGGTCAGCGAGCCGTCCTCGGCGACGCGGACCCAGGCCAGGCCCTTGGCGCCCTGCGAGACGGCGTAGTCACCGAGCTGGTCGAAGAACTTGCGGGGCTGCGCCGAGACGTCCGGCACGGGCAGGGCGCGCACGTGCTTGCCGGCGAACGCCTTGAACTCCGAGCCCTCGAACACGTCGGTGATGTCGACGAGCTCCAGCTGGGCGCGCAGGTCCGGCTTGTCGGAGCCGTACTTGAGCATCGCCTCGCGGAACGGGATCCGCGGGAACGGCGAGGTGACGTGGCGTCCGCCGCCGAACTCCTCGAACAGCTCCGTCATCAGCTTCTCTACCGGCTGGAAGACGTCCTCCTGCTCGACGAAGCTCATCTCGACGTCGAGCTGGTAGAACTCGCCGGGCGAGCGGTCGGCACGCGCGTCCTCGTCACGGAAGCAGGGCGCGATCTGGAAGTAGCGGTCGAAACCGGAGATCATCAGCAGCTGCTTGAACTGCTGGGGCGCCTGGGGCAGGGCGTAGAACTTGCCCGGGTGCAGACGGGACGGGACGACGAAGTCGCGGGCACCCTCGGGGGAGGTCGCGGACAGGATCGGCGTCGCCATCTCGTTGAAGCCCAGCGCCGTCATCTTGTGCCGGATCGCCGAGATGACGGCCGTGCGCAGCATGATGTTGCGGTGCATGCGCTCGCGGCGCAGGTCCAGGAAGCGGTACTCCAGGCGCCGCTCCTCGTTGACCCCGTCCTCGGCGTTGATGGTGAAGGGCAGCGGGGCGGCCGCGCCGAGCAGCTCGACGTCGCCGACCTCGACCTCGATCTCACCGGTCGGCAGCTCGGGGTTGATGTTCTCGGCGCCGCGGGAGACGACCTTGCCGTCGATGCGGACGGTCGACTCCTTGGAGAGCTTGTCGAGAGCCTCGTAGGAGGGGGTGCCGGGACGGGCGACGAGCTGCGTGATGCCGTAGTGGTCACGCAGATCGATGAAGAGGATGCCGCCCAGGTCGCGCCGATTGTGCAGCCAGCCACTCAGCCGGACGTCGGTGCCGACGTCAGAGGAGCGGAGCTCGCCGCAGGTGTGGGACCTGTACCGATGCATCGTCGTTCATCCAGTCTTCGCTGATCGGGGTCTGTGTTTCACGTGAAACTGGTCCCCAGCGTACCGGGCACGGCAAGATCGGCTCTCCAGAGTTCTCCAGAGTCCTTCACAGTTAACGATCGAGCACACTTCGCCCTTCGGTGGCAGTGTGCGATCCCCTCTTCTTAAAGTAGGGCAATGCGCACTGGCGAGCCCCTGCCCGCCGTGGGGGAGGCCCTCGCCGCCCTCGCGACCGGCCTCTGGCACTGGGACACCGCTACCGGGCTGGTCACGGTCGACGCCGAGGCGGCACGGCTGCTCGGGCTGCCCGCCGAGCAGGTCAGCCTCACCGAGGCGCAGGCCCGGGCCCGGCTGCACCCGGTCGACTGGAACGAGATCACCGGCGTGGTCCAGCTCGCCGTCGCCGAGGGCACCCTCGCCGAGGTGCGGATCCGCGTCATGGACGAGCAGGGCCGGATCGTCCGGATCGTCCGCAGCCGCTCCAAGCCGTCCTTCGACCGGGTCCACAAGGCGTACCGGCTGATCGGCACCCTCCAGGAGGTCACCGAGCCCACGCCGGGCACCCCGGCCGGGCGCAGCGCGGTCACCGGCGACTGGCGGCGCTCGCGGGAGGCGTTCCTGCTGGACGCGGGCCGGGCACTGGCCGAGGCGCGCTCCACGCAGGAGGTGCTGCGGGTCACGGCCAATCTGTCGATGCCGGGGTTCTCGCCGGACGGGCTCGCGGTCTTCGGCGTGGCGGGCGACCGGCTGACGATCATCGGCCACCACGGGCAACAGCAGGGCGCCGAGAGCCCGTTCTCGGAGATGCCGCTGGACACGGACTATCCGGCCGCCGAGGCGGCGCGCACCGGCCGGGCCGTGTATCTGTCCTCCCCCGAGCAGTACAAGGCGCGCTATCCGCTGACCTGGCCGCTCGCCGAGCGCTTCGGCCGCCGGTCCTGGGCCTTCCTGCCGCTGACCGTGGCCGGCCGCACGATGGGCGCGTGGATGGCCGCCTTCACCTATCCGGTCGCCTTCACACCGGACGAGCGGTCCGTGCTGGCGACGGTCGCGCGGATGCTGGCGCAGGCCCTGGCCCGGGCGGGCGTGGCAGAGAGCGAACGGGCGCTGACCGACGGGCTCCAGCGCACCATGCTGCCGAGGCTCGGTTCGCAGCGCATCCCGGGCATGAGCCTTGCCGCCCGCTACGTCCCCACCGGCGGCGGACTCCAGGTCGGCGGCGACTGGTACGACGTGATCCCGCTGCCGAGCGGGCGGTTCGCGCTGGTCATCGGCGATGTCCAGGGGCATGACGTACAGGCAGCGGGCCTGATGGGCCAGCTGCGGATCGCCCTGCGGGCCTACGCCTCGGAGGGGCACCGGCCGGACGCGGTGCTGTCCCGCGCCGCCCGCTTCCTGCACGGCATCAGCGACGAGGACCCGTCCGACCCGCGCTTCGCGACCTGCGTGTACGTCGAGGTCGACCCGGCGACGGGGGTGCTGGACATCGCGCGTGCCGGGCACCCGGACCCGGCGTTCCGGATGGCCGACGGCACGGTGCTGACGCGGCCGACGTCGGGGGGCCTGCCGCTGGGCATCGACCCGGACGCCGACTACCCCACGACCCGGCTGGCGCTGGAGCCCGGCGAGACGATGCTGATCTGCACGGACGGCCTGATCGAGACCGGCGGCCACGACCTGGACACCGGCTGGCGGCGGCTGCGCGTGATCCTGGAAGAGCACAAGGGCGATCTGGAGGAACTCGCCGACACCCTGGTGCAGGCCGTGCACGGGCCGTCCTCGCACCACACCACCGGCCCGCTGGCCGACCGCCGCGAGGACGACATCGCCATGCTGCTGCTCAGCCGGGAGGGCGAGGGCTGCGGGTGCGGCGACACCATGACCGCGGCGCGCCCGGTGCGGCGCACGGTGCTGACGGTCGCGCAGGCCGAGCCCGAGCGGGTCGGGGCGGCCCGGCAGCAGCTGCGCGAGCTGCTGCACGACTGGGCCTCGCCGGACCAGCTCGACTCGGCGGTGCTGCTGCTGTCCGAGCTGCTGACGAACGTCCTCGTGCACACCGACTCCGACGCGCTGCTCGTCGCCGAGATCACCGGTGCGGTGGGGGAGCGGCGGCTGCGGATCGAGGTCACCGACGGCGGTGACGACCTGCCCCACAAGCGCAGACCCGGGGAGCTGGCGTCCTCCGGCCGCGGCCTGGTGCTGATCGAACTGCTCGCGCACGCCTGGGGGGTGGACCCGCGAGGCGAGGGCAAGAGCATCTGGTTCGAGCTCTACGAGTCCGTGGACGGCTCGGGCGACGGCTCCTGGTCGCCGTAGCGGGTGCGCAGCTCCTGGAGGACGCCGAAGGCGGCGGCGGTGAGCGGCACGGCGAGCAGCATGCCGAGCACCCCGGCGACGGACGCCCCGGCCGTGATCGCCACCATCACCACCGCCGGGTGCATCTGCACGGTCCGGCTCTGGATCACCGGCTGGAGCACATGTCCCTCCAGCACCTGCACCGCGAGTACGACCCCCAGCACCCACAGCGCGATGACGAACCCCCGGTCGGCGAGCGCGACCAGCACGGCCACGGCGCCCGAGATGAAGGCGCCCAGGTAGGGGATGTACGCCCCGACGAAGACCAGCGCGCCCAGTCCCGCCGCGCCCGGCACGTCCAGGACGAGCAGCCCCACGGTGATGCAGAGAGCGTCGATGAGCGCGATGAAGGTGGTGCCGCGCATGAATCCCTCGACGGCGCGGAAGGCCCGCCGCGCCATGGCCTCCAGGGTGTCGGCCGAACCCCGGGGCGCCAGGGCCCGCAGGGTTCCGGTGGCCTTGTCGGAGTCGCGCAGGAAGAAGAAGACGAGCAGCAGCGCGAGCACGGCGATGGCGAGGGACTCGCCGACGACACTGACCCCGCTGATCACACCGGAGGCCGCGGTACCGCCGAACTTGCCCAGCAGCTCCCGCGCGTTGGAGGCGAGGTCGTCCAGCGAGGTCCCGGCGGCCCCGAAGTGCTCGGAGACTCCGCGGGCGGCCTGTCTGAGCGAGGCGACGATCTCGTCCCCGGTGTCGATCAGCGCGGCGACCACGATGTACACGGCCCCGCCCACCACGGCGACCACGGCCACACAGGTGAGCCCGGCCGCGACCGACCGCTGCACCCCGGCCTTCACGAGCCGCCGGTGCAACGGCCCGAGCAGCGCCGTCCCCAGCAGCGCGAGCAGCACGGGCACGACAGCGGTCCGGAACTCGTCACACAGCCGGATCCCGACGTAGACGACCCCGGAGACGAGCAGAATCAGCGCGCACCAGGCGGCCAGGCGCCGCAGGGGGCCCGGGAGAAGCGTCCCGGGCCCGGCCGTGTTCGGATCGGAGTCCTGCACCCCTCCACCCGACCACGCCGGGCGGGGACCGTCCCGTGGGAACGGCCCGCCCGGGTGACGGGGCGTCAGCGCGGTGACCGGATCACCGTTCGCCGCTTGCCGTTCGCCGCTTGCCGTTCGCCGACGGGGGCGTCGCGCGTGCGGCGCCCCCGGCGGTGACCGGTGTCAGTCCTGCGGGCCGCTCGCGGTCATCCCGTGCACCGCCGGCACCGTGCCCAGCCGGCCCTTCTGAAAGTCCTCGAACGCCTGCTGGAGTTCCTCACGGGTGTTCATCACGAACGGGCCGTAGTGGGCCATGGGTTCGCGGATCGGCTGTCCGCCGAGCAGGACGACCTCCATGTCCGGCGTGTTCGAGTCCTGCTTCTCGTCCGCGCGGACGGTCAGCGAGGAGCCCGCGCCGAAGACGGCCGTCTGGCCCGTGTGGACCGGGCGGCGGTCGACGCCGACGCTGCCCCGGCCGGCCAGGACGTACGCCAGCCCGTTGAAGTCCTCGCGCCACGGCAGCGTGAGCTCCGCGCCCGGCGCCAGCGTCGCGTGGACCATCGTGATCGGGGTGTGCGTGATGCCGGGGCCCGCGTGCCCGTCGAGCTCACCGGCGATGACCCGCAGCAGCGCGCCACCGTCGGGGGTGGAGAGCAGCTGGACCGAGCCGCCGCGGATGTCCTGGTAGCGCGGGGCCATCATCTTGTCCTTGGCCGGGAGGTTCACCCACAGCTGGAGGCCGTGGAAGAGCCCGCCGGACATGACGAGATGCTCCGGTGGGGCCTCGATGTGCAGCAGACCCGAGCCCGCGGTCATCCACTGGGTGTCGCCGTTGGTGATGGTGCCGCCGCCACCCTGGCTGTCCTGGTGGTCGAAGATCCCGTCGATGATGTACGTGACGGTCTCGAAGCCGCGGTGCGGGTGCCAGGGCGTGCCCTTCGGCTCACCCGGCGCGTACTCCACCTCGCCCATCTGGTCCATCATGATGAACGGGTCGAGATGACGGTAGTTGATCCCCGCGAAAGCCCGGCGCACCGGGAAGCCCTCGCCCTCGAAACCGCTCGGAGCGGTCGTGACGGCGAGCACGGGACGTGCCACGGCGTCGGTCGGCGCGGTCACGCGGGGCAGCGTCAACGGGTTCTCGACGGTCACTGCAGGCATGTCGGTTCCTCCTCGTGTACGCCCAGTTTAGTTGAGCGTTGAACTTTCTGCTACCCCAAACAGAGAAAACCGGGAGGGCATTCCCAGCGGAGGGCGGCCCGAACCCCGGAAGGCCGACATGCCTGAGGGCCGGCACCCCGATTGGGGATGCCGGCCCTCATACGCCCAGGTCAGGCGACCAGCCGGTGCTCCTCGGCCTCGACGCCCCCGGTCTCGGGCCGCTCGGCCTTGCGGTCCCGCATCACCAGCGTGGCCACCACGGCCGCCGCCAGGACACCGACCGCGCTGATCGTGAAGGTCGTCGACATCGAGGCGGTGAAGGCCTCGCGGGCCGCCCGGACCAGGCCCGTGTCGCCGCCGGCGACGGCCAGGGCCCCGCCGATGGACTCCTTCGCCTGCCCGGGAGCGCCGGCCGGCATCGCGTCGGCGTAGCCGCTGGAGAGCAGGGAGCCGAGGATCGCGATGCCCAGGGCGGTGCCGGACTGCTGGATGGTGTCGTTGAGGGCCGAGCCGACGCCCGCCTTGTCCTCGGGGATGGTGCCCATCAGCGCGGCCACCGCGGCCGGCATCGCCAGACCCGCACCCAGGCCCAGGATCCCCAGCGCCACGGCCGGGACCGTGAACCCGCTGTCGGCGTCGAGCGTGGCCAGCAGCCCGAAGGAGGCGGCCATCAGCAGCATCCCGGCGAGGATGACGATCCGGTTCCCGGCCTTCACGGCGAGCTGGGCCCCGGCGGCGTTGCCGGCCAGCGCGGCGACGGCCAGCGGCAGGAAGGCGAGGCCCGCCTTGACTGCGGAGTAGCCGAGCACGAACTGGAGGTACTGGGTCAGGACGAGCAGCAGCCCGGCGTTGCCGATCTGGACGAGCGAGAGGGAGAGCGAGCCACCGCTGAAGTTGCGGTTCCTGAAGAGGACCAGCGGGACCATCGGCGAGGCGGTGACGTTCTCCCAGACCACGAAGCCGGCCAGGGCGACCACCGCGACGGCCAGGACGAGCAGGGAACGGCCTTCGAAGGCGCCGTGCTGCGGGATCTCGATGATCCACCACACCAGGGCCGTCATGCCCACCGCCGACAGCACCGCGCCCAGCGGGTCCGGCTTCTGCCACGGCGCCTTGGACTCCGGCATCAGCAGCACACCGGCCAGCAGCGCCGCTCCGACGATCGGCACGTTGATCAGGAAGATCGCCTGCCAGGCGAAGTGGTCGATCAGCACACCGCCGAGGACCGGGCTGCCGACGAGCCCCAGCATCGACACCGAGCCCCATGCCGCCATCGCCTTGGGCCGCTCGTCCTCCTCGAAGACGGTGATCAGGATGGACAGCGTCGACGGCATGATCAGCGCCCCGCCGACCCCCATGACGATCCGCACCGCGATCAGCTCACCCGGCGTGGAGCAGAACATCGCCCCCAGCGAGGCCGCCCCGAAGAGCGTCAGGCCGATCAGCATCACCTTCCGGCGCCCGAACCTGTCCCCCAGGCTTCCCGAGGTCAGCAGCAGTCCGGCGAAGACCAGGATGTAGGAGTCGAGGATCCACTGCATGCTCTGGGCGCTCGCCCCGATGTCCTCGGTCAGCGTGGGCACCGCCACCGTCAGCGCCATGTTGTCGACGACCAGCACGAGCGTGCTGAGGCAGAGCACCACCAGGATCCACCAGCGGCGTGGATTACGAGCGTCCATGTCAGTTTCCCCTCCCGCAAACACCGTTCCTTCGATGCGAACACTGTACGCACAGCGGAACAGTGTGCGCAACCCTTGAGTTCTGTACGCTGAATGCGCACGCTGTTCGCACACGGCCGGAGCCGAGCGCCAGGAGGAGAGTCGATGCCCAAGAGCACGAAGACGACGGAGAAGAACCCGATCCCGTCCGTATGGACCCGTGAGCAGCGCCGCCCCGACCAGCCGGCACTCAGCAGGGACGCGATCGTGCGGGAGGCGATCGCGATGCTCGACGCCGACGGCATCGAGGCGCTCAGCATGCGCAAGCTCGGCGCCCGTCTGAACGCGGGCGCGACATCGCTGTACCGGCACGTCGCCACGAAGGACGAGCTGATGGAGCTCGCGGTGGACGAGGTCGCCGCCGAGATCCACGTCCCGCCGGCCGGCGGCCCCGACTGGCGCGCGGCGGTGACCGAGGCGGCGGGATCCTTCCGTACGACCGCGCTACGGCACCCCTGGCTGACCCTGGTCCTGGGCCAGGCCGGGCTCGCCTACCTCGGGCCCAACTACATGACGTTCTCCGAGCGGCTCGCGGCGCTGTTCACCGCGGCGGGGTTCCCCGAGCCGAGCCGGGCGATCGACGCGGTCTTCTCGTACGTCATCGGCATGTCCACCACGGAGGCCGCCTGGCTCACCACGGTCGCCCGCTCGGGCGAGACGGAGCCGGAGTTCGTCGCGCGGCTGCTGCCCGCGGCCCGCGAGGCCTCGGCCGGCTACGACCACCTGGCGGCCGCCGACGCACGGACCGCTGACCAGCCCGTCGACCCCGCCCGGATCCGGGACGACAAGTTCACCTACGGCCTGGAGGTCGTCCTGGACGGCCTGGCCCTGCGCCTGCCGAAATAGGCAGGTCAGCCGCCATACATCCGGCGCATCGCGAACTCGACCATCTGCTCGACGGCCTTCGCGTCGAACACCATCCGGTGCTCGCCCTCCATGTCGAGGACGAACCCGTAGCCGGTCGGCAGCAGGTCCAGCACCTCGGAACCGGTGATCACGAAGTACTTGGACTCCTTGCCCGCGTACCGGCGCAGCTCCTTGAGCGTGCTGAACATCGGGATCACCGGCTGCTGGGTGTTGTGCAGCGCGAGGAAGCCGGGGTTGTCCCCGCGCGGGCAGTAGACCTTCGACGTAGCGAAGGCCTGCTGGAAGTCCTCGGCCGCCATCTGCCCGGTCGTGAACGCGCGCACCGCGTCCGTGAGGGAGGGCGGGGACGGCTCGGGGTACAGCGGCGGCTGTTGCCCGTATCCGCCGGACATCGGCTGCTGCGGAGGGGCGTACTGCGCTTGCGGGCCCGCTGTCTGGTCGTAGCCGTACATGAGCGCAAGGGTACCGAGAGCGGCGGGGCGGACGGGCGGGTACGGCCGGTCTGCCCGGTACGGAAAACCGACAGCGAGTCGACAGCGGCAGCACGGTGGATCGCGGGGGCCGGTGCTCCTAGCGTCGACGGTATGAACGCACGCGACGCCGAGGGTCCGCACGAGCACGACAGAGGCCTCTCCTACGACCTCCCCGTCCTCGCCCGCCGCCGGATGATCCGGCTGATGGCGGGCGCGGGCCTGATTCCGCTGGTGGGCTGCACCTCGGAGGAGAAGACCCCGGCGGCCTCCTCGTCCGCCGGCTGCGCGGAGATCCCCGAGGAGACGGCCGGTCCCTTCCCGGGCGACGGCTCCAACGGTGTGAACGTCCTGAAGGAGAGCGGGGTCGTCCGCAGTGACATCACCCGGAGCTTCGGCGACTCAGCGGGCGGCACGGCCGAGGGGACACCCCTGACGATCACGCTGACCGTGGTGGACGCGGCCTCCGGCTGCGACGCCCCGAAGCGGGGCGCCGCCGTCTACCTGTGGCAGTGCGACCGGGACGGCGCCTACTCCCTGTACTCGGAGGGCGTCACCGAGGAGAACTACCTGCGCGGCGTCCAGGAGACCGACGGCGCGGGCCGCGTCACCTTCAGGAGCGTCTTCCCCGGCTGCTACCCGGGCCGCTGGCCGCACCTCCACTTCGAGGTGTACGGCAGCCTGGCCGACGCCACGGAGGCCACGTCGATCACGAACACCTCGCAGCTCGCCTTCCCCAAGGACGTCTGCGACGCGGTGTACGCCACGGAGGGCTACGGCGAGAGCGTGCGGAACCTGAGCGGCCTCTCCCTGGAGAGCGACGGCGTCTTCAGCGACGGTCACGACCGTCAGCTGGCCACGATGAGGGGCAGTACCGGGGACGGCTACACCGCGGAACTGACCGTTCCGGTGTGACCTGTCACAGATGACAGGTTCGGGGTTGCTTCTTATTACCGACGGGTAGCATCATCGTAGCTACTTGTTGGTACGTGAACTAGCGCGAGGATCCAGTGCCTCGCCGATCTCTCTACGGAGCCGGGAGCCGTCGCCATGGGGCACTACAAGTCGAATCTCCGCGACATCGAGTTCAACCTCTTCGAAGTACTCGGGCGGGACAAGCTGTACGGCACCGGTCCGTTCGAGGAGATGGACGTCGAGACCGCGAAGAGCATCCTGGAGGAGCTGACCCGCCTCTCGGAGAACGAGCTGGCCGAGTCCTTCATCGACGCCGACCGCAACCCGCCGGTCTTCGACCCGGAGACCAACACCGCGCCCGTCCCGGCGTCCTTCAAGAAGAGCTACCAGGCCTTCATGGACTCCGAGTACTGGCGGCTCGGCCTGCCCGAGGAGATCGGCGGCACCACCTCGCCCCGCTCCCTGATCTGGGCGTACGCCGAGCTGATCCTGGGCGCCAACCCGGCCGTGTGGATGTACTCCTCGGGCCCGGCGTTCGCCGGCATCCTCTTCGAGGAGGGCAACGAGGTCCAGAAGCACATAGCCAAGGTCGCCACGGAGAAGCAGTGGGGCTCCACGATGGTGCTCACCGAGCCCGACGCGGGCTCCGACGTGGGCGCCGGCCGCACCAAGGCCGTGCAGCAGGAGGACGGCTCCTGGCACATCGAGGGCGTGAAGCGCTTCATCACGTCCGGTGAGCACGACATGTCGGAGAACATCCTCCACTACGTGCTGGCCCGCCCCGAGGGCGCCGGCCCCGGCACCAAGGGCCTGTCCCTCTTCCTCGTCCCGAAGTACCTCTTCGACTTCGAGACCGGCGAGCTGGGCGAGCGCAACGGCGCCTACGCCACGAACGTCGAGCACAAGATGGGCCTGAAGGCGTCCAACACCTGCGAGATGACCTTCGGCGACCAGCACCCCGCCAAGGGCTGGCTGATCGGCGACAAGCACGACGGCATCCGCCAGATGTTCCGCATCATCGAGTTCGCCCGGATGATGGTCGGCACGAAGGCGATCTCCACGCTGTCGACGGGCTACCTGAACGCGCTGGAGTACGCCAAGGAGCGCGTCCAGGGCCCGGACCTCGCGAACTTCATGGACAAGACCGCGCCCAAGGTCACCGTCACCCACCACCCCGACGTGCGCCGCTCGCTGATGACGCAGAAGGCGTACGCGGAGGGCATGCGGGCGCTGGTCCTCTACACGGCTTCCGTCCAGGACGAGATCCAGGTCAAGGAGGCCACGGGCGAGGACGCCTCCGACCTGGAGGCCCTGAACGACCTGCTCCTGCCCATCGTCAAGGGCTACGGCTCCGAGAAGGGCTACGAGCAGCTCGCCCAGTCGCTCCAGACCTTCGGCGGCTCCGGCTTCCTGCAGGAGTACCCGATCGAGCAGTACATCCGGGACTCCAAGATCGACACCCTCTACGAGGGCACCACGGCGATCCAGGGCCAGGACTTCTTCTTCCGGAAGATCGTCCGCAACCAGGGCGCCGCGCTGAACTCCCTCGCCGAGGACATCAAGAAGTTCCTGGCGCTCGGCGAGGGCGGCGAGGAACTGGCCGGTGCCCGTGAGCACCTCGCGAAGGCCGCCGTCGAGCTGGAGGCGATCGTCGGCCTGATGCTGACCGACCTCGCGGCCACCGAGCAGGACGTCAAGAACATCTACAAGGTGGGCCTGAACACCACCCGCCTGCTGATGGCCTCCGGTGACGTCGTCGTCGGCTACCTGCTGCTCAAGGGCGCCGCGGTCGCCGCCGAGAAGCTGGAGACGGCCTCCGCCAAGGATGTGGCCTTCTACACCGGCAAGATCGCGGCGGCGAAGTTCTTCGCGGGCAGCGTCCTGCCGGGCGTCACCCTGGCCCGCAAGGTCGCCGAGGGCGTCGAGCTGGACCTGATGGAGCTGGACGAGGCCGCGTTCTAGATCATCACGTCCTCCGTCCGAGGGCCTGTTCCCTTCCCCGGGAACGGGCCCTCGTCCGTCGTTAAGGTGAACCCATGACCGAACGAGCCCGCTTCGACCGCGGCCACACCGACGACCTCATGACCTTCCTGGCGGCGAGCCCGTCGCCGTACCACGCCGTGGCCACGGCCGCCGAGCGACTGGAGAAGGCGGGCTTCCGGCAGGTCGCCGAGACGGACGCCTGGGACGGGACGCACGGCGGCAGGTACGTGCTGCGCGGCGGCGCGATCGTCGCCTGGTACGTGCCGGAGGGCGCCACGCCCCACACGCCGTTCCGGATCGTCGGCGCCCACACCGACTCCCCCAACCTGCGCGTCAAGCCGCTCCCCGACAGCGGGGCGCACGGCTGGCGCCAGGTGGCCGTGGAGATCTACGGCGGGCCGCTGCTCAACTCCTGGCTGGACCGCGACCTGGGCCTCGCCGGCCGCCTCACCCTGCGCGACGGCTCGACGCGCCTGGTCGACGTCGACCGGCCGCTGCTGCGCGTCCCGCAGCTCGCCATCCACCTGGACCGCTCGGTGACGGCGGACGGCCTGAAACTCGACAAGCAGCGGCACCTGCAGCCCATCTGGGGCCTGGGCAACGACGTCCGCGACGGCGACCTGATCGCCTTCCTGGAGGAGACGGCCGGCCTCCCCGCGGGCGAGGTCACCGGCTGGGACCTGATGACGCACTCCGTGGAACCGCCCGCCTACCTGGGCCGCGACCGCGAGCTGCTGGCCGGCCCCCGTATGGACAACCTCCTCTCGGTGCACGCCGGCACGGCGGCCCTGGCAGCGGTGGCCTCGTCGTCGTCGAAGCCGGCGTCCATCCCGGTCCTGGCCGCCTTCGACCACGAGGAGAACGGCTCCCAGTCCGACACCGGCGCGGACGGACCGCTGCTCGGAAACGTGCTGGAGCGCTCGGTGTTCGCCCGCGGCGGCTCCCTCGAGGACCGGGCCCGGGCCTTCGCCGGCACGGTCTGCCTGTCCTCCGACACGGGTCACGCCGTCCACCCCAACTACGCGGAGCGCCACGACCCGACGCACCACCCGCGCGTCAACGGCGGCCCGATCCTCAAGGTCAACGTCAACAACCGCTACGCCACGGACGGTTCGGGACGCGCCGAGTTCGCGGCGGCCTGCGAGCGGGCGGGCGTGCCCTTCCAGTCCTTCGTCTCCAACAACTCCATGCCCTGCGGCACCACGATCGGCCCGATCACCGCCGCCCGGCACGGCATCAGGACCGTCGACATCGGCGTGGCCATCCTGTCGATGCACAGCGCGCGTGAACTGTGCGGCGCCGACGACCCGTTCCTCCTGGCGAACGCGCTCACCGCGTTCCTGGAGAGGTAGAACAGGCCGTCACCGCATGGGTGTTCCCCACCGGGGTACCCGGTGTGCGGGCCGGAACGACCGGACCGGACCGTACAGGGAGGCGACACACATGGGCCTCGGCGGATGCATCATCCTCATCGCCGTGGGAGCCATCCTCACGTTCGCGACCGACTGGGACATGCAGGGGGTCAACCTCGACCTGGTCGGCATCATCCTGATGATCGTCGGACTGATCGGCGTCACGACGTTCAGCAGCATCGCCAGGCGCCGGCGTGTGGTGGTGCCCCCGACCACGCCGGTCGTGAACGACGGACGACCCCACACGCGCGACGGCTACAGCGACGGGTACGGGGTGTGACGCCCTGGCAGATCCCGCGGATCAGGCGTCCATCCCGGCCAGCACCAGCGGAAGCCGGTCCGTCCCAGCCTCGGTGAGGCGGACGGGGACGCCCCAGTCCTGCTGGTGGACATGACAGGCCGGGTACTCGTTGGCCGGGTCGTCGTCGCAGGAAGCCGCCATCGCGGAAACGTGCAGCACGCCCTCCGCCACGGCGGGGTCGAGTTCGAGGGCGCGGGACAGGTCTGTTCCCGCGCCCTCGCCGCTGCGCAGCAGCTCCGGCGGGGTGGACGAGACGAGCAGGCGGGTGGAAGGCCCGTAGCGGGTGTCCAGCTTCTGTCCCGCCGGAGCCTGGAAGATCACGTCCAGCCGAAGTCGCCCCGGGGCCACTTCGGTGGCTTCGCGCTGCGTGCGGTGAGCGACCTCGGCGACCTTCACGGCCTCCTCCGGCAGCCGCAGCCTGGTCAGCCGGTGCCGGGCCGACTCCACGACCACGATGTCGTCGCCGACGAGCACGGCGTCGCTGGGCTCACGCAGGTCCGTGGCGAGGGTCGTCACCTCGCCGGTCGCGGGATCGTAGCGGCGCAGGACGTGGTTGTAGGTGTCGGCGACGGCGACGGACCCGTCCGGCAGGGCCGTGACACCCAACGGGTGCTGGAGCAGGGCCTGTTCGGCGGCACCGTCCCGGTGGCCGAAGTCGAAGAGGCCGGTGCCGACGGCGGTGTGGACGGAGCCGTCGGGCTCCACCCAGCGCAGGGCCGAGGTCTCCGAGTCGGCGAGCCAGAGCCGCTCGGACGTGGCGGCGAGCCCGGACGGCTGGGCGAACCAGGACTCGGTCCCCGGCCCGTCGACGAGGCCCTCGTTGGTGGTTCCGGCCGTGACCGCGACCGTGCCGTCGGCGGGGTCGTACGCCCACAGCTGATGCACACCGGCCATGGCGATCCACACCCTGCCCTGCCACAGGGCGACGTCCCAGGGGGAGGAGAGGTCGACCTCACGGGCCGGGCCCGAGGTGGGTGAGCCCTGCCACCACTGCCGGCCCGTGCCGGCGAGGGTGGTGACCTCACCGGTGGCGAGGTCCAGCCGCCGCAGCGCGTGATTGACGGTGTCGGCGACGACCACGGAGTCATCGTCGAGAAGCGCTAGCCCCTGAGGCTCGTTGAAGGCGGCAGTGCCTTCGCCGCCGTCGGCGAACCCGCGCGCCCCGGACCCGATCCTCCGCACCACGCTCTCGCCGTCCTCGGCGAGTTCCACCAGCTGATGCCGGGTGGTGTCGCTGACCAGGAAGTTCCCCGACGGCAGCGGCACGGCCTTCCCCGGGAACCGCAACGCCGTCGGCTCCGGCTCCGGCGCCACATACGGCCCGTCGCCCCGCCGCAACGTGCCCTTCGCCGCGTGCTCGTCCTCCAGCTCCCCCACCAGCCGCTCAATGGCGTGCACATGCCCCTCACCGGCATGCTGGGCGACCACATACCCCTCGGGGTCGATCACGACGAGCGTCGGCCAGGCCCGCACGGCGTACTGCTTCCAGGTGGCCAGCTCCGGGTCGTCGAGCACCGGGTGCTCCACCCCGTACCGCTCCACGGCGTCGACGACCGCCTGATGCTCGGCCTCGTGCACGAACTTCGGCGAGTGCACCCCGATGACGACGACCGTGTCCGGGTGCTTCTCCTCGAGCTCACGGAGCTCGTCCAGGACGTGCAGGCAGTTCACGCAACAAAATGTCCAGAAATCAACAATGACGATGCGGCCGCGCAGTTTCGCAAGGCTCAGTTCCTGGTCACCTGTGTTGATCCAGCCGCCCTTGCCGATGAGCTCGGGGGCCCGGACACGTGCGCGTTTTGCCATTCCTCCAGCCAATCACACCTGCGCGGACGTGGATCCGTCGCACGATCCCGGATCAACGAACGGTGTGACGCGGTAGGCCGTGATCAGGCTGGTCGCGCAGGCGCGGCATAGCAATGCACGGTCACGGTCTCGGTCGGACTCCATTGCTGATCGACGGTGGCCAGCAAGCTCCAGCCCAGCCGTTCGTACAGAGCCGCTGCCGCGATGTCGGAGGCCACGACATCGAGCACCGGGTGCAGATCGCGTTCCCGTGCCTCCCGCACCGCCTGTGCCATCAGCAGCGCACCGATCCCTTTGCCCCTGGCCGCCGGAGCGACGAACAGGCGGCTGACCACGGCGGTCATCTCGGCACTCAGGCCCGTACGCCTGCTCCACAGGCCAGGGGCCGCGTCCCCTGACTCGCTACGGGACAGGCCGATGTGACCAAGGATCCGCCCGTCCACCTCCGCCACCCAGGCCGCGAGCAGTGACGGCTGCGACAGCCAGCCGACGGGGTGGTCCGGCCAGTTCACCGGATAGCCGTCGGCTTCGTGGACGTCAGCGAGCACCAAGACGCACTCGTCGAGGTCCGACTCACCGCGACGCCGGACAGGACGGATCAGCGGTCCGTCAGCCGCGAGGACACTCCTTCGATTCACCGCAGCATGGAAGCACAGCCGGCCCTAGGTCAGCGCGTGCCCCGTCGTGGCATCCACGTGGGCCGGGATCTCGTCGTGGTGGTCGCCGACCGTGAGGGTGCCGGTGGGTTCGAAGAGCAGGATCTCCGTGGGCACGGAGGCGTTCGGCTTGTGCTCGGTGCCGCGCGGGACCGTGAAGACGCTGCCCTTCGGCAGGACGACGGTGCGCTCGCCGGACGGTTCGCGCAGGGCGATGTGCAGCTCGCCTTCGAGGACGAGGAAGAACTCGTCGGTGTGGTCGTGGACGTGCCAGACGTGTTCGCCCTCGACCTTCGCGACGCGGACGTCGTAGTCGTTGACGGCGGTGACGATACGGGGGCTCCACTGCTCGGAGAAGGAGGCCAGGGCGTGGGCGAGGGAGACGGGTTCCTGGGTCATGGAGACGGGTTCCTGGGTCATGGAGACGGGTTCCTGGGTCATGAGGGGATCCTGCGGGGTGCCGGGCATGCCGCGCGAGTGCTAGGAATCGCACATGGCGAAAGAATCCTCGCAGCGCACATCCTCGCAGCGCCCGCACCGGGTCGCCGTGATCGTCGACGAGGGCACCAACCCGTTCGAGGTCGGGGTGGCCACCGAGCTGTTCGGGCTGCCGCGGCCCGAACTGGGGCTCCTGGGGCCGTTGTACGAGGTGACGCTGTGCGCGCCCGCGCCGGAGATCCGGATGAACCACGGCTTCTTCACGCTCACCGGAGTCGCCGGCCTGGACGCCGTGGCGGAGGCGGACACGCTGGTCGTGCCGGGCCGGCCGGACAACGTCGTCCCGCGCGTCCCCGCCGTCCTCGACGCCATCCGGCGCGCACACACGCGTGGCGCCCGGGTCGTGAGCTTCTGCACCGGCACCTTCGCCCTCGCCGAGGCCGGGCTGCTGGACGGGCGGCGGGCGGCCACGCACTGGCGCTGGGCGGACTCCTTCCGCCGGCTGCATCCCAAGGTGCTGCTGGAGCCGGACGTGCTGTTCGTCGACGAGGGCGACATCCTCACCGCCGCCGGCAGCGCCGCCGCCCTCGATCTCGGGCTGTACGTCTGGCGGCGTGACCACGGCGCCGAGATCGCCAACCACGTCTCCCGGCGGCTGGTCTTCGCCGCGCACCGCGACGGCGGGCAGCGCCAGTTCGTGGAGCGGCCCGTGCCGGAGGTGAAGGACGAGTCCCTGGCCCCTGTGCTGGAGTGGGCGCAGGAGCGGCTGGGCGAGCCGCTGACGGTGGCGGACCTGGCCGCACGCGCGCGTGTCAGCCCCGCCACGCTCCACCGCCGCTTCCGCGCACAGCTCGGGACGACGCCGCTCGTCTGGCTGACCGGGGAGCGGGTGGCGCTGGCCTGCCGGCTGATCGAGCGGGGCGAGGAGCGGCTGGACGTGGTGGCGGCCAGGAGCGGGCTCGGTACGGCCGCCAACCTGCGCACGAGCCTGCGGCGGGCGACGGGACTCAGCCCGTCGGCCTATCGGCGGCGTTTCGGAGCGGGCCGCGGGGAAGCCCTGGTCTCATGAGATTCCTCGTGTACGACCGGCTCCTCGGCTTCGGTGACGACTACTGGATCGAGGACGAGCGCGGCAGCAAGGTGTTCCTCGTCGACGGCAAGGCCCTGCGGCTGCGGGACACCTGGGAACTGAAGGACACCCAGGGGCGCGTCCTCGTCGACATCCACCAGAAGATGCTCGCCCTGCGCGACACGATGGTGCTCCAGCGGGCCGGGGAGCCGCTGGCGACGATCCGCAGGAAACGGCTGTCCCTGCTGCGCAACCACTACCGGGTGTCCCTGGCCGACGGCAACGAACTGGACGTCAGCGGCAAGATCCTCGACCGGGAGTTCGCCGTCGAGTACGACGGGGAGCTGCTCGCGGTGATCTCCCGGCGCTGGCTGACCCTGCGGGACACCTATGGCGTGGACGTGGTCCGCGAGGACGCCGATCCGGCGCTGCTGATCGCCGTGGCGGTGTGTGTCATCCACCTGGCGGAGAAGGAGCGGGAGGACTGAGCCGCCCGATACCGTGTCCTCGCCCTCAGGGCTCAGGGCCTGCGCGGGGGCTCCAGGCCCAGCAGCCGGTCCTTCAGCGCCGGGAACTGCTCCCGTGTCGTCGCGACCTTCCCCGGCTCGAACTCCACCGTGAGGACCTCCTCGCCGGCGCCCGCCTCGGCCAGCACCTCGCCCCACGGGTCGACCACGATCGAGTGACCGGCCTGGGGAACTCCGGCATGCGTCCCGGCCGTTCCACACGCGACGACGAACGACTGGTTCTCGACGGCCCGTGCCTGGGCCAGCAGCGTCCAGTGGGACCGGCGGCGCTCCGGCCAGCCCGCCGACACCACGAGCGTCTCGGCACCGGCGTCGACGAGCCCGCGGAAGAGTTCGGGGAAACGGAGGTCGTAGCAGGTGCTCAGCCCCAGGACGGTCCCCGGCAGACGCACCGTCACCAGCTCGGCGCCCGCGCCCATCAGCACGGCCTCGCCCTTGTCGAAGCCGAACCGGTGGATCTTGCGGTAGGCGGCGGCCAGGTCGCCGGAGGGAGAGAAGACGAGGGAGGTGTTGTAGAGGGGGCCGTCAGGGTCACGCTCGGGAATCGAACCGGCGTGCAGCCACACGCCCGCGTCGCTCGCGGCCTTCGCCATCGCCTCGTAGGTCGGCCCTTCGAGCGGCTCGGCCTCGCGCCCGAACTCCTCGTAGGCGAACGCACCCGTGGTCCACAGCTCCGGCAGGACGACCAGATCGGCCCCGGCCTGCTCGCGCACCAGCGAGGCGACTCGCCTCCGACGCGATTCGACCGATTCGCCCCCGTCTACGGCGATCTGGATCACAGAGGCGCGCACACTACCACCGTCCTGGCATTCGACCCGTCCACATGGGCTTCCCCCCGGGCCTACGATCGTCACACGAAAGCACTGCCGGGGTGCCTCACAGCAGCGTAACTTAGCTGCCAAGACACCCGCCGACAGCCGCCACCTCCCACTGGCAACGCCGCCACCACCTGCCCGTGCACCGACCGCCGAGGGGTCCCGTTCCGTGAGTCTGCATCCCACCCTCCAGCCCTACGCCGACGCCTGGACCCACTCCATCGATGCGATATCCGAGCTGCTCCAGCCGCTCGCGGAGGCCGAGTGGAACCGGCGGACGCCGTGCCCCGGGTGGTCGGTGCGGGACGTGGTCTCCCATGTCATCGGCCTGGACTGCGAGATGCTCGGCGACCCGCGCCCCATCCACACGCTGCCGCGTGACCTCTTCCACGTGACGAACGACCACCAGCGCTACATGGAGATGCAGGTCGACGTCCGCCGTCACCACACGGCCCCGGAGATGACCTCCGAGCTGGAGTACGTGATCATCCGCCGCAACCGCCAGCTGCGGAACGAGTCGCGTGACCCGGGCACGAAGGTGCGCGGCCCGCTCGGCACGGAGCTGACCCTCGAGGAGTCCATGCGCCGGCACGCCTTCGACGTGTGGACGCACGAGCAGGACCTGCGCACGGCCCTCGGCCGGCCCGGCAACCTCGACTCCCCCGGCGCGCACGTCGCCCGTGACGTGCTGCTCTCCGAACTTCCGCGTGTGGTCGCCGAGAACGCCCAGGCGCCGCGCAGCTCGGCCGTCGTCCTCGACGTGCACGGGCCCCTCGAGTTCCTGCGCACGATCCGCGTCGACATCCAGGGCCGAGGCACCCTCGAAACGGCCCCCGCTCTCGGCCCCGCCGCGACCCTCACCCTCGACTGGGAGACCTACGTCCGCCTGGCCTGCGGCCGCGTGACCCCCGAGTCGGTCTCCGACCGCCTCAAGACCGAGGGCGACCCGGACCTGACCTCGGCAATCCTCCACAACTTCACGGTGACCCAGTAGAAGCCCCAGCCGCGGGCACACCGCCGCCCAACCGCGGGCACACCGCCGCCCAACCGCGGCCACGCCGCCACCCAGCCGCAGCCACGCCGCCACCCAACTGCGGCCACGCCGCCCCCAGCCGTAGCCATGCCGCCGCCCAACTGCGGCCACGCCCCCCAGCTGCGGGCATGCGTGCCGCTAGGGGCGGCACGGGTGGGCGCGGCGGCACCCCGCTCCGCCGGGCTGCGCACCCACCCGGCCCCGGCACCAACCCCCAGGACGCCGCCGTCACCGACCACCACGACCTCGCGACCCTCCTGGACCTGGCGATCGAGGCCGGGTTCAGGCCGGAGTGGACGGAGACCGCGAGCCTCGACGAGTGGGAGGAGTTCGAGTCGGCGTACCTGGCGGACGTCGAGGTGTGGCTCGCCGCGCACCCCGGGCACCCGCTCGCGGCCGAGACCAGGGAGCGCGCGGACCGGCACCGTGCCCGGTGGCTGACGTACCGCGGTGTCCTGGGGCTGGCCTACCTCACCCTCGTACCGACCGCCTGAGACACTCGTACCGACCGCCGGAGCCGCGTCATGCCGGGACGTGCACCGTCTCGACCCGGCTCGCCACCAGGCGTTCCCGCTCGCGCCGGATGGCACGCCTGCGCAGGCGCAGGATCTGGGTGACCCCGAGGGCCTGGAGCACGAACACCGCCGAGAAGGCCACGGTGTAGTCGCCGCCGGTGGCGTCCAGCAGGACCCCGACGGCGAACAGGGTGGTCATGGAGGCCACGAAGCCGCCCATGTTGGTGATGCCGGAGGCGGTGCCCTGCCGCTCGGGCGGGTTCGCCGGGCGGGCGAAGTCGAAGCCGATCATCGACGCGGGCCCGCACGCCCCGAGGACCGTGCACAGCGCGATCAGCAGCCACATCGGGGCGTGTTCGCCGGGGTAGGCCAGTGTCGCCGCCCACAGGGCCGCCGTCGTGCCGACCGTGCCGAGCGCGATGGGCAGCCGCGCCTCGTGGTGCCGGGCGACGATCTGGCCGTAGACCATGCCGACGCCCATGTTCGACAGCACGACGAGGGTGAGGAGTTCACCGGCGGTGGCCCGGGACAGCCCCTGCGCCTCGACCAGGAACGGCATGCCCCACAGCAGCAGGAACACCATCGCGGGGAACTGGGTCGTGAAGTGCACCCACAGCCCGAGCCGGGTCCCCGGCTCCCGCCAGGAGGCGGCGATCTGGCGTCGTACGTAGGCCGCGCCCTGGTGCGGGAGCGGCTCCGGCTCGTGGCCCTCCGGGTGGTCCTTCAGGAACAGCAGCACCAGCACGAGCACCACGGCCCCGGCGACCGCGCTGCCCGCGAACGCGGCGGTCCAGCCGATGCCGTGCAGCAGCCGGGCCACGACGAGCGTGGAGACGAGGTTGCCCGCCATGCCCACCAGGCCCGCGAACTGGGCGACGAGCGGTCCGCGCCGGGCCGGGAACCAACGGGTGCCCAGCCGCAGCACGCTGATGAAGGTCAGCGCGTCACCGCAGCCGAGCAGCGCCCGGGAGGCGAGCGCCATGCCGTACGACGGGGAGAACGCGAAGCCCAGCTGCCCGGCCGTGAACAGCACCGCCCCCAGCGCCAGCACCTTCTTGGTGCCGAGCCGGTCCACGAGCAGGCCGACGGGTATCTGCATACCGGCGTAGACCAGCAGCTGGAGGATGGAGAAGGTGGCCAGGGCCGAGGCGTTGACGTGGAAGCGGTCGGCGGCGTCGAGGCCGGCCACTCCCAGGGACGTGCGGAAGATGACCGCGACGAAGTAGACCGAGACGCCCGTGCCCCAGACGGCCAGGGCCCGCCGGCCTCCCGGTGGATCGCCCGGCAGTATGCCGGCGCTCATCGGACCTCCCCCCGCGCCAGGTGCGAGAACCAGCCGACGTGGCGGTGGACGAGCCCGACGGCCGCCTCGGCGTCCCCGGAGCGCAGCGCTTCGAGGATCTCCTCGTGTTCGGTGAGGGTCTTGGCGATCCGGTCGGGGTGGGAGTGCAGAACGGCGACACCCATGCGCAGCTGGCGGTCGCGCAGCTGGTCGTAGAGGCGGGAGAGGATCTCGTTGCCTCCACTGCGGACGATCTCGGCGTGGAAGCAGCGGTCGGTGACGGCGGCCGCTGCCAGGTCTCCGGCGGCGGCCTGCTCCTTCTGGCGGGCGAGAAGCGCTTCGAGGCGCTCGATGAGCCCGGGGGGCGCGGGCACGGCCTTGCGCGCCGCGTGTTCCTCGACGAGCAGCCGGGTCTCCACGACGTCGGCGATCTCCTGCGCGGAGACGGGCAGGACGAGGGCTCCCTTTTTCGGGTAGAGCCTGATCAGTCCCTCGACCTCCAGCCGGAGCAGCGCCTCGCGCACCGGCGTGCGGGAGACGCCCACGGCCTCGGCGAGTTCGCCCTCGGTGAGCAGGGTCCCGCCCTCGTAGCGGCGCTCCAGGACGCCCTGCTTGACGTGGGTGTACACACGGTCGGCGGCGGGAGGGTGCTTCACGGCCAGGGTCATGCCGACAGCATAGATACATCAGGTACGCATGGATGTATCCGTCCAGGATGCGGACTCACGCGACCTCAAATGTCACACGTCTGTGGCAAAGGGCGGGTCCCCCTCGGCAACGGCACAACCAACTGTGCTAGTTACGAGTCAGACACGTGCGGCCCCCCTTCCCCTCGTCCTCAATTCGGCCGCACGCCTGGGGCATTCAACGCAATCGGGGTACTTCACTTGATAACCGGCATTAAGGGCACCCGTCTCCGTAGAGCCGCGGCCGTCGCCGTCACCACCGGCGCCATGCTCGCGACCGGAGCCCTCACCGTTGCGCCGGCGCAGGCCGCCACGGCGCCCACGATCGCCGCCAAGGGCGGCTACGTGATGAACAACGCGACCGGCAAGTCGCTCTACACCAAGGCTGCCGACACGCGTCGCTCCACCGGCTCGACCACCAAGATCATGACGGCCCTGGTGGTGCTGAAGCAGTCGAACCTCAACCTGGACAGCAAGGTCACGATCCAGAAGGCGTACAGCGACTACATCGTCGACAACAACTGGGCGTCGAACGCCAAGTTGATCGTCGGCGACAAGGTCACCGTCCGCCAGCTGCTGTACGGGCTGATGCTGCCGTCCGGCTGCGACGCGGCGTACGCGCTCGCCGACAAGTTCGGCTCGGGCTCGACACGGGCGGCGCGCGTGAAGTCGTTCATCGGCAAGATGAACACCACGGCCAAGAACCTGGGTCTGAAGAACACCCACTTCGACTCGTTCGACGGCATCGGCAAGGGCAACAACTACTCCACGCCGCGCGACCTGACGAAGATCGCCAGCAGCGCCATGAAGAACTCCACGTTCCGCACGGTCGTCAAGACGAAGAAGTACACGGCGAAGACGACCACGAAGTCCGGCGGTACGCGGACGATGGCCGCGTGGGAGAACACCAACCCGCTGCTCGCGAGCTACACCGGCGCGATCGGCGTGAAGACCGGTTCCGGCCCGGAGGCCAAGTACTGCCTGGTCTTCGCGGCCACGCGGAACGGCAAGACGGTCATCGGCACGGTCCTGACCTCGACCAACTTGACCACGCGCAAGACGGACGCGACGAAGCTGCTCAACTACGGCTTCGCCCAGTAGGACAGGCACCACGGAAAGGGGGGCTCACCGCCGACGGCGGTGAGCCCCCCTTCGTGTGTCCTCGCGCATCAGGCAGCCGGCCGCTGGCGTCGCTCCAGCTCCCGGGCCGCCTTGCGCCGCCCGCCGGCCAGCACGTTCACGGACGCGCCCGCCCCGGCTCCCGGCTCCAGCCGCCAGCCGCGGATCCGGGCCGCGACCCGGACCAGCCGCTGGTCGCCGGGCCGTACGTCGACGGAGAACAGCGACTCGTCGGGCGTACGGTCGTCGCCGCCCCAGCGGACGACGCCGTCGAGCTCGGCGAGGATGTCGCGGATCACGACCTCCTGCCCCGGGAAGAAGCCGCCCCGGGCTCCGCGCGGGTAGAAGCCCGGCCGGATCCGTACCGCCGTGCCCGACGCCAGGTTGGACTCCGGCCGGCCCCCGCCGACCTCGGCCGGGTCGTGCCAGCCGACGACGTCGCCCCGGCGCAGGGCGTCCACCTCGTAGTGGAACCGGCGCACCAGGTGGACAAGGACGGTCTCCACGTCGCCCATCCGCACGGCGACGCCCTTCAGCGGGGTGCCGGGGACGGGCCGGGTGTAGACGGTGCCGCCGTCGTCGGCGACGTTCTCCATCTCCCAGCCGTTGTGGGAGCGCGCACCGGCAAGCACGCGCCGGGTCCGGTCCTGCGCGCTGCGCAGGGCGTCCCGTACGCGGGCCGGAACGGGGTTGTGCGCGTCGGCGTATGCCTGGGACAGGAACTGCGAGACGGGCAGGGCGGCGACGCCCACGGCACCGCCGACGGCGGCGATACGGCCGAGCAGGGCACGGCGGGACAGTCCGCGGCGGTGCCCGGCGGCCGGGCGGGGCCCTCTGCGGGTGATGCGGGGGATGTGGGGGAGGTTGAGCTTCAACGGTCTCTCATTCCGGCGGTTCACGCGTGGCGAGCGATGCTGTTGTACTTCTCGAAGATCTGGTAGACGGCCAGGCTCCGGTGCGTCTGGGCCTCGACGTCGGGGTCCCAGGCCCGGTAACGGCGCAGGAGTTCGGTGATCTCGAACTCGGCGAGGTCCAGGCGCATGGACCTCGGGGTGGTGACGCGGTCACCGGGCGGCAGCTGACCGCCGGGCCTGCCCCGGGTGCCCCACAGATGGATCAGGGCCGCGGTGCGCACGCTGAACGCGTTGTCCTTGTTCAGCCGCTGCCACACCGCCCAGAGATCGGCGTCCTTGCCCGGGTCGCGGTGGTCGCCGGTGGTCCAGCCCCAGCCGATGCAGTGGTTCCAGGCCTGGATGGCGTCGCCCGCGCCGATCTCGCCGATGCCGGTGGGCGAGTCCTTGACGGAGCCGGAGCCGGTGAGGTGGTGGTCGGCCACCTGCTGGCCGGTGGCCTGGTCGGCGAGGCTGTAGTCGCGCATGGCCCAGTAGACGACCGTCTGGATCAGCGCCTTGCGCATCGAGTAGGTGTGCGACAGCTCGGTGATCAGCTCGTCCTGGTCCTGGATCGCCTCGACCGACTGGGCGTTGGTGTAGAGCCGCGCCTCGCTCCCGACACCGCCCAGGTCCGGCCGCCCGATCGACCGCATGTACCGCGAGAGGTCGGCCCGCAGCGCGGGGATTCGGCGGGTGTCGAAGGCGACGTCCGGGACGGCGGGCCGCGGCCGGTCGAACGCGCCCTGTCCGGTGTCCCGTCCGGAGGCGATGTCGACGTCCACCTCCAGCTGCCCGTCGCCCGAGCCGAGGGTGCGGATGACGAACTGGTCGTAGGCCCAGTCGCCGGGCAGCGGGCGCCCGGCGTTGCCGTCGAAGCCCGGGGACATGTCGGCCACGAAGCTCGCGGTCGAGCAGCCGGCCGCCCCGACCCGCGCACAGACGTTGCGGGAGCCGTAGACGCCGATCTCGTACGGGTGGCCGGAGTCCGCCATCGCCTCCTTGACGCCCTTGAAGTGGGGCAGGACGTTCGCGGTGATCTCGGCGTCGACGGCGTCGAAGTCGACCGCGAAGAAGATCCGGGTGCCCTTTCTGAAGCCGTGGTCCAGGGCGGCGTTGACCGCCGCGTACCCGGCCGTCCGCCCGGCGACGTAGTCGAAGTCCGAGGCGTCGTTGTTCACGGTCTGGTAGATCGGGAAGCAGCGCAGGCCGTGCCGGGCGATGGTGGCGAGCTCGCCGGGCTGGATGGCCTTCTCCGGCAGGGAGGTGGCGCTCGGGTTGGTGAGATAGCGGCCGACGTACGCGACGCCGGCCGCCCTGAGCGTCGCCGCGCGCTCCGGGGTGATCTTCGCGATCGTGTCGCAGGCCTTCCCCTGCCGCGACTGGTCGCCGTAGGACGTCAGCAGGGAGGCGAAGGTGGCGAAGTCGCCGTCGCCCGTGACCGGGAGCGCGACGAAGTTCTGGAACGCCCGGACGGCGGCGGCCAGATAGGAGTCGAAGCTGTCGGTGAGGGCGACGGGCCGCCGGTTGACGACCATCCCGGCGGAGAACAACCGGACGTAGACGCCCTGGTCGCCCTGGCGCACGGTGTGCGACCTCAGGGCCGACTGGGTCCCGGGGCCGAAGTTGCCGTTGGCGGTGCCGTCCGCCATGCCGAGCTCGTACTGCACACCGAGGACCAGCGCCCTGGCCGTGTCCCTGGACACGCGCCCGTCACAGGCGACGGCGAAGAAGTCCTGCCGGCCGAGACAGCGGCCGTTGAGCCATTGCTGCACCTCGCGGACCTGCCGGGTGCCGGAGCCGCCGAGGACGTACGAGTCCATCGTCAGCAGCGCCTTGAACACCTTGGGCGTCAAGGCGGCACCGGGCAGGGCCCGTTCGACGCCCATGTCCGTCTTCAGCTTGGTGACGGCCGCCCGGGTCCGCGCGCCGTACGTGCCGTCCAGGTCGCTGCCGTCGTACCCCTTGCAGTACAGACCGGCCTGGATGACGCGGCAGAAGTCGGGCGAGGGGACCGTGTCCGCGTCCAGCTCGGGGTACTTGGCGGTCAGCGTGGCCAGCGTCGTGGGGCCGAAGTTGTCGGACAGCGCCGTGATGCCCAGCTCGTACTGCAGGGCGCGGGTCAGGGCGTACATGGTCGCCCAGTCGGCCTCGCCGGTCTCCTCCACGGTCGTGCCGATGCGGCTGCCGTAGACGGAGTTCACGAATCTCTGGGCCTTGAGCACCATGGCGTTGCGCATGGAGAGTGATCGTATGTCCGGCTAAACCGCTTACTGTGCGGTATTTGGGCGGGCTCTGGGGAGCTTCGTACGCGCCTCGGCATACGGCCGGCCAACGCTCCGGAAACGCCGGCGGCCCCCCGCCCGGGGGCAGGGGGCCGCCGTGGCCGGCTCACGCCCAGGTGATCAGGCGCTTCGGCTGCTCCAGGATCGCCGCCACGTCCGCCAGGACCTTCGAGCCCAGCTCGCCGTCGACCAGACGGTGGTCGAAGGACAGGGCCAGGGTGGTGACCTGGCGGGGCTTCACCTTGCCCTTGTGGACCCACGGCTGGAGCTTGATCGCTCCGACCGCGAGGATCGCGGACTCGCCGGGGTTGAGGATCGGCGTGCCCGTGTCGACGCCGAAGACGCCGACGTTGGTGATCGTCACCGTGCCGCCCTGCATCGCCGCCGGGGACGTCTTGCCGTCCCTGGCCGTCGACACCAACTCGCCCAGCGACTCGGCCAGCTGCGGCAGCGTCTTGGCGTGGGCGTCCTTGATGTTCGGGACGATCAGACCGCGCGGGGTCGCGGCCGCGATGCCCAGGTTCACGTAGTGCTTGACCACGATCTCCTGGGCGGCCTCGTCCCACGACGCGTTGACGTCGGGGTTGCGCCGGATCGCGACGAGCAGGGCCTTGGAGATCAGCAGGAGGGGGTTCACGCGCAGGCCCGCGAACTCCTTGTCCTCCTTCAGCTCCTCGACCAGCTTCATCGTGCGCGTCACGTCGACCGTCACGAACTCCGTGACATGCGGCGCCGTGAACGCCGAGCCGACCATCGCCGCCGCCGTCGCCTTGCGGACGCCCTTGACCGGGATACGGGTCTCGCGGGTCGTGTCGTACGAGACGACCGCCGGCGCGGGTGCCGGGGCGGCGGGCGCGGGGACCGCGGGGACCGCCGGCTGCGGTGCCTGGGGCCGGGCCACCGCCGCGTGCACGTCCTCGCGGGTGATGACGCCGTCCGGGCCGGTCGGGACGATCGTCGTCAGGTCGACGCCCAGGTCCTTGGCCAGCTTGCGGACCGGGGGCTTGGCCAGCGGGCGTTCCTTGACGGCAGGGGCGGCGGGGGAGGCGGCCGAGGGCGCCCCTCCATGGCCGTTCAGCTCCGTCTGGATCGCTGTCGAGGCCTGCTGGACCGGGACCTCCGGGCCCTTGCGGGGGCGACGGCGGGTGGACGAGGCCGCCACCCCGTAGCCGACCAGGACCGGCTGGCGGCCCGAGCCCTCCGCCTTCGGCTCCTCGGCGGGCTGAGCAGCCGCGGGCGGTGACACCGCGGGCTGCTCGGCGGCGGGCGCGGGCTCGGGCGCGGCCCCGCCGCTCACGTCGACCGCGATGATCGATGTGCCCACGTCGACCGTGGTGCCCTCGGGGAAGTGCAGATCCCGGACCACACCGTCGTACGGGATGGGCAGCTCGACGGCCGCCTTCGCCGTCTCGACCTCGCACACCACCTGGCCGTCGGTGACCGTGTCGCCGGGCTGGACGAACCACTTGAGGATCTCGGCCTCGGTGAGCCCCTCACCCACGTCCGGCATCTTGAACTCGCGTACGGACGCTTCCGTCATCGTCGTCACGACCCTCTCCTCAGTACGCCAGCGAGCGGTCGACGGCATCCAGCACCCGGTCCAGGTTCGGCAGGTACTCCTCCTCCAGGCGGGCCGGCGGGTACGGCGCGTGGTAGCCGCCGACCCGGAGCACCGGGGCTTCCAGGTGGTAGAAGCAGCGCTCCGTGATCCGCGCGGCGATCTCCGCGCCCGAGCCGAAGAACACCGGGGCCTCGTGGACGACGACCAGGCGGCGGGTCTTCTCCACCGACGTCTGGATCGAGTCGAAGTCGAGCGGGGAGACCGAGCGCAGGTCCAGGACCTCCAGCTTCTTGCCCTCCTCGGCGGCCGCGGCCGCGACCTCCTGGCAGAGCTTCACCATCGGGCCGTAGGCGGCGAGGGTGAGGTCGGTGCCCTCGCGGACCACCTGGGCCTTGTGCAGCGGGCCCGGGATCGCCTCCGTGTTGACCTCGGCCTTGTCCCAGTAGCGGCGCTTGGGCTCGAAGAAGATCACCGGGTCGTCGCTCTGGATGGCCTGCTGCATCATCCAGTACGCGTCCGAGGAGTTGGACGGGCTGACGATCTTCAGGCCCGAGACGTGCGCGAAGAGCGCCTCGGGGGACTCCGAGTGGTGCTCCACCGCGCCGATGCCGCCGCCGTAGGGGATGCGCACGACGACCGGGAGCTTGACCTTGCCCAGGGAGCGGGCGTGCATCTTCGCGAGCTGCGTGACGATCTGGTCGTACGCCGGGAAGACGAAGCCGTCGAACTGGATCTCCACCACCGGGCGGTAGCCGCGCAGGGCCAGGCCGATCGCCGTGCCGACGATGCCCGACTCGGCGAGCGGGGTGTCGATGACGCGGCTCTCGCCGAAGTCCTTCTGCAGGCCGTCCGTCACCCGGAAGACGCCGCCGAGCTTGCCGACGTCCTCGCCCATGATCAGGACCTTGGGGTCGGCCTCCAGGGCGTGGCGCAGCGACTCGTTGATCGCTTTGGCGAGTGCCATCTTGTCGGCCATGTCAGTTGCCCCCCTCGTCGGCGAACGACGCCTGGTACGCGGCGAACTGGGCGCGCTCCTCGTCGACGAGCGCGTGTCCGTCCGCGTAGACGTTCTCGAAGATCGCGAAGTGGTCCGGGTCCGGCATGGCACGGACCGCCTCGCGCACTCGTTTGCCCAACGCCTCGGACTCGGTCTCCAGTTCCTCGAAGAATCCCTCGTCCGCGTGGTTTGAGGTCTCCAGGAACCGGCGAAGGCGCAGGATCGGGTCCTTGGCCTCCCAGGCCTGGCGCTCCTCGTCGCCCCGGTAGCGGGTCGGGTCGTCGGAGGTGGTGTGGGCGCCCATGCGGTAGGTGAACGCCTCGACGAGGGTCGGGCCCTCACCGGCGCGGGCCCGCTCCAGGGCCCAGCGGGTGACCGCGAGGCAGGCGAGCACGTCGTTGCCGTCCACCCGTACGCCCGGGAAGCCGAAGCCCTGCGCGCGCTGGTAGATCGGGACGCGGGACTGCTTCTCGGTCGGCTCGGAGATGGCCCACTGGTTGTTCTGGCAGAAGAACACGACCGGGGCGTTGTAGACCGCGGAGAAGGTGAACGACTCGGCCACGTCGCCCTGGCTGGAGGCGCCGTCGCCGAAGTAGGCGATCACCGCGCTGTCGGCGCCGTCCTTGGCCACGCCCATCGCGTAGCCGGTGGCGTGCAGCGTCTGGGAGCCGATGACGATCGTGTAGAGCTGGAAGTTGTTGCTGTTCGGGTCCCAGCCGCCGTTGTTCACACCCCGGAACATGCCGAGCAGGTTGGTCGGGTCCACCCCGCGGCACCAGGCGACGCCGTGCTCGCGATAGGTGGGGAAGACGTAGTCGTCGTCGCGCAGGGCCCGGCCCGAGCCGATCTGGGCGGCCTCCTGGCCGAGCAGCGAGGCCCACAGGCCCAGCTCGCCCTGGCGCTGCAGGGAGGTGGCCTCGGCGTCGAAGCGGCGGGTGAGCACCATGTCGCGGTACAGGCCGCGGAGCTCTTCCGGGGTGACACCGGCGACGTACTTGTCGTACTCGGCGTTCTTGACGCGCTTGCCCTCGGGCGTCAGCAGCTGCACGAGCTGAGGCTCGGCTGCCTTCTTCGCGGCTGCGGGCTTCTTCGCGGCCGCGGCCTTCTTGGCAGGCGTGCGGGTGGTGCCCTTGGTGCCGGTGGTGCCGGCCTTGCTTCCGGCGCTGCGTCGCGATGTGCGCGCGGCAGTGCTCTCCACGGTCACGTGTGCTCCTCCGTCGGTCCGGCCCCCGGGGTTGCCGGTAGGCCAGTGCGGCTCACCTGTTCTCGACCACCGGGCACGGGGTGGGTGCCACTCGGCCGGAACAGGCGTGACAGGTGCCCCGGCGAGCGCCCTGCAACAAGCACGTTACCCAGTGCTCCACATTTCTGTGAAACCCCATCTGACCTGCGATTTTGCTTGGATTTCCAAGTAAATCGGGAAGCCGGGGAAGGGGCCCTGGTCACAGCCTTGCAGGAGGCCGGAGCTACCGCACGTTAACCCGGTGACCCAGGTCACGGGAAGAGTCAACTTGCGGGCGCGCCGAAATCACCACGCGCGCGTGGGTCCCGTTTCCGGGTCCCACGCGCGCGTGGCTCGTGCGTTTCTCGTTGTCCGGGTCAGCCTTCCGGGTCGGCTTGTCCAGGTCAGCCTTCCGGGCCGCCGACGACGCCGCTCGTGGTGCCGGCGTCCGTGCCGCCCGTGTCGTCCGGCGGGGTCTCCGGGTCCGAGGGCTCCTCGCCCGTCGGCTCACCGGTCGGCTCACCGGTCGGCTCCGCGGTGGTCGGCTGGTCCGTCGGCGTCTCGGGAGTGGTCGGGGACGGCGTGTAGGACGGGGTGTACGACGGGGTCCAACCGCCGCCGCCGGAGCTCGTGCCGGTGCCGTCGTCCGTCGACGTGTCGGTCGGAGCGTCGTCGGTGGCCTCGTCGCTCGGCGTCTCGCTCGGAGTCTTCTTCTCCTCCGTCTGCGAGGTGGTCGGCGACTGCTTGTCGGCGGGGTCCTTCTTGTCGCCGCCGGTGTTCTGCAGCGCCAGGGCGACACCCGCCGCCACGGCGATCACCGCGAGCACGGCGAGGATCCACAGCTTGCCGCGGCCGCTGCCCCTGTTGCCGCGGCCCTCGAAGCCGCCGTCGTCCCCGCCGCCGTAGCCGGCGGGAAGTATCGGCGAAGGGATCTGAGCGGTGCCGGAGACATCGCCGGGGTGGCCCATCACGGCCGTGTGGGCGAAGCCGCCCGACGGGGTGTGCCGGCCCTCGTGCATGTCGACCGGGCCGGTGTTCCAGGTGCCGGTGTGGCCGCCCTGGTCGTAGAGCATCTGGAGTGCGTACTGGACCAGCCCGCGCATCTCCTCGGCCGTCTGGAAGCGGTCGTCGGGCTCCTTGGCGAGGGAGCGCATGACCAGGCCGTCCAGCTCCGGCGGGCAGACGTCGGAAGCCTCGGACGGCGGCGTCGGGATGTCCTGGACGTGCTGGTAGACCACCGACAGCGGGGTCTCGCCGGTGAACGGCGGGCGCAGCGAGAGGAGTTCGTAGAGCAGGCAGCCCGTGGCGTACAGGTCGGAGCGGTGGTCGACGGCCTTGCCGAGCGCCTGCTCCGGGGACAGGTACTGCGGGGTGCCCATGACCATGCCGGTCTGCGTCATCGTGGACTGCGCGCCGTGCAGGGCGCGGGCGATGCCGAAGTCCATCACCTTCACGGCGCCGTTGTGCGTGATGATGACGTTGGCGGGCTTGATGTCGCGGTGCACGATGCCGTGCTGGTGCGAGTAGGCGAGCGCCTCCAGGACGCCCGAGACGATGATCAGGGCCTGCTCGGGGCCCGGCGCCTCGGCGTTCAGCAGCAGATCGCGGATGGTGCGGCCCTCGACCAGCTCCATCACGATGTAGGGGAGCGGCTGGCCGCCGACGATGTCCTCGCCGGAGTCGTACACGGCGACGATCGCGTGGTGGTTGAGGCCCGCCACCGACTGGGCCTCGCGTGTGAAGCGCGCCTTGGACACCGGGTCCTCGGCGAGGTCGGACCGGAGCAGCTTGACAGCGACGGTGCGTCCGAGACGGACGTCCTCGGCCGCGAAAACCTCGGCCATGCCACCCCGGCCGAGTCTGCGGGTCAGCCGGTACCGGCCGTCCCCGACCAAACCGCCGTTACCCCAGGCCTCCGGCGCCTCCGACATGCCGCCGCCACTCGCCTCGGGTTCGGACGGGCCCTGAGCGCGCTGCTGCTGTGCCATCAGTCCTCGCCGTCGTTTCTGCCCGCGGTGCGCGCGGTGTTGTTACGGTCTCCGTCGGCCACGCTACAGCCTCCGCGCAAGCCGCCGGTCCGAGACGGGTGCCAGGACCGGCACGGGACGGACGCGCCATGAAACCTTTACTCAGCACTCTCGTGCAAATTCTGTGTACCGACCGCACGTCCCCGGTAACGCTTCCGCGACGCTTCTTTCGCGTACGGTCACGGAACGGGCACCGAGCTTGACGTGTCCGTGCCCTGGGGCAGACTTGGCCGGGAATGGCGGTTTGGATCAACGACGAATCAGACGGATCAGCGGCAGTCGGCAGCTCCTCGGGGAGCCACGGGGGACACGGAAACATGAGCCAGGACGGCGCACAGGGGCAGTACACGGGGCGGGCGCTCGCCAGTGGCCGCTATCAGCTGCGTGACCTCCTCGGCCAGGGCGGCATGGCCTCGGTGCACCTCGCGTACGACAGCGTGCTCGACCGACAGGTCGCGATCAAGACACTTCACACGGAGCTCGGCCGGGAGCAGGCCTTCCGCGAGCGGTTCCGCCGCGAGGCCCAGTCCGTGGCCAAGCTCACGCACACCAACATCGTCTCGGTCTTCGACACCGGCGAGGACGCCCTCGACGGCATGACGACGCCGTACATCGTCATGGAGTACGTCGAGGGCCGCCCGCTCGGCTCGGTCCTCGACGAGGACGTACGGCAGCAGGGCGCGATGCCCGCCGACAAGGCGCTGAAGATCACGGCGGATGTGCTGGCCGCGCTGGAGATCAGCCACGAGATGGGTCTGGTCCACCGCGACATCAAGCCGGGCAACGTGATGATGACCAAGCGCGGTGTGGTCAAGGTCATGGACTTCGGCATCGCCCGTGCCATGCAGTCCGGTGTGACGTCGATGACGCAGACCGGCATGGTCGTCGGCACCCCGCAGTACCTCTCGCCCGAACAGGCCCTCGGCCGCGGTGTGGACGCCCGCTCCGACCTGTACTCGGTCGGCATCATGCTGTTCCAACTGGTCACCGGGCGGCTGCCGTTCGAGGCGGACTCGCCGCTGGCCATCGCTTATGCACACGTCCAGGAGGAGCCGCCGGTTCCGTCCACGATCAACCGCGCGCTGCCGCCGGCCGTGGACGCGCTGATCGCCCGGGCGCTGAAGAAGAATCCGAACGAGCGTTTCCCCAGCTCCGAGACCATGCGCGACGAGTGCCTGCGGGTGGCGGCGTCTTTCCAGGCCGCCCCGCCGAGCATCGTCCCGGGCACGCAGGCGCCGAGCGGCGCGGGCGTCGGCTCGGCCGTGTTCCCGCCGGTCGACCAGGCGCCCCCGGCCGCCTCGGGCCCGGTCCAGACGCCGTACCAGCCGACCCCGCCGCCGAACCCGTACGGCACGCCCGCCCCGTCGGCGCCGTCCCCGGCCTACGGCTATCCGCAGCAGGGCGGCTACCAGACGCCGCACCCGGGCGCGTACTCCCCGCAGCCGGGCCCGTCGACCCCGCCGCCGTACAACCTCACGCCCCAGACCGCGCCCGCCTCGCAGGGCGGCGGCAAGAGCAACAAGCCGGTGATCATCGGCTCGGTCATCGTGTCCGTGGTCGCGGTCGGCGGACTGGTCGCGGCCCTGCTGATGAACGGCGGCGGCGAGGACGACAAGGGCGGCGGGGGCAGCAGCGCGAGCGCCTCGGCCTCGGCTTCCAAGAAGCCCGGTTACCGCGGGCCGGACACGACGAGGACGATCGACTCCGAGGAGTGCACGGAGCCGGAGGAGTCGTACAACGACCCCGACAAGATCCAGATCCCGGACTTCAAGTTCATGAACATCACATCGGTCAAGTCCTGTGCCCAGGCGGCCGGCTGGCAGGTCAGCACGAAGAACGTGGACGAGAACACCTACGGCCAGGGCACGGTCATGAACCAGTTCCCGTCCAAGGGCACCGATGTCGATCCGGACGACATGCCGGTCATCGAGCTCAACGTCTCGACGGGCAACCCGCCGTCCTGACGCTCCGGACAGGACCCTCCGGACGAGACGTTCCGGACAAGAGGAAGGGCCCGGCGGCTTCGGCCGCGGGGCCCTTTTTCTGGGGCTGAGTCGGAGTTTGGGGCTGAGTCGGACCCTGGGGGCTGTGCCGGACCTACAGGTACGGTCCGCCGGTACGGGTTCCCGGGTGCTGGTCGTCGAGGCCCTCGTGGCCGACGCCCGGCGGGAGGGCACGGCGCATCTGCTCCAACTGGGCGCGGGCCGCCATCTGCTGGGCGAACAGCGTCGTCTGGATCCCGTGGAAGAGCCCCTCGAGCCAGCCGACGAGCTGGGCCTGCGCGATGCGCAGTTCCGCGTCGCTGGGGGTCGCCTCGTCCGTGAACGGCAGGGAGAGCCGCTCCAGCTCCTCCACCAGCTCGGGCGCCAGACCGTCCTCCAGCTCCTTCACCGAGCTGGCGTGGATGTCCTTGAGCCGGACCCGGCTGGCCTCGTCCAGGGGCGCCACGCGCACTTCTTCGAGCAGCTGCTTGATCATGCTGCCGATCCGCATGACCTTGGCGGGCTGCTCCACCTGTTCCGTGACCGGGGTCTCGCGGGAGTCCTCGTCTCCGCTGCCGCCACCGAGCGCCATGCCGTCCTGGCCCACGACCAGGATCTGCGGGCTCTCCGGCGACCGTTCGTTTCTCGGCATCTCCATGTCGCCATTCTCTCGCACGCCTGCACCTCACCTCCGTGGTGCCCCCAGGGGAGGCTGATCCACCCTGTTTCGACAGACGTTTCGGTCGGGGCGCGGGTTGCTCCCCGGAGGGTGGTTCCACCTCACGGGTGACACCCGGCGGCCGGGCCTCGCAGGGGCCGGCCCTCCGTCGGCCGAACCCGGAATGCCGGATGTCGGGGGGAATGTGAGGCTGATTGCCTTGAAATGACCGAACTTGCCGGCAATGCCCTACCGGGCACGGCGGGAGGGGGTCACCAACGTGACTCCATGGCTACGCGCACTGCGGGCGACCGTACTGGTGGTCGTCTTGGGGGCGGGTGCGGTCGTCTCACCTTGCGGAGCTGTTCAGGCCTACGGTTCCGTCCTCGCGTACGACGCGGAGGCCGGGTCCGTCGCGGCCCCCTCCGCCCCCTCCGCCCCCTCCGCCCCCTCCGCGCCGTCCGCGCCGTCGGCGCCATCCGTGCTCGGCGAGCCCGGCGAGCACGGCGAGCCCTCGCGGGCCGGGACCCGGGCCGGTGAGGGGCGGGAGCGGCCGGGGCGGCCGGAGGAGGCCGAGGAGGAGCGGCAAGCCCGTGAGGCCCGTGAGGCCACCGCCGTGCCCGAGGCGTCCCGGGAGGGGGCCGTCCCCCTGCCCTCCGCACCTACGGAGCCGCCCGTACGGGAGGCCGCGGCACACGGCGACCGGCCTGTCGGGCCCGTGCTGCGGATCCTGCCGCTGGGCAGCGGGCTGGTGCTGATCGGACTCGGCCTGGGCCTGGCGTTCGTCGGCCTCCGGCTCAGACGCGCGTAGGGGACGAGGCGGGCCCCGTGCGGGGCCTCTTCAGGCACCCTGCGATCCCCGCCCCAGGCCCGATTCAGCTGGCCTGCGGTGCGATCAGCAGTACCTTGCCGATGTGGCCGCTGTCCTCCACGACCTGGTGGGCCGTGGTGGCGTCGTGCATGGGGAGTTCGCGGTCGATGACCGGGCGCAGGTGGCCGCCGGAGAACAGGGGCCAGACGTGTTCGCGTACGGCCGCGACGATGGCCGCCTTCTCCTCCAGCGGCCGGGCCCGCAGGGACGTCGCGCTGATCGCGGCGCGCTTGGCGAGCAGCGCGCCGATGTTCAGCTCGCCCTTGACACCGCCCTGCATGCCGATGATCGCGAGCCGGCCGTTGACGGCGAGGGCCTTGACGTTGCGCTCCAGGTACTTGGCGCCCATGTTGTCGAGGATGACGTCCGCACCGGCGCCGTCGGTGGCCTTCCTGACCTCTTCGACGAAGTCCTGCTCGCGGTAGTTGACCAGGATGTCGGCGCCCAGTTCGGCGCACCGGTCCAGCTTCTCCCTGGTGCCCGCCGTGACGGCGACCCTGGCACCGACGGCCTTGGCGAGCTGGATCGCCATGGTGCCGATGCCGCTGGAGCCGCCGTGCACGAGGAGCGTCTCGCCGGGGCGCAGATGGGCGATCATGAAGACGTTCGACCAGACGGTGCAGGCCACCTCGGGCAGTGCCGCGGCCTGCCGCAGCCCGACACCCTCGGGCACCGGCAGCAGCTGTCCGGCCGGGACCACCACCTTCTCGGCGTAACCGCCACCGGAGAGCAGCGCGCACACCTCGTCGCCCACGTTCCAGCCGGAGACACCGGGGCCGATCCCGGCGATCCGCCCGGAGCACTCCAGGCCGGGGTAGGGGGACGTGCCGGGCGGCGGGTCGTAGAAGCCCTGGCGCTGCAGGATGTCGGCCCGGTTGACGGCACCGGCCGTCACCTCGACCAGGACCTCGCCCTCGCCGGGCACGGGATCGGGGACCTCGTCCCAGACCAGCGCCTCGGGCCCACCAGGTTCGGGAATCGTGATCGCATACATGGCTGGGACGGTACTCCTCGGTAGTCCTCGGTCGCCGGACGGAGTCCGCTCCGTCCCCCTCCTCCTCCTTCTCCTCCTTCCCGGGTCGGGCCCCCCTACGTCATTGGTCCGGTTCTGGCGAAAATCCATATGCGGGACCGATGAGTTTGCGCGACCGTAAAGGTCTCCCCATGCGTAGCCCACGTACTCGGAAGGACCCGAAGCATGAGCACGCAGACGTCCGGCCTGGCGATCGAGACCGCGGGCCTGGTGAAGACGTTCGGCGAGACCAGGGCCGTCGACGGAGTCGACCTGTCCGTGCCCGCGGGCACGGTCTACGGCGTCCTCGGCCCGAACGGCGCCGGCAAGACCACCACCGTGAAGATGCTCGCCACACTCCTGCGGCCGGACGGCGGCGAAGCGCATGTCTTCGGCCACGACATCGTCCGTGAGGCGGACGAGGTGCGCGCCCGGGTGAGCCTCACCGGCCAGTACGCGTCGGTCGACGAGGACCTCACCGGCACCGAGAACCTGGTCCTGCTGGGCCGGCTGCTCGGTCACCACAAGAAGGCCGCCAGGGACCGCGCCGCCCAGCTCCTGGAGGCCTTCGGTCTCACGGAAGCCGCGGCGAAGCAGGTCAAGCACTACTCGGGCGGTATGCGGCGCCGGATCGACATCGCCGCGTCCATCCTCAGCACGCCCGACCTGCTGTTCCTCGACGAGCCCACCACCGGCCTCGATCCGCGCAGCCGCAACCAGGTGTGGGACATCGTGCGGGCCGTGGTCGCCCAGGGCACCACCGTGCTGCTGACCACGCAGTATCTGGACGAGGCCGACCAGCTGGCGTCCCGGATCGCCGTCATCGACCGCGGCCGGGTGATCGCCGAGGGCACCAAGGGCGAGCTGAAGTCGTCCGTCGGCGCCGGATCGGTCCATCTACGGCTGAGAGATCCGGATCAACGGCTCGTCGCGGCCGAGCTGCTGCGCCGGACCCTCGACGCGAAGGTGCAGCTGGAACACGACCCGGTGGCCCTGACCGCCCGTCTCGGTACGGCGGCGAGCGACGACAGCGCGGCCCAGCAGGCGTCCCGCGCGCTGAGCGAGCTGGCCACGGCCGGGATCACCGTGGACAACTTCTCGCTGGGGCAGCCCAGCCTGGACGAGGTCTTCCTCGCCCTCACCGGGCACGACACGCACGCCCCGGACCGCAAGGCCGGCTCCCCCTCCCACGACCCGAAGGACGAGGTGGCGGCATGAGCACCACGACGACCACCGAGGCCAAGGAACTCGCCCCGGTCAGCACCGAGTCCCTCGCGGCCCTGCTCATCGCCAAGGAGCGGCCCGCGCGCCCCAGCGCCTGGTCGGCCTCGATGACCTTCGGCTGGCGGGCGATCCTGAAGATCAAGCACGTGCCGGAGCAGCTCTTCGACGTCACGGCGTTCCCGATCATGATGGTGCTGATGTACACGTACCTGTTCGGCGGGGCGCTGGCCGGCTCGCCGAAGGAGTACATCCAGTTCCTGCTGCCGGGCATCCTCGTGATGTCGGTCGTGATGATCACGATGTACACGGGTGTCTCGGTCAACACGGACATCGAGAAGGGCGTCTTCGACCGGTTCCGCACGCTGCCGATCTGGCGGCCGTCGACCATGGTCGGCTATCTGCTCGGCGACGCCCTGCGGTACACGATCGCGTCGATCGTGATGCTCACCGTCGGCATCATCCTGGGCTACCGGCCGGACGGCGGGATCGCCGGTGTGCTCGCCGGGATCGCCCTGCTGGTGCTCTTCTCGTTCGCCTTCTCGTGGATCTGGACGATGTTCGGGCTGATGCTGCGCACCGAGAAGTCGGTGATGGGCGTCAGCATGATGGTGATCTTCCCGCTCACCTTCCTGTCCAACGTGTTCGTGGACCCGACCACCATGCCGGGCTGGCTCCAGGCGTTCGTGAACAACAGCCCCATCACCCATCTGGCGTCGGCGGTGCGCGGCCTGATGGGCGGGGACTGGCCGGCCGACGAGGTCGCCTGGTCGCTGGGCTGGGCCGGACTGTTCGTGCTGGTCTTCGGGCCGGTCACGATGCGGCTGTACAACCGGAAGTAGCCCGGCCCACCCGGCTCGTCACTTGCGGGGCATCGGCGGCATCGGACGGATGTCGGGGGCGACCTGCGTCGCCGGTGTCTTCCGCACGATCGTGATGAGCCGGTCGGTCAGCTCCAGGGTCCCGATGGCCGGATCGTCGTAGCCGAGCACCCGGTGGCCGCGTATGACACTGACCACCAGGTCGGCGACCTCGCGCGGCTTCTTGCCCACCTCGGCCTTGACGACCGGCCGTTCGACGAGGTCGAGCCCGCTGCCCTGCTGGATGAGGTCCTCCATCACCATGCCGGCGGAGGGGCTGAGCACGGACAGACCCAGCAGACGCCCGGCGGCACTGGCGCTGGTGATGACCGCGTCGGCGCCGGACTGCTTGAGCAGCGGCGCGTTCTCCTCCTCCCGCACCGTGGCCACGATCTTCGCCCCGCGGTTGAGCTGCCGGGCCGTCAGTGTCACCAGGACCGCGGTGTCGTCGCGCTGGGTCGCGATGATGATCTGACGCGCCTTGTGCACCTCGGCCCGCTTGAGCACCTCGCTGCGGGTCGCGTCCCCGACGATGCCCGCGTAGCCCTCCGCGGTCGCGGCGTCGACGACCTTGGAACTGGGGTCGACCACGACGACCTGTTCCTTCTTCAGGCCCGTCGCGCAGACGGTCCGGATCGCCGACCTGCCCTTGGTGCCAAAGCCGATGACGACGGTGTGATCGCGCAACGTGGACCTCCAGCGGGTCAGTCGCCACTCCTCCCGGGTGCGTTCGGTGAGGGCTTCGAGGGTGGTGCCGACCAGGATGATCAGGAACAGCACGCGTAGGGGCGTGATGACGAGGATGTTCGTGAGCCGGGCGGCGTCGCTTGCGGGGGTGATGTCGCCGTAGCCCGTGGTGGAGAGGGTGACGGTGGCGTAGTAGAAGGAGTCGAGAAGGTCGACGCCGCCGCCCGCGTTGTCGTTGTAGCCGTCACGGTCGGCGTAGACGACCAGCGCGGTGATGACGAGCACCAGCAGTGCCACCGACAGTCGCTTGGCGACCTGGCGGAACGGGTGCTCCACCACCTTCCTCGGGAGTTTCACCCGTTGGGTCACGAGCTGTTCGTCCGCCTGGCGGGCGATCGCGTCCTGGCCCGGAAGTTTCACGTGAAACACACCCCGATTCCCGCGGACGCCCAGGGCAGGTCGAGCAGTTCCGCCTCCTGCCCCGGACGGGCGCCGCCCGGGGGCACGACGGCCAGCGCGTCGGCCGCCGCGACACCGCGCAGCATGGCCGGGCCGTTGTAGTGCAGCGGCACGGCCTGGTCGCCGCGCAGGACGACGGGCACGAGCCGGGTGTCGTGCGGGTGCCCGTGCACGGCGTCCCTGAGCGGCAGCGTGTACGGCTCCGGGGCCGGGCGGGCCGCGAGGGTCCGCAGCAGCGGCTCGGCGAGCGTCAGCAGTCCGGAGACGGCGGCGAGCGGGTTACCCGGCAGCCCGACGAGGTGCTGGGTCTCCGTGATGCGGGCCAGCAGCATGGGGTGGCCGGGGCGCACCTTGACGCCGTCCACGAGGAGTTCGGCCCCGATACGGCGCAGGGTGGGGTGGACGTGGTCGACCGGGCCCGCGGCGGTGCCACCGGTGGTGACGATGACGTCGGCGTCGGACGCGGTCACCGCCTTGCGCAGTGCGTAGGCGTCGTCGCGGACTCGTCGTACGACGGTGACCTCGGCGCCGAGCGCGCGCAGCCAGGGCGGCAGCATCGGGCCGAGCGCGTCCCGGATCAGACCGTCGTGCGGCAGTCCCTCGGTGAGCAACTCGTCGCCGAGGACCAGGACTTCCACGCGGGCGCGGGGGACGGCGGTGACGGTGTCGTATCCGGCCGCCGCGGCGAGCCCGAGGACGGCCGGGGTGACGAAGGTGCCGACGGGCAGGAGCTGGTCGCCGGTGCGGCATTCCTGGCCCCGGGGCCGGATGTCCTGGCCGGGGGCGACGCCCCTGGTCGCGTGCAGACGGCCCTTGTCGTCGGTACGGCCGTGTTCGCTGCGCAGGACAGCCGTGGTGTCCGCCGGGATACGGGCGCCGGTGGCGATCCGGACGGCCTCGCCGTCGGTCAGGGGCGTCTGCGCGGCGTGCCCGGCCAGGACGCCCTCCTCCCGTACGTCCCAGGGGGCGGGTCCGGCGACCGCCCAGCCGTCCATCGCGGAGGTGTCGAAGGAGGGGAGGTCGGTGAGGGCGTTGAGGGGGGTGGCCAGGGTGAGGCCGAGGGCGGCGTCGAGCGGTACGGAGACGGGCTCGCGGCGGGCGGCCCGGCCGGCGCTCCGGGCGGCACGTTCGGCGATGTCCCGGGCCTCCGGCCAGGGGGTGGCCCGGTGCCGGCTGTCCGGCTTCCGGGGTGTGCCGGTGCTGTCCTGTTCACCTCGTGCGGCGGGGTCGGGCAGGTGGGTGCCGTTGCTGTTGTTCACGAGGGCGAGCACCTCCTCGACGTCGAGGTCTTCGGCGTCCTCACCGGTGCGGGCGGAGCGCGGGGTCATCCGGCGTCCGGGCGGGTGTCGGGCGTCGCGTCGGGGGCGACGTCCGGGTGATCCCCTGGGGCCTTCGGGGCCGCCGAGGCTTCCGGGGTGCTCTCCTCCGCCCAGCGGGCGGCGAGGGCCACGGCCTTGCGGGCGGCCTCGCTGACCGCCTCGGGTCCCCCGCCGGCCCGCGCGGCCGCATAGCCGACGAGGAAGGTGGTCAGTGGCGCGGCGGGCCTGGCCACACCATGGGCGGCGTCGCGGGCGAGGTCGAGCAGCTCTTTCACATCGACGTCGAGGTCGATCCCCAGCTCGTCCTTGACCGCGGAAATCCATTCATCCAACACGTTCCCATGCTCCCTGATGCGTGCCCTGGCGGAGGCGATGTCGTCCCAGGTGTCGCAGTCGAAGGACGCGACGGGGTCGGAGACGCGGGTGAGGTTCAGCTCGGCGGTGAGGCGCCGCAGGGGAAGACCGTGCGGACCGCCGTGCCGGTCGGCGAGGAGGGCGAGCGTCTCGCGCAGCCGCCGGGTGCGGTACGCGGCGACGAGCGGCTGGTCGCGGCCGTCGGGGTCGGTCAGCAGCACGCCGTCGGCGGCGCTCTGCCGCAGTGTGTCCAGCAGTCGGCCGACGGTCCGCTCCTGGAGGAACGGCAGGTCGGCGGAGAGCACCACGACGTGCTCCGCCGTGGTGTGCCGGAGCCCGGCGTCGAGCGCGGCGAGCGGTCCGCCGCCGGGCGGGTCCTCGCGGGCCCAGGTCACGGGCCGTGCCGTCGGCCGGGTCGCGGCCACGACGACGGTGGTGCGGGCGCCGCCGCACGCGGCGAGCACCCGGTCGAGCAGGGCCCGCCCGCCGACGCGCACGCCGGGTTTGTCAGCGCCCCCGAGGCGCCGGGCGGCGCCGCCCGCGAGCACGACGGCGTCGTAGGCGGCGGGGTCCGTCCCCTGCGCGGGGCGGGGGCCGACGCCGGGTTCACCGGGAGGCTCGTTCGCGGTCACCCCCCGAGTATGCGTGCCCCCGCGATCACATGGAACGCGGGGGAACCGACGCGATCACCGGGAACGGCCGCGCGCCGGAGAGGAATCACAGCGTCCGCAGCAGCACCGCCGGCTGTTCCACGCAGTCCGCCACATAGCGCAGGAAGCCGCCCGCCGTGCCGCCGTCGCACACCCGGTGGTCGAAGGTGAGCGAGAGCTGGACGACCTGCCGCACGGCCAGCTCGCCCTCGTGCACCCAGGGCTTGGGGACGATACGGCCGACGCCGAGCATGGCGGCCTCGGGGTGGTTGATGATCGGTGTGGAGCCGTCGACGCCGAAGACTCCGTAGTTGTTCAACGTGAAGGTCCCGCCGGTGAGTTCGCCGGGCGTCAGCTTCCCCGTCCGGCCCGCCTCGGTCAGCCGGGCGAACTCCGCGGTCAGCGACTCCGCGTCCCGCGCGTGCGCGCCCCTGACCACCGGGACGACGAGCCCCCGGTCGGTCTGCGCCGCGAAGCCCAGATGCACGTGGTCGAACTGGACGACCTCCCTGGCCTGCGCGTCCACGGTGGAGTTGAGCTCGGGGAAGCGGGCGAGGGCCGCGGTGCAGATCCGGGCCAGCAGGGCCAGGAGGGAGATCTTCGGCCCGCCTGCCGTGTTCATGGCCGTCCGTGCCCGCATGAGCTCGGTGGCGTCGGCGTCGACCCAGCAGGTCGCGTCGGGGATCTCGCGGCGGCTGCGGGACAGCTTGTCGGCGACGGCTCCGCGCATGCCCTTGAGGGGCGTACGGATCTCGCCCGGGGCGGCTGTCGTGGTGGGCCGGGGTGCGGGGGCCGCTGTCTCGGCGGGGCGGGGCGCGGCGCGCAGGGCGTACTCCACGTCCGCCCGCAGGATCAGCCCCTCGGGCCCGGAGCCGGTCAGCTCCCGCAGGTCGAGGCCGTTCTGCCGGGCCAGCCTTCGGACCAGGGGCGAGATCACGGGGAGGGGGCCGTCCTCGGCCTCGGGGACACCCGCCCGCCCGTTCACCGCCGGGGCGGGGGCGTCCCTCCGCTCCTGCCGCACCCTGCGTCGCCGCGCGGGTGCCTCGGAGGTGCCGTACCCGACGAGGACGTTGCCCGAGCCCTCGGCCGCGGAGCCCTCGACGGCGGAGCCCTCGGAGCCGGACGGCGCCCGTTCCCCCACCGCCACCGTGATCAGCGGCGCCCCGACGGGCAGTTCCGTGCCCTCCTCGCCGAAGCGGGCCGTGACCACACCGCCGTAGGGGCAGGGCACCTCGACCATCGCCTTGGCCGTCTCGACCTCGACGACGGGCTGGTCGATGGCGACCACGTCGCCGATCTCGACCAGCCAGCGCACGATCTCCGCCTCGGTGAGCCCCTCACCGAGGTCGGGCAGCTTGAACTCAAGCACCTGTGCCATCAGCTCTCGGCCTCCCACTGCAGGCGCCCCACGGCGTCCAGGATCCGGTCCACACCGGGCAGGTGATGGCGCTCCAGCATCGGCGGCGGATACGGGACGTCGAACCCGGCGACGCGCAGCACCGGCGCCTCCAGGTGGTGGAAGCAGCGCTCCGTGACCCGGGCCGCGATCTCCCCGCCCGGGCCCCCGAAGGAACCCGACTCGTGGACGACGACCGCGCGTCCCGTCCGCCGCACCGAGGCGCACACCGTCTCGTCGTCGAACGGCACCAGGGAGCGCAGGTCGACGACTTCGAGGTCCCAGCCCTCGGCCCGGGCCGCCTCGGCCGCCTCCATGCAGACGGGTACGGACGGCCCGTACGTGATGAGCGTGGCGCTCCGGCCCGAGCGCCGCACCACCGCGCGGCCTATCGGTTCAACGGGCGCCGGCTCCTCGGGGTTCCAGGAGTCCTTCGACCAGTACAGCCGCTTCGGCTCCAGGACGACGACCGGGTCGTCGGAGGCGATGGCGGCACGCAGCAGGCCGTAGGCGTCGGCGACGGTGGCGGGCGTGACCACATGGAGCCCCGGAGTCGCCATGTAGTACGCCTCGGAGGAGTCGCTGTGGTGCTCCACGCCGCCGATGCCGCCGCCGTAGGGGACGCGGATCGTGATCGGCAGGGCCACCCTGCCGCGGGTGCGGTTGCGCATCCGGGCCACGTGCGAGATGAGCTGTTCGAACGCCGGGTAGGCGAACGCGTCGAACTGCATCTCCACGACCGGCCTGAGGCCGTACATCGCCATGCCGACGGCGGTGCCGAGGATGCCCGCCTCGGCGAGCGGGGTGTCCGTGCAGCGGTCCTCGCCGAACTCCTTCGCGAGTCCGTCGGTGACGCGGAAGACACCGCCGAGGGTGCCGACGTCCTCGCCCATGACGTGCACGGCGGGGTCGGCGGCCATGGCGTCGCGCAGCGCGCGCGTGAGGGCCTGCGCCATGGTGGCCGGTTTGACGGCGACGGTGGTCATCAGTGGGAGCCCCCCTCGGCCTCGGCCGCCAGCTCGGCCCGCAGCTGCTCCCGCTGCTCGCGCAGTTGCGGGGTGGGCTCGGCGTAGACGTGGGTGAACAGGTCCATCGGGTCGAGTGCCGGGTCCTGGTTCATATGCGCGCGCAGGTCGGCGGCCATCGCCTCGGCGGCGTCCCGCGCGGTCTGCTTGCCGGCCTCGTCGAGCAGGCCGCGCTCGGTCAGCTCCCGCTCCAGGAGCTGGATCGGGTCGTGCTCGCGCCAGGTCTCGACCTCGGCGTCACCGCGGTAACGGGTGGCGTCGTCGGCGTTGGTGTGGGCGTCCACGCGGTAGGTGATCGCCTCGACCAGGGTGGGACCGCCGCCGGCGCGCGCGTGCCGTACGGCGTCGGAGAGCACCTCGTGCACGGCCGCGGCGTCGTTGCCGTCGACCAGGCGGCCGGGCATACCGTAGCCGACGGCCTTGTGGGCCAGCGACGGGGCCGCGGTCTGCTTGGCGAGCGGGACGGAGATCGCGAAGCCGTTGTTCTGCACCAGGAAGACGACCGGGGCCTGCCAGACGGCGGCGAAGTTCAGCGCCTCGTGGAAGTCGCCCTCGCTGGTGCCGCCGTCGCCGACCATGGCCAGCGCGACCACGTCGTCGCCCTTGAGCCGGGCGGCGTGCGCGAGGCCCACGGCGTGCGGCAGCTGGGTGGCGAGGGGGGTACACAGCGGGGCGACCCGGTGCTCGTACGGGTCGTAGCCGGTGTGCCAGTCGCCGCGCAGCAGCGTGAGCGCCTCGACGGGGTCCACCCCGCGGGCCACCACGGCGAGGGTGTCGCGGTAGCTCGGGAAGAGCCAGTCCCGCTCCTCCAGCACCAGCGCGGCGGCGATCTCGCAGGCTTCCTGCCCTGTGGTGGAGGGGTAGACGGCGAGGCGTCCCTGCTTGGTGAGAGCGGTGGCCTGCGCGTTGTAGCGGCGGCCTCGGACCAGCTGCGCGTACAGCGTCCGCAGCAGTTCCGGGTCGGCCTTCGCTGCGGCGTCGGTGCCGAGGACGCGGTACGGCTCGGCGTCGGGCAGCAGCGGCGCGGGATCCATGCGGGGCTGCCAGGCGGGCGGCGGGGTCGGCCGGTACGCGCCCCGCTGCTCCATGACCGTCATGACGGCACCTCCTCGTGGGAGCGGCTACGGGAGGCGGGTCGGCTGTGACCCGCCTCACCTACCGATTGTTCGGTCGACGGCACAATTTGGCTATGGGTGCCCCCAGGCTGTGGACAAACGGTTCTCCACAGCCTGAGATGGACGCAGTACGTCCATGGTAGGGAGGTCGGCGCAGGTGGCATCTGAACAAATGGCCGAAGGGCAGGACGCCGGCGCCGCGCTGCCGCCGCCGCGGCCCCTGGACGCCATAGATCAGGACATCCTGCGCATGCTCCAGGCGGACGGCCGCGCCTCGATACGTTCGGTCGCCGAACGGGTCCATGTCTCGCGCGCCAACGCCTACGCCCGCATCAACCGGCTCGTCGAGGACGGCGTCATCCGCGGCTTCGGCGCCCGCGTCGACCATCAGCGGGCCGGTCAGGGGACGTCCGCGTACATCACGCTGAAGATCGTGCAGAACTCGTGGCGCACGGTGCGCGAGGAGCTCAGACAGCTGCCGGGCGCCTCCCACATCGCCCTGGTGGGCGGGGACTTCGACGTGCTGCTGCTGGTGCACGTCTCCGACAACCGGTCCCTGCGCGAACTGGTGCTGACCCGCCTCCAGGCGATTCCGCAGGTGCTCAGCACCCGCACGCTGCTGGTGTTCGAGGAGGAGGACCTGGAGCCGCAGAGCTGAAGCTCAGGCGTCGCTCCGGAGTCCCCCGAACGCCAGCCGCACCACCGCGTCGGCCACCTCGCGCTCGTTCATGCCCCGCCCGTCCGGCCGGTACCACTCCACGATCGAGTTGATCATTCCGAAGACCAGCCTGGTCACCAGCCGGACCTCTATGTCGCCGCGCACGTCCCCGTCCGCGGCCGCCGCCTTGATCAGGTCGGCCACCCGGTGGTCGAAGTCGCGGCGCCGCTCCAGCGCCCACCGCTCGGTGTCCGTGTTGCCGCGCACCCGCAGCAGCAGGGTCACGTAGGGCAGCTCGGCTATGAGCACCTCGACCATGCGCCGGACGACGTACTCCAGGCGCTCGGCGGACCGCCCCACGCGCGCGTGCTCCTCGTCGAGGATCCCGAAGAGGCCGTCCAGGGCCCGGCTCACGGCACGGCGCAGCAGCTCCTCCTTGCCGGTGACGTGGTGGTATATCGACGACTTGGAGATACCGGCCGCCTTGGAGAGGTGCTCCATGGAGGTGCCGTCGTAGCCGCGCTCGTTGAACACCTGGACGGCGACGGACAGCAGGGTGTCCGGGGTGTACGTGTCGCGTTTGGCGGTGGTCATGATGCTGTGCCCTCCCGCTTGTCGGAGGCGTGGGCGTGACGGTACAGCGCGAGGGACGGTGTGTAGCGCCCCGAGGGGTCGCGCAGGTGGAGGTCGTCCAGGAGCGCGTAGGCCCAGTAGCGGCCGAGTTTCCGGCTCCACTCGAAGGGGCCCAGGGGGTAGTTGACGCCGAGGCGCATCGCGGTGTCGATGTCCTCCTCGGTGGCCACGCCCTTGGCGACCGCGTCGTGCGCCAGGTCGATGATCCGCGCGACCGTGCGGGCGACGATCATGCCCGGGACGTCGCCGATGAGGCTGACCCGTTTGCCCAGCGCCTGGAAGAGGCCGATGGCCTCGGCGAGGGTTCCCGGGGAGGTGTCCTGGGAGGCGGACAGGGCGATCCGGGTGGCCTTGCGGTAGTCGAGGGCGAGGTCGAAGTAGACGACGTCCCGGAACTCCACGGAGGTCTGCCCGTCGGCGAGGGCGAGCTGGCCGCCGCTGGGCAGCACCATGCGGGTGCCGTTGTCGTCGTCCTCGTCGCGGACCGGGATGCCCGCCTCACGGATCAGCGGGAGCAGGTCGGACGCCGGTCCCAGGTCGCCCTCGGCGACGACGTACGCGGGCGGCTGCCGCTTCTCCGCGGTGTCCGGCTCCGGGCGCTCGGCGCCGTCCTCGTGGTCGTACCAGCCCTGGCCGGTCTTGCGGCCCAGCCGGCCGGACTCGACCAGGCGCCGCTGGGCGAGGGACGGGGTGAAGCGCACGTCCTGGAAGAAGGACTGCCAGACGGAGTGCGTGACGGACTCGTTGACGTCCTGGCCGATCAGGTCGGTCAGCTCGAACGCGCCCATCCTGAAGCCGCCCGACTCGCGCAGCACGGCGTCGATGGTGGCCGGGTCGGCGCCCTGTGCCTCGTACACCGCGAAGGCCTCGGCGTAGAAGGGCCGGGCGATGCGGTTGACGATGAAGCCGGGGGTGTCCGCGCAGGCGACCGGCGTCTTGCCCCAGGCGCGGGCGGTCTCGTACGCGCGCGTGGCCGACGAGACGTCGGTAGCGAACCCGGAGACGACCTCGACCAGCGGCAGCAGCGGCGCCGGGTTGAAGAAGTGCAGCCCGACGAAACGGCCGGGGGAGCGCAGGGCGCCGCCGATCGCGGTGACGGACAGGGACGAGGTGTTGGTGGCGAGCAGGCAGTCGTCGGCGACGATGCCCTCCAGCTCGCGGAACAGGTCCTGCTTGACGTCAAGGCGCTCCAGGACCGCCTCGACGACCAGGGCGCAGTCCGCGAGCTCGGCGAGGGCCTCGGCGGGCAGCAGCCGGGCGCGCGCGGCGTCCCGGTCGGCGCCGGTGAGCCGCTCCTTCTCGACGAGCCGGTCCAGGCGCGCGCCGATCTCGTCGGCGGCCTCCCGGGCCCGCCCGGGAACGGTGTCGTACAGCCGTACGGGATGGCCCGCGACCAGCGCGACCTGGGCGATGCCCTGGCCCATGGTGCCGGTGCCGACGACGGCCACGGGGCTGCTGAGGTCGAGTGCTGTCATGTGCGCGATCCTCCCGCACGGGGTTTTCCACAGATGCGGCGGACCCCCTTGAGCCGACCGATCGTTCGGTTACTCTAGCTGTGTCCGAGTGTTCCTGCCCAGGTTTCTGCCCAGGTCATGAACTCGACGAAGAGTTCTTGAGACGAGGAGTTGGTCACCCATGACCGCCGCACTCTCGGCGCACGAGCTGATCGCCCGGCACCGGTCCACCCTCGACCAGGCGCTGGAAGCGATCCGCACGCGCGCGTACTGGTCCCCGCACCCCGAGCACCCCAAGGCCTACGGGGAGCACGGCAGCCTGGACGCGGCGGCGGGCAAGGCCGCCTTCGACGCCCTGCTCGGCTCCCGACTCGACCTGGGCCAGCCCGGCACCGACGACTGGGTGGGCGGCGAGACGTCCCCGTACGGCGTCGACCTGGGCGTGACGTACCCGCACGCGGACCTCGACGTGCTGCTGCCCGCCATGAAGGCGGGACAGCGGGCCTGGCGGGACGCGGGCGCTGAGCAGCGCGCGGTGGTCTGCCTGGAGATCCTCAAGCGCGTCAGCGACCGGACCCACGAGTTCGCGCACGCGGTCATGCACACCTCCGGCCAGGCGTTCATGATGGCGTTCCAGGCGGGCGGGCCGCACGCCCAGGACCGCGGCATGGAGGCGGTGGCGTACGCGTACGTGGAGCAGGTGCGCACGCCCGACAACGCGGAGTGGACCAAGCCGCAGGGCAAGCGCGACCCGCTGGCGATGAACAAGCAGTTCACGCCGGTCCCGCGCGGCATCGCCCTGATGATCGGCTGCAACACCTTCCCGACGTGGAACGGCTACCCGGGCCTGTTCGCCTCCCTCGCCACGGGCAACGCGGTCCTGGTCAAGCCCCACCCGCGCGCGGTGCTGCCGCTCGCCCTCACCGTGCAGGTCGCGCGCGAGGTGCTCGCCGAGACGGGCTTCGACCCGAACCTGGTAGCGCTGGCCGCCGAGCGCCCCGGCGAGGGCATCGCCAAGACCCTGGCGACACGCCCCGAGATCCGGATCATCGACTACACGGGCTCGACCGAGTTCGGCGACTGGCTGGAGGCCAACGCCCGCCAGGCGCAGGTCTACACGGAGAAGGCCGGCGTCAACACCGTCGTCGTCCACTCCACGGCCGACTACAAGGGCATGCTCTCCAACCTGGCGTTCTCGCTGTCCCTGTACAGCGGCCAGATGTGCACGACCCCGCAGAACCTGCTCGTCCCCCGGGAGGGCATCTCCACGGACCAGGGCCCCAAGTCCTACGACGAGGTGGTCGCCGACCTCGCCAGGTCGGTCGACGGCCTGCTCGGCGACGACGCCCGGGCGAACGCGCTGCTCGGTGCGATCGTCACCCCGGACGTGAAGGCGCGTCTTGAGGCCGCGGCGGGTCTCGGCGAGGTCGCCCTGGCGTCCCGTGAGATCACCAACCCCGACTTCCCGGCTGCGGTCGTGCGGACGCCGGTGATCGTGAAGCTGGACGGGGCCAAGCCGGACGACGAGGCCGCGTACATGAGCGAGTGCTTCGGGCCGGTGTCCTTCGCCGTCGCCGTCGACTCGGCCTCGGACGCGGTGGAGTTGCTGCGGCGGACCGTCCGCGAGAAGGGCGCGATGACCGTCGGGGCGTACACGACCGACCCGGAGGTCGAGCAGGACGTGCGGGAGGCCTGTCTGGAGGAGGCGGCGCAGTTGTCGCTGAATCTGACGGGCGGGGTGTATGTGAACCAGACGGCCGCGTTCTCCGACTTCCATGGGTCGGGAGGGAACCCGGCTGCCAGTGCGGCGCTGTGTGACGGGGCGTTCGTCGCCAACCGGTTCCGGGTGGTGGAGGTGCGGCGGGAGGCCTAGAAACTTCCGCAGCTCCAGTGGTACAGCGTCATCGCCACACTCGTCGCCAAGTTGTAGCTGCTGACCTGCGGACGCATCGGCAGGGACAGCAGGTGGTCCGCACGCGCGCGTAGTTCCGTCGACAGGCCCGTGCGTTCCGAGCCGAACGCGAGGACGGCGTCGTCCGGGAGCTTGACGCCCCGGATGTCGTCGCCCTCGGGGTCGAGGGCGAACAGCGGGCCGGGCGGCAGGTCGGGGACCTCCAGCCGTTCCACCGCCGTCGCGAAGTGCAGGCCCGCCCCGCCGCGTACGACCGTCGGATGCCAGGGGTCGACCGTCCCGGTCGTCACCACACCCGTCGCGCCGAAGCCGGCGGCCAGGCGGATCACCGCCCCGGCGTTGCCCAGGTTGCGCGGATTGTCGAGAACCACGACCGGGGTGGTGCGGGGCGTGCGCGCAAGCCGCGCGAGGTTGGACTCACGAGAGGGGCGCACGGCGAGCGCTGCCACGGCGGTGGGGTGCGGGCGCGGCACGAACGACGCGTACGTCTCGTACGGCACCTCCGTGAGCAGCGTGCCCAGCGCGTCCCGCACGTCCGGGGCCAGCTCGTCGGCGAGGGCGAGTGCGGCCGCCCGGTCGGCGGTGACCGCCACCGGCACCTCGGCGCCGAACCGCACCGCGTGCTTGAGAGCGTGGAAGCCGTCGAGCAGGACGGTGCCACCGGCGAGCCGGTGCCAGACGGTGACGGGGTCGGTCATGCCCCGAAGCCTACGTGCGTGACCCGGGAGCCCTCGGGGTCGTGCTGCTCGGGCACCGGCACGCGCCCGCCGCGCCGGCGAAGCAGCCGGTCACGCGCGCGTGCCGACCAGCCGCCCAGGCGGCGCAGGAAGGACGTCGGCAGGAACACCGCGTCCGCCGCGATCATCGCCAGCGAGAAGAACGGCAGCCCCAGAACGACCGCGATCACGGCGTGCTCGGTGATCATGAGCGCCAGCAGGACGTTCTTCACCCGCCGGTTGAACAGGGTGAACGGGAAGGCGACCTGCACGAGGACCGTCCCGTAGGTCACGAGCATCACCATCGTGCCGCTGGAGGACAGCAGGTCGGCGAGGGATGGCCAGGGCGAGAAGTACTCCAGGTGGAGCGGGTAGTAGACGGCGGTGCCGTCCTGCCAGCGGGAGCCCTGGATCTTGTACCAGCCGGCCGTCGCGTAGATCAGGCACGCCTCGGCCATGATCACGAGCAGGGCGCCGTTGTGCACGATGTTGGCGACGACGTCGAGCAGGATCCGCGGTTCGCCGGACTTTACGCGGCGCCCGGCCAGCCACCACAGGGCCTGCGCCGCCCACACGGTCCACAGCAGCACGGGTATCAGCAGGTCGTCGCCGTCCATCCGGCCGGCCAGGGTCGCCGCGAGCAGCACGGCCCCGAGTACGCCCCACAAGGCCGGGCCGGTCCGGTCAGTGACCCGCTCGCCGCGCGCCCGGACGTCCCGGGCGCGCGAGGCCCGCCGGGCGTCCAGCGACCACACCTGGGCGCAGCGCGTGAAGACCAGGTAGATCGACATCAGGTGCAGCACGTTGTCGCCGCCGTCGCCCATGAAGACGCTGCGGTTCTGCAGCGACAGCACACCGACCATGAACAGCACCGACATGGTGCGGGTGCGCCAGCCCAGCAGCAGCAGGGCGCTGGACAGGATCGCGAGCGCGTAGACGAACTCGAACCAGAGCCCGCCGTCCGACCACATCAGGGTGGTGAAGGCCTTGTTGGTCCCGATCAGCTGCTCGGCGAGACCCCAGCTCCAGGGCCCGTCGGGACCGTAGAGCTCATGGCGGTGGGGCAGCTCGCGCAGCAGGAACAGCAGCCAGGTCGCGCTGAAGCCGATACGGATCACGGCCGTCTGGTACGGGCCGAGGGCGGCCTCGGTGACCCGGGCGATGCCACGCGAGACGGCCAGCGAGAAGCCGTTCACCGCACGCCTCCCCGGGCCTCGTCGCGCGGCACCGGCCACCAGGGCAGCTCCCGGTAGGACGGCGTCGTGGACACCTTCTCCCGGCTCCACTCCGGCGGGGGCACGTTGGTGGTGCGGGAACGGACCTGGACGCGCTCGATCACACCGCCGTCCCCGGCCGAGGCGCCCGCCGCGTCGTCGCGGTGGAGGCGCAGCACCACGATCCGGCGCAGATACGACTCGGAGAGCGAGCCGCGCAGGCCGACCGGGCGGCTCTCGCTGTCGTGCGTGGCGGTGAAGAAGTCCCAGGCGCGGCGCAGCTCGTTCTGCTGTGTGTGGCTGGGCAGCAGATTGCCGTCGATGGCCCGGCCGTCCTCCGCGGACAGGTCGTACCAGCCGGTGCTCAGCTGCTCGCCGTCCGCCCCGCGGACCTCGGCCCTGGCCTGGATCGAGATGTCCTGCTGGAGCGGGTTCGGGGCGAAGAGCTTCCAGTTCTGCTCGAACTCCGGGTAGATCCAGTCGTCCACGGCCCTGCCGTGCTCCTTGGTGACCGTATTCGCCGGCGCCACGTGCAGGAACGTCATCGCGATATGCACACAGACGCCGATCGCGACGACCGCGAGCGCCACCGCGACACCGATCTGATACGGGAGGGAGAGCGCGGCGATGCCGGAGCGGGACGGGTCGGGCGGACCCGGCTCGGCGAGCCCGGACGGGCCGGGCGGGCCGTCCGGCCCGCGCCGGGCGTTCGAGCCCTCGTCGTACGCGTCCAATTCCGCCCCGTTCCAGATCCCGGTCCGTCGAACCGCCCGCATGCCACCATCGCCACCGCGCGGCGTCGGCACGGGCACGGTACTCAGGCCACCCACCCCGGCACAGCCCCTGTCCGCCGGTCCCGGCCGTGGCCGTCGCCACACCGCGGAAGCCGACCGCACGGAAGGCGACCCGCGGAAGCCGACCGTACGGCAGGAGTGACACCCTACGGCGCCCGCCCGTACACCCATTCCCTTCTTCTAGAACCTGTTCTATCTTGACGCCCCGTCAGCTCAACGGGATCGGCCCGGAAGGACAGGCACCGTGGACTTCACCTTCACCGAGGAGCAGCAGGCGGCGGCCGAGGCGGCGAAGGGCGTGTTCGCCGGGGTCGCCCCGGACGCCGTGCCCAGCCCCGCGCTCACCCCCGGCGCCGTCGCCGACACCCACGACCGCGCCCTGTGGGCCCGGCTAGCCGACGCGGATCTGCTGAGCCTGCTGCTCGACGAGCGGTACGGCGGGGCCGGCCTGGACGCCGTCGCGCTGTGTCTGGTGCTGCGGGAGTCGGCCCAGGTGCTGGCCAGGGTGCCGCTGCTGGAGAACAGCGCGGCGGCGGCGGCCGTCCAGGCCTTCGCCGGCGACGAGGCGAAGTCCGCCCTGCTCGCCCGGGCCGGGCGGGGCGAGATCGTGCTGACCGTCGCCGCGCACGGCCGCACCGGCCACGACCCGGCCGAGCTGGCCGTGACCGCACGGCAGGACGGCGAGGCCTGGGTGCTGGACGGGGTGCAGACGGCCGTGCCATGGGCCTACGACGCGGACGTCACGGTCGTACCCGCCCACACCGCGACCGGCCGGACCGTCCTGGCCCTGGTGCCCCGCGAGCACCCCGGGGCCGTCCTCGCCGAGCAGTTCTCCACCAGCGGTGAGCGGCTCGGCGAGCTCCGGCTGGAGTCGGCCCGGCTCACCGCCCGGGACGTGATCGACGCCGACGGGGCGTGGGAGTGGCTGCGGAACCTGCTGGCCACCGGGACGTGCGCGCTGGCGCTCGGGCTCGGGGAGCGCGTGCTGCGGATGACCGGGGAGTACACGAGCGAACGGGAACAGTTCGGGTTCCCGATCGCCACCTTCCAGGCCGTCGCCGTACAGGCCGCCGACCGCTACATCGATCTGCGCGCGATGGAGGTCACGCTGTGGCAGGCCGCGTGGCGGATCGCCACGGGGTCACCCGGCGCGCTTCCCCCCGCCGGTGACGTCGCCGTCGCCAAGATCTGGGCGGCGGAGGGCGTACGCCGGGTCGTGCAGACCGCGCAGCATCTGCACGGCGGGTTCGGCGCCGACGTCGACTACCCCCTGCACCGCTACCACGCCTGGGCCAAGCACCTGGAGCTGTCGCTCGGCCCGGCCGCGGCACACGAGGAGGCCCTGGGCGACCTGCTGGCGGCACACCCGCTGGCCTGAACGCCCGAAACGGGACGCGCTACAGGACGAATCCCTGCTGCCCGTCGTCCGTCACCACGGGACGGCCCGCCGCCTCCCACACCTGCATGCCGCCGTCGACGTTCACGGCGTCGACGCCCTGCTGGGCCAGGTACATCGTGACCTGGGCGGAACGGCCGCCGGAGCGGCAGATCACATGGACGCGGCCGTCCTGGGGGGCGGCCTCGGTCAGCTCGCCGTACCGCGCGACGAACTCGCTGATGGGGATGTGCAGCGCCCCTTCGGCGTGACCGGCCTTCCACTCGTCGTCCTCCCGGACGTCCAGCAGGAAGTCGCCGTCCTTGAGGTTCCCGACCTCGACCGTGGGCACACCAGCTCCAAAACTCATGCCTCCGACGCTACCCGACCCGCCCCACGGGCCGGACGGGACGCGGCTCAGTCCCAGCGGCTCAGTCCCAGCGGCCAAGCCCCAGCGGCCGAGCCCTCGCCGCTCAGCCCTCGCGGCCCGGCCACCACGCCTCAGCCCTCGCCGAGCAGCGTGGCCAGCTCCGTCTCCCGCTCGGTGACCTGGGTGCGCAGCTGCTGTCCGATCTCGTCCAGAAGCCGGTCCGGGTCGTCCGGGGCCAGCTGGAGCATATGGCCGATCGCGCTCTCCTCCAGCTCCTTGGCGAGCAGGGCGAGCAGTTCCTTGCGCTGGGCGAGCCACTCCAGGCGGTTGTAGAGCTCCTCGGCGCGGCTCGGGCCCCGCTTCAGCTCGGGCCCCTTGGCCCACTCCTCGGCGAGTTCGCGCAGCTCCGCGGCGTCACCGCGGGCGTAGGCGGCGTTGACCCGGGTGATGAACTCCTCGCGCCGCTCGCGCTCCTTCTCCTCCTGGGCCAGGTCCGGGTGCGCCTTGCGGGCCAGGTCCCGGTAGAGCTTGCGGGCCTCCTCGCTGGGCCGGACCCGCTGCGGGGGCCGCACCGCCTGGTCCGTGAGCATCGCCACGGCCTCCGGGAACAGGCCGCTGTCGTCCATCCAGCCGTGCAGCAGCTCCTCGACGCCCGGGATCGGCGCCAGCCTCGACCTGGCCTCCTCCGCGCGCCTCAGGTCGTCGGGGTCACCGCTGCGAGCGGCCCTGGCCTCGAGGATCCGGGCGTCGAGGTCCTCGAGCCGGGCGTACAGCGGTCCGAGCTTCTGTTCGTGCAGCCGGGAGAAGTTCTCGACCTCCACGCGGAAGGTCTCCACCGCGATCTCGTACTCGATCAACGCCTGCTCGGCGGCTCGCACGGCCCGCTCGAGCCGCTCCTCGGGCCGCGCCGCGTCACCTTCGGCACGGGCCGCGTCGCCCTCGGGCGTCACCCGTTCCTCATCGGCGCCGCCACCGCCCTGCTCAGCTTCCGGGGTCGTCACCCGACCAGCCTAGGCCACACCGCGCCCGCCCCCGCGCCCCGGACGGCCACATGCCAGAAGCACCTCAAGGGCCTCAAGGGCCTCAAGGGCCTCAGGGGTCACAGGGGACACAGGGACAGGGGGCACAGGGACAACAGCGGGTCACACTCCCGTCTCCGCGGCGATCTTCCCCGCCCGCACCCCCGCCACCAGATCCGCGTGATCCGCCTCGGTGCGGTCCGCGTAGGCCACGGCGAATCCCGCCATCGCCTCGTCCAGTTCCTCGCCCTTGCCGCAGTACCCGGCGATGAGGCGAGGATCGGCGCTGTGGGCGTGCGCCCGGGCCAGGAGCGCGCCGGTCATCCGGCCGTAGTCGTCCATCTGGTCGGCGGCCAGCGCGGCCGGATCGACGCTGCCCTTGCGGTTGCGGAACTGGCGGACCTGGAAGGGGAACCCGTCGACCGTCGTCCAGCCCAGCAGGATGTCGCTGACGACCTGCATCCGCTTCTGGCCCAGCACGACCCGCCGGCCCTCGTGCACCGGCTCCGGCGCCTCGAAACCGGCCGTCACCAGATGCGGCACCAGCGCCGAGGCACGCGCCTCCTTCACCTGGAGCACCAGCGGCTCGCCCCGGTGGTCCAGGAGCAGCACGACGTAGGACCGGGTACCGACGCTGCCGGTGCCGACGACGCGGAACGCCACGTCGTGCACCGCGTGCCGGGCGAGCAGCGGGCGGCGGTCCTCCGGCAGGGTCCCGGCGTACTCCTCCAGGGACGCGGCCACCGCCGCGGCCTCCGCGTCCGGGACGCGCCGCAGCACCGGCGGGGCGTCGACGAACCGGCGTCCTCCGCTCTCCGTGGCCTCCGTCGACTTGGCCGCGAAACGGCCGCTCGTGTTGTGGCGGGCCTTCTCGGAGACCCGCTCCAGCGTGCCGACCAGGTCATGGGCGTCCGTGTGGGAGACGAGCTCCTCGTCCGCGATCGCGTTCCACGCGTCCAGCACCGGGAGCTTGGCCAGCAGCCGCATGGTGCGGCGGTAGGCGCCCACCGCGTCGTACGCCGCCTTGCGGCACCGGTCCTCGTCCGCTCCCGCCTCCCGGCCCGCGAGCACCAGGGAGGCCGCGAGGCGCTTGAGGTCCCACTCCCAGGGGCCGTGCACCGTTTCGTCGAAGTCGTTCAGATCGATGACGAGGCCGCCGCGCGCGTCTGCGTACAGGCCGAAATTGGCCGCGTGGGCGTCACCGCAGATCTGGGCCCGGATCCGGGTCATGGGGGTGCGCGCCAGGTCGTAGGCCATGAGGCCCGCCGCGCCGCGCAGGAACGCGAACGGGGTGGCGGCCATGCGGCCGACCCGGATCGGCGTGAGTTCGGGGAGCCGGCCGCGGCCGGACTCCTCGACCGCGCTCACCGCGTCGGGCCGGGCCGCGTCCAGGTCGAGCAGGGAGTGCGCGCCGCGCGGGATCCGCTTGCGCAGAGCCTTGCCCTCGTCCTTGGGCGAGCCCTCGGCCGGCCAGTCGGCGAAGCCGCGCACCCGGGGCAGCCGACGGTCCGTCCCGCCCGCCGCCATACCCTCGGCCCCCACATCAGCCTTGGTCATCCCAACCGCCTCCCCCGCACGCGCTCGAACATCAACTCGTTCCCGACCGTACATCCGGGCGGCTGAAACGCGGCAGGCCCTGTGGACAACTCCCCGGCTGTGGACAACCTCCGGCTCTGGAGACCTCACGCGGGAGCGGGCAGCACCCGCCCTTCCGCCACCTCCGCGCCCTCGGCCAGCACCCGCTCCGCCCGCTCCACCGAGACGTCGAGCCGGGCCAGTACCGCGGGCACGCAGATGCTCGGCAGGAAGTGTTCGAACATCACCACGACCCGGCGTTCCAGATCCCGCCGCTGGCAGCGCAGCTGGGAGAGCAGCTGCACCCCCGAGAAGCTGCCGACCAGCAGCTCGGCCGTCTCCGCCACGTCGACGTGCTGCAGCAGTTCGCCCTGCGTCTTGGCCTCGGCCAGCCGCTGCACGTTCTGGTCGAACCACATCCCGAAGGCCTGGGTGCGGTCGAGGTCCATGGCCCCCTGGTCGAGGGCGAGCCCCACACTGGCCCGCACCAGCGGCTCGGACCGCAGCCGGCGGGCCAGCACCAGACCGGAGTCGACGAGTTCCTGGAGTTTGCTGGACTGCGGCGGAAGGGTGATCGCGAGCTGTTCCTCGAACACCCCGATCGCGAGCTCCTCCTTGGAGCCGAAATGGAAGTACAGCGCGCCCTTGGTGACGCCCGCCCGGTCCAGGATCTCTCCGATGGTCGCCGAGGTGTAGCCGCGTTCGTCGAAGACGGCCGCCGCCGCCTCCAGGATGGTCCGCCGGGTGCGGATCGCGCGCTCCTGTCGCGCCATCGGGTGCCTCCTGATCTCCGTCGATCCCTGTGAAGTCACTGTGCAGCGGGGGCTCGAGGGCCTGTCCCGGCGGCTTGGCTCACCCTTTGAAAAAAACCGGCTCGTCCGTATCTTAGTCAAACGTCCAAGTCAAACAGACCGCAGCCAGGCAGCCGATCCTGGGGGTTCTCATGCCGCAGACAGGGCCTTTAAGCGCACCCAAGGACGATCAGACCGGACGCGAGGCCCGTCCGGCAAACAGAACCGTTGCGGCCGTCGAGAACGCGCCACAAGCCGGGCGCGGGCCCCACACCACCGTCACCCCCGACCTCGCCCAGCACACCGCCGTCACCCCCGACCTCGCCCCACACACCACCGTCACCCCCGACCTCGCCCCACACACCACCGTCACCACCCACCTCGCCCACCGCACCACCGCCGCCGACGTCTTCCCCACCCGGTGGCGCCGGATATCCGACGGCCGCTTCCGTTTCACCGCGCACTGGCCGGCCGCCCACCCCTTCTTCGGCCCCGTGGACGACCGCCACCAGGACACGATGGTCGTCGGCGAAACGTTGCGGCAGGCCTCGATGGTGCTCGCCCACGCCGAGTACGGCGCCCCGGCCGACACCCACTTCGTGATGTGGGACCTGACGGTCCGGGCCGACCCGTCCGCGCTCCCGCTGTCGGACGCCGCCGAACCGGTCGACATCGACGTCGTGTGCTCCGAGGTACGCCGCCGCGGTCGCGGCCTGAGCAGCATGCGGACCACGATGGAGTTCCGCCGCGCGGGACGCTTCGTCGCCCGCGGCACCGGCAGCACCGGCTGCACCTCGCCGCTCGCCTACCGCCGTCTGCGCGAGCGGCAGTTGGCCGCCCTGGAGACTCCGGTGCCGCTGCTGGAGGGCATCGCGCCCGAGCTCGCCGGCCGCTCCCGCGCCGAGGACGTGGTCCTCGCCCCCGGCGACCGCCCCGGTGTCTGGCTGCTGCGCGTGGACACCCGCCACCCGGTCCTCTTCCCCCGCCCCAACGACCATGTGCCGGGCATGACCCTGTTCGAGGCGGCCCGCCAGGCCGCGACCGCCGCGACCGGCCGGCACCCGTTCCTGCCCAGCTCGATGACGGCCACCTTCGCCCGGTACGCCGAGCTGCACAGCCCCTGCCGGCTGGAGACCGAGGTGCTCGGCACGGACTCGGCGGAGGTGACCGTGCGGGTCTCGGGGCGGCAGGACGGCAAGTCCGTCTTCACCGCAACGCTGACCTCCGCACGGCCCGCCCGGGTACGGTCGCTGTCGTGACGGCCGACCTTCTGATCACGGGCGCGAGCGGCTTCGTCGGCAGCCAGGTGGCCGCAGTCGCACATCGGCAACCCGGTGTGCGCGTACGGCGGTTGTCCCGGCCGATCCCGACCGGCCCCGAATCCGTCCACGGCGACCTCGCCGACCCGGCCTCCCTGCGCGGCGTCTGCGCGGGCGCCGACGTCCTGGTGCACTGCGCCACCCGGATCAGCGGCGACGCCGAGACCGTCGAGGCCGTCAACGACCTGGGCACGCGGGCCCTGGTCGAGGACGCCGTGCGCTCCGGGGTGGGCCGGATCGTGTACGTGAGCACGGCCGCCGTGTACGGCCGGGGCCCCTTCCGCGGCGTACGCCCCGGGGAGGTGCCGATCGCGCCCGCGTCGGCCACCAGCCGCACCCGGGCCGCCGCCGAACGGCACGTCCTCGACGCGGGCGGCCTGGTACTGCGGCCGCACCTCGTCTACGGCGAGGGCGACCGCTGGGTCGTCCCCGGACTGGTGTGGCTGCTCGGCGAGTTGTCGGCGACCCTGACCAGCTGCGCGGCGCTCCAGTCGATGATCGACGTCGGCACCCTGGGCCGTGCGGTGGTGGCCGCGGCCCTGTCCCCGGCGCACGGCGGCGGTGTGCACCACGTCAACCACCCCGAGCCGGTCGCGGTCGCGGACCTGCTCGGAGCCGTGAGCTCCCAGTTGGAGGTGCCCGGCGCCGGTGCCTCGGTGGATGTCGCCACCGCCTTGGACCGGGCCGCCGGGACACCGCTCGCCCTCCATCACCTCGGCATGCTCACGGTCGACCACTGGTTCGTGGACGACGCCTTCTGGAAGGACCTCGACTGCTCGCCCGGCGAGGGCTTCGCGGCGACCTTCACGCGGGCGGCGCCCTGGTACCGCTCCTATCTCAGAGACCGGCCGGCTTCCTGACCGTCTCCCCTTCTTCGGGACGGGGGCCGTGCAGCAGTACGGGCAGTTCCTCGTGCCCCGTCGAGATGATGGAGCGCAGCCGCTTCGGCGGGCGGGACGGATCGGCCAGGGCCAGTCGCGGGAAACGGCCGAACAGGGACGTCAGGGCCGCCGTCGCCTCGGCCATGGCCAGCGGCCGGCCCAGGCAGTGGTGCACTCCGTGGCCGAAGGACACATGGTCGCGGCTGGTGGCGCGGGTGAGGTCGAACCGTCCGGCGTCCGGGCCATGCCGCTCGGGGTCGCGTCCGGCACCGGCGAAGGAGACCACGAGCGGATCGCCCTTCGGGATCGTCAGACCCGGCTCGATCTCGATGTCCTCGACGGCGTAGCGCAGCCCTGACATGGCGCCCGGCGCTTCGAGGCGCAGCGACTCCTCGAGGGCGTCCTCCCAGGTCGCCCGCCCGGAGCGGACCAGTTCGAGCTGGTCGGGGTGGGCGAGCAGGCTGTGCACGGTGTTGTCGATGAGGTTGACGGTGGTCTCGAAGCCCGCGGTGAGCAGCAGGATCAGGTTGTCCATCAACTCCTGTTCGCTGAGGCTTCCTTCGTCGCGGGCGGCGATGAGGGCCGTCGTCAGGTCGTCGGCCGGGTGCTCGCGCTTGTCCTGGAGGAACGCGGTGAGTGTGCCGTAGAGCTCGACCCCGTTGGCCTGGGCGTCCTCCAGGGAGATCGCCGTGTCGAAGAAGCGGCCGATGATGCGGTGGAGGGCCCCGCGCGGACCGTCCTCACCGGCCGGTACGCCGAAGAGTTCGCACACCACCTCGTGCGGCACCGATGCCGCGAACGCCGCCCGCAGGTCGACGACTTCGCCCTCCGGGATCCGCTCCAGGTCGTCCAGTGCCCGGTCGACGATCTCCTGGACGCGTGGGAGCAGCGCCTCGACGCGCCGCTTGGTGAAGGCGGCGGCCATCGGCTTGCGCAACCGGCTGTGGTCGGTGCCGTAGGCGGTGACCATGTTGCGCACCGAGACCCAGATCGCGAGCGGCCAGGTGCGGGAGATGTCCCCGTTGATCCAGGCGGGCCAGTGCTGGAAGGCGTCCTTGCTCGTCTCGGGGCCGGCCAGGAGCCGCTTGTTCAGCTCCAGGCCGTTGATCCACCACGCCCGTACACCGCCGGGGAGTTCCACTTCGACGGCCGGGCCCTGGTCACGGATCCGGGCTATCTCGCCGTAGAGGTCCTGGCCTGACGGGTCGATCGTCAGGAAGGGGCAGGCCTGCTGTGCCATGACACTTCGCTCCTTGGTCCAGGGGCTGGGGAACCATGGTGCGATCCGGCCACCGAAAAAACTTGGCGTCCGGTTTGTTTTGGCCACTGCTTCACAGAATGTTGGCCACGGACAGACACGTCTCCACGTGGCCGGGATCCACGAGGTCCGGACAGGTCCCCGCCGGATCCAGCGCGCCGGCCAGGTGCGGCGCGGCCACACAGGGCAGGAGCAGCCGCCACAGGTCGGTCAGCGAGGGGCGGGTGAGCCGGCCGTGGTCCTCGCGGGCCAGCACCTCGATGCCGGTCGTGGCGGCGAGGACGACGGCGCCGGTGCGGTGCGGCGGCACACCTGCGGCGAGTTCGCCCCTGCGCTCCGCCTCGGCGAGCAGGTCGTCCACGCACTCCCGCCACTCCTGGCGCAGATCCCGCACCCGCCCGGCGGCCGCCTCGGAGTTCAGCCGCAACCCCGCCCGCGCCACGCTGTCGGCGCACACCAGCCGGCCGACCTGGTGCGTGACGTCCACGAGGCGCTACAGGGCGCAGCCGTCGCGGGCCCGGGCCGCCGCCCGGCGCAGGGCACGGGCCGCCACATGCTCGACGGCCTCGGCGACAGCGGCCTTATTCGCGAAGTGGAAGTGCAGCGCTCCCGAGCTGACCCCGGCCCCCGCGCTGATCTCCGCCAGGTTGGCCTGGACGTATCCCCGTGCCTCGAACTGCCCGGCCGCCGACCGGATCAGCGCGAGACGGGTCCGGACGGCCCGGTCCTGTTTGGTCACCGGTGGCTCCCCTGGAGGGCTCGATGGCGGCGCCATGAAACCAACTCGCTGGTTTTATACAACGCGCGTACGGCACACGGGCCTTGGGGCCTCCCGCCGACCTGTCGGGGCCGCCCTAGGCCCGCAGATACGCCAGCACCGCCAGCACCCGGCGGTGGGTCTCGTCCGCCGGGGGCAGGTCGAGCTTCATGAGGATGCCGGAGATGTGTTTGCCCACGGCCGCTTCGGAGACGACCAGTTCGCGGGCGATCGCGCTGTTGGACCTGCCCTGCGCGATCAGGGCCAGCACCTCACGCTCGCGCGGGGTGAGCCGCTCCAGCGGGTCGCGGCGGCGGCGCAGCAACTGCCGTACGACCTCGGGGTCGACGACCGTGCCGCCGTCGGCCACCTCGCCGAGCGCCTCGACGAACTCCTCGACCTGGCCCACACGGTCCTTGAGCAGATAGCCGACCCCCGTGCCGTCGCCGGAGTCCAGCAGCTCGGCGGCGTACCGGCGCTGCACGTACTGGCTGAGGACCAGGACGGGCAGCGTGGGCCGCTCCTGGCGCAGCCGCACGGCCGCGTGCAGGCCCTCGTCCTGGAAGCCGGGCGGCATCCGTACGTCCGTCACGACCACGTCGGGCGCGTGCTCCCCGACCGCCGCGACCAGCGCCTCGGCGTCCCCCACGGCGGCGACCACCTGGTGTCCGCAACGGCCGAGCAGCCCGACGAGCCCGTCCCGCAACAGCACGCTGTCCTCGGCCAGGACCACACGCAGCGGCCGTTCGGCTCGCAGCGTCACGGCCGGTCAACTCTCAGGGTCACAGGGGATCTCCACACGCAGCAGGGTCGGTCCGCCGGGCGGGCTGGACAGGGAGAGTCTGCCATCGAGCACCGACACCCGGTCGGCGAGTCCGGTCAGCCCGCTGCCCGCACCGGCCCGCGCACCCCCGCACCCGTCGTCGCGGACCAGGAGGAACAGCCGGCCGTCGCGGTGCCCGCCGCTCACCTCCGCCCGGCTCGCGCCGCTGTGCCGGCCCACGTTGGCGAGCGCCTCGCACACCACGAAGTACGCGGCGGCCTCGACCGCCTGGGAGAGCCGCCCGGGCAGCTCCAGATCGACGTCCACGGGCACGGCCGAGCGGTCGGCGGCGTCGGCGACGGCGGCCTCCAGGCCGTAGTCGGCGAGGACCTTGGGGTGGATGCCCTGGATGAGCTCGCGCAGTTCCGCGAGGGCCGTGCCCGCCTCCTCGTGGGCCTTGGCGAGCTGGTCGGCCAGCGGGCCGGGCGGGACGTCGAGCCGGGCCAGGCCGAGCGTCATCGTCAGGGCGACCAGCCGCTGCTGTGCCCCGTCGTGCAGATCGCGCTCGATACGCCGCCGTTCCGCCTCGAAGGCGTCCACCAACCGCACCCGGGACCGGGCCAGTTCGACCACCCTGGCGCCCAGACCGTCCTCGCGCGGCGCGATCAGCAGCCGCGTCAGCCCGGCCCGGGCCCCGGCCACGACGCCCAGCAGATAGGCGCCCAGAACGAGGAGCACCAGCCCGAGGAGGGCGAACCCGAAAGCGGCCGGCCAGGTGGTGACGAGCCACACCTTGAGCACCTTCGCCTCATCGAAGGCCGCCAGGAACACCGGCGTGGCCACCACCGTCAAGGGGCACAGCAGGCCGACGGCGAGCGCGAGGGCGTCGACCGGCCACAGCAGCCCCGCGAACAGCAGGGCGTGGCCGAACTCCCGCCAGGTGGCCCGTTCCCGCAGCCGGGTCGTCAGCCAGGCCCGCAGGCCCGGGTCACCGGGCGGCTCGTGCGGGTCGGGCGCGGGCTCCGGGTCGACCAGCCGCAGCCGGAGCCGCTCCAGCGCCGCCACCGGTATCCCCGCCAGGACCGTGCACAGGAGCAGCGGCAGCCCCACCAGCGCGAGCGCGAGCACCCCGCCCGCGACCGCCGACAGCACGATGCCCACGAGTACTACGACTCCGGTCACCGTGCCGGTGAGCAGATACCCGGCGGACCGCCAGGGCCACGCCGACAGCGCATAGCCGGGGCGGGACAGGGCCTGCCACACGTTCCGAGAGTGCATGGGGATCACCGTAGAAGCCGGTCGGGGGCCCTGCCATGGGCTCAGACGGAGGCCGGGGGGTATGCCTGGCCCTACCCCAGGTCTAGGCCCCGCCGCACTGCGCCGGACCGCCTCCGCGCGATGTCCTTGGAGCCCGGTCAATCGACGTGAGGCAGAGACATTGAACGCCATCCAGCTGGACTCGGTCACCAGGACGTACGGAGCCGTCACCGCACTCGACGGGGTGTCGCTCTCGTTCCCCTACGGGACCTTCACCGCCGTCATGGGCCCCTCCGGCTCCGGCAAGTCCACCCTGCTCCAGTGCGCCGCGGGCCTGGACCGGCCCACCTCCGGCTCGGTCACCCTCGGCGGCACGGAACTGACCGGCCTGAGCGAACGGCGGCTGACCCTGCTGCGCCGCGAGCGCGTCGGGTTCGTCTTCCAGGCGTTCAACCTGCTGCCCTCGCTGACCGCCGAGCAGAACGTGGCCCTGCCCCTGCGCCTGGCCGGCCGCCGCGTCCCGAAGGCCCGGGTGCGCCAGGCGCTCCAGCAGGTCGGCCTCGCCGACCGGGCCCGGCACCGACCCTCGCAGCTCTCCGGCGGCCAGCAGCAACGCGTCGCCCTGGCCCGGGCGTTGATCACCCGCCCCGAGGTGCTGTTCGGCGACGAACCGACCGGGGCCCTGGACACCCGGACCGGCCGTGAGGTGCTGGAGCTGCTGCGCGGCATCGTCGACCGCGAGGGCCAGACGGTCGTCATGGTCACGCACGACCCGGTCGCCGCCGCGTACGCCGACCGCGTGCTCTTCCTCGTCGACGGCCGCGTCCACGGCGAACTGACCGACCCGGACGCCGAGTCCGTCGCGGCCCGCATGACCCGCCTGGAGGCCGCGCCGTGCGCATGACCCGCCCGAAAACCACCGGAACGCACAGACCCCGCCGGAAGCCCACCCCCAACAGACCCCGCCGGAAGCCCACCCCCACCCGCACCCGCACCCGCACCCGCACAACCCTCCCCGAAACCACAGCCGCGTCCCCGCCCCGCTCGAAAGCCACCGCCGTGCTCACCACCCACCCCGAGACCACTGCCGCACACACACCCCACCCGAAGCCCACCGCCGCGCCCCCGCCGCACCCGAAGCCCACCGCCACCCACACACCAACCCACCCCGAGGCCCTGCCATGCTGAGCGTCACCCTCCGCACCCTGCGCACCCGTTGGGTCACCTTCACCGGCAGCTTCGTCGCGCTCTCGCTGGGCGTGGCCCTGCTCACGGTGATGGGCCTGGCCCTGGCCTCCTCGGCCGCCGCCCCGGAGCGCGGCCCCGAACGCTTCGCCGCCGCCCCGGTCGTCGTCAAGGGCCAGGACACCCTGCGCGTACCGACCCCGAACGGCGAGCGCACGTCCCGGCTCGCCCACCCGCGCCCGGTACCCGCCGCAACGGTCGAGGCGTTGCGGAAGCTGGGCCCCGCCGTCGCGGACCGCTCCTTCCCCGTACGCACCGCGGACGCCCCCGCCGACCTCGTCGGCCACCCCTGGTCCACCGCCACGTTCGCCCCCTACGACCTCGCCACCGGCCGCGCGCCCCGCACCGCCGACGAGGCAGCCGTCACCGGCGACTGGGCCCGCCCCGGCCAACGGCTCCGCACCGACCGGGGCACCGTACGCGTCGTCGGCACCCTGACCTCCCGCGGTTTCGAGAACGCCGTGTTCTTCACCGACGCCCGCGCCGCCGAACTGTCCCCTCCGGTCCACCAGCTGGCGGTCACGGCGGACCCGGTGGCCGTACGGCAGGCCGTGGGCGACAGCGCCCAGGTCCTCACCGGGAACGCGCGCCGCCTCGCCGACGCCGATCCCGACCGGGACAGCGAGGCGCTCACCGCGATGAACTCCCTCTTCGGCACCGCGGGCGGCGTCACCGCCTTCGTGTCGGTCTTCGTCGTGGCGTCGACCTTCGCCTTCGCGGTCGCCCAGCGGCGCCGGGAGTTCGCCCTGCTGCGGACCGCCGGGGCGACCCCGGGCCAGCTCCGCCGGACCGTCCTCGCCGAGGCCCTGGCCGTCGGCGCCCTCGCCTCGGCCGCCGGCTGCGCCCTCGGCTCCTACGGGGCACCGCTGCTGGCCGACTTGGTGGCCGCCGAGGGCCTCGCCCCGGCCTGGTTCACCATCGGCGACCACACCTGGCCGTACCACGCGGCCTTCTGGACCGGCCTGTCCGTGGCCCTGTGCGGAGCGACCGCGGCCTCCTGGCGGGCCGGCCGCACCGGCCCCACCGAAGCCCTGCGCGACTCATCGGCGGACAGCGGGACCCTGACGCCCGGCCGCCTGCTCTTCGGTACGGCCCTCCTCCTGACGTCCGCCGTGACCCTGGCCCTCGCCCTGACCGGCAACCCCGGCGATCTCCTCCAGCGCAAGACGTACATCAGCCGCCCGATGCTGCTGATCACCGCGACCGCCCTGCTGGCACCACTCGTCCTGCGCCCCCTGACGCGGCTGCTGACCTGGCTGCCCGCCCTCCTGCCCGGTGCCGGCGGCCTGCTGGTCCGCGAGAACACCGCCGCCGGGGTACGCCGCACCGCCGCGCTCGCGGCCCCCGTGCTGGTCACGGTCGCCCTCGCGGGTTCCCTGCTCGGCGCCACGGCGACTCTCAACGGGGCGAAGTCCACCGAGGCGAGGGAGCGCACCACCGCTGCCTTCGTCGTCACCCCGGCGGCCGGGACGGCCTTCGACGCCGCCACCCTGCGCAGACTGCGGGCGGTACCGGGAGCCGAGGTGTCACCGACGTCCACGACGGCCGTGCACGTCCTGGAGGACGGCGTGGCCCTCGTCCGCGCCGAGGCCCGCGCCGCGACCCCCGGCCTCCTCGCGGCCACCGCCCGCCTGCCACTCACGGCCGGAAAGCTCTCGGACCTCGACGACGACTCGATCATCGTCAACGAGGAGTGGCAGCGGCACCGGGTCGGCGAGCGGGTCCGGGTGTGGCTCGGCGACGGCACACCGCGGACCCTGCGGATCGCCGCGGTGATGGCCACCGGCACCGGCGACAACGGCGTCTACGTCACCCCGCGCAACGCCCCGGGCGCCACGGCCGACCGCGTCGACGTGGCGCTGGCCGACGGCGCGGACCCGGGCGCCGTCGCCACCGCCCTGCGCCAGGCGGCCGGCCACGGCAACGACCACGACAACGGCAACGACAACGGGCAGGTCCTCACCCGGCAGGAATGGCTCAGCGCCACCGCCCCCGGCACCAACCGCACCACCCGCCTCGGCCTCCTGCTCGTCCTCGGCATCGCCCTCCTCTACACGGGCATCTCCGTGGCCAACACCACCGTCATGGCCACCTCCGACCGGATCCGCGACCTGGCCGTACTGCGGCTGACCGGCGCCACCCGGTGGCAGGTCCTGCGCCTGACAGCCGCCGAGGCCCTGACGGTGATGGCGGCCGGCACACTCCTCGGCCTCCTGGCCGCAGTCCTCAACCTGGCCGGCATGTGGAGCGCCCTCGCGCTGCTGTCGGTCCGGCCCGCTCTCACCCTCCCGTGGCAGGCCCTCGGCACGACGGCGGCCGCCTGCGCGCTCCTGGCCGTCCTCTCCGCGACCCTCCCCGCTGCCGTCGCCCTGCGCCGCCGCCCGGTGGAGCTGGCAGGCGTACGGGAGTGAGGCGGTGAGCGCCGGTGGATCTCATCATGAGACCAATAACTCCGGGGCCAATAAAATGCGGACCATGCGACGGACCTCGTTCGGCACCTGGCCCTGCTCGATCGCCCGCACCGCCGACATCCTGGGCGACGCCTGGACCCTGCTGGTGCTGCGCGAGGTCTTCTACGGCGAGTCACGCTTCGACGGCTTCATCGGCTCGCTCGGCATCGCCCGCAACACCCTCACCGACCGGCTGCGCCGTCTGGAGTCCGAGGGCCTCCTGCGGCGGCGCGCCTACCAGACCGACCCGGTGCGCCACGAGTACCTGCTGACGGACAAGGGCCGCGACTTCTTCGGTGTCCTCGCCGCGATCAACGCCTGGGGCGACCGCTGGCTGGCCGGCGAGGAGGGCGCCCCGGTGGTCCTGCGCCACACGTCCTGCGACCACGACACCGAGGCCAAGGTTGTCTGCTCCTCCTGCGGCGAGCCCCTGCACCACCAGGACCTCACCGCCCGCACCGGCCCCGGCTACCCACCCCGCCTCCTCGACGACCCCGCCATCCGGGAGCGCTTCGCCCCCGGCCGGACCCTGGGGGACGGCGGCCGGGCCTAGTGAGCCCTTCCTGCCTCGCCCTCGACCGGTCCGCGGAAGCGCTGCGGTGTCCGACTCCGAAGCCAGGAGCGCGGCCCGCCCTCGGCCCTGGGACCGGAGGCGACTCTTCTGGCCTTGGGCGTCCCACACCCACAAGACGTCCGCCCCCGGTAGCCGCAGAGTGCCACTCGGCGGCCCGCGTCGCTCCCGGACTCACGTGTTCTCCCCGCCTCTCTTTCCCATCCAGGACCGGCAGACCCATCGGGCAAGGGCTCCCACCAGGACAGCGACGACGATCGCCCCCCAGTCGATGACGTGCGGAAGCCCGGGGAAGAAGGCGAAGAAGGCGAATGTCACGACGAGACCCGCCACGAAGGCGGCGATCTCAGCCGACCGCCGTCGCGCCTCCCGTCGCCGGTCCCGCCCCTGTTGTTGATCAGTCATGAACCGCTCACTTCGTGATGTGGTGACACTGGCTCACTCGGCGCACCCCGTTGACGTGGAGATGCGCGCATGCCTTTCCATAACGAGGCAAGGTCTGCGGAGAGTTGTTCCGCATCGGATCGATCTTGCACTCGGGGTGCGTTCGCCCCCGAGAGGTCCTGTACGTCCTGTTATTGGTGTTCGCGTACGTGAAGTCGATCCGCCAGTTGCAGAAGCCGGTGCCGAGCGCGGCGACAAAAGCGCAGTCGACGCCGGCGTTCTGATAGGTGATCCTCTTCCCGCCACCTCGGATGACGTGTGTGAACATGCAGCCGGTCGGAACCTTCATCGCCATGCCGCCAACGCTGTACTCGAAGGTTCGGACAGGAGTCGATCCCGCAGCGCCGGCCTGCGCCACCGAGGAACTCGTCAGGACCAGAGCGCACGCTGCGGCAAGAGCCACGAAGAGCCCGGATCGATGAGTCGCGGCCATGAACAATCCCCTTCCGGCGGAGAACCTCTCCGACCGGAAAAACTCCGACCCTGCGATCATGTTTCTGGCCGATGGAATGGTTCACCGACTTGAGTGATGGCAGCACGGGTGCCGAACCCCTGGCGCCGGTCGAGACACCGCGGCCGCCCGGCCCACGCCCCTCCGGCCCCACAACAGCATCGAGGACATCAGCCGATCGGCACCTGAGCACCCAAGGGCCGCATCACCCAGCCCTGAGACCTTCCTCACAGGCAGCAGCCCCGAGAGCCCACAACAGAAGATCCAGAACACAGGCCGGACCACCGAAGGCCACCCAACGCTCGACGGCCCGCTCCGTCATCCCTGGAGACAAGCATCACAGCACGCAGAAACAGGAACGGGCGGCATCGTGATCACGATGCCGCCCGTTCCTGCGGTGCTTCTGTGCGCGAGGGGGGAGTTGAACCCCCACGCCCTTGCGGGCACTGGAACCTGAATCCAGCGCGTCTGCCTATTCCGCCACCCGCGCATTTGGGTGTGTCCTGGGCTCCTGCCCCTTGCGGGCCTGGCGCCTTCCGACACCCAGAACATTAGCACGCAGGACGGGGTGGGTTCACATCCCTTCTCCCCGCAGGCAGACCCGCCTCCGAACCTTCGATGCCCTGGCCACGTATCAACACGCACTGCTTCACGTATCAACCTCGTACCGGTACCCCTTGTCTCCCCAGGAGGCGGTCCGGCTCCACAGCCGGGTGCGGGACACTGGTCCATGGCCGCCTCTACGATCCTTGGCAGGGGTACGCGAGGCGGTGACGCGCAGCAGTGCCACCGGAGGAGTTCGAAGACGAGCTCCACAGGGAACTTCGTCATGCGTCGACACCCGTCGGCCTGGCCGACAGGGGGAACCAGCCGATCGACCGGCGCGTGGATACGATCAGTAAGCAGTACCAGGCAAGTGGCCCGCAGGGCAGTACACAGGACGGCAGCCGAGGAGGAGGTGCCCCATGGGAGTCCTGAAGAAGTTCGAGCAACGTCTCGAAGGTCTGGTCAACGGCACCTTTGCCAAGGTGTTCAAGTCCGAGGTCCAGCCCGTGGAGATCGCGGGAGCGCTCCAGCGCGAGTGCGACAACAACGCCACCATCTGGAACCGCGACCGGACGGTCGTGCCCAACGACTTCATCGTCGAGCTGAGCACGCCGGACTTCGAGCGGCTCAGCCCCTACTCCGGCCAGCTCGGCGACGAGCTCGCCGGCATGGTGCGCGACTACGCCAAGCAGCAGCGCTACACCTTCATGGGCCCGATCAAGGTCCATCTGGAGAAGGCGGACGACCTCGACACCGGCCTGTACCGGGTGCGCAGCCGTACGCTCGCCTCCTCCAGCAGCCAGCAGGACGGCCCGGGAGGCGGCGCCGCGGCGCCCGCCGCCCCGCAGGGCGGACGCGGCGGCGGTGGCTACGGCTACCCGCCGGCCGCCGGTGCGCCCGCGGGCGCACCGCCCATGCCGTCCGCGCCACCGCCCGGCGGCCGCCCCGGCGGCGGGTACGGCTACCCGCAGCCCGCGAGCGGCCAGCGGCCTCCCGCCGCCCCGGCCTCCGGCGGACGCACCCGCCACTGGATCGAGATCAACGGCACCCGCCACCAGATCTCCCGCGCCACGCTGGTGATGGGCCGCAGCACCGAAGCCGACGTGCGGATCGACGACCCCGGCGTCTCCCGTCGGCACTGCGAGATCCGGACCGGAACGCCCTCGACGATCCAGGATCTCGGATCCACCAACGGCATCGTGGTGGACGGGCAGCACACCACCCGCGCTACGCTCCGCGACGGCTCGCGGATCGTCGTGGGCAGCACCACCATCATTTACCGGCAAGCCGAAGGGTGAAGCGGGGGCAATGTCAGAGCTGACCCTCACGGTCATGCGGCTGGGTTTCCTGGCCGTACTGTGGCTGTTCGTGATCGTGGCCGTGCAGGTCATCCGCAGCGATCTGTTCGGTACGCGTGTCACGCAGCGCGGATCGCGCCGCGAGGCAGGCCGGCAGCAGCAGGCCGCCGCCCGCCAGGCGCCGCCGCAGCAGCGCCAGCAGTCCGCCGGCGGACGGCGCGGCCGTAACGCCCCCACCAAGCTGGTCGTGACCGAGGGCACCCTCACCGGCACGACGGTCGCGCTCCAGGGCCAGACCATCAGCCTGGGCCGGGCGCACGACTCGACGATCGTGCTGGACGACGACTACGCGTCCAGCCGTCATGCCAGGATCTACCCGGACCGCGACGGCCAGTGGATCGTCGAGGACCTCGGCTCCACCAACGGCACGTACCTGGACCGGAACCGGCTGACGACTCCCACACCGATTGCGCTGGGCGCGCCGATCCGCATCGGCAAGACCGTCATCGAGCTGCGGAAGTAGTGCTACACCAATGAATGAGCGCGAGCGGAGCGAGCACGCGGTGGCGGGCCCCCCTGGCCCCCGCGCGCTCCCGACCGGAGGGTGGGCAGTGTGGCTCGACACGACCGGCTGTACCCGGAGCCGACAGGCGAGGTGCGCATGAGTCTGTCACTGCGCTTCGCCGCCGGATCGCACAAGGGGATGATCCGGGAGGGCAACGAGGACTCCGGGTACGCCGGCCCGCGCCTGCTCGCCATCGCCGACGGCATGGGCGGCGCCGCGGCCGGTGAGGTCGCCTCCTCCGAGGCGATCTCCACCATCGTCGCGCTCGACGACGACGTCCCCGGCTCCGACGTCCTCACCTCGCTCGGCACCGCCGTACAGCGCGCCAACGACCAGCTGCGCTCCATGGTCGAGGAGGACCCCCAGCTGGAGGGCATGGGGACCACCCTGACCGCCCTGCTCTGGACGGGCCAGCGCCTCGGCCTCGTGCACGTCGGCGACTCCCGCGCCTACCTCCTGCGCGACGGCGTCCTGACACAGATCACGCAGGACCACACCTGGGTGCAGCGCCTGGTCGACGAGGGCCGCATCACCGAGGAAGAGGCGACGACCCACCCGCAGCGCTCACTGCTGATGCGGGCGCTCGGCTCCGGCGACCACGTCGAGCCGGACCTGTCCATCCGCGAGGTCCGCGCCGGCGACCGCTACCTGATCTGCTCCGACGGCCTGTCCGGGGTGGTGTCCCACCAGACCCTGGAGGACACCCTCGCCAGCTACCAGGGACCGCAGGACACCGTCCAGAACCTGATCGAGCTGGCGCTGCGCGGCGGCGGCCCGGACAACATCACGGTGATCGTCGCCGACGTCCTCGACCTCGACACCGGCGACACCCTCGCGGGCCAGCTCTCCGACACCCCGGTCGTGGTCGGCGCCGTCGCCGAGAACCAGCACCAGCTGCACGACAACGGCATCATGCAGACCCCCGCCGGCCGCGCCTCCGGCCTCGGCCGCCAGGGGCACGGGCAGGGCGGCGGAGGCGAGTTCGGCCCGCCCGGCTCCGGCGACACCACCGGCTACATCCCGGCGACCGGCCTCGACTACGGCGACGACGACTTCGTCAAGCCGCGCCGCAAGGGCCGGTGGCTGAAGAGATCCTTCTACGGCGCGCTCGCGCTGGCCGTCATCGGCGGCGGTCTGTACGGCGGCTGGCGCTGGACCCAGACGCAGTACTACGTCGGCGCCGAGGACGAGCACGTCGCGCTGTACCGGGGCATCAGCCAGGATCTGGCCTGGGTGTCGCTGTCGGAGGTCGAGAAGGACCACCCCGAGATCGAACTCAAGTACCTGCCGCCCTACCAGCAGAAGCTGGTCAAGGCGACCATCGCCGAGGGCGGTCTGAAGAACGCCCAGTCGAAGATCCAGGAACTGTCGGTGCAGGCCTCCGCGTGCAAGAAGGAGGCGCAGCGGCGCGACGCCGAGAGCCGGAACAACGCCAAGACCGGCGAAGGCGAGGCCGGGGGCACCACGGGAACCACTCCCGCCTCCTTCACGTCCAAGGCCACACCGACGCCGAACCCGTCGAACCCGTCGGGCTCACCGTCGGCGCCTGAGAAGTCCACGCCCCCGTCCACGACCGCACCTACTCCCAGCCCCGGCCCCAGCCTCTCGGAGGAAGAGCAGAAGGTCGTCTCGCTGTGCGGTAAGCAGTAGGCAAGCCGTGAGAGGCCCTGTCACACGATGAGCAGTACGAATACGTCGAACTCGCCGACGCACCACACGTCCACGATCGGCGCGATCGGTGCGCCGAGCCGGCGCAACACCGAACTCGCGCTGCTGGTGTTCGCCGTCGTCATCCCGGTCTTCGCCTACCTCAACGTCGGCCTGGCCATCAACGACGAGGTACCCGCAGGCCTGCTGAGCTACGGGCTGGGGCTCGGCCTGCTGGCCGGTGTCGGGCATCTCGTCATCCGGAAGTTCGCGCCGTACGCGGACCCGCTGATGCTGCCACTGGCCACGCTGCTGAACGGCATCGGCCTGGTCGTCATCTGGCGGCTGGACCAGTCGGAGAAGCTGCAGGCGTCCAAAGCGTTCGTCGAGGCGGCTCCCCGCCAGCTGCTGTACTCCGCGATGGGCGTCGCCCTGCTGGCGGTCGTGGTGATCTTCCTCAAGGACCACCGGGTCCTGCAGCGCTACACGTACATCTCCATGGCCGGAGCGCTGTTCCTGCTGGTCCTTCCGCTCGTGCCCGGCCTCGGCGCGAACGTCTACGGCGCCAAGATCTGGATCAAGATCCCCGGCCTCGGCACGCTCCAGCCCGGTGAGTTCGCGAAGATCGCCCTCGCGGTCTTCTTCGCCGGCTATCTCATGGTCAAGCGGGACGCCCTGGCCCTGGCCAGCCGCCGCTTCATGGGCCTGTACCTGCCGCGTGGCCGCGACCTGGGCCCGATCCTGGTCGTCTGGGTGATGTCGATCCTCATCCTGGTCTTCGAGACCGACCTCGGTACATCCCTGCTGTTCTTCGGGATGTTCGTCATCATGCTGTACGTCGCCACCGAGCGGACCAGCTGGATCGTCTTCGGTCTGCTGATGTCCGCGGTCGGCGCCGTCGGTGTGGCGAGCTTCGAACCGCACATCCAGACCCGTGTGCAGGCCTGGCTCAACCCCATGCGCGAGTTCGAGCTCAGCCGGGCCGGCGTCCAGGACGGCATCGTCCACTCCGAGCAGGCCATGCAGGCCCTGTGGGCCTTCGGCTCCGGCGGCACCCTCGGCACCGGCCTCGGGCAGGGCAACTCCGACCTCATCGGCTTCGCCGCCAACTCCGACTTCATCCTCGCGACCTTCGGCGAGGAGCTGGGTCTCGCGGGTGTCATGGCGATCCTGCTGCTCTACGGCCTGATCATCGAGCGGGGCGTGCGCACCTCACTCGCGGCACGCGACCCGTTCGGCAAGCTGCTGGCCATCGGCCTGTCCGGCGCCTTCGGCCTCCAGGTCTTCGTCGTGGCCGGCGGTGTCATGGGCCTCATCCCGCTCACCGGTATGACGCTGCCGTTCGTCGCCTACGGCGGATCCTCCGTGATCGCCAACTGGGCCCTGATCGGCATCCTGCTCCGCATCAGCGACACCGCACGCCGCCCGGCCCCCGCCCCGGCAAGCAACCCCGACGCCGAGATGACCCAGGTGGTCCGCCCGTCATGAACAAGCCCCTGCGCCGGATCGCGATCTTCTGCGGTCTCCTCGTCCTCGCGCTCCTCGTCCGCGACAACTGGATCCAGTACGTCATGGCCGACGAGCTCCGCACCAACAAGCAGAACCGCCGCGTCACGATCGAGCGCTACGCCTCCCCGCGCGGCGACATCATCGTCGACGGCAAGCCGATCACGGGCTCCAAGGAGACCTCGGGCAGCGACTTCAAGTTCAAGCGCACCTACAAGGACGGCGCGATGTGGGCGCCGGTCACCGGCTACGCCTCGCAGGCCTTCGGTGCCACCCAGCTGGAGAACCTCGAGGACGGCATCCTCACCGGCAACGACGACCGGCTGTTCTTCCGCAACACCCTCGACATGCTCACGGGCAAGAAGCAGCAGGGCGGCAACGTCGTCACGACCCTGAACGCCGCCGCGCAGAAGGCCGCGTACAACGGCCTGAAGAAGCAGGGCGGCAAGGGCTCGGTGGTGGCGCTGGAGCCGTCCACCGGCAAGATCCTGGCGCTGGCCTCGTTCCCCTCGTACGACCCGTCGTCCTTCGCGGGCAACTCCACGACCACGGACACCAAGGCCTGGCAGAAGCTGGAGAAGAAGAACAACCCCGACGACCCGACGCTCAACCGGGCCCTGCGCGAGACCTACCCGCCCGGTTCCACCTTCAAGGTGCTCACCGCGGCCGCCGCGCTCGAGGACGGGCTGTACTCGGAGGCGGACCAGAACACCAAGACGCCGCTGCCGTGGACCATGCCGGGGACCACGACCCCGCTGAAGAACGAGGGCAACATCCCCTGCAAGAACGCCACTCTGCGCGTGGCGCTCCAGTACTCCTGCAACACCGTCTTCGGCAAGATCGGCTCCGACCTCGGCAACGAGAAGATGCTGGCGATGGCGAAGAAGTTCGGCTTCGCCGAGGAGCAGTTCACCCCGGTCCGCGCCAACGCCTCGGTCTTCTCCGACGACATGAACCCGTCGCAGGTCGCCCTGTCCTCCATCGGCCAGTTCAACACCGCCGCGACCCCGCTGCAGATGGCCATGGTCGCCTCGGCCGTCGCCAACGACGGCAAGCTCATGAAGCCGTACATGGTGGACAAGCTCCAGGCGCCGAGCCTCGACACCGTCGAGCAGACGGAGCCCGAGGAGTACAGCCAGCCGATGTCCTCGGAGAACGCCCAGATCCTCCAGTCGATGATGGAGACGGTCGTCGACAAGGGCACGGGCTCGAACGCCAAGATCGACGGCGTCAAGGTGGGCGGCAAGACCGGTACCGCCCAGCACGGTGTCGACAACAGCGAGAACCCCTACGCGTGGTTCATCTCCTACGCGAAGGACAGCGACGGCGGCGCACCGGTGGCCGTGGCAGTCGTGATCGAGGACGACAACGCCGTCCGTGACGACATCTCCGGTGGCGGCCTCGCGGCGCCGATCGCGAGGAACGTGATGGAGGCGGTCATCGACAGCAAGAAGTGACCCCACTCACGTCTGCTTCACATCGGTGCACGTTGCGATACCGGTCCTGTATCGGCTGACGGGCTTGGCCAGGTCACACAAAGCGAGCCGGGTACGGTAGGCCCGGACGGCAGCCTCCGACCGTACAAGATTTCCGGTCGGGACCGACGGAGAGGGCTGGTAGGTAGCTATGGAAGAGCCGCGTCGCCTCGGCGGCCGGTACGAACTGGGCCAGGTGCTCGGGCGTGGTGGCATGGCGGAGGTCTACCTCGCGCATGACACCCGCCTCGGCCGCACCGTGGCGGTGAAGACGCTGCGCGCTGATCTCGCGCGCGACCCTTCCTTCCAGGCCCGGTTCCGCCGGGAGGCCCAGTCGGCCGCCTCGCTCAACCATCCCGCGATCGTCGCGGTCTACGACACGGGCGAGGACTACATCGACAACGTGTCGATCCCGTACATCGTCATGGAGTACGTGGACGGCTCGACGCTCCGAGAGCTTCTGCACTCCGGCCGCAAGCTGCTGCCGGAGCGGACGCTGGAGATGACCATCGGCATCCTCCAGGCCCTGGAGTACTCGCACAGAGCCGGCATCGTCCACCGCGACATCAAGCCGGCCAACGTCATGCTGACGCGCAACGGCCAGGTCAAGGTCATGGACTTCGGCATCGCCCGCGCCATGGGCGACTCCGGCATGACGATGACCCAGACCTCTGCCGTCATCGGCACCGCCCAGTACCTCTCCCCGGAGCAGGCGAAGGGCGAGCAGGTCGACGCGCGCTCCGACCTCTACTCGACCGGCTGTCTGCTCTACGAGCTGCTGACGGTCCGTCCGCCGTTCGTGGGCGACTCCCCGGTCGCCGTCGCGTACCAGCACGTACGGGAAGAGCCCCAGTCCCCGTCGGTCTTCGATCCCGAGATCACGCCCGAGATGGACGCGATCGTGCTGAAGGCCCTCGTCAAGGACCCCGACTACCGCTACCAGTCGGCCGACGAGATGCGCGCCGACATCGAGGCCTGCCTCGACGGCCAGCCGGTCGCGGCCACGGCGGCGATGGGCTCGGTGGGCTACGGCGGTTACCCGGACGACCAGCCGACGACGGCCCTGCGCGCGGACTCCGGCGCGGGCGCCACGTCGATGATGCCCCCTGTGGGCCCGGACGACGGCTACGGCTACGACGACCGCCCCGACCGGCGCCGGGGGCAGCAGCGCAAGTCCAACACCTCCACGATCCTGCTGGTGGCGGCGGGCATCCTGGTGCTGGTGGGCGCGATCCTGATCGGGCGATGGGCCTTCAGCGGCAACGGGGTCGGCAACGACACGGTGCCCACTCCGAACTTCGTCGGCGAGACGGTGAACGACGCCAAGAGACTGGCGAAGAACAGCGATCTCAAGGTGGCCACCACCAACAAGCCCTGCGAGGACCAGAGCAAGGGCAACGTCTGCGACCAGGACCCGGACGCCGGGGTGGACGTCAAGAAGGGCGACACCATCAACCTCGTGGTGTCGACCGGGGCGCCGAAGGTGGCGGTGCCGAGTGTCGTCGGCGACATCATCGACGACGCCAGGGCGACGCTGGAGGGCGACAAGTACCAGTTCCAGGTCGAGACGAAGCCGAAGGAGTCCTCCGAGGAGCCCGGCACCGTCCTCGAGCAGGACCCGGAACTGGGCCAGGAGGTGGAGAAGGGATCCAAGATCACCCTCACCATCGCCAAGGCCGAGGCGAAGTCCACCGTCCCGGATGTCCTCGGCCAGAGCTGTGACCAGGCCAAGGCGCAGATGACGGCCAACAACCTGGTCGGCAACTGCACCGAGGTGGACACCCAGGACGACAACCAGGTCGGCAAGGTCATCCAGACCACGCCACAGGCCGGCTCCTCGGTCGACAAGAACTCGTCGGTCAACATCCAGATCGGCAAGAAGGCACAGCAGAAGGCGCGCGTGCCGCAGGTCGTCGGCCAGACGGTCGGCCAGGCCAAGCAGACGCTCGCCCAGGCCGGTTTCACGAACATCCAGTTCGCGAACGGCAGCGACCAGAGCGACACCGCCCTCGTCGCCGGCCAGGACCCCCAGGGCAACCAGGAGGTCGACGACCCGGCGGCCACGACGATCACCCTCCAGACCGTCGGCGTCGGAGGCGGCAACAACGGCGGCAACGGCAACGGCGGCATCTTCGGCGGCCTCAACGGCCGCGAGGAGGACTGACCTCCGGGACGTACGCACATACGTCAGGGCCCCGGCCCCCTCTTCGAGGGGCACCGGGGCCCTGTCGCATATCAGGCCGGTGGCCGGCCCACCGTGAGGAAGACCCGCATCGCGGCGTTCCGCACGGCTCCGACCGGAAGGTGGGTGTGGACCGCGCGGTTCATCAGCCGGGCGGCGCGGGCCAGCCGCTGGGTGGGGCGGCGGCGGGCCGCGTCGTAAGCGGCGAGGGCGTCCTCTACGCGGTCCCGGGCCGTGAGTTCACGGGCCACGGTGACACCGTCGAGCAGCGCCTCGCAGGCGCCGCGGCCGAGGTCGGGCGTCATCGCGTGGGCCGCGTCGCCGATCAGCGCGATGCGCCCGCTGACGTAACCGGGGAGCGGCTCGGCCAGGTCGTACAGGTCGTTCCGGGAGATGTCCCCGTCCCTCAGACGGTCCAGGACCCGTCGCACACCGGGGTGCCAGGACCCGAAGTGCGTTCGCAGGGCCGCGAGGTCACCGCCCGGCACGGGGACGCGCTCCGGCACGGGGGCGCAGGCGAACCAGTTGGTGTGGCCGCCCGCGCGCGGGGTGACGCCGAAGCGGGCGCGTGGGCCCCATGTCTCGCTGATGCCCTCGGTGTCGAGGTCCACGGTGCCGTGCCACGCGGTGACTCCCGAGTAGCGGGGTCCGTACGCTGCGCCGAAGAGGGTCGTGCGGGCCCTGCTGCGCAGACCGTCCGCCGCGATGACGACGTCGCAGCAGCCGGTGAGGGCACGCACATCGGTCACCTCCTCCCCGTAGCCCACGACGCCGTCGTCGAGCGCGGCGGTGAGGGTCGTGAAAAGCGCCGGCCGTGCGATCACGTGCACGGTGTCGCCGGTGCGACGGCGCAGGCCGGCGAAGTCCACGTTCCCGATGAGGCGGCCGTCGGCCCGCAGGAAGGTGCCCCGGGACGCCGGCCGGGCCTGCCGACGGGCGGCCTGCCCGACTCCCAGCTCGTCGAGCGCCCCCAACGCGGCGGGCCACAGGCCGACGGAGGTGCCGGTGTCCGGCGGCCCGGGAGCACGCTCGCGCACCTCGACGTCCCAGCCGCTTGCCTGGAGGTGAACGGCGGCGGCGAGACCGCCTATGCCGCCGCCGACGATGATCGCTTTCTTGGGCATGACGCCACGCTACTATGTTTGTAGTGGTAGCACTATATTCATAGTGATAGACCACGGGAGAGATCGTGAGAGAGGGAGACGGACGCATGCCGGGCAGGCGGGACGAAGTACTGGACGCGGCCATCGCGGTGCTGGCCGAAGGCGGCCTGCGGCGCCTCACCTACCAGGCGGTCGACACCGCCGCAGGCGTGCCGGCGGGCACGACGTCCAACCACTTCCGCAGCCGGGACAGCCTGGTCAGCGGCGTCGTCACCCACCTCGAGTCACTGGACCGCCAGGACTGGGAACGCACCGCGGGCGAACCGGCCGCAGAGGACCCCGAGGCCTTCGTCGAGGCCCTGACCCACATGGTCCGCCACACCCTCGGCCCGGGCCGCCACCGCACCGCCGCGCGTTACGCACTCATCCTCGAGGGCCTCGCCCGCCCCGACGTCCGCGAGCCACTGAGCCGCGCACAGGATTCCTTGATCAACTGGGTGTCCCAGTGGCTCGCGGCCCTGGGCTCCCCCGCCCCGCGAGAACACTGCCGCGTCCTGTTCGACTACCTCGACGGCATGATCTTCCATCAGGTGGCCCTGCCCCAGGACCACTTCGATCCGGAGCCGGGCATCCGCCTGGTACTGAGCGCGCTGCTTCACCGCTAGGACTCCACCAAGGCGCACTCGCAAGGCCGTGCGCCCATCGATCGTGTCTTCATATGTCCCGACTCGTTCAAGCTGCGGGGGAGAGGCTCAGGACTCTGCCCAGCCATACGAGACAAAGGGCAGAACATGATCAACGAAACGGCTCTGCTGGAATCGCAGACCCTGCGCGGCAGCGTGCTGGACCACACGGACGTACTCGACCGGGTCAGGGCACTGTCGCTACTGCCGGACGGGATGCATGTGACGACGGCGATGGTGGCGGCGTACTTCGACGTCGGCCTCGAAGCCATCAAGTCACTCGTCAAGGACCATCGAGCCGAGCTGGAAGCCAACGGCTACCGCCTGCTGACCGGCGAAGAACTGAGGTCCTTCAAGAACCTCAGTGGAATCCAGTCCCGCACCCGCTCCCTCGCCCTCTTCTCCCGCCGAGCCGTCCTCAACATCGCCATGCTGCTCCGGGACAGCGAAGTCGCACGTCAGGTGCGTGTGTATCTCCTCGACACGGAGTACCTGGCACGTACACAGCCTGTGGAAAACTCTGCCCCGGCCGACACCGCCTCCCTCGACGACCGCATCGACCAGCGCATCACCCACATCCTGGGCACAACCGTCGTCCCCATGTTCAACGCCCTCATCGAAACCTCAGGCGAACACCGGCGAGAGCTCATCGCCCTCCGGGCAGGCGTACAGCGCATCGAGAAGCGGCTCCGACAGCACAACGCCCGGCTGCAGCGGCTGGAAGGCCCACGAGAAGACCGCCCCCTCGCCGGAGTCATGGCCGCAATGGACGCCATGAACGGGCGCGAGTTCGAGGAACACGTCGCCGGGCTGCTACGCCGCGACGGCTGCACCAACGTTGTGGTTCAAGGCGGCGGAAGGGACCGGGGCATCGACATCACCGCGCTCACGGCCGACGGGCGGCGCATCGTCGTCCAGTGCAAGAGGTTCGCGCCCCACCTCTCCATCACCAGCCCCGACGTCCAGAAGTTCATCGGAGCTGCCAAGGTCCTGCACGACTCCGATGTGGCCCTGTTCGTGGCGACCTGCCCCTTCACCCGCGACGCCCTCAACATCGCGGCCGAGAGCGGTATCACCGCCGTACATCGCGGGCTGCTGGAGGAGTGGAGCGCCGGGGCGACACCAAGCGTCCTGGAGTAGTCACCGGACGGCGGACAGGAGGCCCGAAGCCGCAAAACAAGGTTGCGGCTTCGGGCCTCCGTCATGCCAACGACCGACCGCCCACAAAGGGACCGGTCAGTCAGCCCAGTTCCTTCGGCGGAGTCCGGTCCGCGTCCACCTTCTCGACCCGTTCCAGCTCACCCCACACGACGAAGCGGTACGTGCTCGTGTACACCGGCGTGCAGGTCGTCAGGGTGATGTAGTGGCCCGGCTTGGTCTTCCCCGATTCCTTCGGGACCTTGGACAGGACCTTGACGTTGTACTTCGAGGTCTCGGGAAGGATGTCGTAGACCTTGTAGACGTACCACTTGTCCTTCGTCTCGAAGACGATCGGGTCACCCTTCCTGATCTTGTCGATGTTGTGGAACCGGGCGCCGTGGCCGTCGCGATGGGCCGCGAGGGAGAAGTTGCCGTTCTTGCCCGACATCGGCAGGGCCGACTTGACGGGGTCGGTGTAGTAGCCGGCGACACCGTCGTTGAGGATCTTGTTCGACGTGCCCTTCTCGACCAGGACCTCGCCGTTCTTCATCGCGGGCACGTGCAGGAAGCCGATGCCGTTCTTGGTGTCCAGCACGCCCGGGCCGCCCCGGCCGTGGGCCCAGTCGTCACGGACCTTGTCGGCCTGCTTGCCGGCCGCGCGGTCGGCGACGACGTTCGTCCACCACAACGAGTAGGCGACGAAAAGACCGAGGACCAGGCCCGCGGTGATGAGGAGTTCCCCGAAGACACTGACCGCTATGGCGATCGGGCCGGGCCGGCGGCGTGCCGCTGCCGGCCGTGACGCGGGCGCGCCGATGTGCTCTTCGTGGTCCGTGTCGGTGGTCGCTGCCACTGGTCATCTGCCCTTAACTGACGAGCGCATCCGGCTTGCCCTTGCTGCGCGGCCGTTCCTCGACCATCTTGCCCCAGACGATCATCCGGTACTTGCTGGTGAACTCCGGCGTGCACGTGGTCAGCGTGATGTAACGGCCGGGCCCGGTGAAGCCCGACCCGGTGGGGACGGGCTTCAGGACGCTCGTGTTGCTCGGCGGGGTCACCGGCAGGATCGACGCCATCTTGTAGACGAAGTACTCGTCCTGCGTCTCCACGACGATCGGATCACCCGGCGTGAGCTTGTTGATGTACCGGAACGGTTCTCCATGGGTGTTGCGGTGACCCGCGAGCCCGAAGTTGCCGCTCTTGTCGCCCGGCATCGCGGTCTTCAGCGCACCGTCCGCGTAGTGCCCGACCATGCCCCGGTCCAGGACGCCCTTGTTGCTGGTGCCCTCGGCGATCGGCACGACCACGTCCAGTTTCGGGATGTGCAGGATGGCGAAGCCCTGCCCCGGCTCGAAGGCCCCCGGCTTGCGCTTGCCGCTCGCCCAGTCGTCCTGGAGGCTGCTGGCCTCGCTGCCGGCCTGCGCATGCGCCCGCACGTTCGTCCACCACAGCTGATAGGTGACGAACAGCAGCATCAGCACGCCGGTCGTGATGAACACCTCACCGATCGCCCGGCTGGCGACGACCGCCGCACCCGGCTTGCGCGCCTTCGCCTGCCGCCGCGCCTCGACCCGTGACAGCGGCGCCCGCCGCCCCTCGCGAGCCGGGCCCTCCTGAGCCTGGTCCTCCTGAGCCGAGCGGGTGTCCGGAGCGCCGCCATGGCGCCCGTGACGGCGCTTGGCGGCCTTTCTGCGGGCCGCCCGGCCGCCGTGGGCCGGTCCGGCCTGCCGCGGGGCGGAGGAGCCCGGAGAGCCCGCTGTGGAGCCACCGGCCGCCGCCGGCGGCGGATCCGGTATCCGCAGCGCCACCGTCTCCTCGTCGACCGGAGGCAGATACGGCTCCTCGGGGAGCGGCTCGTACGCCGCCGCGTACGGATCCGGCTCGGGCTCCGGCACATACGGCTCTGACATGTACGGCTGTGGCTGCGGGTTCTGCTGCGGCTCCGGCTGCGGGGAGGCGCCGTACGCCCCCGAGCCCGACCAGTCCTCGAACGCGCCCTGCGCCCCGTACGACTGCTGCCCGTACGAGGTGTCGGACTCGCGCTCGGGGCGCAGCGCCGTCACGCCGTGGCCCTGCCCACCACCGGGGCGAGCCCGGCCGACCTCGCCACCGCGCCCTGGTCGCCGCACTCCACCAGCCAGTTGGCCAGCATCCGGTGCCCGTGCTCGGTCAGCACCGACTCGGGGTGGAACTGCACGCCCTCAACCGGCAGTTCGCGGTGCCTCAGGCCCATGACTATGCCGTCGTGGGTCCGGGCCGTGACCTCCAGCTCGGCGGGGACCGTGGCGGGCTCGGCGGCCAGCGAGTGGTAGCGCGTCGCCGTGAAGGGCGAGGGCAGACCCGCGAAGACGCCCTTGCCCGCGTGCTCCACCGGCGAGGTCTTGCCGTGCAGCAGCTCGGGCGCGCGGTCCACGACACCGCCGTACGCCACCTGCATCGACTGCATGCCAAGGCAGACCCCGAAGACCGGGACGCCCGTGGCGGCGCAGTGCCGGACCATGTCGACGCAGACGCCCGCATGCTCCGGAGTGCCGGGGCCCGGGGAGAGCAGGACACCGTCGAAGCCGTCCTGGGCGTGGGCCGTCGACACCTCGTCGTTGCGCAGGACCTCACACTCGGCGCCCAGCTGGTACAGGTACTGGACCAGGTTGAAGACGAAGCTGTCGTAGTTGTCGACTACGAGGATGCGCGCGCTCACTGGTTGTCCACCGTCACATCGTTGAAGGGCAGCAGCGGTTCCGCCCACGGGAAGACGAACTGGAAGAGGACGTAGACCACGGCCACGACCAGGGCGAGTGAGATCAGCGCCTTCACCCACGTGTTCCCCGGCAGATGCCGCCAGACCCAGCCGTACATGCCGTCCCTTCCGTCGTACCACGGCACCAGACCCACGCCGTACAGCCACCAGACTAACGGCGCAACGCCTCGGGTTTCCCGGCCTCCACAGGCTGGGTGGAGTCCAGGTGCGCCCAGACGATCAGACGATGACTGTGCCCCCATTCCGGTTCGCACGTCGTCAGCGTCAGATACCGGCCCGGACGCGTGTACCCGGAAGTACGTGGAACAGGGTCGATCACCTCGATGTCCGAGGGCACTGTTTTGTACGGGCCTTTGTCGATCCGATACGTGAACCATGTCGTGCCGTCGGTCAGCACCACCGCATCGCCGCGCCGCAGCCTGGGAAAGTCCTTGAAGGGATCACCGTAGGTGCGGCGATGGCCGGCGACCGCGAAGTTCCCCTTCTGCCCCAGCTGGGCGGTGTCCGCGTAGTGCCCGAGCCCCTTCTTCAGGGTGCCGGTCGCGGTGCCCTCGAGCACCGGCTTGTTCCACGTGAAACCAAGACGCGGGATGTGCATGATCGCGAAGGGCTTGCCCGCGGCGTAGGGGCCGGGCCTGGAAGGCCCTGTGGCGGAGCCGGTCGCCGGACGGGGATTCGACCACTCCTTCTGGAGCAGGTCGATCTGGTCGTCCATGACATGGTCGGCCTTCACGCCGGTCCAGAACAGCACATAGACGACGAACAGCACGATCACGGTGCCGACGGTGACGCACAGTTCGCTGACGGTCCTGACGATCACGCGCACCGGCAGCTCCCCCGGCCTGGCTACTCCTCCACGGGCTTCGCGTAGTGCAGATCCACTGTGCCCGAGTAGCCGGGAAGAGTCACCGGCCCGCTCTCCTCGACTTTCCAGCCGAGCCCGTAGACATTGACGTAGACCATGTAGTTCTGGATCGCCGGGGACGCCGCGAGCGCCCTCTGCAGCTTGCCCGGGTCGCCCACCGCGGTGATCTTGTACGGCGGTGAGTAGACGCGGCCCTGGAGGATCAGGGTGTTGCCCACACAGCGCACCGCGCTGGTGGAGATCAGCCGCTGGTCCATGACCTTGATGCCCTTGGCCCCGCCCTGCCACAGCGCGTTCACCACGGCCTGGAGGTCCTGCTGGTGGATGACCAGGAAGTCGGGCTGCGGCTCGGGATAGCCGGGGAGCTTGGCGGTGGCGTCCGGCGGGGCGTCATTGAGGGTGACCGTCAGCGAGTCGCCCTTGAGCCTCTGGGTGCCCGCGCGCTGCTCCAGAGCGGAGAGCTTGAGGTCCTCCGCCCTGGAACTGCCGTCGTCCCGCTCGGCGAGCGCCTCTATGTCGTTGCGCAGGGCCCCGTTGGTCTCGTCCAGCTCGCCGTTCTCACGGCTGCGTTCATGGATGAGGTCGGACAGCTTCAGCAGGGAGCTGTCCGTACGGATGTTGGTGCCCTTGGCGGTGTTGAAGCTGGTGAAGAAGATGAGCCCCGCGAGCGCGAAGACGGCCGCCGTGAGAATACGCACGGGCCGGAAGCGGCGCGCGCGCTCAGGGGTGGATCCCGTCCCGGGGGAGTCGGCAGAATTGCTCAACGTACCCTTATCTCCTTCGGCGCCACGGAAGCACTACGCTAACGGACGACCGGGGGAGCACTCAGAGTCCCCTTACGCTGCCCCGAGCCAGACCCAGATCCCTGCGCGGCCACGCAGCGCATCGACAGGAGAGACCCTCGTGCCGAAGTCACGTATCCGCAAGAAGGCCGACTACACGCCGCCGCCGGCGAAGCAGGCAACGGCCATCAAGCTGACCAACCGTTCCTGGGTCGCGCCCGTCATGCTGGCCATGTTCCTCGTGGGCCTGGCCTGGATCGTCGTCTTCTACGTCACCGACGGCTCGCTGCCCATCGACTCGCTGGGCAACTGGAACATCGTGGTGGGCTTCGGCTTCATCGCCGCCGGATTCGGTGTCTCCACGCAGTGGAAGTAGCGGTCACCTGACGGTGAACGCAGCTCTGCCCAGGGCTGTTCGCTGAGTTATCCACAGCGGTTATCCACAGGTGGAAAAGAAAGACGATCTGTGGATAACTCGTTGAGTGTTGACGCCGGTACGACGGAAGTACCGCAGCTCGAAAACTTGTTCGCCCCCTGCCTGACCTGCGGAAACGCAGGTCGGTGACAGGGGGCACATGTGTTCCCGCACCGTGTGCACAAGACTCGACACCCGCTGTGGACAACATCACGTCCAGCATCACGCTCAACTGAGCTGGGCCGTCCTCAGGAGGGTCAGCAGGACTACCACACCGAGGACCAGCGCACAGGTGCCGTACTGGACCAGCGCGCGGTGCGCACGGGGGGCGTGGACCATGGCGTATCCGACGACGACACCGGCGACGAGGCCGCCGATATGGGCCTGCCAGGAGATGTTGAAGCCCGGGCTGAAGGTGAAGATCAGGTTGATCACCAGCAGCGCGATGATCGGCCGCATGTCGTAGTTGAGCCGGCGCATCAGCACGGCCGTGGCGCCGAAGAGGCCGAAGATCGCGCCGGAGGCGCCCAGCGTGGCCGTGTTCGGAGAAGCCAGCAGATAGGCCAGGGCACTGCCCGCGAGGCCCGAGACAAGGTAGAGCGCGAGGTAGCGGACCCGGCCGAGGGCCGCTTCGAGCGGGCCGCCGAGCCACCACAGGCTGAGCATGTTGAACGCGATGTGCCAGATCTCCTGGTGCGTGAACATCGAGGTCACCATGCGGTACCACTCGCCTCCCGCCACGCCCTGGGTGGGCGTGAAGGGCGCCGGCGGCCAGGCGCCGAGCAGGACGATGTCGGTGAGGATCGACTCGCGCACCTGGACGGCGATGAACACCGCCAGGTTGATACCGATGAGGATCTTGGTCAGCAGGCGGGGGTCTGAGGTGATCGCACCGCCCGCGATCGTCCGGGGCATGGCGGCCGTGGGCGCGTGACCTGTGCCGGAGCCGGTGCGGACGCACTCGGGGCACTGGAATCCGACGGAGGCGTTGACCATGCACTCGGGGCAGATCGGACGCTCGCAGCGGGTGCAGCGGATGCCGGTCTCGCGGCCCGGGTGGCGGTAGCACATGGGGACGCTGTGGGCGTCCTGCGGGCTGCCCGCAGCCTGGTCGTCCATGAGATCCCCTATGTCGTGGAAGCCGTGGGTCTGTGGTGGAAGCCGTGACTCGTGAGAGCCGTGGTGGAAAAGCCGTGCTGGGAAGCCGTGCTGGGAAAAGCCCCGCCCCGCCCATCCTTACGGACGAGCGGGGCGATTGGTTCCCCTGTGGGGGCCTTCGTGCTCAGCGCGTCTCGATGACGACCGACTCGATGACCACGTCGTTGAGCGGGCGGTCGGTGCGCGGGTTCGTCTGGATCGTGGCGATGGTGTCCACGACCTTCTGGCTCGCCGCGTCGGTGACCTCGCCGAAGATGGTGTGCTTGCGGTTCAGCCACGCCGTCGGGGAGACGGTGACGAAGAACTGCGAGCCGTTGGTGCCCGGGCCGGCGTTGGCCATCGCCAGCAGGTAGGGCTTGTCGAAGCGCAGGTCCGGGTGGAACTCGTCCTCGAACTGGTAGCCGGGACCGCCGGTGCCGTTGCCCAGCGGGTCACCGCCCTGGATCATGAAGCCACTGATCACCCGGTGGAAGACCGTACCGTCGTAGAGCCTGTCCGTGGACTTCTTCCCGGTCTCGGGGTGAGTCCACTCCCGCTCGCCCTGGGCGAGCTCGACGAAGTTCTTGACCGTCTTGGGGGCGTGGTTCGGCAGAAGCCGGACTTCGATGTCGCCGTGGTTGGTCTTCAGGGTGGCGTAGAGCTGCTCAGCCACGATCCTGCCTTCCGTTGTCTTTCCGTGACCCCCTGATCCTCGCACGGACGACGCTCCGCGTCGCCTGACCTCCGTTCGCCCGGGGGAACGGGGGCCGATCGGTTGCGGAAATCCAGTCGAGTAGTCCCGGGGCGGGCGCGCGCGGCGGCGATCCGTGGCATTGTCGACGACAAGCTCCCGTTGCCCCCGATTCATCCGCTATTGCACGTGATCGGCTCTCGACCTGAGAGGGCCGGCGCCGTTTCCCGTGACCCGGATGCCCGCCCGCGCATGCCTGGCGGCGCACCCGGAGGCATGATCCGTAAAAGGGTGGAAAGTCGAAATACCGTACGCCACCGAGGAGGAGGAACCCGTGACCCGCATCGACAGCGTGCGCGCCGCGACCGGTTCGGCGAAGGACAGCGTGCTGCACGCCGCGGAAGTGGTGGCGCCCTACGCCGACACGGCCAAGGACAGGGCTACGCACTACGCACACGAGGCACGCGTACGGCTGGCGCCCAAGGTGACCCAGGCAGCCGGACAGGCACGCGTTCAGTACGGCGCCCATGTGCAGCCGTATCTGGAGCAGGCCCGTACGCATGTGCCGCCGAAGGTCGACCAGGCCGCCCAGGAAGCCGCCGTCCGCACCCGCAAGGCCGCACGGCAGGCGGCGGACTACTCCCGGCCGAGGCTTGAGCAGGCGATGGCCGCGGCCGGTCCCGTCACGACCGAGGCCGCCGCCCGGAGTGTGGCCGCGCTGGCCGCGCTGCGCGGTCAGGTCTCGTCGAAGGAGATCCAGAAGCTGGTCCGCAAGCAGGAACGGCGGGCGAGGGCCGGCCGTGCCGTGAAGACGCTGGCGATTCTGGGCGCCCTCGCCGGTGGTGCCTTCGCCGCCTGGAAGTGGTGGGACAAGCAGGCCAACCCGGACTGGCTGGTGGAGCCGCCCGCCGCGACCGAGGTTCCCGAGTCGGGCCGGCTGTCCTCCGTGGACGGCACCGGCCAGTCGGTCCTGGACCCGGAGGTCGAGGCCAAGCAGGCAGAGGAAGAGGCCGCTCAGCGCGACGACCGTTCCTGACGGCCGCCGGGGCAACAGCACGGCGGGGCGGGAGACTCGAGGTCCGGCTTTGAGAGCCGGCCGTGAGGGTCTCCCGCCCCGCCGTGCTGTTTCACGTGAAACAAGCTCGAGCTCAGCTCTTGCGCACCTTCCACACCACTTCCGCCGGCCACTTCTCCGCCCAGTTCCGGTCCAGGGCTTCCTTGAAGTAGGTGGCGCCGCCGGCCGGGGCGAGGGGTTCCACCAGTCGTTCGATGGAGAATCCGCAGTCCCGGAACATGTCGATCCACTGGGCGTAGGTGGAGTGGAAGACCACCACATCGCCGCCGTACTTCATCCGGGCGTCGCCGTAGCGGTTCGAGAGCCGCTCGCCGACCGTGCCGCTCTGGTTGTCGAAGCACATCTGCAGGAGCGGGGAGTAGGTGCACAGGCCGAGGATGCCGCCGGGGCGGAGCACACGGTGGGCTTCCTGGAGCAGGCGCTGCGGCGGGGAGAAGTCGAACGCGCCGTGGTCGCAGAAGGCCGCGTCGAAGACCCCTGAACGGAACGGCAGGCGCTCCGCGGCGGCTTGGACGAAGCCTGCGGCTCCTTCGCCGAGGGCGCGCGAGAGCTGGCCGGAGGAGAGTTCGACTCCGTAGGCCTCGTATCCGGCGCGGGCGAACCCGGTGGTGTCGTGTCCGATGCCGCAGCCGAGGTCGATGATCCGGGAGCCGGCCGGGAGGTCATCGGTGAAGATCTTGAGGTCGCTCTCCGGAAGGTGCCAGATCCCCCAGGAGGGGTGTCTGCCGGCGTCGAAGTGCTCGGGGTGGGCATCGTGGTAGAGCTCGCTGTTGGAGTCCCAGTACTGCTCGTTGACCTTGAGGTAGTTGATCTTCGCCATCGCTTGTCCTCAGTCTTGCGGGGGTTCGCACACCGACAGGTCGGCCCAGCCGGACGGCGGGCTGACGTAGTTCTTCACGCGCAGCCGGGCGGCCGACCTGAGCCGTCCGACCAGGCAGACTTCGCCGGTCGCGCTCAGCAGCTGTTCGGCCTGGGCGCAGTGGCCGAGCCGGTCCTGGAGGTCGTCCGCCGCGAGAGCCCGGTGCACGATGTCCTTGAACGCGGATTCGGGCCCTCCGGGAAGCTGGGCCGCTGGGCGGCGGGTGAAGGGGAGAAGGAGGGCGACCGGGTCGGGCCAGGGGGAGGCCATCAGCACGAGGCGGAAGTCTTCGCGGTGCGTGGTGTGGAGCTCGGTGAGATAGGCCCGGTAGTCGATGGCCTCGGGCCGGAGGGTGAGTCCGGTGTGCTCGCCGATCTGGTCGGCGAGGAGGTGCGCCGCCTCACGGTTCGGTGAGAAGTCCGGGAAGACCAGACGGGCGGGGGTGCGCCCGGCTGCCGGGAACAGTTCGTGTGCCGCACGGGCCGGTTCGGTGGGTGGTCGGTGGGGGCCCCACAGTCCGGTCAACGAATCCAGTGGGCTGAGGGCGCCGTGCAGCCCCCGGGACAGATCCCGGCGGTCGACGGCGGCGGCGACGGCCTGCTTCTGTTCGGCGGCCATGCCGCTCGGCGGCAGGAGGGCGACGGCGATGTCGAGGTCGTCGACCTGGAGGTCCGGGTAGTCGGCGCGATGGGCCCACCGGGCCACGGGGAACGTCGTCGGGCAGGTGATGTCGACGGCTCTTCGGTCGTAGAGGCCCTGCCCGTGCTCGGCGCCGGAGGACAGGACGTAGGTGACGTCGGGCCAGGCGCCGGTTGCCCGCAGGCGGATTTCACCGGAGGGGCCGTCGGCCAGGGTGTAGGCGCCGCTGGTGACGGCCGGGTCGCTGTGCCGGGGGCCGAAGACGGGGTTGGCCAGGAGCCCGGGCAGATTGCCGACGGGGTGGCGGGTGGTCAGCAGCAGCCGGTCGGGGTCGAGGGGCTGGATCCGCTCGATGAGCGACACGAGCCAGGCGAAGGGGCCGGCCTGCCTGGCGACCGCCGCGATGTGCCGGGCGATGTCGCGAGCGTGGATCGGCCGGCCGTCGGACCATCGCGCACCGGGCCGCACGGCGAAGTCCCAGCGTTTCTCGTCCAGGCGCAGCGCGTTGTGCAGCAGGCCCGGCCTCAGGGTGCGGTCGGGGCCTTCCAGGAACAGCGGGCGGGCGAGTTGACGGGTGATCGTCAGGCCGGTCCAGTCGTCGGCCGCGCCGTAGAGGCCCGACGGAATCAGGTCCGTTTCCACACGGATCGGCTTGGACATGCCGCTTCCCCTTTGGCGCGATACTGCTGCGTTTTTGGCGCGAACCGTATCGCTAGGGCGAGGTACAGCCGCTCAAAGCCTTCACCACAGCATGCCGAGCGCCCGCTTATTATGCCTGGGCGATGATATGACCGGTTTCGAAGTCGATGATTTTTCGTACGTCGTATTCGACGAGTTCGGTGATGCCCGCGAGGTGATGAATGATCGCAGCGGCCATCCAGGCGCCGATGATGGTGTTGTTGGGCCCGAAGGAATAGCGTGTGCTCCGGAGATTTCCGGCATCATTGTCCGGCATGATGCCGGCGCGCACCGGAAAAGAGAGCCGCTCGGGAGTCACGGTGGATATCCCCGGGGCGAAGAGCGGCCCGTAGAAGCCCTTCTGCATGCCCACACCGCCGAATATGGACGGCATGTTCCGATCCCAGGCCGATTCGGCCACCGCATCGGAGATACTGCCGATCGGCTGGTCGATGCAGACAGCGATGACATCGACGTCCGCATGCGCTTCCAGGACTTCGCCGACTTCCGCCGGCGATCCGACGAACCGGTCGACGAGCCAGATGTCGGCGTCCGGCACTCGGTCACGGATATAGGTGCGGGCCGCTTCCAGTTTGTGTTCGCCCACGGCTGCCCTGGGGAAGGTGAACTGGCGGTTCAGGTTGTTCAGCTGCACCTTGTCGGCATCGACCAGGACGAAGCGCCTGACGCCGGCTCCGATGAGGTGCTGGAGGATCACGCTGCCGGTGCCGCCGACGCCCATGACCATGACCTTGGCACCGCAGATGCGGCGTTGTGCCTCGTCAGGGCGGTGTGTGTGCAGGGCCAGATGCCCCCACTGCCGGGCATGGACGCTGTCGTCGCCCGCGGGCCCCGAGGGCGACTCGATGAGAAGACCGCGCTTCCGCAAGGCCCTGACGAGGCCCGCGCATTCGGGGTCACTGCGCGTCAGCGCTTCGAGGGCTGCGTTTTCACAGCCGCCTTCGAGAGACTCCAGCAGCCGGCTGACGGTGCCCTTGCCATCATCGAGGACGTATTTCTTCTTCTCGCCCTGGAACGTCACCGTGCCCTCGGCCGATTCCAGTTGCCAGGCCGGGTTCAGCCATACACGCATAGCGCGCGAACACATCCTCGAGGCCGGAAGCGGATATCACTCAGGGATGCACTGAGCGGAAGTGCGACCCCGTTTTACCGGGGCCGCACTCCCGCTCACACTGTCAACAGCGGTGGACCATCACCTGAGCGGCGTCGGCCACGTCCATCTCCTCGATGAAGAAGATGTCATCCTGCTCCTGCGAGGCAACCTGAATTGCGGACTCAGCAACGTTCTCGTTCACTGTCGCTCCTCATGTGCAGCGGAACCGAATTGCTCTGACGTCAGGAAGCTTCACCATTCGGACAGGTGGTTGTCAACCGTCTCTCATCAGGATTTATTTTTCAACGCAAAGCATGCTCAATGCCTGCAACACGGACATTTCTCGCCCTTGTGTTCGCGGATCCGGCCAGGCAGGATCCGTGAAACGCGTGAACGCCTTTGACGCCGCGCTACAGGGGGATTGATGCGGGGGATTGATGCGGGGGGATTGAAGTGCCACCGAGCAGGGGTAGTGGACCCTTTGGGCCGACCACCTAAAACCGGAGCGTTAAATTCCGCGCCGCACTCAGCGCATCTTCCAAAGCGAGAGAACGAAGCTCAGAATCATGGGATTCCTTGAATTCAACAGTGTCCGCTGCAATCTCGCCGACGGGCGGACACTGTTCGAAGACGTCAGCTTCTCCGTGGGGGCCGGGGAGGTCGCGGCGCTGATCGGCCACAACGGCGCGGGGAAGAGCACCCTGGTCAACGTCGCGGGGAAGCGGCTCAAGCCTCGCGCGGGCACCGTCCACGTCCAGGGCGGCCTGGCGATGATGCCGCAGTTCATCGGTTCGGTGCGTGACGACTCGACCGTGCGCGATCTGCTGCTGGCCGCCGCCCCCGAGCGGATCGCCGAGGCCGCGGCGGACATCGACGCCCTCGAACTCGAGCTGATGGAACGCGACGACGAGGCCACGCAGATGCGGTACGCCGAGGCGCTGAGCACCTGGGGCGAGGCCGGCGGCTACGAGATCGAAGTGCTGTGGGACGTGGTGACCACCGCGGCGCTCGGCATGCCCTTCGACCGAGCCCGCTTCCGCGACGTCAACACCCTCTCCGGCGGCGAGCAGAAACGCCTCGTACTGGAGGCACTGCTGCGCGGGCGCGAGCAGGTGCTCATCCTCGACGAGCCGGACAACTACCTGGACGTCCCGGGCAAGCGGTGGCTGGAAGAGCAGCTGCGTACCACCGACAAGGCCGTGCTGCTGGTCAGCCACGACCGGGCCCTGCTGGGCAACGTCGCCACCAAGGTCGTCGCTCTCGAAGGCCGCGGCACCTGGGTGCACGGCGGTTCCTTCACCGGCTGGAAGGAAGCCCGCCAGGCCCGGCGCGACCGGCTGGCCGAGCTGCACCGCCGGTGGGACGAGGAGCACGAACGGCTCAAGGACCTGGTGCACACCCTCGGCGAGCAGGCGAAGATCAGCGCCGCCATGGCGCCCCGCTACCGCGCCGCCCAGACCCGGCTGCGCAAGTACGAGGAGGCAGGCCGGCCGCCCGAGCTGCCCCGGGAGCAGCGCGTGGTCCCCCGGCTGACGGGAGGCCGTACCGGAACCCGCGTCATCACCTGTGAGCAGCTGGAACTGACCGGGCTCATGAAACCGTTCGACCTGGAGATCTACCTGGGAGACCGGGTCGCGGTGCTGGGGTCGAACGGCTCCGGCAAGAGCCATCTGCTGAAGCTGCTGGCCGGCCTCGACGTGGACCACTCCGGCTCCTGGCGGCTGGGCGCCCGGGTCGTGCCCGGCTTCTTCACCCAGACCCACCAGCACCCGGAATGGGTGGGCAGGACGCTCGTGGAGATCATGGGCCGCGGTGAGGGCATCCGCGAGGGCCTGGACCGCGGGGCCGCCGCGGGCATGCTCTCCCGGTACGAGCTGGCGGCCGCGGCGGACCAGCGCTTCGAGACGCTGTCCGGAGGACAGCAGGCCCGGTTCCAGATCCTGCTCCTGGAACTCGGCGGCGCGACGCTGCTCCTGCTCGACGAACCCACGGACAACCTCGACCTGGTCTCGGCCGAGGCGCTGCAACAGGCCATCGAGGAGTTCAACGGCACGGTCGTGGTGGTCACCCACGACCGCTGGCTCGCGAGCTCCTTCAACCGCTACCTCCTCTTCCGCTCCGACGGCGAGGTGGTGCAGACGCAGGAACCGGTGTGGGACGAGAACCGGGTGACCAGGGTCCGCTGATCCCTTGGCGTGGCCCCCTACCGACCGAAGGAGAGGCAAGATGCAGGACTCGGCGCAGACCGCTTCCGTCATGGACCACATGAGCAGGGACGCCGCGATCGCCTTCCACGGCAAGACGATCGGCATGCTGACCGCGGCCCCCGTGGCGGAAGCACTCGGCCGGCTGCGGCCGGGCAGCGACGCTCCGGCCACCAGCCTGCCCCTGATGCCTGCGGACATGACAGACCCCCTCGTCTCCGAGCTGGCCGCCTTGCCGACCTGGGCCACGGAGCACTGGCTGCTCACCCCGGATGACAACGTGAAGCCGTGCGGCGAGGAGGAGTTCACCGAGGCTCCTCCGGAGCGCCGCTTCTCGCGCAGCGGCTGTCTGCGCGACATCCCCCGGGACGCCCTGGGCATCCGCGCCTTCATCTCCGCGCTCAAGAGCACCGACGTGGCCGACGCGTTCTCCGAGGCCTTCGGCGAGCGGGTGTCCTTCCGCTCGGCCGACATCGCCAAGTACGAGGCCGGCCACTATCTGCGCCGCCACTCCGACACCTTCGACGACCGGCGCTTCGGCCTCGTCTTCTTCCTCTCCCCCGGGTGGGCCGCGGGCGACGGCGGTGAACTCGTGGTGGAGGCTCCCAGCGGCGCCGCCCTGGCCACGCAGCCCGAGCAGGGGCGCGTGGCCCTTCTGCGGATCAACCCCGGATACCACCACAGCGTGTGCGCGATCCGCTCGCGGTCCTGGGTGCGCTACTCCATCGCCGTACACTTCGGCACGGCCAAGTAGCGGCCGCTCACGGACGACGGCCCGCCCAACGAGCCTCCGGCGGCCGGTTGTTGATCCCCGCACGGCTCTGTCCGCCACAGGCGGTGCCGTGCGGCGAAGTCCGCCACCGTTCTCATCAGATCTACCGGCGTGCCGCCAGGAGTCCTACGTGCTCAAAGACCGCGGTTTCAGAAACCTGTGGACTGCCCAGACCGTGTCCCTGTTCGGTACCCAGGCCAGCGTGGTCATCATCCCGCTGCTCGCCCTGGGAACCCTCGACGCCTCCGCGTTCGAGATGGGCCTGCTCGGCAGTGCCGAGTCGCTGGCCGTACTGCTCCTCGGGCTGTGGGTGGGCATGACCGCCGACCGCTATCCGCGCAGGTCGGTCATGGTGACGGCGAACATCCTGCGCCTGCTGCTGATCGGGATGATCCCGGTGGCCTACGCGCTGGACCTGCTGAGCATCCCCCTGCTCTTCACGACCGTCTTCCTGGTCGGCGCCCTCACCCTCCTGTACGACTCCGCGCTCTCCTCGCACATGGTGCTGACCTTCGACCGCCGCCAACTCCCCAAGATCAACTCGTATATGGAGGGCAGCACCGCGGTCAGCGAGGTCGCGGGACCCGGCCTGGGAGGCCTCCTGGTCCAGGCCCTGGGCGCGCCCCTGGCCCTGGTCGCCGATGTCTGCAGCTATGTCGCGAGCACGGTGCTGCTGCTCGGGTCCGGGGGCGGCAGCAAGAAGAGCGAGGAGTCCAAAGGGCTCGAGGACGCGGAGCAGGAGAACCCGGAGCAGGAGCAGGAGTCTGAGCAGGAGTCCGTCAAGGGCGCCCTGACCGGCTTCACCTGGGCCTTCTCCCACCCCGTACTGCGACCGGTGATCGTCTCCGCGGCCCACTTCAACTTCTTCACCGCGATGTTCTTCGCCGTCTACACCTTCTATGTCGTCAAGGAGTTGGGCTTCAGCCCCCTCCTCGTCGGCCTCGCGAGCGCGGCCGGAGGGCTCGGCGGCGTACTGTCCGCGACCGCCGCCTCCTCGTTCATGAGCAAGGTGCGGACCCGGCTGCTCTACGTCCTGTCCCTGGTCGTGCCCACCGTGGGCGCCTTCCTCGTCCCCGGCTCCGAACTGCTGGACTCCTCCCTCCTGCGGTTCCTCGCCGTGGCCGCCGGGATGTTCCTGTGGAGCTTCGCCATCGTCGTGAACCTGGTCATGAGCGAGACGATCAAGCAGATGGTGACGCCGACGCACATGATCGGCCAGGTCACCTCCGCGATGCGGTTCACGACGCTGGGCTTCGAACCCGTCGGCGCGATCGTGGGCGGCACCGTCTCCCAGTTCCTCAGCCCCACCACGGCCCTGGTCATCGCGTCCTGCGGCCTCGCGACCTCCATCGCCTGGGTCGTCCTCAACCGCCACCTCGGCACCTACGACGTGAACGAGGCCGAACCCGTGAGCACCGTCTGACGCGCTGCGCCGAGCGGAACGAGAAAGACCCCTCTGACCGCGTTTCCGCAGATCAGAGAGGTCCGATCACGTGGAGCCTAGGGGAGTCGAACCCCTGACATCTGCCATGCAAAGACAGCGCTCTACCAACTGAGCTAAGGCCCCGGAAGGGGACATCCGCCCGGACGAAGCATGTCCCGGCGGGCGTCGGAGACCAGAGTACCGGGTCACCCCCGTGATTCCGCAAAAGGATTGGGGGTCCCCGTCGCCGACCACTCTCCGTAAGATGCTCGGCGTGGTTCGCTACCGCGAACCGCCGTACATGGGGAAGCGATGGGGAGACGCAATGGACGCCGCACAGCAGGAAGCCACCGCAAGAGCGCGGGAACTGCAGCGGAACTGGTACGGGGAGCCGTTGGGGGCGCTCTTCCGTAGGCTCATCGACGATCTTGGTCTCAACCAGGCTCGTCTCGCGGGGGTTCTGGGACTGTCCGCACCGATGCTGTCGCAGCTGATGAGCGGGCAGCGGGCGAAGATCGGCAACCCGGCCGTCGTGCAGCGCGTGCAGCTGCTGCAGGACCTGGCGGGGCAGGTCGCGGACGGCAGCGTGAGCGCGGCCGAGGCCACTGAGCGCATGGAGGAGATCAAGAAGTCACAGGGGGGCTCGGTGCTGAGCAACACCACACAGACGACGACCAGTTCGGGAGCGCCCACGGTCAAGCGCGTGGTCCGGGAGATCCAGTCGCTGCTGCGCTCGGTCGCGGCGGCGGGCGACATCATCGAGGCCGCGGAGACCCTCGCCCCGACCCACCCGGAACTGGCAGAGTTCCTCCGGGTGTACGGGGCCGGCCGCACCTCGGACGCGGTCGCGCACTACCAGTCCCACCAGAGCTGATCACACCGCCCGGCAGCCGAAGGGGGTTCGGCGGCCGGACGGAGTGATCTGACGGTGGACGGACGCTGACCGGCGTCACGGGGGACGGACGCTGACCGGCGTCACGGGGGACGGACGCTGACCGGCGTCACGGGGGACGGACGCTGACCGGCGTCACGGGGGACAGCGCACGGCACGGGCGGACACACGGGGGCGTGTCACGCACGGGGGACCAGCCGGCGAGAGCGGGTTCTCCCGCTCAACGGGGGATTCGTAGCGCAACGGGGGAGTCGCATCACCCATCGAGGAGTCGCAGCGCTCGTCGAGGGGGAAGCAAGGGGGGAAGCCGCAGGGGGAGGAGCGACGTACAGCCATGGGTGAGGTCTTCGCCGGCCGGTACGAACTGGTCGACCCGATCGGGCGCGGAGGGGTCGGTGCCGTCTGGCGCGCCTGGGACCACCGCCGCCGTCGCTACGTGGCCGCCAAGGTCCTGCTCCAGAGCGACGCGCACTCACTGCTGCGCTTCGTACGCGAACAGGCCCTGCGGATCGACCACCCCCATGTGCTCGCCCCCTCCAGCTGGGCAGCCGACGACGACAAGGTCCTGTTCACCATGGACCTGGTGGCCGGCGGTTCCCTGGTCCATCTCGTCGGGGACTACGGTCCCCTCCCGCCGGCCTTCGTCTGCACCCTGCTCGACCAGCTGCTGGCGGGGCTGGCCGCGGTGCACGCGGAGGACGTCGTACACCGTGACGTCAAACCCGCCAACGTACTGCTGGAGGCCACCGGCACCGGCCGGCCGCGACTGCGGCTGTCCGACTTCGGCATCGCGATGCGGCTGGGCGAGCCACGCCTGACGGAGACCAATCTCGTCGTGGGAACGCCCGGCTATCTCGCGCCCGAGCAGCTGATGGGCGCCGAACCCGACTTCCCCGCCGACCTGTTCGCCGCAGGACTGGTCGCGCTGTATCTGCTGGAGGGGGCCAAGCCGGACAGCAAGGCGCTCATCCAGTACTTCGCCGAGCACGGGACGCCCGGTGCGCCCAAGGGCATTCCGGAACCGCTGTGGCAGGTGGTGGCGACGCTGCTTCAGCCGGACCCGCAGGCACGGTTCCGTACGGCCACCGGGGCGCGCAAGGCGCTGGCCGCCGCCGCGGAGCTCCTCCCGGAGCCCGGCCCGGACGACGAGCTGATCGAGATCTTCGACCAACTCGGCCCGCTTCCTCCGGGGTTCGCCCCCGAGGGCCCGCTGGAGAGAGCGCGGGGGCTGGGCCGGAGGGAAGAGCGGCCCGGCCCGGGGACGGACGAGGCACCGTCACAGCGGGCCGCCCACGCTCCGACAGGAACGGACTCCTGGCAGCGCGCCGAAGCCGCGGGCCACAGCGACGGCGACGACTACGGTGACGACTACGGCGATCCCTGGCCCCCGGGCCCCGAGGCCGTACGGCCCGGCCCGCCCGGCCCCCGCCACGACACCGACCCGTCAGCCGCCCCGGCCACCCCCGCTCAGCCTCGGCCGAACTCCATGTCGGACACCGGCAGCTTCCATCTGCCGCCCCCGCAGAGCACCGGCACCTCCTCCCCCACGCCCGGCGGCCGGCCCCACGACGCACAGGCGCAGTCCGCGCACCAGCCGGAGCCCCCCGAGCCATCCGTCTCCCCCTACGACCCCACGCACCGGCTGCACGCCTCGCACACCCCTCATGCCTCGCACGCCTCGCAGCCGCTCCCACCGGCGTACTCCAGCCACCCGGGCCACCTCGGTCAGCCCCTGCCCCCCGCGGCGCACCACCGCACCGACACCTCCACGGCCTCGTACACCGCCCAGACCCCGCACGAGACCCCGCACCAGGCCCCGCAGGCCCCACCGCCCGCCCGGGCGGCCTCACGGCATCGCGCGGAACGGCCACGCCGCCGCCCCGGCCCTCCGGCGAAGGTGGCGGTCCCGCTCCTGCTTCTCGCCCTGGCCTGCTACGCCGTCGGCTTCTGGGCCCTGGCCCGCATCTGAACCGCGCGGGCATCAGTCCCGCCGCCGCCGGGCCCGGCCGGAGCTACGCGGCGCTCCTCCGCCGAGCCACCACGGTCCACACCCCGAGCCCCACCAGCAGCGCGCTCCCGGTGCCGATCCCGCCCACGGCGACCGCCCGCATCGCGGTGTCGTCGCCCCCGGCCACGCCCTCCGCCGCCGCCTCACGCTCCTGGTCCGAGACCTCGAAGACGCCCGCGGGCTCGGACTCCCCCGCGTACTCGGGCCCGCTCTTCGCCGCTCCGCCCACCCGGACGCGCAGGGTCATCGCGAACGGCCCGTCGCCGAAGCTGTCGGCGACACTCTCCGCGAGGTGTGCGACGAGGTAGTAGGAGCCGGCGAAGCGCATGGCGCTGACCTGGGCCGTGGCGGCGTTGCGGTTGGCGTGGTCGACCGGCGGCAGCGGAGGCAGGCTGCCGGACTTCTGGTCGCCGTCATAGCCGACACTCACATCGGCGACATGACCGCGGGCGGGGTTGTAGAGGGCCAGGTCCAGGGCGCCGGGCGTGTATCCGGTGCCGCCGGAGTCCGTGCTGCCCAGCTCGGCGGTGACGTGGAGCTGCCGGCCCCAGTCGACCGGCACCTCGTAGAAGACCGTCTGGCCGGGCCGCATGTCGTCCCGCCAGACACCCTGGTCGAGGGGGGTCGCCACGGCGAATCCCGCGCCGCCACGGCGGCGCTCGGCCGCCCCCTGGAGCGGCTGGGGCGTGGCGGAGTTCCACACCTCGGGCGCGCCGGTCGGCCCGGCCTTCGCCGTCCGCGGCTCCGTCATGGCGAGGAGCTCCAGGTCCCAGGCGTCCGGCGAGGAGCCCTCGCCCTGCGGGTCGACCCGCTCGACGGACACGTAATAGGTGCCGGCCTTGCTGCACAGGGCCTTGGTGGGCGAGATCTCGCGCATGCCCCAGGCCGCGATCGGGTGCGGACTACGGGCGGCGCCGAAGTTCGCGGTGTCGACGAAGCAGGAATTGCCCTCGGCGTCCTGCATGGACACCCTCAGCCCGTCGATGACGGAGACGGTGCTGTCGGGGGAGGGGGCGGCAGTGACGGACACATACGCGTTCGACGCGGCGTCGAGTTCGACGCTGTAGCTGACCTTGCCGCTGCTCGGGAGCGAGCTCTTGTAGGCCGTGCCGGGCTTCAGGATCTGGGCGTCCGCGGTGCTCCTCGCTCCCTCGATGCTCCGGGCACCGTCGGCGAAGGCGTACGGGCTCGGCGTCACGGCCGCCCCGGAGGCCCCGGCGGCGGCCAGGGCGGCCGGGCCCGGCGCCAAGGCAGCCGTAGCCCCCAGCACCACACCCACGACCCCCAGGCGCACGGCCACCGACGGACTACCGCGCCACGCGCCCGCGCGCCCCCACGCCGTACGACACCGTCCCCTCACGCGCCACCCCTCACCCATGAAATCCGCGAGCCGTGGCCCATCCTGCCCGTACGGCCGGCCCCAGGACACACAAAACCCCGACCGCGAGGCGGCCGGGGTGTGCTCGGTTTGGGATGTCGTGACTCACGAACCCGTGGGCACGGAGTCAGTCGCCTCCGTCCACAGATCCTGCTCGGCGCGATCCGCCTGGATCTGGCGGTACACGAGGAGCCCGCCGATGGCGGCCAGTGCGACCAGGAGAAGCTTCTTCACCGCGCGACCTCGTCTTTCGTTGACGTAGGGGACCTCTGGCGCCCGACTATACACACCGACCGATACCGATCGGTGACCTGAGCCGGACCTCAACTCCCTTCCCGGGAACCGGGATAGAAGCGGAGTGCGCCGCTCCGATCGGAGGGTGATCACACCCCGACGGACGGTTACTTCGGGCCCTTTTCTCCTCTCTCCTCACATTTTCACCCCTCTTGCATCCATCCGAGTGGTGTTCATCGGAACATCGCCGCGCCACGGGCGTCGGTCCACCACTTCGCGCCCCTCATACACATCATGAGGAAAGTACGCAAATCGCCCGACCCGAAAGTGAGGGGCCATGGCCCGGAACAAGGTCATGAAGCTGTGGACCGCCATCGTCACCGCCTTCCTGGCGCTGTGCACGACGCTCGGATTCGTCACCAGGACCGCCACCCCGGCGGTAGCGCAGACCGAGCCGGAGCGCAACAGCGAGCGCATCCCGCGACAGCGGACGGCATCGGCGACGACTCCCGCGTCCCTGGCGAAAGCCCTGCCCCCCACGATGAAACAGCGCATCCGGGCCGAGGCCCACGGCAAGACCCCCCGCTGCCGCCACCGCCCGCTCGCGGACGCCGACGCGGAGTCGGACCCCATGGCGGACTATCTCGCTCCCCTGCAGCGCTGAACCCCCTGGACCATCCCATCCGAACGGCGATCCTGCGTACAGGCCCGGCAGCTCGACAGAGCCGCCGGGCTTCCTCATGTCCTGCCCGCCCCCTGCTGCCGCAGAAATCCTGAAGACGCAGAAAACCCCCAACCGCTACCGGTTGGGGGTTCTTCATGCTGGTGGGGCTAACAGGATTTGAACCTGTGGCCTCATCCTTATCAGGGATGCGCTCTAACCAACTGAGCTATAGCCCCGCCGCGCTGTGCGGGGTGTGTCCCGCGCGCTGACTCCTGAAGATTAGCGCACGACATGGGCAGTCCCAAAATCGGTTGTCGGGACTACGTCAATCCATGTCAGAGAGTCGTGTCAGGCGTCATGTCACTCGTCCTCGGCGAGCGTCAGCTCCACACCACCGACGAAGCCCGCGGACAGGTTGTAGATGAACGCGCCGAGGGTCGCGAGGGCCGTCGCCAGGACGACGTCGATGACCGCGATGACCGACGTGAACATCAGGACGTTGGGCAGCGACAGGAAGGCCTGCAGGTCGAAGCCGTTCGACTCGTTCGAGCCGGTCGCCTCCGAGATCGTGCCGCCGACCGTCGAGAAGACGCCCATCGCGTCCATGACCATCCACAGCACGGCGGCCGCGACGATCGTGCAGATGCCCAGCGCGATGGAGAGCAGGAAGCTGACCTTCATCACCGACCAGGGGTCGGCCTTCGACACCCGCAGCCGCGCCTTGCGGACGCGCGGCACGGTGCGTGCCCCCGTGCGGGGTCGCCGTACGGCCCCGGCCGAGGCCCCGGCGCCGGCCGGGTCCTGCTGCGCCGGATAGGCCTGCGGCGGGTGGTACGGCCCGGCCTGCTGCTGTGCCTGCCGTTCCCCCGGCAGCGGGGAGGCCGTCTGCGCGGCGGTGCCCTGCTCCGGCGCGGCCCCCTTGGGCCGCGGCTGCGGTTGTGGCTGGGCGCCGGATGCGGCCGGGCCCGCTCCAGCGCTGTGCTGCTGGGTCTGCGGACCTCGGGTGTCCGTCACAGTTCCCCCCTGGGATCCATGCCTGTCAGGCGAGGGCGAGTCGTCCTCGGCGGTCGGCTTGACCGCCTTCAGGTTGGTCGTGTGCGGGTCCGCCGCACGCGCGGCGGAGCCACGGCCGCCGTCGTCCGTGTCCGTACCCGTCGAGGTACCGCTCGGTCCGGCGCCCGTGGCTCCGCTCACGCTGACTCACTCCTCGTGCTACTCGGACGAGGGCGCCTCACCCTCGTCCGTGCCGGTGGTCGCGGCACCTTCGGCGGTCTCGTCGACGACGATGTCGCCGTCGACCTCTTCCGCCTCGCGTCCCGCCTCGGCGTTGCGAGCGATGCCGACCACGGCATCGCGCTTGCCCAGATTGATCAGTTGGACGCCCATGGTGTCACGGCCGGTTTCCCTGATCTCGTTGACTCGCGTACGAATCACACCGCCCGACAGCGTGATGGCGAGGATCTCGTCGGTCTCCTCGACCACCAGCGCGCCGACGAGGGAGCCACGGTCCTCGACGATCTTGGCGGCCTTGATGCCGAGGCCGCCGCGACCCTGGACGCGGTACTCGTCGACGTTGGTCCGCTTCGCGTACCCGCCGTCTGTGGCAGTGAACACGAACGTACCGGGTCGAACAACATTCATCGAGAGCAGCTCGTCGCTCTCGCGGAAGCTCATGCCCTTGACACCCGAGGTGGCACGGCCCATGGGCCGCAGGGTTTCGTCCGACGCGGTGAACCTGATCGATTGGGCCTTCTTGCTGATCAGAAGCAGATCGTCGTCCGACGAGACCAGCTCGGCTCCGATCAGTTCGTCGTCCGAACCGTCCTCCTGCTCACGAAGGTTGATGGCGATCACACCGCCGGAACGGGGCGAATCGTAATCCTTCAGAGGCGTCTTCTTCACCAGTCCGGCCTTGGTGGCGAGAACGAGGTAGGGAACCGCCTCGTAGTTGCGGATCGCCAGGATCTCGGCGATCGCCTCGTCCGGCTGGAAGGCGAGCAGGTTCGCGACGTGCTGGCCGCGCGCGTCCCGGCCGGCGTCGGGCAGCTCGTAGCCCTTGACGCGGTAGACGCGGCCCTTGTTGGTGAAGAACAGCAGCCAGTGGTGCGTGGTGGACACGAAGAAGTGGTCGACGATGTCGTCTTCCTTGAGCTTCGTGCCGCGCACGCCCTTGCCGCCGCGCTTCTGGGCCCGGTAGTCGTCGGTCTTGGTGCGCTTGATGTAGCCGCCCCGGGTGACCGTGACGACGATGTCCTCCTCGGCGATCAGGTCCTCGATGGACATGTCGCCCTCGTAGGGGATCAGCTTCGTCTGACGGTCGTCGCCGAACTTCTCGACGATCGCGGCCAGCTCCTCGCTGACGATCCCGCGCTGGCGGACCGGGCTGGCGAGGATCTCGTTGTACTCGTTGATCTTCGCCTGGAGCTCGTCGTGCTCCTGGACGATCTTCTGGCGCTCCAGGGCGGCGAGCCGGCGCAGCTGCATCTCGAGGATGGCGTTGGCCTGGATCTCGTCGATCTCCAGGAGGTCCATCAGGCCGTGGCGCGCGATCTCGACGGTGTCACTGCGCCGGATCAGCGCGATGACCTCGTCGATGGCGTCCAGGGCCTTCAGCAGACCGCGCAGGATGTGCGCCCGCTCCTCGGCCTTGCGCAGCCGGAAGCGCGTACGGCGGACGATGACCTCGATCTGGTGCGTCACCCAGTGGCGGATGAACGCGTCGAGCGAGAGCGTGCGCGGCACGCCGTCCACCAGCGCCAGCATGTTGGCGCCGAAGTTCGTCTGCAGGTCGGTGTGCTTGTACAGGTTGTTCAGGACGACCTTGGCGACCGCGTCCCGCTTCAGCACGATGACCAGGCGCTGACCCGTGCGCGAGGACGTCTCGTCACGGACGTCCGCGATGCCGCCGATCTTGCCGTCCTTCACCAGGTCGGCGATCTTCTGCGCGAGGTTGTCCGGGTTGACCTGGTACGGCAGCTCCGTCACCACCAGGCACTGGCGGTTCTGGATCTCCTCGACCTCGATGACCGCGCGCATGGTGATGGAGCCGCGGCCGGTGCGGTACGCCTCCTCGATGCCCTTGCGGCCGACGACGAGCGCGCCGGTCGGGAAGTCGGGGCCCTTGATGCGCTCCAGGAGCGCGTCCAGGAGTTCCTCGTGGGAGGCCTCGGGGTTCTCCAGGTACCACTGGGCGCCTGCCGCGACCTCGCGCAGGTTGTGCGGCGGGATGTTGGTCGCCATGCCGACCGCGATACCGGCCGAGCCGTTGATCAGCAGGTTCGGGAAGCGGGCCGGCAGGACGGTCGGCTCCTGGGAGCGGCCGTCGTAGTTGTCCGTGAAGTCGACGGTCTCCTCGTCGATGTCACGGACCATCTCCATCGACAGCGGCGCCATCTTGCACTCGGTGTAGCGCATGGCCGCCGCCGGGTCGTTGCCCGGAGAGCCGAAGTTGCCGTTGGAGTCGACGAGCGGCATGCGCATCGACCAGGACTGGGCGAGGCGCACGAGCGCGTCGTAGATCGAGGAGTCGCCGTGCGGGTGGTAGTTGCCCATGACGTCGCCGACGACGCGGGCGCACTTGTAGAAGCCGCGCTCGGGGCGGTAGCCGCCGTCGTACATGGCGTACAGCACGCGGCGGTGGACGGGCTTGAGGCCGTCGCGGACGTCCGGCAGCGCACGCGAGACGATGACGGACATCGCGTAGTCGAGGTACGAACGCTGCATCTCCGTCTCGAGCCCGACGGGCTCGACGCGCATGGCCAGGGCGTCACCCTCGGGCGTCGTCACGGGAGTGTTCTCGTCGGTCATTGCTGGTGAAGGTCCTTCCTGGTGCGGTCAGCTGAGACCGACTCAGATGTCGAGGAAGCGGACGTCCTTGGCGTTGCGCTGGATGAACGCGCGGCGGGCCTCGACGTCCTCGCCCATGAGGACCGAGAACAGGTCGTCGGCCTGGGCGGCGTCGTCGAGGGTGACCTGGCCGAGGACGCGGTGCTCCTGGTCCATGGTCGTGATGCGCAGCTCCTCGGCGTTCATCTCGCCGAGACCCTTGAAGCGCTGCACCGAGTCGTCCTTGATGCGCTTGCCGGCGTTGCGGCCCATCTCGATGAGGGCGTCGCGCTCCCGGTCGGAGTACGCGTACTCGAAGTCGTCCTTGCCCCACTTGATCTTGTAGAGCGGCGGACGGGAGAGGTACACGTGCCCGGCCTCGACCAGCGGCCGCATGAAGCGGAACAGGAAGGTCAGCAGCAGGGTGTTGATGTGCTGGCCGTCGACGTCGGCGTCCGCCATCAGGATGATCTTGTGATAGCGCAGCTTCTCGATATCGAAGTCCTCGTGGACCCCGGTGCCGAAGGCGGAGATCAGCGCCTGGATCTCCTGGTTCTGCAGGATCTTGTCGATCCGCGCCTTCTCCACGTTGAGGATCTTGCCTCGGATCGGGAGGATCGCCTGGTACTCGGGGTTACGGCCGGACTTGGCCGAGCCGCCGGCGGAGTCACCCTCGACGATGAAGATCTCGCACTTGGTGGGGTCGTTCGACTGGCAGTCGCTCAGCTTGCCCGGGAGGGAGGCCGTCTCCAGCAGGCCCTTGCGGCGCGTCAGGTCACGCGCCTTGCGGGCCGCCACGCGCGCGGTGGCCGCCTGGATGCCCTTGCGGATGATGTCCGCGGCCTCGTTGGGGTTGCGGTCCAGCCAGTCGGCCAGGTGCTCGTAGACGACGCGCTGGACGAAGGTCTTGACCTCGGTGTTGCCCAGCTTGGTCTTCGTCTGGCCCTCGAACTGGGGCTCGCTCAGCTTGACCGAGATGATCGCGGTCAGACCCTCGCGGATGTCGTCACCGGTGAGGTTGTCGTCCTTCTCGCGCAGCAGCCGCTTGTCGCGCGCGTACTTGTTGATCAGCGAGGTCAGCGCGGACCGGAAGCCCTCTTCGTGCGTACCGCCCTCGTGCGTGTGGATGATGTTGGCGAAGGAGTACACACCCTCGGTGTAGCCGCCGTTCCACTGCATGGCGACCTCGAGGGACAGGTGCTTGTCCTTGTCCTCGGCCTCCAGGTCGATCACGGTGGGGTGCACCACGTCTCCCTTGCGGGAGTTGAGGTACGTCACGAAGTCGACGATGCCGCCCTCGTAGTGGTACGAGACGGCCTTGACCTCGTGCTTCTCGTCCTCACCGGCCTCGTCCGCGCCGGCCGTGGCCTTCGCCGACTCGCGCTCGTCGGCGAGGTTGATCCGCAGACCCTTGTTGAGGAACGCCATCTCCTGGAAACGCCGCGACAGCGTCTCGAAGGAGTAGTTCGTGGTCTCGAAGATGTCCGGGTCGGCCCAGAAGGTGACCGTGGTGCCGTGCTCGTCCGTGGCCTCGTGCTGGGCGAGCGGGGCCGTCGGGACGCCCAACTTGTAGTCCTGCGTCCAGCGGTAGCCGTCGGTCTTGACCTCGACGGCGACCTTCGTCGACAGGGCGTTCACCACGGACACGCCGACGCCGTGCAGACCACCGGAGACCGCGTAGCCGCCGCCGCCGAACTTGCCGCCCGCGTGCAGCACGGTCAGCACGACCTCGACGGCCGGCTTGCCCTCGGTCGGCACGATGCCCACGGGGATGCCACGGCCGTTGTCCACGACCCGCACACCGCCGTCGGCGAGGATCGTCACGTCGATCGTGTCCGCGTGCCCGGCCAGCGCCTCGTCGACGGAGTTGTCGACGACCTCCTGCACCAGATGGTGCAGGCCGCGCTCACCGGTCGAGCCGATGTACATGCCGGGCCGCTTGCGGACCGCGTCCAGACCCTCGAGGACGGTGATGGCACTTGCGTCGTACGAGGCGGTGACCTCGCCGTTTGAGGTGATCGCCTCGCTGCTCACGCCTTCGTCGGTGGACGGGATGTTCTCGTTGGGGTTGCCGGAATCGGCCACGAAGCGCCCTTTCTGGCACAGCACGAGCCAGGCTCGTCGGCGGGTTGCCGGAGCGGCTGCGGCATGTTGCGTTGGTAAGCCTTGATCAGCGTTGCTCAGCTTTTCCCGGACGGTCCCCAGCGAGTGGGGCGGGATTGCCTCCAGTCTACCGGTAGCACTGACACTGATGGGGGTTTGCCGGTACCTGAGTCCGCATGTGCCGCCCTCGACGGGTCTTCCCCGACTCCCGATATGCGGATGGGGGCTCCAAGAGGCTCACGGAGGCACTCAGCGCTTCCGGCCGTCAACCCTTGGCTACTTCGGAGTCAGGTCGCTGTTCGCAACCGTGTGCGGTGGCGGAAAAGGGCGCTCGGAACGGCTGTGACAGGCCCTTCCCGGCCCTGCCAGACGTGACGTAAGTCACCTGTAGGTATCACCAGGTCCACTGCTGCCGGGGGCGCGCAGGGGGCCGTAGCGGCGGGTGGGAGCACTGGGGCCCAGGACCTTGATCTGCCGCACGGTGCCGTGGCCCAGGTCCTCGTTGAGGCGGGCGACCAGGGTCGGGGCGAGCAGCCTCAGATTCGTCGCCCAAGCCGTCGAGTCGCAGCGCACGACCAGGACGTGCTCGTCCTCGTCGTACCTCTCCGGGACACAGTGGTTGGCCACGTCCTCGCCGACGATCTGCGGCCAGCGGCCCATCACACCGCCCACCGCCGCCGGGGCCTCCCAGCCGCGCTCGGTGATCAGCCGGTTGATCGCGGACCCGAGCGCCATGGGATCACGGCCGTCGGCGCGCGCGCCGGAGCGCAGCCCGCCGCGGCGTGCCTGCCTCTTCTGCTGCGCCGCGTCCCCACGCGCGCGTGCGGCCTCCTTGGCGGCGCGGAGCGCCACGCGCGCGAGGTCGACGCCGGAGGGCTCGGGGGTGTTCTTCGGCTCCTGTGCGCTCATACGCGCTCCACCGCCCCCTCGGACACGGCGAACCGCGTCCCGGACAGCACATGCGGTACGTCGTCGTCGACCGCGGCCGTCACCAGGACCTGCTCGCCGGGCGCGACCAGCTCGGCGAGGCGCTCACGGCGACGGGTGTCCAGCTCGGCGAAGACGTCGTCGAGCACCAGTACCGGCTCATTGCCCTCGGCACGCAGCAGGTCGTACGAGGCCAGCCGCAGGGCCAGCGCGTAGGACCAGGACTCGCCGTGCGAGGCGTAGCCCTTGGCGGGCAACTGGCCGAGCTTGAGCTGGAGGTCGTCCCGGTGCGGTCCGACCAGCGTGACGCCCCGCTCGATCTCCTGCTTGCGGGCCTCGGCCAGCGCGGCCGTCAGCTGTTCGAAGAGGTCCTCGCGGGTGTGCGCCTCGCCCGGCGCGGACGGCTTGTACTCCAGGGCGACGGGGCCGCCGCCGGGGGCGAGCTGCTCGTACGCCTTGTCGGCGAGCGGCTGGACGGCCGCGATCAGATCGAGGCGCTGGGCGAGCAGCTCGGCGCCGGCGCGCGCGAGGTGCTGGTCCCAGATGTCGAGTGTGGACATGTCCATGCTGCGGCCGCCGTGACGACGGGCCAGCGCGGCCGACTTCAGCAGGGTGTTGCGCTGCTTGAGGACCCGGTCGTAGTCGGAGCGCACCCCGGCCATGCGCGGGGAGCGGGCGGTGATCAGCTCGTCGAGGAAGCGGCGCCGCTCGCCGGGGTCGCCCTTGACCAGGGCGAGATCCTCGGGCGCGAACAGGACCGTCCGTATGATCCCCAGCACGTCACGCGGCTTGACCTGCGAGGACCGGTTGATGCGGGCGCGGTTGGCGCGCCCCGGGTTCAGCTCCAGCTCGACCAGCTGCTGCCGCTCGCCCTGCCGGACCTGGGCCCGGATGATCGCGCGCTCGGCGCCCATGCGGACCAGGGGAGCGTCGGAGGAGACCCGGTGGCTGCCGAGGGTGGCGAGATAGCCGACGGCCTCGACGAGGTTGGTCTTGCCCTGCCCGTTCGGCCCGACGAAGGCCGTCACCCCCGGATCGAGCGGGACCTCGACCCGGGGATACGAGCGGAAGTCGGCCAGCGACAGATGCGTGACGTGCATGGTCGTTTCGCCGACCTCCCAGGCCCTCGGGTGCTGCTTGCTTCCGGCTGTTGCTTACTTCTTCTCGACCGCGTGGCCGCCGAACTGGTTCCGCAGCGCCGCGATCATCTTCATCTGAGGCGAGTCCTCCTGGCGGGAGGCGAACCGCGCGAACAGCGACGCGGTGATCGCCGGCAGCGGCACCGCGTGGTCGATCGCGGCCTCCACAGTCCAGCGTCCCTCGCCGGAGTCCTGTGCATAACCCCGGAGCCCGTCCAGGTGCTCGTCCTCGTCGAGCGCGTTGACCGCGAGGTCCAGCAGCCAGGAGCGGATGACCGTGCCCTCCTGCCAGGAGCGGAAGACGTCCCGGACGTCGGTCACGGAGTCGACCTTCTCCAGGAGTTCCCAGCCCTCGGCGTAGGCCTGCATCATCGCGTACTCGATGCCGTTGTGGACCATCTTCGCGAAGTGGCCGGCGCCGACCTTGCCCGCGTGCACCGCGCCGAAGTCGCCCTCCGGCTTGAGGGCGTCGAAGACCGGCTGCACCTTGGCGACGTTCTCCTTGTCGCCGCCGTACATCAGCGCGTAGCCGTTCTCCAGGCCCCAGACGCCGCCGGAGACACCGCAGTCGACGAAGCCGACGCCCTTGGCCGCCAGCTCCTCGGCGTGCTTCTCGTCGTCGGTCCAGCGGGAGTTGCCGCCGTCCACGACGACGTCACCGGGCTCCAGCAGATCGGCGAGCTCGTCGATCGTGGACTGCGTGGCCTCGCCTGCCGGGACCATCACCCAGATCACGCGCGGGCCGCTGAGCTTGCCCACAAGCTCCTGCAGGCTGTGGACATCGGCGAGATCCGGATTGCGGTCGTATCCGAGGACGGTGTGGCCCGCGCGGCGAATCCGCTCGCGCATGTTGCCGCCCATCTTGCCGAGGCCGACGAGACCGAGATCCATCAGTTGTTTTCCTTAGGTGTACAGGTGTCCGACGTGGCGTTGCGGCACTCGCGTGCCGCGTCCGAGCCTAAACCCGGACGCTCGCGCACATCTGTGGGCATACGCGCTCAGTCGTAGGCCCTCACCTGCGGCTTTGCCCCCAGCCTGTGGACAACCACTGGAGGCTTTCGAGGGGCTCAGCCGCTGAGCCGCACCGGCATGATCAGGTACTTGTAGGCGTCGTCCGCCTCGGCGTCCAGCGCCGGCTTGCCGCTGAGCAGCGCGGGCTTCGTGGAGGTCGTGAAGGACAGCTGGGCGACCGGGGAGTCGATCGCGCTCAGGCCGTCCAGCAGGAACGTCGGGTTGAAGGCGATCGACACGTCGTCGCCCTCCAGCTGAGCGTCGACCCGCTCCACAGCCTGTGCGTCGTCGCTGGAACCGGCCTCCAGGATCAGCACGCCCTGCTCGAAGCTGAGCCGCACCGGGGTGTTGCGCTCGGCGACCAGGGCCACGCGCTTGACGGCCTCCACGAAGGGGGCGGTCTCGATGACGGCGACGCTGTTGAACTCCGTCGGGAACAGCGAACGGTACTTCGGGAGGTCGCCCTCCAGCAGACGGGTCGTCGTACGCCGCCCCGCGCCCTCGAAGCCGATCAGGCCCTCGCCCGAGCCCGAGCCGGACAGCGCCAGGATCACCTGGTCGCCGCTGGTCAGGGCCTTGGCGGTGTCCAGGAGCGTCTTGGCGGGCACCAGGGCGACCGCGGAGGCCTCCGGGTTCTCCGGCTTCCACAGGAACTCGCGGACCGCGAAGCGGTAGCGGTCGGTGGACGCCAGCGTGACCGTGTCGCCCTCGATCTCGATGCGCACACCCGTGAGGACGGGCAGCGTGTCGTCTCGGCCGGCCGCGATGGCCACCTGGGCGGCCGCGGAGGCGAAGACCTCGCCGGGGACCGTGCCCGTCGCGTTCGGCATCTGCGGCAGGGCCGGGTACTCCTCCACAGGCAGGGTGTGGAGTGTGAACCGGGAGGAGCCGCAGACCACGGTCGCCCGTACACCGTCTGTGGAGATCTCCACCGGCCGGTTGGGGAGCGCCCGGCAGATGTCCGCGAGCAGGCGGCCGGAGACCAGGACCGTGCCCTCCTCGTCGACCTCCGTCTCCACCGACACCCTCGCGGAGACCTCGTAGTCGAAGCTGGAGAGGCTCAGCTGGCCTTCCTCGGCCTTGAGCAGGAGGCCGGCGAGGACAGGCGCCGGCGGACGGGCCGGGAGGCTGCGCGCTGCCCAGGCCACTGCCTCCGCGAGTACGTCGCGTTCCACCCGGATCTTCACTGTTGCCGCCTCCTGCTGTTGCCGGCGCTTCTCGCTCTGCCTGGCCCTCGTCGTCTGTCTCGGTGTCGACGGTCCCCAGGACGGGGAGGACACCGGGGACCAGTCTGACGCACCGCACTGACAGTAGGTGCCTCTCGGGGTCAAGTCGTGACGAGGGGCGGTCGGGCACCGAGGAGCGAGTTGTGCACAGGACCCGCTTCGAAACGAATTCCCAGCTCTCTCTAGTTGGGAGTAGTAGTAGGGCCTGTGGATACCGTGGATAACCGCGTTTGCCCAGCTCAGAGCGGAAATTTTGTCCACCGGTCCTGTGGGTGACGGCAGTGGACAACCGGGTGTTTCTGTGGAGAACGGAAAGTTCTGCACACACCGTGCACAGGGAAGGGCGAGTTCTCCCCAGCGCCGTCCCCAGCTTTACCCACCTTTCCCACAGCCCAACCCGGCAGCTTTGTGTGACGCCTTTCACTCGACCCGGTGAGGAGGCGCGTCGTGTTGCCGAACAGTGGACAGCGATGTGGAGAAGCCGGGGATCACTGGGGACAACTGACCCCAGCCTGTGGGTTGTCGGTGGAAAACTCGATGCACAGCCTGTGGATCTCCCGGCTGTCCACAGTCTGTGGAGATCGTTCGTCCACGAATCCACATGCGGGTGACCTGCCCTGATGGCCCCTCAGCAGGAGCCTCTGTGGACACAGTCTGGACAACTTCGCAGTCCCCAGGATGTGGACGGGAGAAAGTCACCGAATCTGTGGAGAGTGGCCGTAACCCCGCAGGTATTCGAACAGCCGGGGACCGTGACATGACGAAGCCGGGGACCGTGACATGACGAAGGGCGCCCCCGGAAACCTCCTCCGGGAGCGCCCTGGGCGGTCTGCCGCTCGGTACGTCAGCCGTTCTTGATGCGGTTGGTCAGCTCGGTGACCTGGTTGTAGATGGAGCGGCGCTCGGCCATCAGATTGCGGATCTTGCGGTCCGCGTGCATGACCGTGGTGTGGTCGCGGCCGCCGAACAGCGCACCGATCTTCGGCAGCGACAGGTCCGTCAGCTCACGGCACAGGTACATGGCGATCTGCCGGGCGGTGACGAGCGCGCGGCCCCGGGACGTGCCGCAGAGGTCCTCGACGGTCAGCCCGAAGTAGTCCGCCGTCGCGCTCATGATGGCCGTCGACGTGATCTCGGGGGCCGAGTCCTCGCCGCCGGGGATGAGGTCCTTGAGGACGATCTCCGTCAGCCCCAGATCCACCGGCTGCCGGTTGAGCGAGGCGAACGCCGTGACCCGGATCAGCGCGCCCTCCAGCTCGCGGATATTGCGCGAGATCCGGGACGCGATGAACTCCAGCACCTCCGGCGGCGCGTTCAGCTGCTCCTGCACCGCCTTCTTGCGGAGGATCGCGATACGCGTCTCCAGCTCGGGCGGCTGGACGTCGGTGATCAGGCCCCACTCGAAACGGTTCCGCAGCCGGTCCTCCAGCGTGACCAGCTGCTTCGGCGGCCGGTCGCTGGAGAGCACGATCTGCTTGTTCGCGTTGTGGAGCGTGTTGAAGGTGTGGAAGAACTCCTCCTGCGTCGACTCCTTGTCCGCCAGGAACTGGATGTCGTCGACGAGCAGGATGTCCATCTCGCGGTACCGCTTGCGGAAGCTGTCGCCCTTGCCGTCGCGGATGGAGTTGATGAACTCGTTGGTGAACTCCTCCGAGCTCACGTACCGCACCCGCGTGCCCGGGTAGAGGCTGCGGGCGTAGTGCCCGATCGCGTGCAGCAGGTGCGTCTTGCCGAGACCGGACTCCCCGTAGATGAACAACGGGTTGTACGCCTTCGCCGGCGCCTCGGCTACCGCGACCGCGGCGGCGTGCGCGAAGCGGTTGGAGGCGCCGATGACGAACGTGTCGAAGAGGTACTTGGGGTTCAGCCGCGCGGTGGGCTCACCGGGGCCGGTCGCCGGCGCGGGCTGGGCGGCCAGCGGGCCGGGCGCACCGGTGGTCGGCAGGTTCGGCCCGACGGGGCCGCCGCGGTGCACATGGCCCGAGCCGGCCGGCGGCTCGGGCAGTTCCCGGCGGACCGCGTCGCGCTGGTCGTACTCGGGGCGTGAGGTGTCGTAGTCGGAGCGCGGCGGCTCGTAGGAAGGGCGCTCCATGGGCTGAGGGCGGTAGTCCTGGGGGGACGAGCCGTACGAGTCCTGTGACTGGTGGGAGCCACGGGATCCGTGAGAGCCGTAGGAGTCCTGCGAGCTGTGGGAGCTGTGGGAGCCGTACGAGTCCTGGGGCCCGTGGGATTTGTAGGAGTCCTGGGACCCGTAGGAGTCCTGCGCGCTGTACGAGTCCTGCGCGCCGCCGTACTGGTCCTGACCGCTGTACTGGTCCTGCGAGCCGTAGGAGTCCTGCGCCGGTGACGCGTACGGGTCACGCTCGGGGAAGCCGAGGCGCTGCTGCTGCCAGCCGTACTCGTCCTGCGTGGGCCGCGGCCAGGCACCGGGCTCGGGGCGCTGGTATTCGGAGGGATACGCGGGGCGCGGGGTGGGCAGTTGATCTCCGCGCGTAGGCGGAAGCTGATCGCCGGCCGCTCCCGGCATCTGGTCGGCGCGGTGGCGGCCGTATCCCTCGTATCCGTCGCGGTCCTGGCGCGCGGCGGGGAGCTCGGGCTCCTCGTAGCGGTGCTGCTGGGGGCGGGCCGGGGGCGCCGGTGCTGCCGGGGGCTCGCCGGCGGAGTCGTCGACGGTGATCGCGATCCGGATCGGGCGGCCGCACTCGCGGCTCAGCGTCTCGCTGACGATGGGCGCCAGACGGCCCTCGAGTACGCCCTTCGCGAATTCGTTCGGTACGGCGAGCAGAGCGGTGTCCGCGACCAGCGCGAGCGGCTGGCAGCGCCGGATCCAGTGCTCGTCCTTGGTCTCGACTCCCTGGCCGCGACCCTCCCCGAGGAGCTGCTCCAATACGCGTGGCCACACTGCGGCAAGATCGGCAGGTACGTCAGCCACAGGGCACGCTCTCTCACAGGTCCCACGAACGTGTGGTTCTGGGACGGGTTGGGATGTAATCCGGGTGGGTGGGCGGGAGCAAGCCCGCTGGGGCAGGGACAAGGGAACGAATCGGAGTTCCGTCACGGTAGTCAGGGCGGCCGGTACGGTTCAAGTTGTTGTCCCCAGCCTGTGGACAAGTGTCTCCCGGCGACTCCTGGTTTGACCGGATGGCGTAGCCGCGCGTACCGTAACCAGGTCGAGTTGTCGATGGCTGCTGCCGCCTGCCTCCGATGGGCACAGATCATTTGGATGATCGGTCAGCGGTGCACTCGGGCGTCACTGCGAGCTACTCGTGGGCGCACGGTGACAGCCAGGACGGCACCCCGCAACTACCGATTTCTTCTGGAGCCCCCGAGTGAGCAAGCGCACCTTCCAGCCGAACAACCGTCGCCGCGCGAAGACCCACGGCTTCCGCCTGCGGATGCGCACCCGTGCCGGCCGCGCGATTCTCGCGAACCGCCGCAGCAAGGGCCGCGCCAGCCTGTCCGCCTGATCCCGATCAGGTCATGACGTCGTGCTGCCTACCGAGCATCGGCTGAGGCGGCGCGAAGACTTCGCGACCGCGGTACGGCGAGGACGCCGGGCAGGACGCCCGCACCTCGTCGTCCACCTACGAAGCGGTGCCACGGACCCGCATGCGCCTGGGGAGAGCGCTCCCCCGACGCGTGCGGGTTTCGTCGTGAGCAAAGCTGTGGGTGGTGCGGTCGTGCGCAACAAGGTGAAGCGCCGGCTTCGCCATCTGATGCGCGAGCGAGTCGCCCAGCTGCCCCCCGGTAGCCTGGTAGTCGTACGAGCGCTGCCCGGATCGGGCGACGCCGACCATGCACAGCTGGCCCGAGACCTGGATGCCGCTCTCCAGCGGTTGCTGGGAGGGGGCGCGCGATGAAGTACCCGCTGCTGGCTCTGATCAAGCTCTACCAGTGGACGATCAGTCCGCTGCTCGGGCCGGTCTGCAAGTACTACCCGTCGTGCTCCCACTACGGCTACACGGCCATCGACCGGCACGGTGCCATCAAGGGAACGGCACTCACGGCCTGGCGCATCCTGCGGTGCAATCCGTGGTCGCTGGGTGGTGTGGACCATGTCCCGCCGCGCAAGCGCCCGCGGTGGCACGAAATGCTGCGTACCGCGTGGCGTGCACGCAAGGGCGGGCCCTCCGCCGCCGACCCGGCCGTCGAGGGACAGACTTCTCCCACAAGTCGGTCCAGTCCCTCGAGCCCGGCCGCAGAGACACCGTCCCATGCCCAAGGAGCATGATTAGTGGACACGATTGCCAGCCTCTTCAGCTTCATCACCACACCCGTCTCCTGGGTCATCGTCCAGTTCCATTCGGTGTACGGCGCCCTCTTCGGGCCTGACACCGGCTGGGCCTGGGGCCTGTCGATCGTGTCCCTGGTGATCCTGATCCGTATCTGCCTCATCCCGCTCTTCGTGAAGCAGATCAAGTCGACCCGGGCCATGCAGACGCTGCAGCCCGAGATGAAGAAGATCCAGGAGCGCTACAAGAACGACAAGCAGCGCCAGTCCGAAGAGATGATGAAGCTGTACAAGGAGACGGGCACCAACCCGCTCTCCTCGTGCCTTCCCATCCTGGCGCAGTCACCGTTCTTCTTCGCCCTGTACCACGTGCTCAACAGCATCGCGACGGGCGACACCATCGGTGTGATCAACCAGAGCCTGCTGCAGAGCGCGCAGAAGGCTCACATCGTCGGTGCGCCGCTGGCGGCGAAGTTCACCGACAGCTCGTCGAAGGTGGAAGCACTCGGTGCCTCCCTGACCGACGTCCGCGTGGTCACCGCCATCATGATCGTCCTGATGTCGGCGTCGCAGTTCTTCACCCAGCGTCAGCTGATGACGAAGAACATCGACACCACGGTGAAGACACCGTTCATGCAGCAGCAGAAGATGCTGATGTACGTCTTCCCCGTCATGTTCGCCGTCTTCGGTATCAACTTCCCCGTCGGTGTCCTCGTCTACTGGCTGACCACCAACGTGTGGACCATGGGCCAGCAGATGTACGTCATCCGCAACAACCCGACCCCGGGTTCCAAGGCTCAGGCCTCGTACCTGGAGCGCCTGCAGAAGCACGTCGCGCAGCACAGCAAGGTCGGCCGACGCCGCGACCGTGTCATCGTCAAGGCGATCGTCGCCAAGGGACGCGACCGCAACGAGTACGAGCGCAAGTTCATCAACGGCCTCAGCAAGGCCGGACTCGTCGCCCAGGCCGACGGCACCGTGATCAAGGGCGACACCTCGGCCGCTGTGGAGACCGAGGACGGTACGTCGACCACCGCCGCCCCGAAGCGTCAGCAGCCCAAGCGTCAGAGCAAGGCTCAGCGACAGCATGGTGGTGCGAAGCCGGCCGGCGAGGGCGAGTCCAAGACGTCGCTGAGCAAGTCGGACGAGCCCGAGGACGCCAAGCCCGCCTCTGCTGCCCAGAAGGGCGGCGCCAAGCCCGCCGGCGGTACCCGCAGCAAGGCCCAGTCCGGACAGCGCAAGGGCCCGCAGCGGCCCAAGTCCCCGTCCAAGAAGTAAGAAGGAGTCCATCCCGTGACGGAAGGCACCACCTCCGCCGCTGCCGAGGGTGCAGACACCCTGTCCCGCCTGGAGCAGGAAGGCGAGATCGCTGCGGACTACCTGGAGGGTCTGCTCGACATCGCCGACCTCGACGGCGACATCGACATGGACGTCGAGGCCGACCGTGCCTCCGTATCGATCATCAGCGACTCGGGCCGCGACCTGCAGAAGCTGGTCGGCCGCGAGGGCGAGGTGCTGGAGGCGCTCCAGGAACTCACTCGTCTGGCGGTGCACCGGGAGACCGGCGACCGCAGCCGTCTGATGCTCGACATCGCGGGATACCGCGCTCAGAAGCGCTCCGAGCTGTCCGAGCTGGGTGCCAAGGCCGCCGCCGAGGCCAAGAGCAGCGGTGAGGCCGTGAAGATGAAGCCGATGACGCCGTTCGAGCGCAAGGTCGTGCACGACGCGGTCAAGGCCGCGGGCCTGCGCAGCGAGTCCGAGGGCGAGGAGCCGCAGCGCTTCGTCGTCGTGCTGCCCGCCTGACCGGCCTCTAGGTTCCCCGGCCCCGTCTGTTGCGCAGGCGGGGCCGAACTTTGTCAGCCTGATAGTTCTGGTGGTTCTGGCGTCGGCGCTGGGCGCGCTGACGCGGTACGGAAGGACGGTCCCCCGTGACGGAGGCAGCGGAGCTTCCCCCCGCGCCCGAGCAGGCGCGCGAGGTGTTCGGTGATCGCTTCGCGGATGCGGTGCGGTACGCCGAGCTGCTCGCTCAGGCGGGCGTGCAGCGGGGTCTCATCGGCCCGCGTGAAGTGCCCCGCCTGTGGGAGCGGCACCTGCTGAACTGCGCGGTGCTCTCGGAGGTCGTGCCCGAGGGCGTGACCGTGTGCGATGTCGGCTCGGGCGCAGGCCTGCCCGGCATTCCCCTGGCACTGGTCCGGGAGGACCTGAAGATCACGCTGCTGGAGCCGCTGTTGCGGCGTACCAACTTCCTCACCGAGGTCGTGGAGCTCCTCGGCCTCGATCACGTGACGGTCGTACGCGGCCGGGCCGAAGAGGTCATGGGGAAGATCCAGCCTGTCCACGTCGTGACCGCCCGAGCCGTCGCGCCGCTCGACCGTCTCGCCACCTGGGGCGTCCCGCTGCTGCGGCCCTACGGGGAGATGCTCGCACTCAAGGGCGATGCCGCCGAGGAGGAGCTGAAGAGCGCGTCGGCGGCACTGAGCAAGCTGGGTGCTGTGGAGACGTCCATCCTGCATGTGGGTGAAGGCGTGGTGGACCCGATGTCCACGGTGGTTCGGGTCGAGGTCGGGGAGAGCCCCGGCGGTGTGCGCTTCGCCGCGAAGCGTGCCAAGGCGGCTCGCACGGGTCGGGCACGCCGGCGCCGCTGAGTGGTTCCCGTCCCGGCGACGCTGATCCGTCCTGAGGACGAGACGTACTCCACACAAGCTGCCAAACCGATGCATGCCGGAGTGTCGCGGCAGTTCGGCCCCGGCTGCTGTGCATCGTGTTTCACGTGAAACGTCGCTCACTGCTGCACGGCATCATCAGTCGTGGCCGCGCTGCGGCCGAACCCCGCGACCGCAAGCCTCTCGGTTCACTCGATGAGGGATCCGAGTTGTCCACAGAGGTGGATTTCTCCACAGAACGCCAGGCCTCACTGGTTCACGACCCCGAAGGCATGGGAGGCTCTGTTCATAGCGAGCCTGAAGTCGAGGAGAGTGAATCCTTGCGGTCCGACGCCAACATCGCGGGACCGATGACCGATCCGGTCCCCGGTCCCCGTACCGAGTCGATGGGGGCGGATGTTTCACGTGAAACACCGCCTCCGATGGACGACACTCCCATCGGTCGTGCGGCCCAACTGGCGGTGGAGGCACTGGGCCGCGCCGGCGAGGGCCTGCCACGGCCCGAGCAGACCCGAATCATGGTGGTCGCCAACCAGAAGGGCGGTGTGGGCAAGACGACGACGACCGTCAACCTTGCCGCGTCCCTGGCCCTGCACGGCGGCCGCGTCTTGGTGGTCGACCTCGACCCACAGGGCAATGCGTCCACGGCACTGGGTATCGACCATCACGCGGAAGTCCCTTCCATCTACGACGTGTTGGTGGAGAGCAAGCCGCTCTCCGAGGTCGTCCAGCCGGTCCCCGATGTCGAGGGTCTCTTCTGCGCACCCGCCACGATCGATCTCGCCGGTGCGGAGATCGAGCTGGTGTCCCTGGTGGCCCGGGAGAGCAGGCTGCAGCGTGCCATCCAGGCGTACGAGCAGCCGCTGGACTACATCCTCATCGACTGCCCGCCCTCACTCGGCCTCCTGACGGTCAATGCGTTGGTGGCGGGCCAGGAGGTCCTGATCCCCATCCAGTGCGAGTACTACGCGCTGGAGGGCCTGGGCCAGCTGTTGCGGAACGTCGACCTCGTGCGCGGGCACCTCAACCCTTCCCTGCATGTGTCGACCATCCTGCTCACCATGTATGACGGCCGGACGCGGCTCGCGTCCCAGGTCGCGGACGAGGTGCGCACCCACTTCGGCGACGAGGTACTACGGACGAGCATTCCCCGTTCCGTCCGTATCTCCGAGGCGCCGAGCTATGGGCAGACGGTACTGACATACGATCCAGGATCGAGTGGTGCCCTCTCTTACCTTGAGGCGGCACGAGAGATCGCGCTGAAGGGCGTCGGCATCAGCTATGAAGCCACGCACGCCCATATCGGCGTACAGCAGAACGACCCGAGCATGGTGGAGGGCATCCAGTGAGCGAGCGACGGAGGGGACTGGGCCGTGGACTGGGCGCACTGATCCCTGCTGCCCCCACGGAGAAGTCGGTGGCCCAGGCGGCGGCAGGGGGAGCTGCTTCCACATCCCCCACGGCAGTGCCCGCGCTGCCGAACGACCGAGGGGTGGCGGCAGCGAAGGTAGCGACCCTGCCGACTGTTTCACGTGAAACAGAGGAGCCGGTTCAGCCCAGTGCTCCCGCCGCGCCTGCGGCACCCATCGGTGCGCACTTCGCCGAGATCCCCCTCGACGACATCACGCCGAACCCGCGGCAGCCGCGTGAGGTCTTCGACGATGACGCGCTGGCCGAGCTCATCACCTCCATCAAGGAGGTCGGTCTCCTCCAGCCGGTCGTCGTGCGGCAGGTGGGTCCCGCCCGTTACGAGCTCATCATGGGCGAGCGCCGCTGGCGTGCCTGCCGTGAGGCGGGGCTGGAGGCGATCCCGGCGATCGTGCGGGCCACGGAGGACGAGAAGCTCCTCCTGGACGCTCTGCTGGAGAACCTGCACCGCGCCCAGTTGAACCCGCTGGAAGAGGCAGCCGCCTACGACCAGTTGCTGAGGGACTTCAACTGCACGCACGACCAGCTGGCGGATCGCATCGGCCGATCCCGCCCGCAGGTCTCCAACACCCTGCGCCTGCTGAAGCTCTCTCCGGCCGTCCAGCGACGCGTTGCTGCCGGGGTGCTCTCCGCCGGCCACGCACGGGCGCTGCTGTCCGTCGAGGACTCGGAGGAGCAGGACAGGCTGGCCCACCGCATCGTGGCCGAGGGACTCTCGGTGCGGGCTGTCGAGGAGATCGTGACCCTGATGGGCTCACGGCCTCAGAAGGCGCAGCGGCCCAAGGGCCCGCGTGCCGGTGCCCGGGTCTCTCCCGCGCTGTCCGACCTCGCCACGCGGCTGTCGGACCGTTTCGAGACGCGGGTGAAGGTCGATCTGGGTCAGAAGAAGGGCAAGATCACCGTCGAGTTCGCCTCCATGGAGGACCTCGAGAGGATCCTCGGTTCCCTTGCCCCGGGAGAGGGGCCGGTCTTGCAGACGAGCCTTCTGGAGAGCGACTCCGAGGAGAGCGAGTCCTGAGCCTCCGGCAGGAGCCTCCGCTGTGCATCCGACAGAGCGGGCCGTGTCCGGTGTGTACCGGAACATGGCCCGCTCTTTCCTTTCTGGCGGTATCGATGGAATCGCATCGTGGATACGATGCGTTGGGGTACGGCGCGACCACCCGGCAGCACTTCTGAAAGGAAGGCAGGGGCCATGGGAACGATGAGCCGCACCGGACTGGTGAGCGCCGGTTTGGGGCTGGGGGCGGTCGGTGGGTTCATCGGCAGTCTCCTCAGGGAACGGAGCGCTCTGACAGCCGCCCGCGACGCGGCGGGCGAAGGAAGCGAGGAACAGCCTTCATGGGGCGTCGGCTCGTACCGCTCACGCTGGACAACCTTCAGGACCTTCCCAAGCGCTGTCGCTCGTGTGTCTTCTGGGAGCTCGACCCAGTCAGCGGTGAGGCCGCAGTAAAGGCGGGCACACCGGCTTTGGAGAAGGAGTCCTGGATCTCGGCTGTTCTGCTGGACTGGGGATCCTGCGGTCGGGTTGTGTACGTCGACGATGTGCCGGTGGGCTTTGTGCTCTACGCCCCTCCCGCCTACGTCCCCCGCTCCACGGCGTTTCCCACGAGTCCCATCTCTCCCGACGCGGTTCAGTTGATGACCGCGTTCATCATGCCGGGGTACCAGGGGCAGGGACTGGGCCGGGTGATGGTCCAGACGGTCGCCAAGGATCTGCTGCGGCGCGACTTCAAGGCGATCGAGGCGTTCGGAGATGTGCGCTGGAAGGAGCCGGCCTGTGTGCTGCCGGCTGACCATCTCCTGGCGGTGGGCTTCAAGACGGTCAGGCAGCACCCCACCAGTCCCAGGCTGAGACTGGAGCTGAGATCGACGCTCTCCTGGAAGGAAGACGTCGAGATGGCGCTGGACAGGCTCCTGGGCGCCGTACAGAAGGAGCCGGCGCTGCGACCGCTGTAGAGGGGCAAGCAGTCAAACGAACGGGCCAACCCATTCCGGGTTGGCCCATTCGTGTTTCACGTGAAACATGCACCGCCGCTGCGACGGCTCAGCCGATTCACTCGGCGATGAACTCCTCGAGGTCGCGAACGATCGCGGCCTTCGGCTTCGCGCCCACGATGGTCTTGGCGACCTCGCCACCCTGGTAGACGTTCAGGGTCGGGATGGACATGACGCCGTACTTGGCGGCCGTACCCGGGTTCTCGTCGATGTTCAGCTTGACGACCTCGATCTTCTCGCCGTACTCGGAGGCGATCGCCTCGAGGGACGGCGCGATCTGGCGGCACGGGCCGCACCACGCGGCCCAGAAGTCCACCAGGACAGGCTTGTCGTTCTTGAGGACGTCCTGCTCGAAGGAGTCGTCGGTCACATTCTTCAGGGTGCCGGCCACGGCGGGCTCCTTAACTGGTTGGTGCGCGGGGCGGGTAGGGAGGGTCAGACAGAGGTCTTCTCGGGCTCGGGCTGCTCCTCGTCCGCGAGGGCGGCGAGGAAACGCTCGGCGTCGAGCGCAGCGGAGCAGCCGGTCCCGGCCGCGGTGATCGCCTGGCGGTACGTGTGGTCGACCACATCGCCGGCACCGAAGACACCGGTCAGGTTCGTGCGCGTCGACGGCGCCTCCACCTTCAGGTAGCCCTCTTCGTCCAGCTCGAGCTGACCCTTGAAGAGCTCGGTGCGCGGGTCGTGGCCGATGGCGATGAACAGGCCGGTCACCGGCAGGTCGGAGAGCTCACCGGTCTTGAGGTTGCGCAGCTTCAGGCTCGAGAGCTTCGGGTCGCCCTGGATCTCGGCGACCTCGCTGTCCCACACGAACTTGATCTTCGGGTCGGCGAAGGCGCGCTCCTGCATGGCCTTGGAAGCGCGCAGGGTGTCGCGGCGGTGGACCACGGTCACGGACTTGGCGAACCGCGAGAGGAAGGTGGCCTCCTCCATGGCGGTGTCGCCACCACCGATCACGGCGATGTCCTGGTCCTTGAAGAAGAACCCGTCACAGGTGGCGCACCAGGACACTCCACGGCCGGAGAGGGCGTCCTCGTTCGGCAGACCGAGCTTGCGGTGCTGCGAGCCGGTGGAGACGATGACGGCCTTCGCACGGTGGACGGTGCCGGCGGTGTCCGTGACGGTCTTGATCTCGCCGGACAGGTCGACGGCCACGACATCGTCCGGGACGAGTTCGGCTCCAAAGCGCTCCGCCTGGGCACGCATGTTGTCCATGAGCTCGGGGCCCATGATGCCGTCCTGGAAGCCGGGGAAGTTCTCGACGTCGGTGGTGTTCATGAGGGCGCCGCCGGCGGTGACGGCGCCCTCGAACACCAGTGGCTTCAGCGACGCGCGCGCGGTGTAGAGCGCCGCCGTGTAGCCGGCGGGCCCGGAGCCGATGATGATCACGTTACGGACGTCGCTCACGGCTTGTTTCCTCGTCTCTCGTCTGCATCGTTCGACCGGTGGGAGCGTCTCTCGGAACTCTCACACCACCCAACGGATCCTAAGGGGCACGCATTCCCGCTGTGTCCGGGCACACGGAGATGCGGCACTGTGCTGGATGCCACGCAGGGCAAAGACGATGCACTCGCTCAGGAGGACGGGTAGGAGCGCTCCAGGAGGACCTTGCCCCCGGCAGTGGACGCTTGGTGATCCACACAGGTCGCGTCGACGACGTAGGCGGTGACCCGGGTGGCGTCGGTGGCGTCGGGAAGCAGCACGAGCATGGCCTTCTTCCCCTGATACCTGCCGTTCTCCACAGCCAGGGCCGCGTCTTTACGCCCGATGCCGTCACGGACGCAGCCGGGCACGGTGGGCTCCCTGAGGACCTTGGGGTGGTTGCTGCCTGGGGCGGTCGCTGCGCCGAGGGGGGTACGGGAACTGCCGCCTTCCTCGCTCTGGGTCTCGGCCAGGAGGTCGGTGACCTGTTTCTGCAGCTTTCCCTCGGAGAAGGTGTCCGCGGCGGTGGTCTGCCGGTCGCCCGCTGTGTCGTGAGGCGGCTTGTTGTCGCCCAGCGACGACAGCAGGACGGAGCCCAGCCCCAGGGCTGCGACTGTGAAGACGGTCCCCAGGACGGCGATCCTGCGCCGCCCGTTCCGCGTGCGGCCCTTGCGGCCCGGTCCGGTGGTGGAAGAGCGGGGGCGCCCGGCGGGCCGGTCCGCGGGCGTCGACGTTTCACGTGAAACATGCGCACCGCTGTCGTCCTCGGAACCGGATCGGGAAGCACTGACCGGCGTCGGCTCCTCAGCGGCCTCAGGCTCCGTGGCGTTCAGCAGAGCCTCGGCGGCGAGTGCGGCATCGATGCGGCCTGCGACATCGGCGGGCATGCGCGGCGGGCCGGGCAGCGTGCCGAGCAGGCCGCGGATCTCCTCAAGGGAGGCATAGACGTCCGCGCAGAGCTCGCATTCATCCAGATGGCGTCTTACGTCGGTGCTCCGGGACGGCGGGAGAATGCCTTCGGAGAGGTCGGAGATCTCCGCGACGTCCGGGTGCCCGGCCATGTCTGTCGTCGACGTCACGCTCGTCCACCTCCGCCCTTCACTGCAGCTGAGTCGCTCGGTCCTGTGTCCGGCGGTCCCGTTCGGCGTGGTCCCGCTGCGGGTGGGACGGTTGGCTCCTGCGTCCGGTTCCGTTCCTCGCCGGGGTTCTTCTCCTTGCCGCCGTTGTCCGGTCGCAGATGGGTGAGCAGCGGCAGGAGTCTGGCTCTGCCGCGTGCGCATCGGCTCTTCACCGTGCCGGTCGGCACATCGAGGATGCGCGCGGCCTCCGCGACCGGGTAGCCCTGCATGTCCACCAGGACGAGCGCCGCGCGCTGGTCCGCCGGCAGAGTGCCCAGGGCTTCGATGAGCTGCCGGTGGAGATCGTTGCGCTCGGCGGGCGCGGAAGCCGACTCATGAGGCTCCAGCAGCTGCTCGAGGCGCTCGGTGTCGTCAACGGGAGAGGTCTTCCGGGACGCGACCTTGCGGGCGCGGTCCAGGCAGGCGTTCACCGTGATCCTGTGCAGCCAGGTTGTGACGGCCGACTGGCCCCGGAAGGTGTGGGCGGCCCGGTAGGCGGAAACGAGGGCGTCCTGCACCGCGTCAGCGGCCTCCTCGCGGTCCCCCAGCGTCCGCAGGGCGACGGCCCAGAGGCGATCGCGATGCCGCCGCACGATCTCACCGAAGGCGTCGGGGTCGCCTTCGACATGGCGGGCGAGCAGATCCTGATCGCTTACTCCGTCGTACCCGGTGCCGTCTGCCATCGGCCTCCTTCCTCGAGGCAGATGCTGTCAGCTGGTCACCTTGATGTCTGCCACCCTGCCGCGCCACTTGCCGTCATCCGATTGCAAAGGCAGCTCGGTCAGCCACACCAAGAGGTAGCGGCTCTTGAGGGACTTGGGCTTGAGTTCCACTGTCGTCCCGGTGCCCTCGGCGACTTTGCTGTAGGCGTCGAAGGACGTCGGCTCCGAGCCCGCGTCCGCGCTCGCGCTGCGCAGCTCGACCGAGGTGTCCCCGACGAAGGTGACCTTCACCTTCCCGACCTGCTGGACCTTGCCGAGGTCGAGGATTATGCCGACACCCGACTTCAGACGACCGAAGTCCGAGCTCAGGTAGTAGTCCGTCTGCCAGTACGAGGCGGTGCTGCTGTCGTAGACCTTGCCTACGTCGGACGGCTTCTCGGTCTGATCGCCGAGGGGGTCGAAGTCGCGGGCACCGCTGATGGCGATGGGCTTGCCGCCCGCCGGCTTCTTCGGGCTCTTGTCGTTCTCGTCGTTCGTCTGCGTCTGGCCCGGCTCCTCGTTCTTGCCGCCCTGGTCCATGAGCGCGTCCGCCAGCTGCCAGCTGCCGAGGCCCAGTGCGGCGATCAGGAGCGCGGACACGGCCCACTTCAGGGCCTTGCCTGTGCGGCTCTGCAGTGGGGGCGGCGGGGCGGGGACCGGCTGGGTGGCACCGAGGCGCGGGGCCTGGCGGCCGTACGTGCCCTGCTGGTACGTCGTGCGCTGGTACTCGGGCGGGGCGGTGAACGCCGGCTCCGGCGGGCGGATGCGGGGCATCTCGCCGATCGCCTTCACCAGTTCCTCGGGTGTCGTGCATGGCGACTCGTGCCGGGACGCGGTGGCTCCGTCGTTGACGAGTGCGCGCATGGACAGCTCGGAGAGCCCGCGATGCACACCGGCACGCACCTGGTCGGGTGCGATCAGGCCGATGTCCTTCGGCAGGCCCGACAGGCCGTAGGCGTCGCTCTCGTACGGCCAGCGCTGGGTGAGCGCCGCATACAGCAGGGCGCCGATGGCCTCGGTGTCGGTGCGCTGCGGGGTGTCGGTCGTGATGCCGCGCAGGGCGGCGTTCACGGCGAGTCCGCGGATGCGCCACTGACCGGACGAGGTGCGCAGCACGGCGTTGGGGTTCAGCCGCAGATGCGCGAGACCCTCGCGGTGCGCGGCGGCCATGGCGGAGGAGATCTGACTGACCATCTGGTAGGCGTCGTACGGCTCCAGCGGCCCGGAGGCGAGGAGCGGGGTCAGCTCCGTCGCGTCGGGAAGCCATTCGTGGACGACGTAGACGAGGTCGTTCTCCTCCACCGCGTCCAGCACCTGGACGAAGCGGGGGTCGCCGAGGAGCGCGGAGGAGCGTGCGGCGGCCAGGACCGAGCGAGCCCGTGAGTGGTCGGCGGGCAGGATGTGCACGCCGACGGCGCGGCGGAGCTTCTCGTCCACGGCACGCCAGCTGCTGAAACCGTCCAGACGGGTGACGCACTCCTCGAGACGGTAGCGTCTTGCGAGTTTGTGCCCACTGTGCAGTTCAGGCGGCGAGGTCGTTCCGGGCCCGTCGGTCCGGGTGCTCTCCTGTACCTCGTCGCTGTCCGTGTCCCGCTCCCGGTTCTTGGCCACCCCGTCGGCCGTGGACTGGTCCGCCTGCGCGGTCAGCGACGTGTCGTCGCTGTTGTCTGCCACGTCGACGGCAGCCGTACTACGTTCCGCCACCGTCGTTCCTGCCTCCCCATCCATGTGCGCGCCGGCCGGCATCCGTTGCGCGCCGTCCGACGCCGAAACCAATTGTGCCCACAGTCCGCCGCTATGCACGACACGCAGCGGCTGACGATGGTTGTGCGCCTACCCCCCGACTCAGCGTCCCAGGCGTCCGCGGACCATGCCGACCAGCGAGTTGAGTTCCTCGATGCGCATGCGGCGGGCGGCGACGAAGAAGATCCCGAGGAGCACGGCACCGCCGGCCACCACCCCGGCGATCGAGCCCCCGACGCCCTGGCCGAGGGTCTGGCCGATGCCGTAGCAGGCCGCGCCGCTGAGCAGTGCGGCCGGGATCGAAGCGATGCACAGCCGGGCGTAAGTCCGCAGGACACGGGCGCCGTCGAGGTCCCCGCCCAGCCGCTTGCGCAGCCGGCTCCAGGCGACGCCGACACCGATCGCGTACGCCAGGCCGTAGGAGGCGGCCATGCCGACCACAGCCCAGCGGGACGGCATGACGAAGTAGCAGACCGCCGAGGCGCCCGCGTTCACCGCGGCCACGATGACCGTGTTGTAGAAGGGGGTTCGGGTGTCCTCGTAGGCGTAGAAGGCGCGCAGGACGACGTACTGCACGGAGTACGGGATCAGGCCGAGACCGAACGCCATCAGCATGAAGCCCATGTTGGTGGCCTCGCTGGTGCCCGAGGAGCCGAACATCAGCGTGCACATGGGGATGCCGAGCGAGAGGAAACCGAATGCGATCGGCACGATCGCGACCGCCGTGGTGCGCAGGCCCTGGGAGATGTCGTCGCGTACGGCGCCACCGTCGCCCTCGGCCGCAGAGCGCGACAGACGCGGCAGCAGAGCGGCCATGAGGGAGACCGTGATGATGGCCTGCGGCAGGCCCCAGATCAGCTGTGCGTTGGCGTAGGCGGAGAAGCCGGTGCCGTCGACGGGCGAGTCCTTGCCCGCCGAGGTGGACAACCAGATGACGATCATGGCGCCCGCCTGGTTGGCGAGGACGAACAGGACCGTCCACTTGGCGAGCGTGATGGCCTTGCCGAGGCCCTGGCCCTTCCAGTCGAAGCGCAGCCTCAGCCGGAAGCCGGTCTCGCGCAGGTAGGGGATCATCGCCAGCGCCTGGACCACGAGGCCGAGCAGGACACCGATGCCGAGGAGGCGCTGGCCCTCCGGCGGGATGGTCGTGACCTTCATCCCGGAGTCGGCCGCGGTGCCGTAGACGTAGATGAACATGCCCAGCGTCACGATGATGACGATGTTGTTCAGGACCGGGGTCCACATCATCGCCCCGAACTTCCCGCGGGCGTTCAGGATCTGGCCCATCACCACGTGGACGCCCATGAAGAAGATCGAGGGCAGGAAGTACTGGACGAAGGTGATGGCGACCTGGTTCGCCGCGGGGTCGCTGGCGATCGAGGGGGACATCGCGCGGATCAGGAGTGGCGCGCCGAAGATCGCGAGCGCGGTGAGTGCGCCGAGCGCCACCATGACGAGGGTCAGCAGGCGGTTGGCGTACGCCTCGCCGCCGTCCTCGTCGTCCTTCATGGCGCGCACGAGTTGCGGCACGAACACGGAGTTGAGACCGCCGCCGACCGTGAGGATGTAGATCATCGTCGGCAGCTGGTAGGCGACCTGGAAGGTGTCACCGAGGAAGCCGACGCCGATGGCCGACACGATCAGAGCGGAGCGGATGAAGCCGGTGAGGCGGGAGACCATCGTGCCCGCCGCCATCACGGCGCTCGACTTCATGAGCCCGGCGGCGCGGCCGCCCTTCTTGGGGGCCGGCGAGGCAGCTGGTTCCGGGGCGGGGGGCTCGTCGACGAGGGGCGGCGTCGGTGCCGTCTGGCCGGGCGCGCCGTACGGACCCTGAGCCCCGTACTGGCCCTGCCCCGCGTACTGTCCCTGTGCCATCTGACCCGGGGCCTGGGACGGGCCGGGGACCGACGGCTGCTCGTACGACGGGTGACCGCTGTTCTGCTGCTGGTCCCTGTAGAGGTGCGCGAAGGCGTCCGGCTCCTGGCGCGGCTCGCCCGCCTGGGAGACCAGATCGTCCACCCCCACGAACTGGGTGGTCCTGGGGTCGTCACCGTACGGCAGGTGCCGTGTCGGGCCCTCCGGCTCCGGCGCGGGCGTCTGGGCCCACACCCGCGGGTCGGGCGCGTACGGCGACTGCGGTGGCTGGGCGTACATCTGCTGCGGCTGGTACGTGCCCGGAGGGGGCGGCGGGTGCGCGGCGCGGTCGTAGAGCGCCTCGGCGACCGGGTCCTGGGCGGAGAGGTCCTGCGCCCGGTAGGGGTCCTGGTCGTAGGCGTCCTGGAGGTACATGTCCGCGGGGGGCTGCGGCGGTACCTGGCCGTGCTCGGCCGGCGAGCCCTCGGGCCCACCCGACTCGGGGTAGCCCGGGCTGCCCGCGGCACGGCCGCGGTCACCGTCGTACGGCGCGTTCATGGTTACCCCACCTCATCGTCCCCGGCCCACCGGCCACGACATCTAACGGTCCACTCTCTCACCCGTGCCGGACGGGTCGGCGCTTTCCGCTGCGGTGTCCGGGGCCGGGTCACTCGGCTGCTCCGGGCCCTCTTCCCTTGGTCCGGACCCGGTCTCCTGCTTGAGACGGTCGCCGGGGGCCTCGGGGTTCTGCGGGGCGTCGGCCGGGCTCTGCGGGCCGTCGCTGTCGTCGTCCGTCTCTGCGGTGCCTTCCTCGGCCGTCTCGCGGGCGGCGGCACGCTTGCGCTGGGTGTACATGCGGAAGCCGGCGAGGACCAGCAGCAGGACACCGCCGCCGATGACCAGCATCACGGTGGCCGTGACCTCGGTGACCTTCACGTCGAAGGTGACGGGGGCGCCGTACTTCTGGCCGTCCTCGGTGTACAGCTGGGCGACGACCTTCGCCCGGCCGTTGGCGTTGGCGGACGTGGTGAACTTCACCGACTGGCTGTGGCCGCCGTTCACCGTGACGCGCTGTTCCTCGTAGTCGTCGTCGCCGATCTTCAGACGCGTCGGGTTCTTCGACGTGAGCCGCAGCTCCAGGTGCTCGACGCCCTGGACCAGGTTGTTCTGGACCGTCACAGGGATCGTGGCGCTGCGGCCCGAGAGCTTGGTCTCCGACTTCTCGATCAGCTTGACCCCGTCGGTGAGCCCGTCGAGGTACGACTCGACGCCGTAGCGGTACCCCAACGCCGCGGCGCCCCTGCCACGCCATGACGTGGACATCTCGCGGTTCATGGCCCGCCCGAAGGGGGTCACGACCCGGGACTGGTCGGTGAGGATCACCTTGAAGCGGTCGAGCTTGCCCTGTGTCTTCGCGATCTGCTCGAAGCCGGCCCGCAGCAGCTCCTGGTTACGAAGCGAGGCGGGGTACGCGCGGGTCGAGGGCACCTTGGTGTTGGCCGCCGGGTCCGGCTTGGCCTTGGCGGCGTCCGCGAGGTCCTGCGACTCGGACCAGCTCCCGCTCTGGAGGGTCGCCAGCGCCTCGGCCATGGCCTGTGCCTGGCTCACGGAAGGCATGCGCTGCGGGGCGACGATGACACTGCGCTGCTTGCCGGACTGCAGGCCGAGCGTCAGGCTCTGGGCCAGGAAGCGCTGCACGGCGAGCGTGGACGCGGAGGCCTTCGTCAGGTTGCCCTGGAACGCGGTGGACATCCTGGCATCCGCGACGACCGCTGTGGTGCCGCCTCCGACGGGCCGGGCCGCGGAGGGCGTGTACGACAGATTGTCCTGAAGGCTGTCGCTGCGGGCGATCACCTTGTCGGCGCCCGCCGAGGTCGCGACCTTCACGATCGACGGATCGACGGCGCCGTCGACGGGCCAGGCGAAGTCGGTGGACGGTTTCACGTGGAGGATCGTCTCCACCGTGTCGTCGACGACGTCGGTGGCCTCCTTGAGGTGGCTCAGCGAGCCCGTGACGTTCGTGCCGTTGTGGGCGAGGGAGGCCAGGTCCGGGTCGCCGAAGGGCAGGGCGACGACCTCCTTGCCCGTGACGGCCTGCTGGAGCTCGGCGAGCCACCGCTTGGCGACCGCCTGGTTCCGGCCGGGGGCGGTGGTGCTGTCCTCGCCTCTGACCTCGTAGTTCCGCGTCATCGCGTCGACGGATGCCAGCAGGTCCGGGTCGATCACCCAGGTGATGTCGAGGCCCTTGCCCAGCGACACCATCTGGTCGAGACGGCCGCCCGGGGCGATCTCCTCGGCGAGGTCGTCGTTGCGGAAGACCGGTGTCTGCTGCTCGTTCGACCCCGTCTCGGCCGTCATATGGACGGTGGAGGTGAGCGGCCACATGAACGTGGTCTTCGTCTTGGTGCCGGCCTCCTCGGGCTGCCACGGGAGGAACGTGCGCTGGACGCCCAGGACCTGGTCCCAGGGCTGCGCGGAGGTCTCCCCGGAGAGTGCGACGGCCAGCTGGTAGACGCCGTCCGGGCCGAGGTCCAGCTCGTCGGCCGGCACGGAGATGTTGAAGGGCTCGGCCACGCCGGGGGTGAGCTTCGAGAACTTCTCGCTGTACTTGCCGCCGACCGCCTCGCCGGTGGGGCCCCGGACGTCGTCGCTCTTCTTGGCGAGGGCGTCGATGGAGGAGCGGGTGTCGAGCGAGGGGCCGACCCGTAGATCGACGTGCGCGTCGGTGACCGCCTGCTTGCCGTTGTTGGTGACCGTGCCCGACACGTTCACCGTGTCCCCCTCGGAGGGGGCGGTGGGGGTGAGCGAGTCGACGGCGACGGACACGGAGCCCGCGCCGGCGGCCGCCTGCGGGGCCTCCTGTCCGGCCGCGTCCGCCGGGGCCGCGGCGGGCAGCTGGAGCAGCCCGGCCAGCAGGGGCGCACCGGTGAGCAGTGCCCCGGTGCGCCGGAGCCACCGGCGGGCCGGTGAGGCACTGGTCCCCTGGAAGTCTGCCGCGTCGGCCACGCGCTTCGCCCGTCCCTCGTCGTCGTCAGTGGTCGTCGGAATGTGCGTCCACGCATGGTAACGATGCGCGCTGAGGGGAAGTGCCGCGGTCCGCTCCACAAGATCGCGGGCGGGCACCGTCCTGCCCGGTATGTGACCGTATAAAAGGGAGCGGTTCTTTACATCTCAAGGGCGGGTCTTGTGCGTCTATTCACGGACGAGTCCGCACGCGTAATAGGGGGAGCTCATGGGCGCCCGGGCCACGTACCCTCTTCTGTTGTGCCGAACGCCAACGAAGAAACGTCCAGTGCCCTCAGCCAGGTGCAGCACCGTGCGGTGAGTGAACTGCTGCGGGTCGCTCCTGTCGCCGACGTCCTCGCCCGCCGCTTCCAGGAGGCCGGGTTCTCACTCGCCCTGGTCGGCGGCTCGGTGCGGGACGCGCTGCTGGGCCGGCTCGGCAACGACCTCGACTTCACGACCGACGCCCGTCCTCAGGACGTACTCAAGATCGTGCGCCCGTGGGCCGACGCCGTCTGGGAGGTCGGTATCGCCTTCGGCACGGTCGGCGCCCAGAAGGACGGCTACCAGATCGAGGTGACCACCTACCGTTCGGAGGCCTACGACCGGACCTCGCGCAAGCCCGAGGTGTCGTACGGCGACTCCATCGAGGAGGACCTCGTCCGACGTGACTTCACCGTGAACGCGATGGCCGTCGCGCTGCCGGAGAAGGAGTTCATCGACCCGCACGGCGGGCTCGAGGACCTCGCGTCGCGGGTGCTGCGCACTCCTGGCACCCCGGAGGAGTCGTTCTCTGACGACCCGCTGCGGATGATGCGCGCCGCGCGCTTCGCGGCTCAGCTCGACTTCGAGGTCGCCCCCGAGGTCGTCACGGCGATGACGGAGATGGCCGGGCGCATCGAGATCGTCTCGGCCGAGCGGGTGCGGGACGAGCTGAACAAGCTGGTCCTGTCCCGGTACCCGCGCAAGGGTCTGACGCTGCTCGTCGAGACCGGCCTCGCCGACCGCGTGCTGCCCGAGCTGCCTGCCCTGCGTCTGGAGCGTGACGAGCACCACCGGCACAAGGACGTCTACGACCACACGCTGATCGTCCTGGAGCAGGCGATGGCGCTGGAGGACGACGGTCCCGACCTGACGCTCCGCCTGGCCGCCCTGCTCCACGACATCGGCAAGCCGCGCACCCGTCGCTTCGAGAAGGACGGCCGGGTCTCGTTCCACCACCACGAGGTGGTCGGGGCGAAGATGACCAAGAAGCGCATGACGGCACTCAAGTACTCCAACGAGCTAGTGAAGGACGTCTCACGTCTGGTCGAGCTCCATCTGCGTTTCCACGGCTATGGCACCGGCGAGTGGACGGACTCGGCGGTTCGCCGCTACGTCCGTGACGCCGGTCCGCTTCTCGACCGCCTCCACAAGCTGACCCGCTCGGACTGCACCACGCGCAACAAGCGCAAGGCAACGGCCCTGTCGCGTGCGTACGACGGCCTGGAGGATCGGATCGCCAGCCTTCAGGAGCAGGAGGAGCTGGACTCCATCCGCCCGGACCTCGACGGCAACCAGATCATGGAGATCCTCGGCGTCGGTCCCGGCCCGGTCATCGGCCGCGCTTACAAGCACATGCTGGAGCTGCGGCTGGAGAACGGGCCGATGGAGCACGATGCCGCGCTGGCCGCGCTCAAGGAATGGTGGGCCGGGCAGGACGGCTGAGGCTGTGAAACGGGGTCATGTTTCACGTGAAACATGACCCCGCAGGAGACGGCCGAGGGGCGGTGTTTCACGTGAAACACCGCCCCTCTCCGTGGCTGCCCTACTTCTTGTCCTTCAGGCAGAGCAGGAAGTCCTTGCCGTCACCGCTCTCGGTGTACGAGTACTGGAAGTCCTTGGCCTCGGCTTCGCACTTGCTCGACGCCAGCGTGTCCGTGAGGAACGAGCCCTCGATCTTGGCCAGCACCACGTACTGAGCCTTCGCGTCGCTGCACTTGACGACCTCGAGGTCCGGGTTGTTGTCGCTGGTGCTGCCGCGGTGCATGCAGTCGCCGACGGCCGCCGTGTTGGCGTCGTCCCGGCTGGTTATCCATCCGCCGATGGCAATGCCCGCCACCGCGATGACGATCACGATGTTCTTGATGGTCTTGAAGCTGAGCTTGCGGCCGGACGGCTGCGGCGGGACCGGCGCGTACGGACCGCCCTGGGGCGGGAAGCCGGGCTGTCCGGGCTGCTGGGGGTAGCCGCCCTGCGGCGGGTACGGAGCCTGGGGCTGACCGGCGGGCTGGTTCTGCGCGAACGGGTTGCCCTGGGGCGGCGGAGTGGTCATTCGGGGGTCCCCCTAGTACATGGTGAATGACGCGAACATGTCGCGAGATAAGACGCACGTAAGTTATCGGGCCCCACTGACAACTCAGTAGTCAGGAGTGGCTCTGTGTCATTGATGTGACACTTACCGGTGGCCAAACCGGGCCATAGTCGCCGCTACTGCCGCGTAGATAACGGCGATCGTGATCACCAGCGCCACGGATCGGCCGTCCGGAGGCAGTATCAGGGCCGCCACGGCGGCGGCGCCGACGAAGAACACGTTGAACAGGACGTCGTAGACCGAGAAGATCCGGCCACGGAAGCCGTCCTCCACGGACGACTGGACAATGGTGTCGGTGGCGATCTTCGCGCCCTGGGTGGTCAGCCCCAGTACGAAGGCCGCGACCAGCAGCGGGGTGGTGGCGAACGGCAGCCCGAGAGCGGGCTCCAGCAAAGCGGCGGCCCCCGCGCACACGACGATCCAGCGGCCCGGCCCCAGCCGCCCCGCGGCCCAGGGCGTCACCACGGCCGCCGCGAAGAATCCCGCTCCGGAGACGCCCAACGCCAGCCCCAGCAGGGCGAGTCCGTCGTCCGTGGTCGAGGTGAGCGCGTACCGGCAGAGCATCAGCAGCATGACCAGCAGGGCGCCGTAGCAGAACCGCATCAGCGCCATCGCCGCCAGCGCCCAGGCGGCCTCCCTGCGCTGCGGCGCGGCCAGGTGACGTACGCCGGCCACCAGGTCGCGGACGGTGCCCGTGAGAGCGTGCCCGAGTTGCTCGCGCACCAAGGTCCGGTCGGGGCCGAGGAGCTCCCGCGCCATGCTCAGCGATGCCACAGCCGCGCACAGGTACAGCCCGGCTGCCACGAGCACCACGGCGGCGTCGGAGTCCGCCACCACCAGGCGGACGACGAAGGCCAGGCCGCCGCCCGCGGTCGCCGCCAGGGTTCCGGCGGTCGGGGAGAGGGAGTTGGCGATGACCAGGCGCTCGGCGTCGACCACGCGAGGCAGGGCGGCGGAGAGTCCGGCGAGAACGAAGCGGTTGACCGCGGTGACGCACAGGGCGGAGACGTAGAAGAGCCAGTCGGGAGCCGGGCTGAGCATCAGCAGGGCCGTGGCCGAGGCCAGCAGGGCGCGCAGCACGCTGCCGTACAGCAGGACCTGGCGGCGCCGCCAACGGTCCAGCAGGACACCGGCGAAGGGGCCGACGAGGGAGTACGGGAGCAGCAGCACCGCCATCGCGGAGGCGACCGCCGCGGCCGAGGTCTGCCTCTCCGGGGAGAAGACGACGTACGCGGCGAGCGCGACCTGGTAGACGCCGTCGGCGCCCTGGGAGAGCAGGCGCATGGCGAGCAGACGCCGGAAGCCCTGGAAGCGCAACAGGACGCGCAGGTCACGGACGACGGCCATGGGGCACAGCCTCACATACGGGGAGGGTCCCCGGGTCGTACGACCCGGGGACCCTCACAGCCCTGGCAGGAGCGACTCGTTGCGGCGCGTCAGCGCTCGACCTCACCCTTGATGAACTTCTCGACGTTCTCGCGGGCCCCGTCGTCGAAGTACTGCACGGGCGGGGACTTCATGAAGTAGCTCGACGCGGAGAGGATCGGGCCGCCGATGCCGCGGTCCTTGGCGATCTTCGCGGCGCGCAGGGCGTCGATGATGACGCCGGCGGAGTTCGGGGAGTCCCAGACCTCCAGCTTGTACTCCAGGTTCAGCGGGACGTCACCGAAGGCGCGGCCCTCGAGGCGGACATAGGCCCACTTGCGGTCGTCCAGCCAGGCCACGTAGTCGGACGGGCCGATGTGGACGTTGCCCTCGCCCAGTTCGCGGTCGCGGATCTGGGAGGTGACGGCCTGCGTCTTGGAGATCTTCTTCGACTCGAGGCGGTCGCGCTCGAGCATGTTCTTGAAGTCCATGTTGCCGCCGACGTTCAGCTGCATCGTGCGGTCCAGGACGACGCCCCGGTCCTCGAACAGCTTTGCCATGACGCGGTGCGTGATGGTGGCGCCGACCTGGGACTTGATGTCGTCGCCGACGATCGGGACGCCCGCCTCGGTGAACTTGTCCGCCCACTCCTTGGTGCCGGCGATGAAGACCGGAAGGGCGTTGACGAAGGCGACCTTGGCGTCGATGGCGCACTGGGCGTAGAACTTCGCCGCGTCCTCGGAGCCGACGGGCAGGTAGCAGACGAGGACGTCGATCTGCTTGTCCTTGAGGATCTGGACGACGTCGACCGGCTCCTCGGCGGACTCCTCGATCGTCTCGCGGTAGTACCGGCCCAGGCCGTCGAGGGTGTGGCCGCGCTGGACCGTCACGCCGGTGCTGGGCACGTCGCAGATCTTGATGGTGTTGTTCTCGGAGGCGCCGATGGCGTCCGCGAGGTCGAGACCGACCTTCTTGGCGTCCACGTCGAACGCGGCGACGAACTCGACGTCGCGGACGTGGTAGTCGCCGAACTGGACGTGCATCAGGCCCGGCACCTTGGACGCCGGGTCGGCGTCCTTGTAGTACTCGACTCCCTGTACCAGCGATGCGGCGCAGTTGCCCACGCCGACGATGGCTACGCGAACCGAACCCATTCCGGTTGCTCCCTGTGTGTATGAGTGAGGCCCTTGAGGGGCTCTCACGTGGCGGTGTCGTCGGGCGTATCCGGACGGGGGTCGTCCCCCGGCCGGGGCAGGCCGCCCGACGCTCCAGATGTGGTGTCACGCGAAGCGGGCTCCCCGGAGGAGGAACCGTTGAGGTCCCGCCCCGCCCGCTCGCTCTCGATGAGCTCGTTCAGCCAGCGCACCTCGCGCTCCACGGACTCCATCCCGTGGCGCTGAAGCTCAAGCGTGTAGTCGTCGAGGCGTTCCCGGGTCCGGGCCAGGGAGACGCGCATCTTCTCGAGGCGCTCCTCCAGCCGGCTGCGGCGGCCTTCCAGCACGCGCATGCGCACATCGCGTGAGGTTTGCCCGAAGAAAGCGAAACGGGCGGCGAAGTGCTCGTCCTCGTACGCGTCGGGCCCGGTCTGCGAGAGCAGCTGTTCGAAGTGCTCCTTGCCCTCCGCCGTCAACCGGTAGACGATCTTGGCGCGCCGCCCCGTGAGGGGAGCGGCGAGGGCGTCCTCGCTGGTGTTCCCCGGCTCCTCGATCAACCAGCCGTTGGCGACCAGCGTCTTGAGGCAGGGGTAAAGCGTCCCGTAGCTGAACGCACGGAACACACCCAGTGATGTGTTGAGTCGTTTGCGCAGCTCATAGCCGTGCATCGGAGATTCGCGGAGCAGGCCGAGTACGGCGAACTCGAGGATCCCGGAACGCCGGCTCATCGTCGCCTCCTCTCTCCCGCGGTACCCATGTCTCGGTCCGATGTGTCGGGCTGATGTATCGACTCGATACATCACGACGATAGAACGGCCTTACGGATGCGACAAGAGGGGGTGTGGTGACCGGGGTCACATCACCGATTCGTCAGACGCGAGTTGCCTGATTTGAGGTGAACTTCGGTCCTCGGCAGGTTTTGGCGGTGCGTAGTCTGTGCGCCATGCACATCACCGGGAACCGTGGGACGCCTGAGGGCGTCCTCGTCTTCGGTGTAGTACGGGTGCATGCGGGACCGATGAATGCGGAGCCGACCGCATCCGTACTTCGGGGGGACCGGAAACAAGCTGCCGTTTCCAGGCGCGCAGGGGTGCGCCTGCCCGAGGAGTAGTCGTTCGATGAGCGAGCACCGTCGCAAACCGCCGCAGCCGCAGGGAGGCGGACGTGCCGCGACCCGACGCGGCCAGTCCGGCTCGTCCTCCGGCCGCCGCGCGGCACCGCGAGGCGCCACCGGGTCTCCGTCCGACGCCTATGGGTCGGACTCCTACGACTCGGGGGGTGAGGAGCGCCAGTACGGCGGCCGTGCAGAGGCCCGGCGTGCGGCGCAGAGAAGTGGGGGCGGCCGCCGTAGAGCGGCCGAACCGACACGTGGCGGCCGACGCGCTGCTCCCGGCGGGCCGAACGGGCCCGGGCGGGGCGCAGGGCGCGCGGTCATGTACGACAAGAAGCGGCTGATCGACTATCCGCGGGCCGGCAAGTACGGCTGGCAACGCTGGATGCCGTCCTGGAGGCTCGTCTCCGGCCTGTGCATCGGCTTCTTCGGAAGCCTGGTGGCCGTGGCGGGCATCGGGTACGCCATGGTGGGCGTCCCCAACGAGGAGAATGCCGCGGCGCTGTCGCAGAACAACGTCTACTACTGGTCCAACGGCCAGCAGATGATCGCGACCGGCAGTGGCCAGAACCGGCAGAACGTCACGATCGACCGGATCCCCGAGGCCATGCAGCAGGCGGTGATCTCGGCCGAGAACAAGAGCTTCTACCAAGACTCGGGCGTCGACCCCATGGGCATCGCCCGAGCACTGGCGAACATGGCCCGGGGTGGCGACACGCAAGGTGGTTCGACGATCACCCAGCAGTTCGTCAAGAACACCTACCTGAGCCAGGACCAGACGGTCACCCGTAAGTTCAAGGAGATGTTCATCTCGATCAAGGTGGGCACGAAGCTCTCCAAGGACGAGATCCTCCAGGGGTACCTCAACACCTCGTACTACGGCCGCGGCGCGTACGGCATCCAGGCCGCCGCCCAGACGTACTACGGCAAGGACGCGGTCGAGCTCAAGCCGAGCGAGTGCGCCTTCCTCGCCGCGCTGCTCAAGGGCCCGACGTACTACGACCCCGCGGGTAACGACAGCCTCGATCCAACGGCGACCCCCAAGGCCAACGAGAAGCGTTCCAAGGCGCGTTGGGGCTGGATCCTCGAGCAGATGCACAACGACAAGAAGCTCTCGGACGACGCTTACCAGACTGCGATCAGCAAGTACCCCATGCCCGATGACCGCAAGGCGGCCAAGGGCATGAGCGGCCAGATCGGCTACCTGGCGGACACGGCCAAGAAGTACGTCCTGAACCACTCCAACATCACGGAGAAGCAGTTCGACCAGGGCGGGTACCAGATCAAGACGACCTTCGAGAAGAGCAAGGTCGAAGCACTGACCAAGGCCGTCAAGAAGGTCGAGAAGGAGAAACTCGACCCGGACAAGCGTGAGCTGGACAAGCACGTCCAGTTCGGTGCGGCGTCGGTGAAGCCCAAGGACGGTGCGATCGTCGCGCTCTACGGTGGCGCGGGGTACGAGAACGGCCACTTCAACAACAACGCGGACACCTCGGGTGTCCCCGTCGGTTCGACGTGGAAGCCGTTCGTGCTCGCCGCCGCCATGGAGCACGGCACCTACCGGAGCGACGGTCCCCTCTCGCCGCTCAGCAAGTACAACGGCAACGACCATCTCAAGATCAGGAACAATGACGGCTCCTACGTCATGAAGAAGGACAACACGCCCTTCTTCCAGGAGAACGAGAGCGATCGCCCGTGGGGTTACATCTCCCTGCGCAAGGCGATGGAGCAGTCAGTCAACACCCCGTTCGTACAGCTCGGCATGGACGTGGGGATGAAGAACGTGGCCGACCTGGCCGAGAAGGCCGGCATCCTGGACAGCAGCTTCGCCGGCCTCAACGCGTCGTTCGCGCTCGGTACGTCGACTCCCAGCGCGATCCGTATGGCCGACTCCTACGCCACGTTCGCCGCCGCCGGGAAGCAGGCCGCTCCGTACTCGGTGACGAGCGTCAAGTTCAACGGGCAGGAGACCCCCGGCTTCGAGAAGCCGAGGATCACGCAGGCGATGCCCGAGAACGTGGCGAACAATGTCACGAACGTTCTGGAGAACGTCATCCAGAACGGTACGGGTAAGAACGCGCTGTCTCTGGGCCGTACGGCGGCCGGCAAGACCGGTACCACGGACGAGAACAAGTCGGCCTGGTTCGTCGGCTACACCCAGCAGCTCTCGACCTCGGTCGCGATGTTCCGTGAGGACCCCAAGAGCGCCAAGCTGCTCTCCATGAACGGCACGGCGGGCGAGGTGTCCATCCATGGTGGTGACGTCCCCACGCTGGTGTGGACCGAGTACATGAAGGCCGCGCTGAAGGGCCAGACCGACCTCGGCTTCCCGGAGCCCGAGAAGATCGGCGACATCCAGGACGCGGTGGGCGCTCCGACGCCGACGCCGACTCCCAGTGTGGACCCCAGCGAGACCGTGACCGAGTCCCCGAGCTCCACGCCCAGCGAGACTCCGTCGCTTCCGTCGCCTTCGCCCTCCGACACCTGCGGCTTCTTCGGCTGCGATGAGGAAGACGGCGGTACGGAGAACGGCGGCACGGGCGGAGAGCCGAGCACCTCGCCCTCGCCGACGGATACGAGCGAGAGCGGTGGCAACAGCAGAGGAAACGGCAACGGAGGCATCTTCGGAGGCCCCGAGGGATAGCCGACCGAACGCCCGGCTTGGGTGTTTCACGTGAAACGCGAAGCCGTTTCACGTGAAACATGGGCCGCCGTACCCACTCGGGTACGGCGGCCCTCGGCGTATTGATAGACGCGTACGGCAGGATGTGCGGCATGCCCAGTGCAGAATCGACGCAATCGAGCGTCCACGAGCCGGATCCGGTGCGGCCGACCAAGGAGGACGAGGTCGCCGCGGCCGGCAGCGAGCTGATCGGCGGCCCGCTGGGGCGGCGTGCCCTGCTCGGGACGTCCCGGTGGACTCCCGTGCGGGTGATCGCGCTGGTGGCGATCGGCATGTTCGCTCTCGGCCTGGTCCAGAAGGCGCCCTGCTTCAACGGAGCCTGGTTCTTCGGTGCCAGCTCCCAGTACACGCACGCGTGTTACTCGGACATCCCGCACCTATACCAGGGGCGTGGCTTCGCCGACGGACTGGTGCCGTACTTCGACCGGCTCCCCGGCGACATGCAGTACCTGGAGTACCCGGTGCTGACCGGTGTCTTCATGGAGGTCGCCGCCTGGCTCACGCCCGGCAGCGGCACCATCCAGTACCAGGAGCAGTGGTACTGGATGGTCAACGCCGGGATGCTCATGGTGTGCGCGTCGGTCATCGCTGTCTGTGTGACCCGTACCCATGCCCGGCGCCCCTGGGACGGTCTGCTGGTGGCGCTGGCGCCGGCCTTCGCACTGACGGCGACCATCAACTGGGACCTGCTGGCGGTCGCTCTGACGGCCGCGGCGATGCTGATGTGGTCACGTGGCCGCCCCCTCGCCTTCGGCGTCCTGCTGGGCCTCGCCACGGCCGCCAAGCTCTATCCCTTCCTGATCCTCGGGCCACTGATGGTGCTGTGCTGGCGCGCGGGCAGGTGGCGTGCGTTCGGGACGGCCCTGGGCGGCGCGATCGTCGCCTGGGTCGTCGTGAACGGGCCGGTGATGCTCTTCGCGTTCGAGGGCTGGTCGAAGTTCTACACGTTCAGCCAGGAACGGGGCGTCGACTTCGGCTCCTTCTGGCTGATCATGGCCCAGAACTCGGACGACCCGCTCAGCACCGACACCGTCAACACGCTCGCCACGCTGCTGATGCTGGTGTCCTGCGCGGCTGTCGCGGCGCTCGCCCTGACCGCCCCGCGCCGCCCGCGGCTCGCCCAGCTCGCTTTCCTGATCGTCGCGGCGTTCATCCTCACCAACAAGGTCTACTCGCCGCAGTACGTCCTGTGGCTGGTTCCCCTGGCCGCCCTCGCCCGGCCGAAGTGGCGGGACTTCCTGATCTGGCAGGCCTGCGAGGTGGCGTACTTCCTGGGGATCTGGCTCTACCTCGCGTACACGACCAGCGGAGAGGCCCACAAGGGCCTGCCGACCGACGGCTACCACTGGTCCATCGGTCTGCATCTGCTGGGGACGCTGTACCTGTGCGCCATGATCGTGCGCGACATCCTCATGCCGGATCGGGATCCGGTGCGCCGGTCCGGCGACGACGATCCCTCGGGCGGAGTGCTCGACGGCGCCGAGGACGTCTTCGTGCTCGGCCCGGCGGCCCGTCCCTCGCTGCACACGACCGCTCGGTTCGGCGAGGCGCAGGTCCAGTGGGGCAAACGCGACGCGACCGGCGGTTCGCTCTGAGCGAACGAGACGGAGGGCCGTACAGCGAAAGGCCGTACACGGGAAGCCGTGTACGGCCTTCTTGCTGAGCTGTGCGCCTCAGCAGCGCACCGCGCCGGTCAGCGGTCCATGATCCGGTCGAACTGCGTGGTGGTGTGCCGCAGATGGGCCACCAGCTCCTCGCCGACCTTCGGCTCCGGCGCGTCCGAGGGCACGAACAGGATCGATACCTGCATGTGCGGCGGCTCGGCGAACCAGCGCTGCTTGCCGCCCCAGACGAACGGAGAAAGGTTCCGGTTGACCGTCGCGAGGCCGGCGCGGGCGACGCCCTTGGCGCGCGGCATGACGCCGTGCAGCGCCTTGGGGGCCTCCAGACCGACACCGTGCGACGTACCGCCCGCCACGACCACCAGGAAGCCGTCGGAGGCCGCCTTCTGCTGCCGGTAGCCGAAACGCTCGCCCTTGGCGACACGCGTGACGTCCAGGACCGCGCCGCGGTACTCGGTGGCCTCGTGGTCCCCCAGCCACAGCCGCGTGCCGATGCGGGCACGGAACCGGGTCTGCGGGAACTGCTGCTGGAGATGGGCGAGTTCATCGGCCTTGAGGTGGCTGACGAACATGGTGTGCAGGGGCAGCCGGGCCGCGCGCAGCCGGTCCATCCAGCCGATGACCTCCTCGACCGCGTCCGAGCCGTCGGTGCGGTCCAGCGGCAGGTGGATGGCGAAGCCCTCCAGGCGGACGTTCTCGATGGCGGCGTGCAGCTGGGCGAGGTCCTGCTCGCTGATGCCGTGCCGCTTCATCGACGACATCACCTCGATCACCACCCGGGCACCGACCAGGCCGTAGACGCCGTCTATCGACGAGACCGAGCGGATGACCCGGTCCGGCAGCGGCACCGGCTCCTCGCCGCGCCGGTACGGCGTCAGCACCAGCAGGTCGCCGCCGAAGAAGTCCTTGATGCGCGCGGCCTCGTACGTCGTGCCGACGGCGAGGACGTCCGAGCCCAGCCGGGTGGCCTCCTCCGCCAGCCGCTCGTGCCCGAAGCCGTAGCCGTTGCCCTTGCAGACCGGGACGAGCCCAGGGAACTGATCCTGCACGTGCTTGTGGTGCGCACGCCAGCGCGCGGTGTCGACGTAGAGCGTGAGCGCCATGGCCGGACCTGAAACCTTTCTCGTGGCTGTCAGAGGTGCGGGATGAGGGGTGAGTGCGGGGTCAGCGGCGCGACATGTAGATGTCGAGCGCCTTGTGCAGCAGCTTGTTCAGCGGGAAGTCCCACTCGCCGAGATACTCGGCCGCCTGGCCGCCCGTACCCACCTTGAACTGGATCAGACCGAAGAGGTGGTCCGTCTCGTCCAGCGAGTCGGAGATGCCGCGCAGGTCGTAGACGGTGGCACCGAGCGCGTAGGCGTCGCGCAGCATCCGCCACTGCATCGCGTTCGAGGGCCGGACCTCACGGCCGATGTTGTCGGAGGCGCCGTAGGAGTACCAGACGTGGCCGCCGACGATCAGCATCGTCGCCGCCGACAGGTTCACGCCGTTGTGGCGGGCGAAGTACAGCCGCATGCGGTTGGGGTCCTCGGTGTTGAGAGCCGTCCACATACGCTGGAAGTACGAGAGCGGGCGCGGCCGGAAGTGGTCGCGCACAGCCGTGATCTCGTACAGGCGCTGCCACTCCTCGAGGTCCTGGTAACCGCCCTGGACGACCTCGACGCCGGCCTTCTCGGCCTTCTTGATGTTGCGGCGCCACAGCTGGTTGAAGTTCTTGTGGACCTCTTCCAGGGAGCGGTTGGCCAGCGGCACCTGGTAGACGTACCGGGGCTGGACATCGCCGAAGCCGGCGCCGCCGTCCTCGCCCTGCTGCCAGCCCATGCGGCGCAGCTTGTCGGCGACCTCGAAGGCGCGTGGCTCGATGTGGTCGGCCTCGATGTCGCGCAGCCGCTTGACGTCCGGGTTCTGGATGCCCGCCTTGATCGAGGCGGCCTCCCAGCGCCGGATGATCACCGGCGGACCCATCTTCACGGAGAAGGCGCCCTGCTGCTTCAGGTGAGCCAGCATCGGCTCGATCCATTCCTGCAGATTCGGCGAGAACCAGTTGATGACCGGGCCCTCGGGCAGGTACGCGAGGTAGCGCTTGATCTTGGGGAGCTGCCGGTAGAGGACCAGGCCGGCACCGACGAGCTCGCCGGTCCTGTCGTCGAACCACCCGAGGTGCTCGGAGCGCCACTCCGCCTTGACGTCAGCCCAGGCCGGGACCTGCATGTGGCTCGCCGACGGCAGGCTCTGGATGTAGGCCAGATGCTGCTCGCGGCTGATGGTCCTCAGGGTCAGGCTCATTTCGGGGCGCTCCTCGGGCTGGTGTGTCCCCATGGGTTCAGGGGCTCCGGCTCTCGCGCGAAGCCTACTGCGCCTTGGGAGCGCGCCGGTTGGGCGTACGGAACCTTCGCCCCGGCCCGTGGGCGGCCGGGGCGTCACACGATGTTCAGTTGGGGTGTGCCTGGCGTCAGTCGATGAGCCCGCCGAACAACCCGCCGTGCGCCATGCCCAGGAAGAACCCGACAGCCGAGGCTCCCAGGCCCAGGATCAGGCCGAAGCGCTCACGGGTCGTCTCCGAGATCCACTGGCCGTACGCACCGATGAGAATGCCCACCAGGCCGGTCCAGGAGCTGAGCAGGTGCAGGTCATCGTCGACGAGTGCCGTGACGAACGACGTGATGCCCAACACCAGGGTCACCGCGAGCAGGGTGTCCTGGAGGGGGTGGGGCTTGCCGTCCGTGGCGAAGAGGCCGCCGGCGGTGTTGGGTCGCAATGCCTGTGCCATAGGGCACCTCCTGCGAAAGTCGGCGCATCGTAGCGCCATACACACCCGATGTGTACAGATTGGCTGCCCTCGCGGCCGGATTTCAACCGCAAGCCGCTGTGCGGGTACTCTGTACCGTCCGCACCGGTGTCTGCCCATGTCATGGCAAGGGGTTCTCGACAGAACCCCCGACTGTCAGTGGTGGCCGATACCGTCGGATACGCATCACAACCCTCCTGCCACGGATCGACCGTGGCCGCTGAGTCCAAAGGAGGTGGGTTCCACATGCGTCACTACGAGGTGATGGTCATCCTCGACCCCGAGGTCGAGGAGCGCGCTGTCTCTCCGTTGATCGAGAACTTCCTCTCTGTCGTCCGTGACGGCGGCGGAAAGGTCGAGAAGGTCGACACCTGGGGCCGTCGTCGTCTCGCGTACGAGATCAAGAAGAAGCCCGAGGGCATCTACTCGGTCATCGACCTGCAGGCCGAGCCTGCGGTCGTCAAGGAGCTCGACCGCCAGATGAACCTGAACGAGTCGGTCCTCCGGACCAAGGTCCTCCGCCCCGAGACCCACTGAGCTCTCCCGCTCAGCTGGTCCCGGGATTCGAGTAGCAGCACAAGCAGCCAGCAGCAAACCCGCCGAGAGGTTCCCCATGGCAGGCGAGACCGTCATCACGGTGGTCGGCAATCTTGTCGACGACCCCGAGCTGCGCTTCACCCCCTCCGGTGCGGCCGTCGCGAAGTTCCGTGTCGCGTCCACTCCCCGCACCTTCGACCGCCAGACGAACGAGTGGAAGGACGGCGAGAGCCTCTTCCTGACCTGCTCGGTCTGGCGTCAGGCGGCTGAGAACGTCGCCGAGTCGCTCCAGCGAGGCATGCGCGTCATCGTGCAGGGCCGGCTGAAGCAGCGGTCCTACGAGGACCGCGAGGGCGTCAAGCGCACGGTCTACGAGCTGGACGTCGAGGAAGTCGGCGCCAGCCTGCGCAACGCCACGGCCAAGGTCACCAAGACCACCGGCCGCGGTGGCCAGGGCGGCTACGGCGGCGGCAGCGGTGGCGGTGGCGGCCAGGGTGGCGGCGGCTGGGGCGGCGGCCCCGGCGGCGGCCAGCAGGGCGGCGGCGCTCCCGCTGACGACCCGTGGGCGACCGGCGCTCCCGCCGGTGGCAACCAGGGCGGTGGCGGCGGCTGGGGTGGAAACTCCGGCGGCGGCGGTGGCGGCGGCTACTCGGACGAGCCCCCCTTCTAGGGCGGGTTCGCACCCAAACTTCTTGATCACACAGGAGAATCACCATGGCGAAGCCGCCTGTGCGCAAGCCGAAGAAGAAGGTCTGCGCATTCTGCAAGGACAAGGTCACGTACGTGGACTACAAGGACACGAACATGCTGCGGAAGTTCATTTCCGACCGCGGCAAGATCCGTGCCCGCCGCGTGACCGGCAACTGCACGCAGCACCAGCGTGACGTCGCCACGGCCGTGAAGAACAGCCGTGAGATGGCGCTGCTGCCCTACACCTCCACCGCGCGATAAGGGAAGGGTGACCGACACATGAAGATCATCCTCACCCACGAGGTCTCCGGCCTCGGCGCCGCGGGCGACGTCGTCGACGTCAAGGACGGTTACGCTCGCAACTACCTGATCCCGCGGAAGTTCGCTATCCGCTGGACCAAGGGTGGCGAGAAGGATGTCGAGCAGATCCGTCGTGCTCGCAAGATCCACGAGATCCAGACCATCGAGCAGGCCAACCAGGTGAAGGCCCAGCTCGAGGGCGTCAAGGTTCGCCTGGCCGTCCGTGCCGGCGACGCCGGTCGTCTCTTCGGTTCCGTCACCCCGGCCGACATCGCCTCGGCGATCAAGGCTGCCGGTGGCCCCGAGGTCGACAAGCGCCGCATCGAGATCGGTTCGCCGATCAAGTCGCTGGGCGCTCACCAGTCGTCCGTGCGTCTGCACCCCGAGGTTGACGCCAAGGTCAGCATCGAGGTCGTCGCGGCCTGAGTGCCGCGCTCGCTGATGCAGTGAGCGATGGGGCCGCACCCTTCGGGGTGCGGCCCCATCGTCGTATCCGGATGCGTCGCGTGGCATCTGGATGAGCCCTATCTGGTTTCACGTGAAACACCGTGTTTCACGTGAAACAGTCCGACGGCCGCTCCCGGTCGTCAGCGGGTCGCGCCCGTCACCATCCAGCGGCCTGAGCGGCTCCGGAGCCACAGGGTCAGCATCCGCATGGTCATCATCAGCGTCATGGATGCCCAGAGGGCGGTGAGTCCACCGCCCAGCACCGGAACCAGCAGGGCGGCCGGGGTGAAGACCGCCAGGGTGAGCACCATCGCCCAGGCGAGGTAGGGACCGTCACCGGCGCCCATCAGTACGCCGTCCAGGACGAAGACGATGCCGGAGATCGGCTGTGAGAGGGCGACGATGATCAGGGCGGGCAGGGCCGCGTCCTTGACGGCCGAGTCACTGGTGAACAGGGGCAGGAACGCCGGTCGGGTGAGGACGACCAAGACACCGAGGACGACCCCGACGGCGATACCCCACTCCACCATGCGCCGACATGCGGCGCGGGCGCCCTGTGTGTCACCGGCTCCGAGATAGCGCCCGATGATGGCCTGCCCTGCGATGGCGATGGCGTCGAGGGCGAACGCGAGCAGACTCCACAGGGACAGGATGATCTGATGGGCGGCGATGTCGGCATCCCCGAGTCGGGCGGCGACCGCCGTGGCGATCATCAGGATCGCCCGCAGGGAGAGGGTGCGGACGAGCAGGGGCACACCGGCCTGAGCGCAGGCCCTGATCCCGGCGGCGTCCGGGCGCAGGGAGGCGCCGTGCTTCCGCGCTCCACGCAGAACCACCGCGAGGTAGACCGCGGCCATGCCGCACTGGGCGATGACGGTGCCCCAGGCGGATCCGGCGATTCCCAGGCCTGCTCCGTAGACGAGCCCCGCGTTGAGAGCGCCGTTGGCCACGAAGCCGATGATGGCGACGTAGAGCGGGGTCTTGGTGTCCTGCAGGCCGCGCAGAATGCCGGTCGCGGCGAGGACGACGAGCATGGCCGGTATGCCGAGCACGGAGATGCGCAGATACGTGATCGCGTAGGGGGCTGCCGCGTCCGAGGTGCCGAAGAGGTCCACGAGGTGGGGTGCCGTCGGCAGCGCGACGGCGACGACACCGGCGCCGAGGATCAGAGCCAGCCAGATGCCGTCCATGCCCTGTCGGATGGCGGCCGGGAGATCACCCGCGCCGACCCGACGGGCGACTGCCGCTGTCGTGGCGTAGGCGAGGAAGACGAAGACGCTGACGGAGGTCATCAGCAGGGCCGAGGCGACGCCGAGACCGGCGAGTTGGGCCGTGCCCAGATGGCCGACGATGGCGGTGTCGGTCATGAGGAAGAGGGGCTCGGCGACGAGCGCGCCGAAGGCCGGCACGGCGAGTGCGACGATCTCTCGGTCGTGCTGTCTCCGGCCGGTTCGAGGGCGCGCGGGGGCCTGTGTCATGTGCACCAATCTAATCGTCCACAGGTAAGAGATGCAAAGCTTTTGTGACCCTTACCATTCGGCCAGAGGTGCGCACTGCCGTGCACCATTCGAAGCGATCTTGGGCCGGTTGGGGAAGTTTTTCTTCTGCACAGCCGGTGGACGGCAAAGTTGCAGGTCAGATCGGTTTCTCTCTGATGGGGCGATGCTTGTTCACAGGCCTGTCCACCGGGTCGTGCACAGGTTTCGCCGAGTTCTCCACAGCATCTGGGCCGTCGTCCACATGGCCTGTGGATAACCAGATTGGCTGACGGTGCCGACGGGCCTACGGTAGTCCGGCGCCCGCTCCGTCCGTCGGTTGGGAAAACGTCACAAAACCGACGTCCAGTAACCGGAGTTGGGCCTCTCATTTGTCAGTGCCGTGCCGTAGAAAAGAGAGGCACGGCGAGGTCTGCTGCGGCGGACGGGAGGAGGTGGCTCGGTGAGCATTTCCGAGCCCTTGGACGACCCGTGGGCCGACAGCGGGCCCAGTGATCGTCTGCCCTCCTCCCGCCGACGTGGTGACGGCGCCCGGGGCCGCGACGAGCAGCACGAGCGCGGCAGGGACAACGGGGAGTGGGACGGCGGCGGAAGCACATCGTTCGAACGGGTACCGCCGCAGGACATCGAGGCCGAGCAGTCCGTCCTCGGCGGCATGCTGCTGTCCAAGGACGCCATCGCTGACGTCGTGGAGATCCTCAAGGGCCACGACTTCTACAAGCCGGCCCACGAGACGATCTACCAGGCCGTCCTCGACGTCTATGCCAAGGGCGAGCCGGCCGACCCCATCACCATCGCCGCCGAGCTCACCAAGCGCGGTGAGATCAACAAGGTCGGCGGGGCCTCGTATCTGCACACCCTCGTCCAGACGGTGCCCACGGCGGCGAACGCCGCCTACTACGCGGAGATCGTCCACGAGCGTGCCGTCCTGCGGCGCCTGGTCGAGGCCGGTACGCGCATCACCCAGATGGGATACGCGGCCGACGACGACGTGGACGAGATCGTCAACCGCGCCCAGGCAGAGGTCTACGCGGTCACCGAGCAGCGCACCAGCGAGGACTACCTGCCGCTGGGCGACATCATGGAGGGCGCGCTCGACGAGATCGAGGCGATCGGCTCACGCAGCGGTGAGATGACCGGCGTGCCCACGGGGTTCACGGACTTCGACTCGCTCACCAACGGTCTGCACCCAGGTCAGATGATCGTCATCGCCGCGCGTCCCGCCATGGGTAAGTCCACGCTCGCGCTGGACTTCGCGCGGGCCGCGTCGATCAAGAACAACCTGCCGAGTGTCATCTTCTCCCTCGAGATGGGCCGCAACGAGATCGCGATGCGTCTGCTGTCCGCCGAGGCGCGTGTCGCCCTGCATCACATGCGTTCCGGCACGATGACCGACGAGGACTGGACACGGTTGGCCCGGCGCATGCCGGACGTCTCGGCCGCACCGCTCTTCATCGACGACTCGCCCAACCTGTCGATGATGGAGATCCGCGCCAAGTGCCGCCGCCTGAAGCAGCGCAACGACATCAGGCTGGTCGTCATCGACTATCTCCAGCTGATGCAGTCCGGTGGTTCCAAGCGTGCCGAGAACCGTCAGCAGGAGGTCTCGGACATGTCCCGTAACCTCAAGCTCCTCGCCAAGGAGTTGGAGATCCCCGTCATCGCGCTGTCCCAGCTGAACCGTGGTCCCGAGCAGCGCACCGACAAGAAGCCGATGGTCTCCGACCTGCGTGAGTCCGGATCCATCGAGCAGGACGCCGACATGGTGATCCTTCTGCACCGCGAGGACGCCTACGAGAAGGAGTCGCCGCGCGCGGGCGAGGCCGACCTGATCGTGGCCAAGCACCGTAACGGCCCGACGGCGACCATCACGGTCGCCTTCCAGGGCCACTACTCACGGTTCGTCGACATGGCGCAGACCTGACCTGACCGGGGTGTGGGATCTCAGATTCCGTGGCCACATCTCACGACTGCCGACCACCCGGTGGCCAGTCGGCCACGAACCTGAGACGGGCTGGTCAGTCTGTTCACTCTCTCGAGTGCGTCAGACGTTGCAGACCCTCCACGGACAGTCTCCTGGCGGCGCGCCGGGTCAGCCACTCGCGCCGTTAGGGGCCTGCCGCGCACCTGCCCGGAAGGCCCCGGCAGGTGCGGTGGAAGGAATTCGTGCCCTCGTTGTGCAACCGCGTGGGGAACCCGCTCAGATGACCACGACTCGGCGGCCGCGACTGTGGCCGGCCTGGCTGTCGGTGTGCGCCGCCGCGGCATCGGTGAGCGCGTACGACTTCTCGACCGGAATGTGGAGCTTCCCTCGTGAGATGAGGTCGACCGTCTCGGCGAGTGCGTCCGGCACGCTCCCCGCCGCCCCGGAGAACCGGACGTCCAGCTCCGGCGCACCGAGATCGGCGATGGAGATCACCTTGCGCGGGTCACCTGTCAGCTCGACGAGTTCGCGGATCACGCCCGAACCGGCCAAGTCGAGCGCCGCGTCGACGGTGCCGAGCCGCCGCACCCGCTCGACCCAGCCCTCGCCGTACGTCGTGGCGAGGGCCCCCATGCTCCGCAGGTAGTCCTGGTTGGCGGCGCCAGCCGTGCCGATAACCCTGATGCCGCGCTCGCGGGCGATCTGCAGCACCGCCGAGCCCACTCCTCCGGACGCGCCGCTCACCAGGAGCGTCTGCCCCGGCCGCACACCCGTCTCCCGGATAACGCGCAGCGCGGTCTCCACCACCGAGGGGTATCCGGCCGCCTCCTCGAACGTCAGGCCGTCGGGCATCCGGGCCCAGGCCCCGAGGACGGCGAACTCGGCGTAGGTGCTTTCCCCTTCGCCGAACACGTGGTCGCCGATCTCGACTCCTTCGACCCCCTCGCCGATCTCATCCACCACCCCCGCCGCGTCCAGGCCGACCCCGGAAGGCAACTCGACGGGATGAGCACCCAGGACCTGGCCCTCGCGGAGCCTCCAGTCGACGGGGTTCACGCCTGCCGCGCGTACGGCGATGCGTATCCGGCCGGGACCCGGGTGGGGCTCCTCGGCATCTATGAGGTGCAGGACGTCGGGGCCGCCGAACTCGGAGAAGCTCACTTTCTTCATGCCGCCGACCGTAACACTAACGGTTAGCTTTTAGTGACTGTTATGAATTCGTACCTGTTAGCATCACGTCATGACCGTGCCGACCGGACGCCGTGAACGCAAGAAGGCCGCGACCCGCCAGAAGATCGCCGACACCGCCTTGCGGCTCTTCCTGGAGCGCGGGTACGACGCCGTAGGCATCCGCGACGTGGCCGCCGAGGCCGATGTCGCCGTGACCACGCTCTTCTCCCACTTCGCCTCGAAGGAGGCGCTGGTCTTCGAGCTGGACGAGGACTTCGAGCAGCGCCTCACTCGCGCAGTCACGGACCGGGCGCCGACGGAACCGCTCATCCCGGCGCTGCGCCAGGAGATCCGGGCCATGGTGCGGCACTGCACGGCGGACGGCGGCGCGCCCGTCTACCGCATGATCGACGAGTCACGCGCCCTGCGGGAGTACGAGGTGCTGATGCGGCTGCGCCACGCGGATGCGCTGGCCGCAGCCATGGCCGCGGGCCCCGGGCTGACACCGACCCCGACAGCCCGCCGGGCGATCGCGCGATTCGTGATCGACGCCTACGCGCTGGCCCGCGACGCGGCCGATCCGGACGCCGCGGTGGACGAGATCTTCGAGCTGATCGAAGCAGCCTGGGAAGCCGCCCGCCCCTCCTGACGCACGTGAGGAATTCTCACACCAGGCAGCACAAGGCCCCGTCGGCAACGAGGAGCTTCAGCCTGTCTGTGGAACGGTTCTGGCGTTCTGGGCTCGGCGTTCGTCGCGCTCGACCGTGGACCAGCTCCCGCGGCGGCCCGTTGCGGACACCTCGCAGGCCGGCCGCCGAGGCGAGGAACTGACACGGAGCTGAGACCGCGGTCGGCTGACACGCTGTGAGAGTGTGCGAGAGCGCCCAGATCACAGCATCGCTGGATGACACGGGCGCTGAGAACCTACGCGTGGTTCCGCCCGCGCGACGCCAGCCCGGAATGTGCTCGACGCGGGACGCCGGGGCGGGTGGACTGGGGCCCATGACGACATCTCAGGAAGAGCTGCTTCCCGGCACGCGTCGCGCACTGCTGCACCGGATCGCCGTCGCCCAGGCCGAAGGACGGGCGCCGTCGCTCGTCGCAGCCGTAGTGCGGGACGGGAAGCCGGTGTGGACAGGCGCGCGGACCTCGGTGGCGGGGCATGCGCCCGACGAGAACGTGCAGTACCGGATCGGCTCGATCACCAAGACCTTCACGGCGGTTCTCGTCCTGCGGCTGCGCGACGAGGGCGCGCTGGACCTCGGGGATCCGCTGGAGAAGCATCTGCCGGGCACCGGTGTGGGGGAGGCGACCGTCGCCGAACTGCTCGCGCACGCCGGAGGGCTGGCGGCCGAGACGCCGGGGCCGTGGTGGGAGCGGAGCCCCGGATCGCTGCGGCCCGAACTCGCCGATGTGCTGGGCGAGCGGGCCTTGCTGTCTCCGCCCGGCCGCCGGTTCCACTACTCGAACCCGGGCTACGCGCTGCTCGGCGCGCTCATCGAGAAGCTGCGCGGCGCCTCCTGGGAGGAAGTCCTTCGGCGCGAAGTGCTCGAACCCCTGGAGTTGCACCGCACGAGCGTCCGGCCCCAGGCGCCGCATGCGGGTGGCTGGGCGGTGCATCCCTGGGCCGACGCGATGCTCCCGGAGCCCACCGAGGATCTGGGGCGCATGGCCCCGGCCGGGCAACTGTGGTCGACCACGGGTGACTTGGGGCGCTTCGCGTCCTTCCTGGTCAACGGCGACGAGCGGGTGCTGAGCGCCGAGTCGCTGCGGGAGATGAGGACACCGGCAGCGCCCCACGACGCGGCGGACGTGGCGAGCGGCTACGCCTACTGCCTGGGGATGGAGATCCGGCGGCGGAACGGGCGGTCCCTCGTCGGACACACCGGTTCGCTGCCCGGCTTCCTCGCGTGCCTCATGATCGGTGTCGAGGAGGACGTGGCCGCGGTCGTCCTGGCCAACTGCACCTCGGGCCCGCTGCTGTTCTCCGTCGCCGCCGACCTGGTTCGCATCGTCGCCGAGGCGGAACCACGCATCCCCTCTCCGTGGAAGCCCTTGAGTGATGTCGACCCGTCGATGCTGGAGCTGACGGGTCAGTGGTACTGGGGGACGCACGCTTTCGCGCTACGGCTGACGGCCGACGGGCTCGTCTCGCTGGGGCCGCTGTCCGGCAGTGGCCGCCGTTCTCGGTTCCGTCCGAACGGCGACGGCACCTGGACGGGACTGGAGGGCTACTACGCCGGCGAGCTCCTGAAGGCCGTACGGCGGCCGGACGGATCCGTGAGCCATCTGGACCTCGGCTCGTTCGTGTTCACGCGTCAGCCGTACGACGAGGGGGCTCCTGTGCCGGGTGGAGTCGATCCGGAGGGGTGGCGCGGGATCGGCTAGGCGGCGACAACGAGGGGGGGGGGGTTTGTCGGGGAAAACAAACCCCCCCCCATGACCCGCGAAAGTTTTGGGTTTATAACCCGGGGGGGGGGGGGAAAACCACCCCCACCAAAAATACAT
>NZ_JBITGX010000009.1:302391-446534 GCF_044457425.1 Streptomyces sp. NPDC050546
CAGCCGTACGAGGTGGGGGCTCCTGGGCGGGGTGGAGTCGATCGGGGGGGGGGGGGGGGGTTGGGCTCGGCGGCGACACCGTGGGGCGCTCTGTTTCACGTGAAACAGAGCGCCCCTCGTATGCCGGTCAGAGTTGGAGCTTGAAGCCCGTGTGGGAGGCCGTGAAGCCGAGCCGCTCGTAGAAGCGGTGGGCGTCGGTGCGCGAGGTGTCGGAGGTCAGCTGGACCAACTGGCAGCCCGAGTCCCGGGATTCGCTGATCGCCCATTCGATGAGCTGCGTTCCCAGGCCGCTGCCGCGCTCATCGGCGTGGATGCGCACGCCTTCGATGATCGACCTGGTGGTACCGCGTCGGGACAGCCCGGGAATGATCGTGAGCTGGAGTGTGCCGACCACCCGGCCGTCCCGGACCGCCACGACCAGACGCTGGTTGGGGTCGGCGCTGAGCCGCTCCAGTGCGGTCAGGTACGGGGCGAGGTCGTCCGGTGACTCGCGCTGTGCGCCCAGGGGGTCGTCCGCGAGCATTCCGACGATCGCACGGACGTCCTCGGCGACGGCGGCACGTATCTCAAGATCTCCCATGGGCGCACCCTACGCAGAGATGGACGCACCCTACGCAGGGAAGGCCGGCGCAGAAGCGTCCTATGCGGGCACCGGGGCCTTCAGCGTCTCGACCACTCGGACCAGTGGGGCCAGCTCGGGGTTCTTCGCTGCCTCGTCCAGAGCCTCACGCAGGGCGGCGTCATTGGTCGGCCGCGCCGCTTCCAGCAAGGCGAGGCCGTCCTCGGTGACGTTCGTGTAGATGCCCCGGCGGTCGGTGGGGCACAGGTAGCGCTCCAGGAGCCCGCGGTCCTCAAGGCGGGTGACCAGGCGCGTGGTGGCGCTCTGGCTGAGCACGACCGCGTCGGCGACCTGCTTCATCTGCAGATGACCTCCGTCCCCGTCGTGCTGTCGGCTGAGCACGTCCAGCAGGGAGTACTCCCGCGCGCTCAGGTCGTGCTTGGCCTGCAGGGCGCGCTCGATGTGGCCCTCGATCCTCCCGTGCAGCAGGGAAAGGGCACACCAGCCCTGGGCGAGTGCGGTGAGCGCGGGGTCCGTCGCTGTCATTGGCGTTTCCTCCGTCCCGGAGCGGCTGACACCCAGGATAGAGCAGCATCGCAATTGACGGCGCTTGCACATAGCCCGCGTGTGCAACTATTGTGGTCGCACGTAAAGCGCTCCTGCAATCTTATGGGAAGGTAACCCCTCCATGCCTCTCGCGCTTCTGGCCCTCGCGATCGGGGCCTTCGGGATCGGAACGACGGAATTCGTGATCATGGGCTTGCTGCCCCAGGTCGCGGGCGACTACGGGGTCTCCATCCCCACCGCCGGGTACCTGGTGACCGGCTACGCGCTCGGTGTGATGTTCGGCGCCCCGCTGATGACCGTTCTCGGCACCAAGGTCTCCCGCAAGCGGATGCTGATGATGCTGATGGGCCTGTTCATCGTCGGCAACCTGCTCTCGGCTCTCGCCCCTGCCTTCGCCGTCATGCTGATCGGCCGGATCGTGGCCTCGCTGGCCCATGGCGCCTTCTTCGGCATCGGCGCGGTCGTCGCGGCCGAACTGGTGGCCCCGGACAAGAAGGCCGGAGCCATTTCGATGATGTTCACCGGGCTGACCGTCGCCAACGTCGTCGGCGTCCCGCTGGGCACGCTCGTCGGACAGTCCGTGGGCTGGCGCGTGACCTTCGCCGCCGTCGCCGCCCTCGGTGTCATCGGCCTGGCCGGCATCGCCCGGCTCGTCCCCGACATGCCCAAGCCGGAGGGCGTGCGCCTGCGGCACGAGCTGGCAGCCTTCAAGAACGTGCAGGTACTGCTCGCGATGGCGATGACCGTCCTCGGCTTCGGCGGTGTCTTCGCGGCCATCACCTACATCGCGCCGATGATGACGCACGTCGCCGGCTTCGCCGACGGCTCCGTCACCTGGCTGCTGGTCCTCTTCGGGCTCGGCATGGTCGGTGGCAACCTCGTCGGCGGCAAGTTCGCCGACCGCGCCCTGATGCCCATGCTGTACGTCTCCCTGGGTGCCCTGGCCGTCGTCCTGGCGCTGTTCACCCTCACGGCGCACGACAAGCTGCTGTCGGCCGTCACGATCGCGCTGATCGGCGCCCTGGGCTTCGCCACCGTCCCGCCCCTCCAGAAGCGGGTCCTCGACCAGGCGCATGGCGCGCCGACCCTGGCCTCCGCCGTGAACATCGGCGCCTTCAACCTCGGCAACGCCCTCTCCGCCTGGCTCGGCGGCCTCGTGATCGGCGCGGGCTTCGGCTACACCGCCCCCAACTGGGTCGGTGCCGCCCTGGCCGCGGGCGCCCTGCTCCTGGCCTTCCTCTCGGCCGCCCTCGAGCGCCGTGCCGGTGCCCCCAGCGCCGTAGTCACGGGAGCCGCGCCGGCCGAGCAGCGGACCGCCGTCCACCACTGAGCGACCGAGCCGACCCGGCCCGGAACCAACCAGCAACTTCCCCAGGAGAACCCCCTCATGAGCACCACCACAGCCGTCACCCCGCTGACCACCCAGGACGCCGAGACCCTCGTCACCGCCGCCCGTCGTGCCGCCGAGGCCGCAGGCGTGACCGTCAGCGTCACCGTCCTGGACGCGGGCGGCCATCTGCTCGCCTTCCGGCGCGACGACCGTGCCGTGCTGATCTCCGGCGAGACCAGCACCCGCAAGGCCTACACGGCTCTCCAGCTCAACGCGCCCACCGCCGACCTCGTCGACGCGGTGCAGCCCGGAGGCCCCTTCCACACGCTGCCGACCGCGCTCGACCGGCCGCTGCTGTTCATCGCGGGCGGTGTGCCGGTGCACCGCGACGGTCGCCTGATCGGCGCGATCGGCGTCGGCGGTGGCGCACCGGAGCAGGACCACGCCTTCGCCACGACCGCCGTGGAGGCCCTCGCCTGACCTGGCCCGGAAAACGCCGCTACGCCGGTTCCCTGATCCGCGGGGAGCCGGCGTAGTCGTGTCCGGGGCCCTTCAGCCCCTGTATCGAGCTCCTCAGCCCGCCGCGACCGTGACCGGCGCGAACCGGCGGGTCCAGTCTCCGGGCAGCTCGGTGATCCCGTAGGACATCACCGAGTTGAAGGCGATGGACGTCAGGCCGCGCTCCTTCACCCACGCGAGGAGCTCTTCGTGCCGCACGTCGATATCGGTGCGCAGCGGGCGGTCGGTGTGAGCCGCGAGGGAGGTGATGAGCGCCTGCGCGACCGCCGTGTCGCGTGCGATGAGCGGGCCGACGACATGGGTCTCCATGTTGGGCCAGGCGGCCGCGTATCCGATGATCCGCCCGTCCTCCTCGGCCACCCGCAACTGGTCGGCGAAGGCGGGCAGTCGCGTGACGATGTGCGTGCGGTCGGTCCCGAACACCTGCTCGTCGAGCCGGAGGATGGCGGCGAGGTCCTCGGCGGTGGCGGCTCGGGTGGCGACCTTCGGCTCCGGTCCGCCCGGAGTGAAGGGCCCGCGCACCATCTCCGCCCGCCCGGTGACCTTGAAACCGAGTTCCTCGTAGAGAGGGCGGCCGTTCGGGGTCGCGTGCAGGGTGAGGGGCGTGGGGCCCATGGCTGCGACGACATGGCGCATCAAGCGGCGTCCCACGCCCTGTCCCGCATGCCGTTCGGCGACCAGGACCATGCCGATCGCCGCGAGGGCGGGGTGCTCGTGCGGTCCGTACTCGGTGACGACACAGGCGCTCACGAGGCCGCTGTCGGGGTCGTCGATGCCGTAGCCCTTCCCGGCTGTGAGGAGGAAGCCCCACTTGTGCTCCTCCCGTGGCCACCCCCGGTCCTGAGACAAGTCGGCGCAGGCGGCGAGATCGCGGAGCGTCAGACGACGGATGGGCAAAGAGGCAAGGGAAGGAGTCGGCACGCAGGTCAGGCTGTCCGACAAGGGCCCCTGACGTCCACCTCTTTCCCCGGACCCATACGAGCTTTTGGCCAGTTGTAGCCGTCTGCACAGAGTGCTGTCAGACGCCGGACGTTTCACGTGAAACACCGGCGTGATGTCCAGTAGTTGGCAGGACCGATGATTCGCGCGGTGCCCTCATTCGTGACGAGGGAAGGGGGGACTTGTGTGCACGGCGGTGGCCGGTAGGGTCGACTCCGGTTCGTATTCGGGGCGGGTGACCCGTTCCGTGCGGGCCGCGTGCAGGGCAATGCAGCCTAATGGGACGGAGAGATCGAAGACCCGCGTTTTCGGTTACGCGACTGAGCCGTCCAGACGAGTGGGAAGCTCGGGTGAGAGCGCTGCGGGCAATGTCACACTCTTGCCTACTTGTCCGTACGGAGCCGAAATACGGGTTGAATGTGGCCGCATTGGCCACGACATGGATGGGAACGCAGACCGTCCACGGGGGAAAGCAGGCACCTTCCGACTAGGGAAGTGCGCAGACCGACCGAAAGATGCTCGAGGCGAGGCACACCATGGACGCTCCGACCACCACGTCGGCCGACAACGGCTCTTCCGGCGGCGGGGGCGGCTGGTTCACGCCCCGCAAGAAGCCGACGACGCCGCCGGACAGCGAGCCCGGTACGCCGGAGGCGCGTCGCCCGGCCGCGGTACGCCCCGTGGGCAGGCCGACGGCCGCTCCGGAGACTCCGGCCGACGGCACGGCGGTGCCGCCCGCTTCGACGACCGGCGGCGCCGACGCCGGTGGGCCGGAACCGGGACGTGAGCCCCCGGGAGCGATACCCACGCCCTCCCCTCTGGCCGCACAGCACGCCTCCTCTCCCGCCGCCGCAAGCGTCGCCGCAGCCTCGTCAGCAGGTCCCGTGCCCACGGCGCTCACACCGGCGCCCTTCGCCTCCACAGCTCCCTCCGCACCCGGCCCCGACGGGTCGCGGGTCCCCTCCCAGCGGCACGCCCCCGTGTCGCCCCCTGGCCAAGCCGCCTCCGCCCCGGCCAGGGAAGCGTCCCCGGACGCGATCCTCATCCGACGCGCCATGGCCGAGGTCGCACCCGTGGCCGAGAAGGTCACGTCGTACTTCTACGCCCTGCTCTTCGTTCGCTATCCGGACCTGCGGCCGCTGTTCCCGGCCGCGATGGACACCCAGCGGGACCGGCTGCTCAAGGCGCTGCTGACGGCTGCCGAGCACATCGACAACACCGACGTCCTCGTCGACTACCTGCAGAACCTCGGCCGCGGCCACCGGAAGTACGGGACGCGGGCCGAGCACTACCCGGCCGTCGGCGAATGCCTCATCGGCGCGCTGAGCAAATACGCCGCCGAGGTCTGGAACGAGGAGATGGAGGCGGCCTGGGTCCGGGCGTACACCACCATCTCGCAAGTGATGATCGACGCGGCGGCCAGGGACGAACTGCGTGCCCCGGCCTGGTGGTACGCCGAGGTCGTCGCGCACGACCTCAGAACTCCGGACGTCGCGGTCATCACCGTCCGCCCCGATCAGCCGTACCCCTTCCTCGCCGGGCAGTACACGAGCGTCGAGACACCCTGGTGGCCCCGGATCTGGCGGCACTACTCCTTCGCCTCGGCGCCCCGCTCCGACGGCCTGCTCTCGTTCCACGTGAAGGCCGTTCCGGCGGGGTGGGTCTCCAACGCCCTGGTGCACCGTGCCCGCCCCGGCGACATCATCCGGCTCGGCCCGCCCGCAGGCGCCATGACCGTGGACCACACCACCGAGAGCGGCCTGCTCTGCGTGGGCGGCGGCACCGGCATCGCGCCCATCAAGGCACTGGTCGAAGACGTCGCCGAGCACGGGGACCGCCGGTCGGTCGAGGTCTTCTACGGGGCCCGAACGGATCACGACCTGTACGACATCGACACCATGCTCCGCCTCCAGCAGAGCCATCCCTGGCTCTCGGTGCGCGCGATCATCGACCAGCAGGCGCACCAGCAACTGCCGGACGCGATACGCGCCTATGGGCCATGGGACGAGTTCGAGGCCTATCTCTCAGGCCCGCCCGGGATGATCCGCAGCGGTGTGGACGCCCTGAGGGACGTCGGTATCCCCTCGGACCGCATACGGCACGACTCCGTGGAGGAACTGGTCGCCGCCGGGTCCTGATCCGCTGCCGGCGTCATCCCAGGTCGGGGGCGTGCATGGCGCGTACGCCCTCGATGTTGCCGTCCAGATAGTGCCGCAGCGACAGCGGCACCAGGTGGACGGAGGCGATCCCGACGCGGGTGAAGGGCACGCGCACGATCTCGTACTCACCGACGGGTTCGTCCACCTCGGGACCGTGGCGGAGGGACGGGTCCATGGACTCCAGGTGGCAGACGAAGAAGTGCTGGACCTTCACGCCGGTCGCGCCGCCGTCCTCCCCGATGTGCTCCATGGTGTCCACGAAGCAGGGCACCACGTCGGTGATCTTGGCGCCGAGCTCCTCGTACACCTCTCGGTGCAGGGCGTCGACGACGGTCGAGTCGCTGGGCTCGACCCCGCCGCCGGGAGTGAGCCAGTAGGGATCCACCCCGGGCTTGGTGCGCTTGATCAGGATCAGGTCGTCACCGTCCAGCAGAACAGCACGGGCGGTGCGCTTGACCACGGGTCGGACGGTCATGAGTGAAATGTGGCCCGGCTGGTTCCACGTGAAACATCGCGAATCGTCACCGGCCGAGCCCTCAGAGTGAGGTACCGTCCCGGGCGCCTCAGCACCAGTCGGTCGAGGCGCTCTGCAGCCACTCATGGGCACGCGCTATATGGGGCATCGCGAGCGTCCCGGTGCGGACCACCAGGAAGTAGGTCCGCAGCGGCGGCACCGCCGGCTCGTGCAGGGCGACGACCTCACCCCGCTCCAGCGCGGCCGCACACAGATAGCGCGGGAGCACCGCCAGGCCCGCCCCCGCGACCGCACAGGCCAGGACCGCGCGCAGGTCGGGAACGATGACCGTGCCCGGCGCGGCGGGGCGCGAGTCGAAGACGGAGGCCCAGTAGCGGGAGACGAAGGGCAGGGACTCGTGCACCTCCACCACGGGCACCTGCTCCAGGGACGGTTCCGGCTTGCGGTCCGGCTCCCCGGCGCCGATGTGCTCGGCCCAGCGCGGGGCGGCGACCAGGACGTGCTCCTCGTCGCAGAGCGCAGTCGCCGTGAGCAGGGCGCCCCGTGGCTGGGCCGTGCTGATGGCCAGATCGTGATGTCCGGCGGACAGTCCTTCCAGCGTTTCCTCGGCGTTCCCGAAGGAGGCGCGCAGGGCGAAGCCCTGACCGTCCTCGCCGATCAGCTCCGTGAGTGCGGGCAGGGCTCGTTCGGCGGTGAACTCCGGAGGTCCGGCGAGATGCAGCGTCCGTAAGGAGGAGTCGTCGTCCAGGCCGGTCTCCGTTATCTCCACGAGCGCGTCGAGATGCGGTGCGGCCTTGTGGGCGAGTTCGTCGCCGATGCTCGTCGGGGTCACACCACGGGCCTGGCGCAGGAACAGGGGGCGGCCCAGCTGCCGTTCCAGCGTCCGTATCTGCGAGGTGACGGCGGGCTGGGAGAGGCCGAGCAGGGCGGCGGCGCGGGTGAAGGAGCCGGCCCGGTGCACGGTCACGAAGGTCCGCAGCAAGGCCAGATCCACCGCACGCTCTCCCCTCTTCGGCCCCGCTCCCGGCCCTACGGCCGCGCCCAACTATAAATAAGTCGATAGGCCTCTGTCGCTACTGTGATTGGACACTGACAGAGAGTCAACTAGCCTTGGTCGCGCGGTTCTTGCGCGCGGAACCGGGGGACGGTCCGAGCCACGAGGGGGGAGGCTCGGACCGTCCGTGGGGGATGATCAGGACGCCGACGTGTCCAGTGCCCGCAGTACGTCCGCCACCAGGTCCTCCGGGTCCTCGGCGCCGACCGACAGGCGGATGAAGCCCTCCGGGACCGCGTCGCCGCCCCAGCGTCCGCGGCGTTCGGCCGTGGACCGCACTCCGCCGAAGCTCGTCGCGTCGTCCACGAGCCGCAGCGCGTCGAGGAAACGGTCGGCCTGCGCGCGCGTGGGCAGGGTGAACGACACCACGCACCCATAGCGCCGCATCTGCTGAGCCGCGATCTTGTGCGCGGGGTCGTCGGGGAGTCCGGGATAGCGCAGTCCGGTCACCTCGGGGCGCTCGCGCAGCGCTTGGGCGACGGCCAGGGCGGTCGTGCTCTGCCGGTCGACCCGCAGTTGCAGCGTCGCGATCGAACGGTGTGCGAGCCAGGCTTCCATGGGCCCGGGAATCGCTCCGACGACCTTGCGCCAGCGGCGTACGGCGGCCATGGTCTCGGCGTGACGGCCGACGACGTAGCCCAGGAGGATGTCGCCGTGCCCTGTGAGCTGCTTGGTGCCGCTGGCCACCGCGAAGTCGGCGCCGAGCTCCAGAGGACGCTGGCCGAGCGGTGTGGCGAGGGTGTTGTCGACGGCCACCAGGGCACCACGCGCGTGTGCCGCGTCGGCGAGCCGCCTGATGTCGCAGACGTCGAGCCCGGGGTTGGACGGCGTCTCGATCCACAGCAGCTTCGCGCCGTCCAGGACGTCGAGCTGGGCGTCGCCGCGGGTCGGCGCGGTGCGCACCTCGATGCCGTACGTCTCCAGCTGGGCGCGGACCAGGGGGAGTGCCTGATAGCCGTCGTCGGGCAGGACGCACACATCGCCGGCGCGCAGCTGGGAGAAGAGCACGGCCGAAGTCGCGGCCATGCCCGAAGCGAAGACGAGCGTCTCGGCATCGTCCCGGCCGGGCGCCTCCAGCTCGCCGACGGCGCGCTCCAGCAGCGTCCAGGTCGGGTTCTCGTCCCGGCCGTAGGTGTACGGGCCGGTCGGGTCGCCCGGCAGATGGAAGTGGGCGGCGAACACCGGCCCGGGCAGCGTGGGCTCGTACTTGACCGGCTCGGGCAGCCCGGCCCGTACCGCTCGCGTGCCGTCGCCGGCGTCGGTGGCGGTGGCGGTCAGGGCAGGGTCACTCGACACCCGGGTCCCCTCGCCCGTCGATCCGCCCTGGTCACCCGTCGCGGACTCACTCATGCCACTCGTCCCTCCACGTCCTCACGCACTGCGGCAAGCAGACCGGTACTCGCCGCCTCCACCATCTCAAGGCACTCCTCGAACCCGTCCGCGCCCCCGTAGTAGGGGTCCGGTACGTCGAGGTCGTCGCCGGCGGCGGGGTCGTACGAACGGAGCAGCCGCACCTTCCGCGCGTCCTCCTCCGTGGGCGCGAGGCGGCGCAGGGCGCCGAGGTGGCCGGAGTCGAGCGCGACGACCATGTCGAGGCGGGAGAACCACGACGGCTGGAACTGCCGGGCCGTGTGGCCGGTGGTGTAGCCGTTCTCCGCCAGGACGGCCGCCGTGCGCGGGTCGGCGCCGTCGCCCTCGTGCCAGCCGCCCGTGCCGGCGCTGTCGACCTCGACCAGGCCGTCGAGTCCGGCCTCCGCCACGCGGGCCCGGAAGACGACCTCGGCCATCGGGGAACGGCAGATGTTGCCCGTGCAGACGAAGCAGACTCGATATGTCATAGGCGTTCAGTCCCCGTCGGGAAGGACGACGTTCAGCGCCCAGGAGACGACAGAGATGATCAGGCCGCCCAGGACGGCCGTCCAGAAGCCGTCCACCTGGAAGCTCAGGTCGAACTGGTCCGCCAGCCACGAGGTGAGCAGCAGCATCAACGCGTTGACGACCAGGGTGAACAGGCCGAGCGTCAATATCAGCAGCGGGAGGCTGAGCAGTTTGACGAGCGGCTTGACCAGGAAGTTCACCAGGCCGAAGATCAGCGCGACGATGATCAGGGTGCCGATCTTCTTGCCCGTGCTGTCACCGGTCAGGGTGATCTTGTCGAGCAGCCATACGGCGACCGCCAGGGCACCGGCGTTGGCGATCGTCTTGACTACGAAATTCTTCATGTGTCTGATCGTGGCAGACCTGATCGGGCACGGGGACTAGAGGCAGGGGCGGACGAGGCGATGAAGGCATTCCGGCTGGACGAACTGGAGGCGGAGCGCGCCGCCAACGAGGGCGCCTACCTGCAGTTTCTGCGGGCGCAGAACATGTCGGTCGGTCTGTACGCCCTCGACGCGGGCGAGCAGGATCCACAGAAGCCGCACAATCAGGACGAGGTCTACTTCGTTGTGAGCGGCCGTGCCGCGATCACCGTCGGCCTGGAGACGACTCAGGTGGCGCGCGGCAGCGTGGTCTACGTGCCGGCGGGCGTCGCCCACAAGTTCCACCACATCACCGAGGACCTCAGGGTGCTGGTGGTGTTCTCTCCGCCCGAGAGCTGACGGACCGCCTCGGGGTTCCCTAGGGGTTCGGTCAGGGGAGGACAAGGGACGCGATGCCCCCGCTCGACCCCCTCCCGGACCTAGCATCGAGTGCAGAACGTCAGAAGACCGACAGGACCCGGCACTCGAACGGGTGGAGAGACAAGGACGAGGGCGATGCGAGAGATCTTCACGGGACTGCCGTGGTGGGTGAAGTGGATCGCGGTGCCGGTCATCGCCCTGGTCGTGTTCGGCGGGCTGATCGCCAGTGTGGTCGGCTTCGTCATCGGACTGCTCTTCAAGGTGCTGGTCTTCGTGGCGCTGGTCGGCGGACTGATCTACGTCGTACGGAAGTTCACGTCGAGCTCCTCGTCGCGCAGCGACTGGTGAGACCGGTGGGAAACCGGTGGGGGTAGCGGGAAACGCTCGGAATCACCCGTTCCCTCGGGCGGGGGAAGTTTCCCGGCCGGGCCGTCTGCGTGCGGTGGCAGACGAATAGAGTCCGGCTCGACGCGGGGACATCCCCGCGAGCGGCATACACCCCCACCCGTGTTCCTTCGCACGGGTCGGGCCCCTCGCGCTTCGGGAGTGACCCTTGGCCCCGGCTGACACCGCACCGGCCCACCTGCGCAGCGTCCCCGCGCAGCCGCGCTCGGCGGCACCCTCCACACCACCACCTCCCGCCGAACCCCCGCCTCCGGCGACCCTCATCGGATCCGTGCAGCGCGCCATGCGCCTGCTGGAGACCGTCGCCGGACACGACTACGGCGCCCCCGCCAAGCAACTGGCCCGGGAGACCGGGCTGGCGCTGCCCACGACGTACCACCTGCTGCGCACCCTCGTGCACGAGGGCTATCTGCGCCGGGACAAGGGCCTGTTCTTCCTGGGTGAGGCCGCCGAGCGGCTGAGCAGCAGCGGGGCGCGGCAGAAACGTCGCAGCACGGTGGTCGACACGCTCGCCCAGTGGCGAGACCTGCTCGGCGTCCCCGTCTACTACGCGGCCTACCGCGAGGGCGAGATCGAAGTCATGTGCGTTTCCGAGACCTCGGGTATCCCGGCGGTCGAGGAGTGGGCCGACTTCCGGGAGACCGGGCACGCGCACGCCATCGGGCAGTGCCTGCTGTCCCAGCTGGACGGGGAGGCCCGCCGCGACCACCTCGACCGCTACCCGGTGCAGCCCCTCACGCCGTACACGGTGCGGGACAACCACAGCTTGCTCCGGCGTCTGGAGCGGATGCGGCGGATGGAACCGGTGACCGAGCGTCAGGAGTACGCCCTGGGCGCGGTCTGCGCGGCGATTCCACTCACCCTCGGTACCACGGCCGCGACGATGGCCATCTCGATGCCCGCCCACCAGGAGGACCGGCTGCTGCCCGCGGCCCGGCAGTTGCAGAGTGAGATCGGGCGGCGACTCGGGTCGCTGGCGCTCTCTATCAGTATGTGAAAACTCACTCCTTGTGATCTGCTGTGTACGTTCAGCAAGATTCCACCAAGTGTCAGAGGTTCGTTCCCGGCCAGTCACGGCGAATGACGGGGTTATCGATGCGCGAGTCCGTACAAGCAGAGGTCATGATGAGCTTTCTCGTGTCCGAGGAGCTCTCCTTCCGCATTCCGGTGGAGCTGCGCTATGAGACCAGTGATCCCTATGCCGTCCGGCTGACGTTCCACCTGCCCGGTGACGCACCGGTGACGTGGGCTTTCGGCCGGGAGCTGCTGATCGACGGCGTCGGCCGACCGTGCGGCGAGGGCGATGTGCGGGTCGCTCCCGTCGAACCGGACACGCTGGGCGAGGTGCTGATCCGGCTTCAGGTGGGCAGCGACCAGGCGCTGTTCCGGTCTTCCACGGCACCGCTCGTCGCCTTCCTCGACCGCACCGACAAGCTGGTGCCGCTGGGCCAGGAAGGTTCGCTCGCCGACTTCGACGCCCACCTCGACGAGGCGCTGGACCGCATCCTGGCGGAACAGGGCGCCGGGTGAGACACCCCTCCGGCGGCATGGTGGAGTAACGCTTCACCGGATGCCGCCGAGCGGTGCGAACGCTTCGGCGGAGGGGCGCTGGGACGTCTGGCTCAGAGACGTCAGCGCTTACGCCGCCGGCCCCTCCCCCCGCGTGCCGGGGCCGCCGCGGCTTCCACGGCGCGCTCCTCCCCGGTGCGGTCGGCCGAGACCACGAGCGCGGCCAGAACGGTGGTGACCGGCACCGAGGCGACCAGGCCGATCGAACCGACCAGCGTGCGCACGATCTCCTCGGCGACCAGCTCGCTGTTGGCGACCGTCCCCACACCGCTCTGCGCGATGGAGAACAGCAGCAGCAGCGGCAGGGCGGCACCCGCGTAGGCGAGGACGAGCGTGTTGACGACGGAGGCGATGTGGTCGCGGCCGATCCGGATGCCCGCGCGGTACAGCCCGCGCCAGCCCATCGACGGATTTGCCTCGTGCAGCTCCCAGACCGCCGAGGTCTGCGTGACCGTCACGTCGTCGAGTACACCGAGCGAGCCGATGATGATGCCGGCGAGCAGCAGACCGCTCATGTCGATCGTCGGGTAGAGGCCGTGGATCAGACCGGTGTTGTCGTCCGTGTTGCCAGTGAGTGCGGCCCAGTCGATGAACACCGAGCCGAGGATGCCGATCAGCAACAGGGAGACGAGGGTGCCGAGCACCGCCACGGAGGTCCGTGCGGACAAACCATGACAAAGGTACAGGGCGATGAGCATGATGGCGCTCGAGCCCACCACCGCCACGACCAACGGGTTCGAGCCCTGCAGAATCGCGGGCAGGATGAAGAAGTTCAGCACCAGGAAGCTCATGGCCAGCGCGATGAGGGCCATGACCCCCCGCAGCCGCCCGACGACCACGACGGCGACCGCGAAGATGCCGGCCAGCAGGGCCAAGGGCAGACGGCGGTTGACGTCGGTGACCGAGTACTGCAGGTCCTTCGGCGCTGAGGGCTCGTAGGCGACCACGACCTTCTGGCCCTCGTGCAGCTGGCGGGACTGGTCCGGCTGGATGATCTCGGTGAAGGTGCGGCCCTTGTCCTTGCCGCTGTCGACCCGGATCGTCGCCCGCTTGCAGGTGCCCTTCTCCTGCTGCGCCGCGGAGGAGCCCTCGGCGGTGGAGGTGTCGCCCGTCGGCGGGACCCCCGAGGCGCCGGCCTCCTTGCAGCTGATCTCCACGACCTTGGTGACCGAGGCTTGTTCGGTCTGCCGGTCGAAGCCGACGCCGGTGCGCTCGTGGGACGGGGCGCCGCCCGGCCACAGCACGACGAGACCGATCAGCACGGCCGCGCCGAACGGGATCAGGATCGCCGCGATGATCTTGCGCAGATGCATGGAGACAGGTGTGGCCGGACCGTGGCTGTGCGAGTGCCCGTGTCCGCCACCTGGCGCGGAACCGGGGCCATGTCCGTGGCCGTCGCCTCCGCCGGTCCCGGAACCGTGCCCGTGCCCGCCCCCTGAACCCGGACCGTGCCCGTCGCCCGGACCGTCTCCGTGCCCACCGGCTGAGCCACCACCCTGGCCGTTGCCCGGCCCGTATCCCCCGGCAGAGCCGGAACCACGCTCACCGCCTGCACCTGCCCCGGACCCGGGCCCGAAACCCGCCCCGGGCCCGAAACCCGCCTCGGGCCCATACCCGGACCCGGAGACAAAATCGTGGCCGTCTCCCCGGCCGTTGCCGTTTCCGGCGCCGGATCCGCGAGGCGGCTCGGGCGGTGGGTAAGGGGGACGCTGCGTCGTGGTCACCGACCGATCATCGCAAGAACGAGGGGGGCCCTCTGTTCACCGCGCCAGAATTGCCGCTAGCGTGGAGGCACCTTTTGTACACGCGGGAGCTCGGAGCACCGGGCTGAGAGGGCGCTGACCTCCGTCCCAGCGATGTTTCACATGAAACATCACCGAAGTCGAGTGATGTTTCACACGGAACGTCGGCAGACGGAAACCGCTGCGTCGACCGCCGAACCTGTTACCGGGTAATGCCGGCGTAGGGAGTAGGTCTCATGACCGACAAGGACGCACGCACGCCTGCCTCCGTTCAGGACGCACAGTCCGAGGAGGCCGGGAAGTCCATCGGCTGGCACAAGGCGTACGTCGAGGGCACCCGCCCCGACCTGCGCGTGCCGGTCCGTCAGGTGCATCTCACCAACGGGCAGGACGTCACGCTGTACGACACCTCGGGCCCGTACACCGATCCACTCATCGACACCGACGTCCGCAGGGGCCTGCCGCCGCTGCGCGAGAACTGGATCATCTCCCGCGGCGACACCGAGGAGTACGCGGGCCGCCCCGTCCGTCCCGAGGACGACGGCATCAAGCACACCTCGCCCCGCGGCGGCCTCCGCAACCTCGACGCCGTCTTCCCCGGCCGCCCGCGCCAGCCGCGACGCAGCCGGGACGGGAAGGCGGTCACGCAGCTCGCGTACGCCCGCCGCGGCGAGATCACGCCCGAGATGGAGTACGTGGCCATCCGGGAGAACGTCTCGCCCGAGGTGGTCCGCGACGAGATCGCCGCGGGCCGGGCCGTGCTGCCGGCCAACGTCAACCACCCGGAGATCGAGCCGATGATCATCGGCAAGAGGTTCCTGGTGAAGGTCAACGCCAACATCGGCAACTCGGCGGTGACGTCCTCCATCGAGGAGGAGGTCGAGAAGATGACCTGGGCGACCCGCTGGGGCGCCGACACGGTCATGGACCTCTCCACCGGCCGCAACATCCACACCACGCGTGAGTGGGTGCTGCGCAACTCCCCCGTCCCCATCGGCACCGTGCCGCTCTACCAGGCCCTGGAGAAGGTCGACGGCAGGGCCGAGGATCTGACCTGGGAGGTCTACAAGGACACGGTCATCGAACAGGCCGAGCAGGGCGTGGACTACATGACGGTCCACGCGGGCGTGCGCCTGGCCTATGTGCCGCTGACGGCCAACCGCAAGACCGGCATCGTCTCCCGCGGCGGCTCGATCATGGCCGCCTGGTGCCTCGCGCACCACCAGGAGTCGTTCCTGTACGAGCACTTCGAGGAACTCTGCGAGATCCTCGCCGCGTACGACGTCACCTACTCGCTCGGCGACGGCCTGCGGCCCGGCTCCATCGCGGACGCCAACGACGAGGCACAGTTCGCGGAGTTGAGGACGCTCGGGGAACTCAACCGGATCGCCAAGCGTTTCAACGTACAGACCATGATCGAAGGCCCGGGCCATGTCCCGATGCACAAGATCAAGGAGAACATCGACCTTCAGCAGGAGATCTGCGATGAAGCTCCGTTCTATACGCTCGGCCCGCTGACCACGGACGTCGCGCCGGCGTACGACCACATCACCTCCGGCATCGGCGCCGCGATGATCGCTTGGTGGGGCACGGCGATGCTGTGCTACGTCACGCCCAAGGAGCACTTGGGACTGCCGAACCGTGACGACGTCAAGACCGGCGTCATCACCTACAAGATCGCAGCCCATGCGGCCGACGTCGCCAAGGGACACCCGGGTGCCCAGGAATGGGACGACGCGTTGTCCGACGCTCGCTTCGAGTTCCGGTGGGAGGACCAGTTCAACCTGGCCCTCGACCCGGACACAGCAAGGGAGTTCCATGACGAGACCCTGCCGGCAGAGCCCGCCAAGACGGCTCACTTCTGCTCGATGTGCGGTCCCAAGTTCTGCAGCATGAAGATCTCGCAGGACATCCGTCGTGAACACGGCGGTACAAGGACCGAGATCGAGGAGGGCATGGCCCAGAAGTCGAAGGAGTTCGCGGCGAGCGGGAACCGGGTGTACCTGCCGATCGCGGACTGATCCGGCCGCACACAGGCCGCGAGGCGGGCTGCGTACACGCCGGGAGGGCCGAGGGCTGGGGACACATGGTCCCTGGCCCTTGGCCCTTGGCCCCTGGCCCTTGGCCGGCCTCTGGTCTCTTGGCCTGTGGGTCCCGGCTACTCCGGCTGGTGTTCCGGTCCTCCGTAGTCCGGGCTGGTGTAGTCCGGGCTGCTGTAGCTCGGCCGCGAGCCGCGGTGGCCTTCGTCCGGGCTGGTGAAACCCGGGCGGTCGTAGCCGAGGTGCGGGATGCGGCTGATCGGCGTGGACGAGGAGGTGTGGTGCAGCGCGGCGGCCGTGTCCGGGCTGACGAGTGCCTCGCGCAGGAAAGGCAGGATGCCCCGCTCCAGCAGGGCCTCGTGCCAGGCCTCCCTGGCCAGGGCCACCTCCTCGTGCAGTTCGTCGTACGGACCGCCTTCGGCCGTCGGCTTGTTGCGCAGGGCGGTGAGCAGCAGTCCCACCGCGGCGACGAGGATCGCGACCGCGGTCACGGCGCCGAACACCCAGCCCGTGGTGAGCATGGTCCGGGCGAACGCCTGCTCGGGGTCGAGCATCTGCAGGATGTAGCCGACGAGCAGGAAGATCGCGGCGGCGGTTCCGGCCAGGACGGGTGCGAGGACGGCGACGATGGCGACGGCGCCCGCGCCGGCGGTCTCGGCGACCTCGCCCATGGCGGCGGCCAGCCCCGCAGGGCCCGTGCCCGGCTCGGAAGAGCCGGACTCGCGCACGGCCGGCGTGCTGGACGACGCCGGCTGGCGCAGTTCCTCACGGACCTTGACGTAATGCTGGTATTCGGTCGACGCTGCTGCCGTGATGAGCGCCGTGGCGTTCAGCGCCATGGTGCGCAGTTGTTCCGAGTTCAGCCGCTGTCCGACAGCGGTCAGTTCCGGACGGTGTGGTGCGGAGCGCAGCACCTCATCGAGGATCCGCTCGTATTCCTGGCGGTCCTCGCTCAGCAGGTGCTGCGGAACGCTGTTCATGTGCATCCCCCGATGCTCCGTAGGGCTTGGGGCTCGGCATGCTGACGAGCCGTCGGGCAGAAACGGAGGGGAGCCTGCTACGGATAAGCCGATGGTAGAGCCGTGGAGGTGGGCGGTGACAGGGGGTTTACCGAAATTGGCCCTTCACCCGTCCGGTCCTGTGACGGGAAACGCCTGCCCGGTGAACGTTCACGTAGCCAGGGGCAGTTGCTGGACCAGCAGCTTTCCGGCCATGGTCACGCCGCCGTCCATCGCGATGGCGAGTCCGTCGGCGTAGACGTGCGGTCCCTCGATCACCGGGTCGCCGCTGTCCTCGTCCTCTTCGGAGCCGACCTCGCCCAGCAGATACGGAATCGGGCTGTGCCCGTGAACGATGCGGGTGCCCCCGTACGTATCGAGCAGGGAACGCACGGCGTCCGCGCCGCCCTCGTCGCGGAAGGAGAACCGCTTGGTGAACTTGCGGAACAGGTCCCAGACCTCGTCCGCGTCGTTGCGGGTGATCGTCTCGCGGACGGTGTCGTTGACCTCTTCGATGGAGCGGCCGTAGTCGAGGTAGGCGGTGGTGTCCGAGTGGACGAGCAGGTGGCCGTCGACCTCCTCGACGGCGTCGAGACGGGCCATCCACTGCAGGTGGTGGTCCTGGAGGCGGTCCATGTCGGTCTTCTGGCCGCCGTTGAGCAGCCAGGCCGCCTGGAAGGTGGCGGTGCCCGCGCCGGAGTTGACGGGGGTGTCGCCGAACCGCTTGGCGCCGAGCAGCAGCAGCTCATGGTTGCCCATGAGCGCCTTGCAGTAGCCCCCGGCCGCCGCGGCCTCGGCGGACAGCCGCATCACCAGGTCGATGACGCCGATGCCGTCCGGGCCGCGATCGGTGAAGTCGCCGAGGAACCACAGCCGGGCGGTGCCCGCGCACCAGTTGCCTTCGGCGTCGAGGAGGCCCTTCTCCTGGAGGGCGGCCACCAGCTGGTCGAGATAGCCGTGGACGTCGCCCACGACGTACAGCGCGCCCTGTCCGGTGTTCGGAGGCGGGGCCGCGGCGGTTTCGGGGTCGACGGTCACCTGGACAGTGTCACCCCGGTTGACCACGGGAAGGTCGCGCTGGGTCGGCGTGTATCCCTCGGGATAGGTCTCCTCGGGTGGCGGAGCGACCTCGCCGGGGCTCGTGCTCTGGACGTACGGACCGGTCTCGTGGACGTACGCGGGCACCCGGAAGTCGCGCAACGTCGCCGTGCGCTCCACCTCGGGTCCCTGACCGGCCCCCTGAGTCATCGACCCCTCCACCATCAAGCCGCATCTGCACCGCATCGGACTGCCTGGTCGTAGCGGCCCGCCGGTGTCGTGGGCCCATCATAGGAATGCGGATCGCGCCATGTGATGACCCAGGGGTGGTGAATCAGAGCAAGAGTCCAGTTCACCGCGGCTTTCGCCCCGATTGGGCCGGGCTTTGACCACCGTGTGACCGTCCTCGCATTCCTTCTCTTCGCGAGAACGATCCCTTCTCTCCGGGGGACCGGCCCTGTTTCTCCCCAGGCACGGGACCGTCCCCGCGACCGGGTCCGAGGTACCGGACCCGGGGGTTCCCCGGTACCGGGGAACTAGGCCCCCTCGGGGGACCGCGGCGGGCTGACCGTCGTGCGCGGCGGGCGTCGCTGGGACGAGGTGCGCACGATCAGCTCCGTCGGTATCACCTGCTCCACCGGGCGGTCGGATTCCACTCCCTCGATGGCGTCGATGAGGAGTTGCACCACGGCCGTGCCGATGCGGCGCGGCTTCAGGGAGAGCGTGGTGATGGGGGGCTCGGTGTTGGCGTAGACGGTGGACTCGCTGCAGCAGACCAGCAGCAGGTCGTCCGGTACGCGCAGGCCGTAGCGGCGGGCGGCGGCGAGCAGATCGGTGCCGTTCGGGTCGAACAGCCCGTACACCGCGTCGGGCCGGTCGGGGCGGGCGAGGAGCCGGTCGGCGGCGACGGCGCCCGCGCACGGATCGTGCGCCGGATAGGCCTCGTACACCGGATCCTGGCCGACGCGCTCGCACCAGCGCAGGTACGCGGTGGTCGACAGGTGGGTGTACGTGTCCGTCGTCGTGCCGGTCAGCAGGCCGATGCGGCGGGCGCCGGCGGCGGCCAGATGGTCGAGGATCCCGAGGACGGCGGCCTCGTGGTCGTTGTCGACCCATGCCGTGACCGGCAGGGACCCGGCCGGGCGGCCGTCGGAGACGACCGGCAGCCCCTGTCGGACGAGTTCGCTGACGACCGGGTCCTGGTCGGAGGGGTCGATGACGACCGTGCCGTCCAGGGCGACGTTCGACCACACGTCGTGGCGGGAGGTCGCGGGCAGAATGACGAGGGCGTAGCCGCGGGCGAGCGCGGCGGAGGTGGCGGCCCGCGCCATCTCGGCGAAGTACGCGAACTCGGTGAAGGTGAAAGGTTCATCCCCGTACGTCGTCACGGTCAGGCCGATGAGTCCCGACTTGCCGGTACGGAGTGTCCGGGCGGCGGCCGAGGGCCGGTAGCCGAGCCGGTCGGCCACCTCGCGGACATGGCGCCGGGTGGCGTCCGGGAGCCGGCCCTTGCCGTTGAGGGCGTCGGAGACGGTCGTGATGGAGACTCCGGCGGCGGCGGCCACGTCTCTGATACCCGCCCGGCCCGGCCGACTGCCTCGACGTGAGGTTTCCGCGCGGCTCACCTGGTGCTTCCCTGCTGCTGTCATGGCGAGCCGATAGTAGGGCTCATGCGGTGGGGTAGTGCGGACGCATATGCAGACGTTGACAGGCACGTTTCTGCATGATCATTTAACCCCAATTGCTTGGGAAACCAAGGGAGTTAAGCGCTCCCATGCCAGTACGTGACTTGTCGGCCCGCACGAGCCTGCCAAGGGGGCGAGGTTGCGAAGAGGTCTCAACTCACCTGCACGAGGGATGCGCGCCACGGCGTGCACCACCGGCGCGTAGATATATGTGCAGCGCGCCCCCGGATTCGTACGCCTTCGTGCGGCGTTGCCCCTGATGCCGGTGGGACATGGGAGGCCGGCGTTCACCGCTCCGTCGTGGGTGTACGCAGCGGCGCCGAATCCTCATAAGGTGAGGAGTATTGGATGTCGGCGGCGGTCATGTGCCGCCGGTCTTCGCGAGGAGGACTGCGGTGAGCGAGACGAGCCCCAAGCTGCGCGGCGAGCTGGAGGGAATTCCCACCTACAAGCCGGGCAAGCCCGCCGCGGCAGGCGGGCCGGTGGCCTACAAGCTGTCCTCCAACGAGAACCCGTATCCGCCGCTGCCGGGCGTGATGGAGACCGTGATGGCGGCGGCCGGCAACTTCAACCGCTACCCGGACATGGCTTGTACGGCGCTGATGAACGAGCTGTCCGAGCGGTTCGGCGTGCCCCTCTCCCACCTGGCCACCGGCACCGGGTCGGTCGGTGTCGCCCAGCAGCTGATCCAGGCCACCTCCGGCCCTGGTGACGAGGTGATCTACGCCTGGCGGTCCTTCGAGGCGTACCCGATCATCACGCAGATCAGCGGCGCGACGTCGGTCCAGGTGCCGCTGACCGCCGGTGACGTGCACGATCTCGACGCGATGGCCGACGCGATCACCGAGCGGACCCGGCTGATCTTCGTCTGCAACCCCAACAACCCGACCGGCACGGTCGTGCGGCGGGCGGAGCTGGAGCGCTTCCTCGACCGGGTGCCCGGCGATGTGCTGGTGGTGCTCGACGAGGCCTACCGGGAGTTCATCCGCGACTCCGAGGTGCCGGACGGTGTCGAGCTCTACCGCGACCGGCCCAATGTCTGCGTCCTGCGGACCTTCTCCAAGGCGTACGGCCTGGCCGGACTGCGCGTCGGGTTCGCCATCGCCCACGAGCCGGTGGCGGCGGCGCTGCGCAAGACGGCGGTGCCGTTCGGGGTGAGCCAGCTCGCGCAGGAGGCGGCGATCGCCTCGATGCGTGCCGAGGACGAACTGTTCGGCCGGGTCGGCTCGCTGGTGTGTGAGCGCACGCGCGTGGTCGACGGGCTGCGGTCCCAGGGCTGGACGGTGCCCGAGACCCAGGCCAACTTCGTGTGGCTGCGGCTGGGGGAGCGCACGGTCGCGTTCGCGCAGGCATGTGAACAGGCGGGCGTGGTGATCCGGCCGTTCCCGGGTGAGGGTGTGCGGGTCACGGTCGGGGAGACCGAGGCGAACGACATCTTCCTGAAGGTGGCGGAAGGGTTTCGCAAGGACCTGTAGTGCTCCGGGGCATCTGCAGTGCTCCGGGGCACCTGTAATGCTCTGGGAGCCAGGCCCTGGGCAGGCTGGTTGCCAGGCCCTGGGTCAGGCGTCTACGAGTTCCACGCGCACCGGGTCGCCGCCCCGCACGGTCGCGAGCAGACCGGGGTCGCCGTCGATGCGGCCCAGGACATTGCACGGGCTGGCGAGGCGGCACTCCTCGCCCTGTGAGATCGGCGTGGGCCCGTAGGGGAGCGCGAGGGCGTCGCCGTCGGTCCAGAAGGCGACCGTGCCCGGCTCTACGACCTGTCGGGCGCCTGTTTCACGTGAAACGGACACTCCAGTGTCGAAGTACACCTCCTCGCCCCAGGTGCGCGCGGTCGAGACGAGGGGCAGTGCCTGGGTGAGGGCCTGGGTGGTCTGGGTGTCGTCAAGGGTCGCGGTGAGGTGCCCAGCGGGCCAGGAGATCCGTATCTGTAGCGGTGTCTGCATGCCGTCGATTCAACAATATGTTGAAGTTCACGCCAAGGGGTCGATTGCGACAGGGGCCCCCTTTGGGGCTCGAAAGTCCGTGCTGCATAATGGCTTGTGAATGTGAACGCTTTCACAAGCGTATGTAAGGAGCGGCGACGTGGACCTGGCTTTGGCGCCGGAGACCCTGGCGCGATGGCAGTTCGGCATCACCACCGTCTACCACTTTCTGTTCGTCCCCCTGACGATCTCGCTGGCCGCCCTCACGGCCGGACTGCAGACCGCCTGGGTGCGGACGGAGAAGGAGAAGTACCTCCGGGCGACGAAGTTCTGGGGCAAGCTCTTCCTGATCAACATCGCGATGGGCGTGGTCACCGGCATCGTGCAGGAGTTCCAGTTCGGCATGAACTGGTCCGACTACTCACGCTTCGTCGGTGACGTCTTCGGTGCGCCACTCGCCTTCGAGGCGCTGATCGCCTTCTTCTTCGAGTCCACCTTCATCGGCCTGTGGATCTTCGGCTGGGACAAGCTGCCCAAGAAGATCCACCTGGCCTGCATATGGATGGTCTCGATCGGCACGATCCTGTCGGCTTACTTCATCCTCGCGGCCAACTCCTGGATGCAGCACCCGGTCGGCTACCGGATCAACGAGGCGAAGGGGCGCGCCGAGCTCACCGACTTCTGGCTGGTGCTGACCCAGAACACCGCGCTCGCCCAGGTCTTCCACACGCTCACCGCGGCCTTCCTGACCGGCGGCGCCTTCATGGTCGGCATCGCCGCCTTCCATCTGGTCCGCAAGAAGCACGTCCCCGTGATGAAGACCTCGCTGCGGCTGGGCCTGGTCACCGTCGTCATCGGTGGCATGCTCACCGCGATCAGCGGCGATGTCCTCGGCAAGATCATGTACGAGCAGCAGCCGATGAAGATGGCCGCGGCCGAGGCACTCTGGGACGGCGAGAAGCCCGCGCCCTTCTCGATCTTCGCCGTCGGTGACGTCGACAAGGGGCACAACAAGGTCGCCATCGAGATCCCCGGCCTGCTGTCCTTCCTCGCCAAGGACGACTTCACCTCGTACGTTCCCGGCATCAACGACGTCAACAAGGCCGAGCAGGAGAAGTACGGCCCCGGCGACTACCGGCCCAACATCCCCGTCGCCTACTGGGGCTTCCGGTGGATGATCGGCTTCGGTATGACGTCCTTCGCCATCGGCCTGGCCGGACTGTGGCTGACCCGGAAGAAGTTCCTGCTGCCGCAGCATCTGAGGGTGGGCGAGGACGAGGTACCGCATCTCGTGCTCCTGCCGAACAAGGCGCTCGGCCCGACCCTCACCAAGTGGTACTGGCGCATGGCGATCCTCACCCTGGGCTTCCCGCTGATCGCCAGCTCCTGGGGCTGGATCTTCACCGAGATGGGCCGCCAGCCGTGGGTCGTCTACGGCCTGTTCCAGACGCGTGACGCGGTCTCCCCCGGTGTCTCCCAGGCCGAGGTCATCACCTCGATGGTCGTCTTCACCACGCTGTACGCGATCCTCGCCGTCATCGAGGTCAAGCTGCTGGTCAAGTACGTCAAGGCGGGCCCGCCCGAGCTCACCGAGGCCGACCTCAACCCGCCCACGAAGATCGGCGGCGATTCCAGTGACGCCGACAAGCCGATGGCCTTCTCGTACTAGGCCGAGGGAGCTGCACAGTCATGGAACTGCACGACGTCTGGTTCGTCCTGATCGCCGTCCTGTGGACCGGCTACTTCTTCCTGGAGGGCTTTGACTTCGGGGTCGGTGTGCTCACGAAGCTGCTCGCCCGCAACCGGCCCGAGAAGCGGGTGCTGATCAACACCATCGGACCCGTCTGGGACGGCAACGAGGTCTGGCTGCTCTCGGCGGGCGGTGCCACCTTCGCCGCCTTCCCCGAGTGGTACGCCACGCTCTTCTCCGGCTTCTATCTGCCCCTGCTGCTCATCCTGGTCTGTCTGATCGTCCGGGGTGTGGCCTTCGAGTACCGAGTCAAGCGGCCCGAGGAGAACTGGCAGCGCAACTGGGAGACGGCGATCTTCTGGACCTCGCTGCTCCCCGCGTTCCTGTGGGGTGTGGCCTTCGGGAACATCGTGCGGGGCGTGAAGATCGACCGGGACTTCAACTACGCCGGCGGCGTCCTGGACCTGCTCAACCCCTACGCGCTGCTGGGCGGTCTGGTCACGCTGGCGCTGTTCACCTTCCACGGGACGGTGTTCGTCGGGCTCAAGACGGTCGGGGAGATCCGGGAGCGGGCACGGAAGCTGGCGCTGCGCGTGGGGCTGGTGACCGCCCTGCTGGCCCTCGCCTTCCTGCTGTGGACACAGGCCGACCGCGGGGACGGGACGTCGCTTGTCGCAGTGGTCGTGGCCGTCGCTTCCCTTCTCGTGGCGCTGGTCGCGGCACGGGCCGGGCGTGAGGGCTGGGCCTTCGCCCTGTCGGGGCTCACCATCGTGGCCACGGTGGCGATGCTCTTCCTGACGCTGTTCCCGAACGTCATGCCGTCGACGCTGAACCCGGACTGGAGCCTGACGGTCACCAACGCCTCGTCCAGCCCGTACACGCTGAAGATCATGACCTGGTGTGCCGGGATCGCCACCCCTGTCGTCCTGCTCTACCAGGGCTGGACGTACTGGGTGTTCCGCAAGCGGATCGGTACGCAGCACATCGCCGAGACCGCGCACTGAGGTGTGTTTCACGTGAAACCAATCGATCCGCGTCTGCTTCGGTACGCCCGTGCCACCCGGGTCTTCCTGGGGGCGGTCGTCGCCCTGGGTGCGGTCGGGGCGGGGTTGGTCATCGCGCAGGCGATGCTCATCGCCGAGGTGGTGGTCGGCGCTTTTCAGCACCGCATGCAGGTGACGGAACTCGCCACTCCCCTGTTGCTGTTGGCCGCCGTCGCGGTCGGCCGGGCGCTGGTCGGCTGGCTCACGGAGCTCGCCGCCCACCGGGCGAGCGCGGCGGTGAAGTCCGAGCTGCGGGGGCGTCTTCTGGAGCGTTCCGCGCAGTTGGGGCCCGGGTGGCTGAGTGGACAGCGGACCGGTTCGCTCGTCGCCCTGGCCACCCGGGGTGTCGACGCCCTCGACGACTACTTCTCGCGGTATCTGCCGCAGCTGGGTCTCGCGGTCGTCGTGCCGGTGGCGGTGCTGGCGCGGATCGTCACCGAGGACTGGGTCTCCGCCGCCATCATCGTGGGCACCCTGCCGCTCATCCCGGTCTTCATGGTTCTGATCGGCTGGGCCACCCAGGCCCGGATGGACCGTCAGTGGCGGCTGCTGTCCCGGCTGTCCGGGCACTTCCTGGACGTCGTCGCCGGGCTGCCGACGCTGAAGGTCTTCGGCCGTGCCAAGGCGCAGGCGGATTCGATCCGGCGGATCACCGGCGAGTACCGGCGGGCGACCATGCGGACGCTGCGGATCGCCTTCATCTCCTCCTTCGCGCTAGAGCTGCTCGCGACGATCTCGGTGGCACTGGTCGCCGTGACGATCGGCATGCGGCTGGTGCACGGCGAGATGGACCTGTACATCGGCCTGGTCATCCTGATCCTGGCGCCGGAGGCCTATCTGCCGTTGCGGCAGGTCGGGGCGCAGTACCACGCGGCGGCGGAGGGTCTCGCCGCGGCCGAGGAGATCTTCGAGGTCCTGGAGACGCCCGTGCCGGCAGCCGGGGCCGAACCCGTGCCCGCGGGTGCGCTGGCGTTCGAGGGTGTGACGGTCCGGTATCCGGGGCGCTCGGCGGACGCCGTGGCGGATGTGTCCCTCACAGTCGAGCCCGGGGAGACGGTCGCGCTCGTCGGGCCGAGCGGTGCCGGAAAGTCGACGCTGCTCAGTGTGCTGCTGGGCTTTGTGCGGCCGGCCGAGGGGCGGGTGCGGGCCGGGGGAGTCGACCTCGCCGATGCCGACCTGGACCAGTGGCGCTCCCGGATCGCGTGGGTGCCGCAGCGGCCGCATCTGTACGCCGCGACGATCGCCGAGAACGTACGGCTGGCACGGCCCGACGCCGATGACGACGCCGTTCGGCGGGCGCTGGGGGACGCCGGGGCGCTTGAGTTCGTGGACGCCCTGCCGGAGGGCGTGGAGACCGTGCTCGGCGAGGACGGGGCCGGGCTGTCGGCCGGGCAGCGGCAGCGGCTCGCGCTGGCCCGGGCGTTCCTCGCCGACCGGCCGGTGCTGCTGCTCGACGAGCCGACGGCCGCGCTGGACGGGGCCACCGAGGCCGAGGTCGTGGCCGCGGTACGGCGGCTGGCAGCAGGGCGGACCGTGCTGCTGGTGGTGCACCGGCCGGCTCTGCTGGGGGTGGCGGACCGGGTGGTGCGCCTGGCCGAGCCCGAGACGGCCGCTGCGCCCGTCGCGCCTGCCTCGGCGTCCACGCCGGGTTCGGTCGAGGGCGCGTTGTCCGCCCCGGTCGATCAGAGCGAGCCCAGCGGGGAATCCGCTTCGGGCGATGTCCTCACCCGCGTGCGCGCCATGTCCGGTGCCCGGGGCGGACGGCTGGGGCTCGCGCTGCTGCTCGGCAGTCTCGCGCTCGGGAGCGCCGTAGGGCTCATGGCCACCTCCGGGTGGCTGATCTCGCGGGCCTCGCAGCAGCCGCCCGTGCTCTATCTGATGATGGCCGTGACGGCGACGCGGGCCTTCGGGATCGGGCGGGCCGTGTTCCGGTACGCCGAGCGGCTGGTCTCGCACGACGCCGTGCTGCGGATGCTGGCGGACACCAGGGTCGCGGTGTTCCGCAGGCTCGAGCGGCTGGCGCCCGCCGGGCTGCGCCGGGCCCGCCGGGGCGATCTGCTCTCCCGGCTCGTCGCGGACGTGGACGCGCTGCAGGACTACTGGCTGCGGTGGCTGCTGCCGGCCGGGGCGGCCGTCGTCGTGTCGGCCGCGTCCGTCGGTTTCACGGCGTGGCTGCTGCCGGAGGCCGGGGCCGTGCTCGCGGCCGGGCTGCTGGCGGCGGGTGTGGGTGTGCCGCTGATCACCGGTGCCGTGGCGCGGCGGGCCGAGCACCGGCTGGCCCCCGCCCGCGGCGTACTGGCGACACGGGTGGCCGATCTGCTCACCGGCACCGCGGAGCTGACCGTCGCCGGTGCCCTGTCCGCGCGGACCGCCCGGGCACGCGAGGCGGACGGGGCGCTCACCCGGATCGCCTCGCGCGCCGCCACGGCTACGGCCCTCGGCGACGGGCTCACCGCGCTGATCTCCGGTCTGACCGTCACGGCCGCTGCCCTGGTCGGCGCTCAGGCTGTCGCGGCCGGGCGGCTGGACGGCGTGACCATGGCCGTCGTCGTCCTCACCCCGCTGGCCGCGTTCGAGGCCGTGCTCGGGCTGCCGCTCGCCGTGCAGTACCGGCAGCGGGTGCGCCGGAGCGCCGAGCGGGTGTACGAGGTGCTGGACGCCCCGGAACCCGTGGGGGAGCCCGAGCGTCCCCGGCAGGCACCCGCGTCGCCGTTCCCGGTGGCCGTCAAGGGGCTGACCGCGCGGTACGAGGGGCAGGACCGGGACGCGCTGGCCGGGCTCGACCTGACCCTCGATGAGGGCCACCGGGTCGCCGTGGTCGGTCCGTCCGGATCCGGCAAGACGACGCTGGCGCAACTGCTGCTGAGGTTCCTGGACGCGACGGAGGGTGCGTACACGCTGGCGGGCGTGGACGCTTACGCCCTGCACAGTGACGACGTACGGAGGCTCGTCGGGCTGTGCGCGCAGGACGCGCACCTCTTCGACAGCTCGCTGCGCGAGAACCTGCTGCTCGCCAAGAAGGACGCCACCGAGGACGAGCTGCGTGCCGCGCTCGGGCGGGCCCGGCTGCTGGACTGGGCGGACGGTCTGCCCGACGGGCTCGACACGCTTGTCGGCGAGCACGGGGCGCGGCTGTCCGGTGGGCAGCGGCAGCGACTGGCGCTGGCCCGCGCGCTGCTCGCCGACTTCCCCGTTCTGGTGCTCGACGAGCCCGCCGAGCACCTCGACCTGCCGACGGCGGACGCGCTCACCGCCGATCTGCTGGCCGCCACCGAGGGCCGTACGACCCTGCTCATCACGCACCGGCTGGCGGGCCTGGAGACGGTCGACGAGGTGCTCGTGCTGGATCGGGGACGGGTGGTGCAGCGCGGGTCGTACGCGGAGCTGGTGGCGGTGGACGGGCCGTTGCGGGAGATGGCGGAGCGGGAGGCGGCGTCGGAGGAGCCGGCGGGAGCGCGGTAGCGGCCTGAAGCACCCGCACCGGGTCGGGAGTCCGCGCGCACTGATCCATTCGGAGCAGCCGGTCCCCCAGCCGTACGACGTGAACAGGACCGGGCCCGCAGGGCTGGGCGAGGATCGCTGACATGCGCTCATATCGTCGCTATCGCCTGCTCGTTCCGGCCTTGCTGTGCGCGCTGGCGGCACTCGCGGCCCGGCCGACGGTGGCGGACAAGGAGCCCGGGAACGGTGCGGACACGGGCATCAGTGCCGAGGTGGCGCGGCTGTACGAGGGCGCGGCGGTGGCGACGCAGCAGTACGAGGCCGGTCGCAAGGAGGCTGACGAGCAGCGGGCCAAGGCACAGCGGGCGGAGGCGCTCCTGGACACTCAGCGGCGGCACATCGCGGGCCTGAATGAGGACCTGGGCCGCATCGCCCGTGCCCAGTACCGGGGCAGCGGTGGTCTGCCGGTGGCCGCGCAGATGATTCTCGCCGACAGTCCCGACGACCTGATGCGAGGTCAGCACGCCTTCTCGCAGACGAATCTCGCCGTGAACAACGCGATCTCCAAGAGCCGCAGGGCCGAGGCACGGCTCACCGCGGACGAGGCCCAGGCCGCGGCCGAGTGGGAGGCGCTGGAGAAGCGGAACGTCCAACTGGCCGACCTGAAGGCAGGCATCGAGCAGAAGCTCGAGGAGGCCCGCTCGCAACTCCAGGGGCAGGCGGACGCCTCGGTCGCCGCCGGGTCGTGCCGTGGGGCCGTCCGGCTCGACCAGCCGGAGTCGGGGTTCACGAGTGCGTGGGTCGCGCCCGTGGAGACGTACGAGCTGTCCGCGTCCTACGGCAGCGGTGGGGCGCGGTGGTCGAGCCGGCACACCGGGCAGGACTTCGCGGTGCCGATCGGCACGCCGGTGCGGTCCGTGGGGACCGGCCGGGTGGTGAGGGTGTCCTGCGGCGGCCCCTTCGGCATCGAGATCGTGCTGAAGCACGCGGGCGGCTACTACACGCAGTACGCCCATCTCGCGTCCGTCGGGGTCGACCAGGGGGAGCACGTCAGCCCCGGCCAGTGGATCGGGCAGTCGGGCACCACGGGCAACTCCACCGGACCGCATCTGCACTTCGAGACCCGGGTCACACCGGAGATGGGCTCGGCGGTGAACCCGGTCTCGTGGCTGGAGGCGCGCGGGGTGTCGCTCTGACGGAGCGGCTGGACCGCTTCGAAAGGCTCGACCGCCCTGGAAAGAGCGGGCGGCACCTACACCCGCTCGGCCACCAATTGCTCGATCACGACCGCGACCCCGTCCTCGTTGTTCGCGACGGTGCGTCCAGAGGCCGCGGCGATCACGTCCGGGTGGGCGTTGCCCATGGCGTACGACCGGCCGGCCCAGGTCAGCATCTCGACGTCGTTCGGCATGTCGCCGAAGGCGACGACCTCCTCGTGCGAGATGCCGCGCTCGGCGCAGCAGAGGGCGAGCGTGCTGGCCTTCGACACCCCGGGACCGCTGATCTCGAGCAGTGCGCTGGGGCTGGAGCGGGTCACACTGGCGCGGTCGCCGATCGCGAGCCGGGCCAGGGTCAGGAAGGCGTCGGGGTCGATCTCAGGGTGGTAGGCCAGGATCTTCAGCACCGGCTCCGCCGCCGCCCGGTGGTCGGGACCCAGCAGTTCCTCCGCCGGGGCGAGGCTGTCGGGGATCTCCATGTGCAGCTTCGGGTACGCCGGCTCCTGGTAGAAGCCGTAGGTCTGTTCCACGGCGTACACCGTGCCCGGCGCCGCGTCACGCAGCAGCCGTACGGCGTCCAGGGCGTTCTCCCGCTCCAGCTCCCGTACCTTCACGAACTTGTGGGTGCCGGGGCCGCCGTGCAGGTCGACCACGGCGGCGCCGTTGCCGCAGATCGCCAGTCCGTGGCCGTGCACGTGGTCGCTGACGACGTCCATCCAGCGGGCCGGGCGGCCGGTGACGAAGAAGACCTCGATGCCCGCCTCCTCGGCGGCGGCCAGCGCGGCCACCGTGCGGGGGGACACCGACTTGTCGTCACGCAACAGGGTGCCGTCGAGGTCGGTGGCGATCAGCCGCGGCGGGAGGGTCTCGGCCGCGGTATCGGGCTGTCGGGTCGCTGAGGTCACCGGGTCATTGTCCCGCAGATGCCCGCACGGGCGTGCGGGGCTCCGCACAGGTGAGTGGAAGCCGCTCTCACCTGGGCTTTTCCGAGGAAGCAGCCCTCTGAGGCCTCAGCGCAGCTGCGCCGGCGCCTCCATGGCGATCTGCTCGAAGACCTTCTCGTCCGCCGCGAACGGCGAGTCCGGGATGGGCCAGTGGATCACCAGCTCGGTGAATCCCAGTTCCGCGTGCCGGCCGGCGAAGTCGACGAAGGCGTCCAGTGACTGGAGCGGGCCGGTACGGTCCGGCGTGAACCCGCTGAGCAGGACCCGGTCGAGGCCGGTCATGTCCCGGCCGACCTCGGCGCAGGTGTCGGCCAGCTTCTCGGCCTGTCCGCGCAAGGCCTGAATCGACTGTTCAGGGGTGCCGTTCTCGTACAGGTTGGGGTCGCCGGTGGTCACCCACGCCTGGCCGTACCGGGCGGCGAGCCGCATCCCGCGCGGGCCGGTCGCGGCCACCGCGAACGGCAGCCTGGGGCGCTGCACACAGCCGGGGATGTTCCGCGCCTCGTGAGCCGAGTAGAAGTCACCCTCGTACGACACCGCGTCCTCGCTGAGCAGCCGGTCGAGCAGCGGCACGAACTCGGCGAACCGGTCGGCGCGCTCGCGCGGGGTCCACGGATCCTGGCCGAGTGCGGTGGCGTCGAAACCGGAGCCGCCCGCGCCGATGCCCAGCGTGACCCGCCCGCCGGAGATGTCGTCCAGGGAGATCAGCTCCTTGGCGAGGGTCACCGGGTGCCGGAAGTTCGGCGAGGTCACCAGCGTGCCGAGCCGAAGCCGGTCGGTGACGGCCGCGGCGGCGGTGAGGGTCGGCACGGCACCGAACCACGGGCCGTCCCGGAAGCTGCGCCAGGACAGATGGTCGTAGGTGTACGCGGTGTGGAAGCCGAGCTGCTCGGCGCGCGTCCAGGCCGTACGGCCGCCTTCGCTCCAGCGGCGGTACGGGAGGATCACGGTGCTCAGTTGCAGACTCATGGCGACGAGCCTAAAGGAGCCCTGCGGGGCGCCGGTGTTTCACGTGAAACAGTCACCGTGAGCGGCTGGTCCTGCACAACAGGTCAGTGGGGTGCGGGGAAGCGGAGATACCGCGGCGGTACGGCCTCGGTCAGCCACACGCCGTTCGCGCTCACGCGGAAGACATGGCCGTCGCGGTGCATGGCGGCCGTGTCCACCGTCAGTACGATCGGCCGGCCACGGCGGGCGCCGACGCGGGTCGCCGTCTCGCGGTCGGGTGAGAGATGTACGTCGTGCCGGTTCATCGGCCTGAGCCCCTCGACCCGGATCGCGTCCAGGTGGCGGGCGACGGTGCCGTGGTAGAGGTGCGCGGGCGGGGTCGCCGACGGCAGCGCGAGGTCGACCTCGACGCTGTGGCCCTGGCTGGCGCGGATCCGGGTGCCCTCGATGGCGAAACGGCGCTTGTCGTTGGTGATGACGACATGGTCCAGTTCATCGCGGGTGAGCCGGAAACCGTGCGCGGCGGCCGCGGCGATCAGCGTGTCGATCTCCACCCAGCCGCCCTCGTCGAGCGCCAGCCCGATCTGCTCCGGCTGGTGGCGCAGATGCTTCGAGAGATACTTCGACACCTTGACGGTGCGTCTTTCGTCCATCCCACCAGAGTGCGGGAGAGACGGGAATCACGCGATCGAGTATTGCTTCCGAGGTTTGATCCACAGCCAAGTATGGTTATCCACAGGGGAATTGGCGGTTCTGTGGACAACAGGCCCTCAAAACAGGGGTCTTGGGCCTGCCCGCGCAGCCTTTCACATCGGCGGCTTCATCCGCGCGATCCCCCGCAACACCCCCGGCGCCAGCCGCGACAGCACCCGCGCTCCCCGTGCCTCCGGCGTGACCGGAACCACCGCCTCGTCCCGCACCACCCCCCGCAGTATCGCGGCGGCCACCTTCTCCGGCGGATAGTTCCGCAGCCCGTACAGACGGGCGGCGCGCTGCTGGAGCCGCGTCTCCTCCTGGGCGTCGACCCCGGCGAAGTGCGCCGTCGACGTGATGGCGGTGTTGACGATGCCCGGACAGACCGCCGTCACGCCGATCCCCCGCCCGGCGAGTTCCGCACGCAGGCACTCGCTGAGCATCAGCACGGCCGCCTTGGAGGTGCTGTAGGCGGGCAGGGCCCGGGACGGCAGGTACGCCGCCGCGGACGCCACGTTGACGATGTGGCCGCCCTGCCCGCGCTCGGCCATCCGCCGGCCGAAGAGCCGGCAGCCGTGGATCACGCCCCACAGATTGACGTCGAGGACCTGCTTCCAGTCCTCCGGCGTGGTGTCGAAGAAGGACCCGGACAGCCCGATCCCGGCGTTGTTCACCAGGACGTCCACCACCCCGTACTCGAGGGTGACCTTCTCGGCGAGTTTCTCCATGGCCTGCTCGTCGGAGACGTCGGCCGTCTCCGCCCAGGCCGCCGAGGCGCCCATGAGACGGGACGACTCGGCGGTGCGGGCCGCCGCTTCGGCGTCCCGGTCGACGGCCACCACGCGCGCGCCCGCCTCCGCGAACGCGAGCGCCGTCGCCCGCCCGATGCCGCTGCCCGCCCCGGTGACCAGCACGAGCTGCCCGGAGAACCGCTCGGCGTGCTTCCCGCTCGCCGCCGCCGGGGACCGGCCGTCCTCGACGGACGCCACGAAATCCCCTATCCACGAAGCGAGCTGATCCGGACGGGTGCGCGGGATCCAGTGCCCCGCCGGGAGCGTCCTGCGGGTCAGCCGCGGAACCCACTGCTCCAGCTCGTCGTGGAGCCGCTCCGACAGGAACCGGTCCTCCAGGGGCGTGATGAGCTGCACGGGCGCGTGGGCGTGCGCGTCCGGGCGCGGCCTGCGCAGCCGGGGCCGCACATTGTCCCGGTACAGCCAGGCACCGTGCGCCGCGTCCGACGGGAGTGACGCGGTCGGGTACCCGTCGTGCGGCACCTTCTCGACCCGCTCCAGTACATTCGGCCAGCGTTTGCCGAGCGGGCCGCGCCAGGCCAGCTCGGGCAGCACGGGCGTGTGCAGCAGGTACACGTACCAGGACTTCGCGCCCTGCCCGAGGAGCTGGCCGACCCGGCGCGGGGTGGGCCGCTTCACGCGCCCGCTGATCCAGTGACCGAAGTGGTCGAGGGACGGCCCGGACATCGAGGTGAAGGAGGCGATACGGCCCTCGGTGCGCCGGACGGTGGTGAACTCCCAGGCCTGCACCGATCCCCAGTCGTGCCCGACCAGGTGCACGGGCCGGTCCGGACTGACCGCGTCCGCGACGGCCAGGAAGTCGTCCGTCAGCTTCTCCAGCGTGAACCCGCCCCGCAGCGGCCGCGGCGCCGTCGACCTGCCGTGGCCGCGGACGTCGTACGCCACGACGTGGAACCGCCCGGCGAGCCGCGCGGCGACCCCGGACCACACTTCCTTGCTGTCGGGGTAGCCGTGCACGAGGACGACCGTCGGGCGACGTGGATCGCCCATCTCGGCCACGCACAGCTCGACTTCGCCGGTCCGTACCCGGCGCTCCCGCGCGCCCGTGAGCAACGTCATCCGGCGAATCTGGCAGTTGTTAGAGAGTTCGTCAATAGGGCGCCGCTCCGGCCCCACCCGGCGTGGTAACTCTCGAGAACCAGCTCCCCTAGGGGCCCGTAATACTCAGGGCTGACCCGAATACAGCTCCACGGAGTGACGCCCGCCACGCTCACGGGCCCTACCTTCGAAGGGTGACTGTGATCGCGACCGAAAGCCTGAGCAAGCGGTTCCCGAGGGTGACCGCGCTTGACCGGCTCTCCGTGGACGTCGGGCCCGGTGTGACCGGACTCGTCGGAGCCAACGGGGCCGGCAAGTCCACACTGATCAAGATCCTGCTGGGTCTGTCCCCCGCCACCGAGGGCCGCGCCGACGTGCTCGGCCTCGATGTCGCCACCAAGGGCGCCGACATCCGCGAGCGGGTCGGCTACATGCCCGAGCACGACTGCCTGCCGCCGGACGTCTCGGCCACCGAGTTCGTCGTCCACATGGCGCGCATGTCCGGCCTGCCGCCCACCGCGGCGCGCGAGCGCACGGCCGACACACTCCGCCATGTCGGCCTGTACGAGGAGCGCTACCGCCCCATCGGCGGCTACTCGACCGGCATGAAGCAGCGCGTCAAGCTCGCCCAGGCCCTGGTGCACGACCCGCAGCTGGTCTTCCTGGACGAGCCGACCAACGGCCTCGACCCGGTCGGCCGCGACGAGATGCTCGGCCTGATCCGCCGGATCCACACCGACTTCGGCATCTCCGTCCTGGTCACCTCCCACCTGCTGGGCGAACTGGAGCGCACCTGCGACCACGTCGTCGTCATCGACGGCGGCAAGCTCCTGCGCTCCAGCTCCACCACGGACTTCACCCAGACCACCACGACCCTCGCGATCGAGGTCACCGACACCGACGAGCACCCGGACGGCACCCGCGCGGTGCGCGACGCGCTGCACGCGCGCGGGGTGAGCGTCGAGGACGGCAGCGGCCTGCCGGGCGCCGGCCACGTCCTGCTCCTCACCGCCCAGGGCGAGGAGACGTACGACCTGGTCCGGGACGTGATCGCCGACCTCGGACTGGGCCTGGTGCGCATGGAGCAGCGCAGGCACCACATCTCCGAGGTCTTCACGAGCAGCGACGAGCGCGAGCAGCGGAAGGAGGCGGTCGGCCATGGCGGTTGAGCACTCCACGGGGACATCCGCCCCGGCACCGGGTGACCAGACCCGCATCCACAACATCGGCTACCGCTCCTACGACGGCCCCCGACTGGGCCGTGCCTACGCCCGACGCTCCCTGTACTCGCAGTCCCTGCGCGGCTCCTACGGCCTCGGCCGCTCGGTGAAGTCCAAGGTGCTGCCGATGCTGCTGTTCGTCGTGATGTGCGTGCCCGCGGCCATCATGGTCGCCGTCGCTGTCGCCACCAAGGCCAGTTCCCTGCCCGTGGACTACACGCGCTACGCGATCGTCATGCAGGCGGTCATCAGCCTGTACGTCGCCTCGCAGGCACCCCAGTCCGTCTCGCGCGACCTGCGCTTCAAGACCGTGCCGCTGTACTTCTCGCGGCCCATCGAGACCGCCGACTACGTCCGCGCCAAGTTCGCGGCGCTGGCCTCGGCGCTGTTCGTCCTCACGGCCGCTCCCCTGCTCGTGCTCTACGTGGGCGCGCTGCTGGCCGAGCTCGACTTCGCCGACCAGACCAAGGGACTCGCACAGGGACTCGTCTCCGTGGCACTGCTCTCACTGCTGTTCGCCGGTATCGGCCTGGTCATCGCGTCCTTCACTCCGCGCCGCGGCTTCGGCATCGCGGCCGTGATCGCCGTGCTGACCATCACCTACGGCGCGGTCTCCACCCTGCAGGCCATCGCGGACGTCCAGGGCAGCAGCGACGCCGTGCCGTTGATCGGGCTGTTCTCGCCGATCACCCTCGTCGACGGTGTGCAGTCCGCGTTCCTGGGCGCGACCTCGGCCTTCCCCGGCGGGGTGGGCCCGAGCAACGCCGAGGGCGCCGTCTTCGTCCTCGTCGCCCTGGGCCTGATCGCGGCGAGCTACGGCCTCCTGATGCGCCGCTACAAGAAGGTGGGACTGTGACCACGCTCTCCATCGACCATGTCTCCCGCTGGTTCGGCAACGTGGTCGCCGTCAACGACATCACCATGACCATCGGCCCCGGCGTCACGGGCCTCCTCGGCCCCAACGGCGCCGGAAAGTCCACCCTCATCAACATGATGGGCGGCTTCCTGGCCCCCTCCACCGGCACGGTCACCCTCGACGGGCAGCCCGTGTGGCGCAACGAGCAGATCTACCGGCACATCGGCGTCGTCCCCGAGCGCGAGGCGATGTACGACTTCCTCACCGGGAAGGAGTTCGTCCTGGCCAACGCCGAGCTGCACGGCCTGGGCGCCAAGGCGGCCCAGAAGGCGCTGGCCACGGTCGAGATGGAGTACGCGCAGGACCGCAAGATCCAGACGTACTCCAAGGGCATGCGCCAGCGCGTGAAGATGGCCTCCGCCCTGGTCCACGACCCGTCCCTGCTCCTGCTGGACGAACCCTTCAACGGCATGGACCCGCGCCAGCGCATGCAGCTGATGGACCTGCTGCGCCGCATGGGCGACGAGGGCCGCACGGTGCTGTTCTCGTCCCACATCCTCGAAGAGGTCGAGCAACTCGCCTGGCACATCGAGGTCGTCGTCGCCGGCCGGCATGCCGCCAGTGGTGACTTCCGCAAGATCCGGCGCCTGATGACCGACCGGCCGCACCGCTACCTGGTGCGTTCCAGCGACGACCGCGCCCTCGCGGCCGCGCTGATCGCCGACCCGTCGACGTCCGGGATCGAGGTCGACCACGCCGAGGGCGCGCTGCGCGTCCAGGCCGTCGACTTCGGCCGCTTCACGGCTCTGCTGCCGCGTGTGGCGCGCGAGCACGGCATCCGCCTGCTCACGGTCTCGCCGTCCGACGAGTCCCTCGAGTCCGTCTTCTCGTACCTGGTCGCGGCGTAGGAGGCCCTGATGTATGACCCCACAGTCGCCCGGCTCACCTACCGGGCCCTGCTCGGCCGGCGCCGGGCCCTCATCCTCGGTGCCCTGCCCCTGCTGCTGATCGTCATCGCCGTGGCGGTGCGCGGTCTCACCGGTGCGGACGACCAGACGGCCTCCGACCTGCTGGGCGGGCTCGCCCTCGCCACGATGGTGCCGCTCATCGGCGTCATCGCCGGAACCGGCGCGATCGGGCCGGAGATCGACGACGGCTCGGTGGTGTACCTGCTGTCCAAGCCGATCAAACGGCCGACCATCATCTTCACCAAGCTGATCGTCGCCGTCGCCGTGACGATGGTGTTCTCCGCGGTGCCGACGCTCATCGCCGGGTTCATCCTGAACGGCAACGGCCAGCAGATCGCCGTGGCCTACACGGTGGCGGCGCTGGTCGCGTCCATCGCGTACGCGGCGATGTTCCTGCTGCTCGGCACGGTCTCCCGGCACGCGGTGGTGTTCGGCCTCGTCTACGCGCTGGTCTGGGAGGCCCTGTTCGGCTCCCTGGTGCCGGGCGCCCGCACGCTGAGCGTCCAGCAGTGGTCGCTGGCCGTGGCCCAGAAGGTGTCCGGCGGGGACCTGGTGACCTCGGACGTCGGCCTGACGACGGCGACGGTGCTGCTGGTCGGCGTCACGGTCCTGGCCACCTGGTACGCCGGACAGAAGCTGCGCTCGCTGACACTCGCCGGCGAGGAGTGACGCAGCCCGGGCCTTGACGGGGGCTTCACCCCTGTCAGGGCACACTGGGCAAACGGGATGTAGGGGAACCACACGGGAGTTGGACGGCTGGGAGGAGACGGGGATGGCGGGCGAGAGGGCTCAGTACGAGGACGGCGGTCAGGCCGGGCCGGAGCCCGGGGCCGGGTCCGGAGGCAGGTCCGGCGCCGGGGCCGGGTCCGGAGGCAGGTCCGAGTCCAGGTCCGAGTCCAGGTCCGGAGACGACGCTTGGGACGACCTCGTCCTGGACGACGACTTCATACGCTCCGCCGGGACCTCCGAGCCGTCCGCCCGGGCCCGGATGCTCGCCGAGCGCTGGCGCCGCGAGGAGCCGGAGCCGCAGCCCTGGCGCTCCGACGAGCCGCCCGCGGGCTGGTTCTTCAGCAAGGTCCGCCGCCGCAGGTGGCGCAGGCGCTGAAGCCGGGCGATTTAATCGGTGGCGTCCAATTCGCCCGGCGGGCAGAGTGGTTGTGTCCACCCCGCCGGGTGAGGAAGTCCGGCGCCGAGTTCTGGGAGAGGAGCGGGACGATGTCCATGCACGGCAGTACGTCCAGCTCCCTTCAGGGCAGCCCGCGGCGGGCTCCGGAGTAGTCGCAACCCACTCCGTAGAGCTCGCCCCATACGGGGAGCTGCCCGGGGCGGCCGCTTCGAGCACGCGAATCGCATATCGCGTGGGCCGCCCACCCGGAGGATTGGCCGAGTGGTAAGGCACCGGTTTGCTCTGTGCTTGAACAGAAGCGAGTCGCGGTCGGGCTTCAGCGCCCGCGCACGTTCGATCCGTGCATCCTCCGCCGAGCATCACCGAGCATCACCGAGCACTGAACGACAGGCCCGACGTTCAGCCCAGCAACCGCTCCAGCACCACAGCGATGCCGTCCTCCTCGTTCGAGGACGTCACCTCGTCGGCCACGGCCTTCAGTTCCTCGTGGGCGTCCGCCATGGCGACACCGTAGGAGGACCAGGCGAACATCGGTATGTCGTTGGGCATGTCGCCGAAGGCGATCGTGTCGGCCGCCTTCACCTTGAGCCGACGGGCCGCCAGGGACAGGCCGGTGGCCTTGGACAGGCCCAGGGGGAGGAGTTCGACGATGCCCGCCCCCGCCATGACGACGCTGACGAAACCGCCGGCGGTGCATGTGGCCACCGCGCACAGCTCGTCGTCCGACAACGTCGGGTGCTGGATGTACAGCTTGTTCAGGGGCGCGGTCCACAGGTCCGACGCGTCCGCGAAGGGGGTCGCGGGGAGGGTGCCCTGGACCGAGTAGCCGGGGCCGACCAGCACCTCTCCGTCCAGACCGTCGCGGCTCGCGGCCAGGTACAGCGGGCCGACCTCCGCCTCGATCTTGGCCAGCGCCACCCCGGCCAGCTGCCGGTCCAGCGTCACCGACGTCAGCAGGCGGTGGGCGCCGGCGTCGTAGACCTGCGCGCCCTGGCCGCAGACGGCCAGCCCCTGGTAGCCCAGGTCGTCGAGGATGTGCCGGGTCCACGGGACCGCGCGGCCGGTGACGACGATGTGCGCTGCGCCCGCCGCGGTGGCCGCGGCGAGCGCGTCACGGGTGCGCTCCGATACCGACTCGTCGGAGCGCAGCAGCGTCCCGTCGAGGTCGGTGGCGATCAGCTTGTAGGGGAAACCGGTGGTCACTTGGACACCGGCTCCAGGACCTCCCGGCCGCCCAGGTACGGACGCAGCACCTCGGGCACGCGCACCGAGCCGTCGGCCTGCTGGTGGTTCTCCAGGATCGCGACGATCGTGCGCGGTACGGCGCACAGGGTGCCGTTGAGCGTGGCCAGCGGCTTGACCTGCTTGCCGTCACGGACGCGGATCGACAGCCGGCGGGACTGGAACTCGGTGCAGTCCGAGGTCGAGGTCAGCTCGCGGTACTTGCCCTGGGTCGGGATCCACGCCTCGCAGTCGAACTTGCGGGAGGCCGAGGCGCCCAGGTCGGCGCTGGCCACGTCGATCACGCGGTACGGCAGCTCCAGGGAGGTCAGCCACTGCCTCTCCCACTCCAGCAGCCGCTGGTGCTCGGCCCCCGAGTCCTCCGGAGCGACATAGGAGAACATCTCGACCTTGTCGAACTGGTGCACGCGGAAGATGCCCCGGGTGTCCTTGCCGTGCGAACCGGCCTCGCGGCGGAAGCAGGGGGAGAAGCCCGCGTAACGCAGGGGGAGGCGGTCGGCGTCGAGGATCTCGTCCATGTGGTACGCCGCCAGCGCCACCTCGGACGTGCCGACCAGGTAGAGGTCGTCGTCGGCGAGGTGGTAGACGTCCTGGGATGCCTGGCCGAGGAAGCCCGTGCCCGCCATGGACTGGGGACGGACCAGGGCCGGGGTGAGCATCGGGGTGAAGCCGGCCGCGGTGGCCTGGGCCATCGCCGCGTTCACCAGGGCGAGCTCCAGGAGCGCGCCGATGCCCGTCAGGAAGTAGAAGCGCGAGCCGGAGACCTTGGCGCCGCGCTCGACGTCGATCGCGCCGAGGATCTGGCCGAGCGCCAGGTGGTCCTTGGGCTCGAAGCCCTCGGCGGCGAAGTCGCGGATCGTGCCGTGCGTCTCCAGCGTGACGAAGTCCTCCTCGCCGCCCACGGGCACGTCCGGGTGGACGAGGTTGCCGAGCCTCTGGAGCAGCTCCTGGGTCTCGGTGTCGGCGGCGTCGCGGTCCGCGTCGGCCGCCTTGACGTCGGCGGAGAGCTGGCCCGCCTTCTTCAGCAGCTCGGCCTTCTCGTCTCCGGCCGCCTTGGGGATGAGCTTGCCGAGCGCCTTCTGCTCGGCGCGCAGCTCGTCGAAGCGGACGCCGGACGACCTGCGCCGCTCGTCGGCAGACAGGAGGGCGTCGACGAGCGCGACGTCCTCTCCACGGGCGCGCTGGGAAGCGCGCACACGGTCGGGGTCCTCACGGAGCAGGCGAAGGTCAATCACGCGCCCAAGGCTACCGGTGCGCGATGACCGCCCACGACTCACTATTCCGGCTGCGCATTACATACCGTTATGGGGGAATTGCGAGCAGTGTCAATAAACAGCCCACCTCTCCCCGGAACGAGGCATCCCCTGGGCGTCGCCTTGACTCGAATCCCTTGCGGGAGGCGGGACTTGGGGTTCGGTTGTCCACAGGGATCCACACCCGTCGAAGAGTTATCCACAGGCTGTGTGGAAGATCTGTGGACTTCGGAATTGATCACTCCGGAAGGCCCCCTCGTCCCTCAGAATTCCCAGTACAAACCCGCTCTATCCTCACTTTCGGTGGAATCAGCTCACCCTGAAGAGTTACACAAAGGAAAACGGTGGACGAAGGGCGACCTGCACGTCGATGGACGCATCAGGGGCCTGTAGGGCGATTTGTCGACTGACTCACGCTTCGTTGTCGACTTGTCCCCAGGTCGAGAAGCCAACCTGTGGATAACTTCTGTGGATAACGACAATCAGCAGGTACGACAGCCTGGAACCGGCCTGGAACCGTCCCGGGACCGGCCTAGAACCGGCCGTCCTGGCACCGCGCCACCCAGTCCGCCGCCTCCGCGAACTCCTCGTCCGACGTCCCCAGCCGCGGCGGCTGGACATCCCCGGGCCGCACGTCCGCGCGCGGATAGGAGCCGAGGTAGCGCACCTGGAGGCAGATCCGCTTCAGGCCCTTCAGGGCATCCGCCACCCGGCGGTCGGAGATATGACCCTCGGCGTCGATGCAGAAGCAGTAGTTGCCGATGCCGGCACCGGTGGGCCGGGACTGGAGCAGCATCAGGTTGATGCCCCGCGTGGCGAACTCGCCCAGCAGGTCGCGCAGACCACCGGGGTGGTCGTCGCGCTGCCACAGCACGATGGACGTCTTGTCCGCGCCGGTCGGTGCCGCGGGCCGGGCGGGCCGGCCGACCAGCACGAACCGTGTCTGGGCGTTCTCCGCGTCGTGGATCCCCGTTTCCAGGGCCTCGAGGCCGTAGCGGGCGGCCGCGAACTCGCCGGCGAAGGCGGCGTCGTACTGGCCCTCCTGGACCAGCCGGGCGGCGTCCGCGTTCGAGGCGGCCGACTCCCAGTGCGCGTCCGGCAGGTTCTTCTTCAGCCAGTTGCGCACCTGCGGCTGGGCGGCCGGGTGGGCGGAGACCGTCTTGATGTCCGACAGCTTGGTGCCCGGGCGGACCAGCAGCGCGAAGGTGATCGACAGCAGCACCTCGCGGTAGATCATCAGCGGGGCGCCTGCCACCAGCTCGTCGAGGGTGGTGGTGATGCCGCCCTCGACGGAGTTCTCGATCGGCACGAACGCGGCCTCGGCCTCGCCGGTCCGTACGGCGTCGAGCGCGGACTGGACGGAGACGTAGGGGGTGAGTTCCCGGGTGGCGGCCTCGGGAAGCGTGCGCAGGGCGACTTCGGTGAAGGTGCCCTCAGGGCCGAGATACGCATAGCTCGCTGGCATGACCTCACCCTAATGGGCTCGCGGAATCGACATCCCCCACAAGACCGCCCAGAGGCGAACTCTCACCCCTCCAGCAACTTCTGCCCCACGTACTCGCCCTTCGGGGCCCCGCCCGGCACCGCGAACAGTCCGCTCGACTCGTGCCGGATGAACTGCGACAGGGCGTCGCCGCGGTCGAGCTTGCGCTGCACCGGCACGAAGCCGCGCAGCGGGTCGGCCTGCCAGCAGATGAAGAGCAGCCCCGCGTCGGGCACCCCGTCGGTGTCGATGCCGTCGTGGAACGAGAACGGGCGGCGGAGCATCGCCGCGCCGCCGTTCTGGTCGGGCCGCGTGATCCGGGCGTGGGCGTTGATCGGGACGACCAGATTGCCCTCGGCGTCCGTCTTCTCCAGGTCCATCGCGGTCGTCTCGGTGCCCCCGGACAGCGCCGCCCCGTCGGACTTGCGACGCCCGATCACGTGCTCCTGCGCCTTGCCGGAGAGCTTCTCCCAGTCGTCGAGGAGCATCCGGATACGGCGTACGACGGCGTAGGAGCCGTTCGCCATCCAGGCCGGTTCGCCCTTCTCCGGCTTCTCCGGGACGAAGATGCGCTGGTCGAAGTCGGGCTCGGCCGGCTTCGGGTTGCGGGTGCCGTCGATCTGGCCCATCAGGTTGCGGGCCGTCATGGGGTGGGCGGTGGCGCCCGGCGAGCGGTTGAAGCCGTTCATCTGCCAGCGGACGCGGGCCGCCGAGCCGGTGTTCTTCTGGATGGCGCGCAGGGCGTGGAAGGCGACCAGGGAGTCGTTGGCTCCGATCTGCACCCACAGATCGCCGTTGCTGCGGTTCTTGTCGAGGTGGTCGGAGGAGAACTCGGGCAGCGGGTCGAGGGAGGCCGGGCGCTGCTTCTCCAGGCCGGTCCTGGCGAAGAAGCTGTGGCCGAAGCCGAAGGTGATCGTCAGTGACGACGGCCCGGCGTCCCGGGCCACGTCGGTGTCGTCATGTCCGCTCGGCTCGCCCGCCATCAGCCGCCGGGCCGTCTCCGACCAGCGGCGCAGCAGGGCGGCGGCCTCCTTGCGGCCGGCGCCCGCCGCCAGGTCGAAGGCGACGACATGGCCGCGGGCCTGGAGGGCGTCGGTGATGCCGGGCTGATGTTTCCCGTGAAACATCGCCCGGTCGGTGCCGAGCGAGGTGAGGGGCGCGGCGGCCTCGGAGGGCGCGGCGGCGTATCCCCCGGCCGCGCCCGCCGTACCGAGCACGAGCCCGGTGGCACCGGCGGTGCCGAGCATCCGGCGCCGTGAAATGCCTTCCCGGGCAGAGGCCGCTTCGGTCTCCCCCGGGGCGGTGCCGGGAGTGCGGGCCTCCGGAGTGGACTGGTCAACCATGGTCGTTCAGCCGATCTGCGCGTTCTTGGAGACGGTCACCTCGTCGATGTCGGAGGTCCGCACGGTGACGTCGACCTGCCAGTCGCCGGCCATGGGGATCTGCACTCCGTTCGCCGACCAGTGTCCGGTAGCGATGTGGTCGGGGACGACGGGCAGGGGCCCGATGTCCTTGGCTTCCAGGGTGAAGTCGACCTTCACCTCGGGGATGTCGAAGGCCCGGCCGTTGGGCCGCTCCACGTAGACGTGCATCTCGTTGTCGCCCACGCGCGCGGGGTCGAGGTCGATCGTGACGATGCCCTTGCCGTCCTCGCCGCCGGTGTCGAACGGCATGTTCAGGGTGAGCGCCCCGGAGGCTCCGGCGTCGGCGGAGGCGGCTGCGGAGGGCGAGGTGGCCGCCTTGGCCTCCTGCTCCGTGCGGCCCGGCTCGGTCTGCGTGAGCACGGTGGTGACGGCGAGCAGGACGACCGCGATGCCGGCTTCGGCCAGCACGGAGCGGCGCAGTCCGAAGCGGTTCGGATCGGCGTCCCGCAGCTGCTTCCGCCGGGCGGTGTCCCGAGCGGCCCGCTGCCGGGCGAGCTGTGCGGCGCGCTCGGCGTCGGCGGGCTCGGCCTCGTCGGGCTCGGAGGCGGTTTCCTCCGGGGCGGCGGCCTCGGAATCAGGCTGAGCCTCGGCGTCCTTGTCGGTGTCCGTGCCGGTCCGGTCATCGCCAGTGGCAGCGGCGCCTGTGTCGCCGGAGGCCTCAGCCCCCGCACCGACACGCGCCATCTCCCGCTCCGCCGACGCCGGCACCGCCTCCAGCAGCCGCCCCGTCCAGCGCCGCGAGATCCACGCGACGCCGACCAGCACGGCCACGAGGGCGATCTTGGCCAGGAGCAGCTGCCCGTACCGGGTGTCGGTGAAGGCCGACCAGGAGCCGAGCTGGCGCCAGGACTGGTACGTCCCGGTCGCGATCAGCGCGAGCACGCTGCCGAAGGCGACACGGGAGAAGCGGCGTACGGACGGCGCGTCGACGGGCGCGTCGGCGGGTGCCCGGTACAGGGCGACCAGGAGCCCGCCCAGCCCGCCGAGCCACGCGGCGACCGCCAGCAGATGGACGACGTCGACCGGCATGGAGATGCCCGCCTGGAGCCCGACCGAGGCGTGCTCCGACATCGCCCAGCTCGCGGCGAGGCCGGCCGCCACGACGACGCCGCCGATGGCGAGACCGAAGGTCAGGTCGCGCTTCTCCTGGGGGTCTTCACGCTTGTCGTAGGCCCCGAACAGCACGGAGATGAACAGTGCCGCGGCGGCGAGCAGCAGCAGCCGGGACACCAGGGCGGCGCCGGTCTTGGTCTCGAGCACCTGTCCGAGCAGGGACAGGTCGAAGATGTCGGCGACCTTGCCGGAGCCGGTGTAGGAGCCGCGCAGGAGCAGCAGCGCGAGGGTCGCGGCGGTGAGCGCGAGCCAGCCGGAGACGACGAACCGCTGCACCGGCCGCACCCCGGAGCCGCGCCGCCAGCAGGCGAGGACGAAGGCGGCGCCGCCGGCCATCACGATGAACCCGGCGTACGACATATACCGCCCGAAGCCGTACAGCCAGCCGACGACCCCGTCGTCCGTCGCCTGCTGGGAGACCGTCGCGGAGGTCTTGGAGGGGGCACCGATGGAGAAGGTGTAGGCGCCGGCCACGGGATGGCTGTCCGCGGAGACGACCTGGTAGGCCACCGTGTACGTGCCGTCGGGCAAGCCAGGCTTCAGCCCGACGGCATACGTCGTCCCGCTCACGTTGGACGGCTCGGCCGTGTCGACCCGCTTGCCGTCGGGGTCGAGCACGCGCAGCGAGTCGTCGGACAGCGCGACCTGCTCGGAGAAGGTGAGCGAGATCCGGGCCGGGGCCTCCTGGACCACCGCCCCCTGCCCGGGGTCGCTGCCGGTCACCGCGGCGTGCGCGGAGGCGGGGCCGGCCCCGGCGAGAAGTGCGCAGGCCGCGCCCAGGAGCAGCAGCACCAGGGTCCGGACGCGGGGGGCGATGGTCTGTGTCACAGGGATCCCTCCCTCAGTGTCCGGTCTTCGGTTGGTAGGTCGCCGACTTCACCGGCATCTCGACCTTGACGGGGCCGGAGCGGGCGAAGCGCAGTTCGACGGTGACCGTCTGGCCTTCCTTCGGCTTGCGCTTCAACTGCTCGAACATCAGATGGTCGCCGCCGCTCTTCAGCACCAGTTCGCCGTGGGCGGGGACCTTCAGGTCCTCGACCTCCTGCATGGCTCCGCCGACGGTCTCGTGCACGGTGACCTGCCCGGCGACATCGCTCTTGACCGAGGTCAGCTCGTCGGCGGCACCGCCCTTGTTGGTGACGGTGAAGAAGCCCGCCGCCATCTCGTCGGAGACCGGCTGCGGCATGTACGCGGAGCCGACGGAGAGTTCCGCCTTCCCGTCCGCGGAGTCACTGCCGGAGTCCGAGCCGCCGCAGCCCGCCAGGGCCAGCGCCCCGGTCAGGACGAGGGCCGCCGGGCCGAGTCGACGCTTCACGGGTTCGCTCCCTTGACGATCTCGGGGAGGTCCTTGGTGTAGTCGTCGACGGTGGCGTCCTCGCCGTAGAGCACATAGCCGCCGTCGGTCTTCGGCGAGAACGCGATGACCTGGGTGCCGTGCTCGGAGATGATCTTGCCGTTCTTGTCCTTCCGCGGCGCGTCCAGGGAGATGCCGAGGGTGCGGGCGCCGGCCTGGATGGTCGCGAAGTCGCCGGTGAGGCCGATGAACTGGGGGTCGATGCCCTTGAGCCACTTGCCGAGCTCGGCCGGGTTGTCGCGGTCGGGGTCGGTGGTGACGAACACGACGCGCAGGTCGTCCTGTTCGGCCTTGGGCAGCTGCTTCTTGGCCACGGCGATGTTGCTCATGGTCGACGGGCACACGTCGGGGCAGTGGGTGTAGCCGAAGTAGATCAGCGTGGGCTTGCCCTCGGTCTCCTTGCGGAGGTCGTACTTCTTGCCCTGCGTGTCGGTGAGGACCAGATCCGGCTTCTCGAACGGCTTGTCGAGGACGGTGGCGGCCTTCTCGGTGCCGGCCTCCTCCGACACCACGGCGACGGGCTTGTCGCTGTCGCCGCCGCTGCCGCAGGCGGTCAGGGTCAGAGAGGCGGCGGCGAGCAGAGCGGCCGCGGCGAAGGTCTTGGTGCGCATAGAAAGGAATCCCAGATGTCGGTGACCCGGCGCGCACCGGGGTGTCCCCGCCCGAGGGGCGAGGACCCGGCGCGCGCCGTGCAACGGAAGGGGCGTCAGGCGTTGGAGCGCCGACGCCCGGCGAGTACGCCGTAGGCGACGCCCGCCGCGCCGACCACGATGCCGACGATGCCCAGGACGCGGGCGGTGGTGTCGGTGCCGTCGGAGGAGCCGGTGTCGGAGGCGGTGGTCTTGGCGGCGGCCTTCTCGGCCGGCGCGGAGTCGGAGGCCTCGTCGCCCGACGAGCCGTGGTGCCCGTCCTCGGAGGCGGCGGAGAGCTCCAGCACGGGGGCCGGGTTGTCGGGCTCCTCCTTGCCCTCCTGCGGCACCTCGATCCAGCGGACGACCTCCTTGTTGGAGTACGTCTGCAGGGCCTTGAAGACGAGTTCGTCGGCGTCCTCGGGCAGGGTGCCGATGGAGACCGGGAACTTCTGGAAGAAGCCGGCCTTGATGCCGTCGCCGTCAGCGGTCCAGGTGACCTTGGTGACGGCCTCGGAGATCTTCTCGCCGTGCATCTCCAGCGGCTTGTCCAGCTTGGACTTGGTGACCTTGATGTCCCAGCCGGGCACCGGCTCCGGCATGACGGAGGCCAGCGGGTGGTCGGTGGGGAAGTTGACCTCGAGCTTGGTGGTCGAGGCGTCGTCGCGCTCGTTCGGGACCTTGAAGTCCACGACCGCGTAGCCGCCCTTGGCGGCCTCCCCTTCGGGCTGCACGGTGACGTGCGCGAAGGCGGGGGCGGACAGGGCGAGAACGGCGACACCGGCGGCGGCACCGGCCGCGGCGATACGGGAAACCTTCATGGAAGAGAGCACTCCGCTGTGAGTCGGGTCGGGATGAGGAAGAGGGATCCGCGCACGCGCGCGTGCCGCACGACGGCGGCCCCTCCTCCGAGCCGTCCGGGAATCCGGGGATTCAGAGGAATCCGGAGGATCCGAGGAAGCGGAGTGGTGGTCGCGTCGCGTCAGGCGGCGAGGGCGAGTGCGGCTGCGGGAGCCGTGACGGCCGGCGGGCCGCGCCGGATCACCGTGTGCTGCAGTGCGGTGGTGCACGGCATCTCGGGCACGGGCCGCACGGTGTGAGCGGGGCACGGACGCGCCTCCGGCGCTCCCGGGAGTCCGGCACGCAGGGCGCTTACCAGCGCGAACACCGCCCGCAGGGAGCGCACCAGCGTCCCTTCGGTGACGCCCTGCGCCGACAGTTCGGTGAGCCGCAGCAGCGCCAGGTCGCCGTGGCGCAGCAGCCAGCCGGCGGCGATCGCCGCGAGGACGTGGCCGAGCAGCATCGGCAGGGACGGCCACAGCGAGGCCGGTGCGGCATCCGCGGCCACATGCGTGTGGGTGCCGCCCGTCGGCTGGAGCCGGGCGTCGGTGAGGATCTTGTGGGCCTGCGCCGGGCTGATCGCCGCCGCCGTGGAGCCGCACAGGAGCCGGGCGGCCTGCTGGACCAGCGCGGCATCGCTCGCGCCCGCCGGTACCGAGGACGTGGTGGCGGCGGCCGTACCGTGCTGCCCGAGTCCGAACAGGGTGTGCAGCACCGTCTGGCCGACCGCGAGCAGTGCCGCGATGCCCGGCAGTGAACGAACGCGCCCCGCGAGCGGGGCCGCCACCGCGACCACCCCGAGGAACCCGGCGCCCAGCGTCCACAGCGGAATGCCCTCGCACGACGCCAGCGCGTGACCTGCCCCGGCCAGCACGACGCAGACCGCGGCGAACACCGCGGCCCGCAGGATCCGGAGCGGGTGTCCGGAGCGCGTCGCGCGCGCGTGGGGGGCAGTCATGGCGGGCTCATCATCGCACTGGCCCCGCGGGCCTCGTGCGGCAGGTCCGCAAGATGCCGTACGACCGGAACGTCACCCTCTGGCCCCGCGCGCCCCCACTTGCGCCGACTGTTCGCTCCTACATACACCGATCAGGACCAGTGCGCATCCGCCGTATGGGCGGCGTCACGTCAACTTCACGCTTACATGCGGGGACTCGGGGCAATACGTAACGGTATGTCGAGCCGCAGCCAGGAGGCTGGAGCATGAGCATCTGGTGGTCACTCCATTTGCGGCGCGAAGCTGCCAGCGTGCCTCTCGCCAGGCGCCTGCTGATCGGCACGATGGAGACCGCGGGCGTCGACCCGGACGTCTCCTACGACCTTTCCGTCGCCCTCAGTGAGGCCTGCGCGAACGCCGTGGAGCACGGCGGGGACGTGGCATGCGGCGACCCCGGTTCGGAGGCGTACCGGGTTACGGCCTATCTCGACGGCGAGAAGTGCCGGATCGAGGTCGCCGACGCGGGCCCGGGTTTCCCGGCGCCACCCGCCCGGTCCCGCCCGCCGATCAGGCCCGCGCACTCCGACGCGGAGAACGGCAGAGGGCTGTGCCTCATCCAGGAACTCGCCGACCACGTCCACATCGGCAACAAGCCGGGCCGGGGCGGGGCCGTGGTGAGCTTCGACAAGGTCCTCAAGTGGCGCGAGGGCGCCGCGCCGCTGATGGCGGTCTGACCCCGCGGCGGTGTTTCACGTGAAACACCACCGCCGTGTGAAACCCCACCGCCGTGTGAACCACTACCGCCCTGTGAACCATCATCGCGGTGTGAACCACTACCGCCGTGTTTCACGTGAAACGTCTGCTGCCGTCTCTGCCCCTACAGCGCGCTCCAGTCCAGCGTCGTCCGTGCCAGCCCCGCCACCTGCGTGAGCAGCGCCAGCCGGGCCGCACGGACCGCCGGGTCGGGGTCCATCACCAGCACCTCGTCGAAGAAGGCGCTGATCGCCTCGACCAGCGGCCCGGAGACCTCGATCAGTACCCCGAGGTCGTCCTCGCGGCCGTGCAACGCCTGGCGTACGGCCTCGGCGCTCTCGGCGAGGCGCAGTTCGGCGGGCGCGGTCAGCAGGGACGGGTCCGCCGCCTCGACGCCGCCCTCGGGGAGGATGCGCACGACCCGCTGGAAGGCGGCGGCGAGTGCCTCGAAGGCCTCCGTGCCGATGTGCCGCTCCAGCATGGCCAATGTCCGGTCGCCGTGGGCCGGCCGGTCGGCCCACACCAGGACGGCCTGGACGAGCCGGTGTTCGTGCCCGGCGTCCGTGAGCTGCTGCTCATAGCGCCGGGTGATCAGTTCGGCGGCCTCGGCGACCCGCTCGACCGGCACCTCGACGCCCTGCGCCGCATACCGTACGGCCGCCGCGCGCAGCCCGTCGCTCACCCGTACCCCGGCCACCGCGGGCAGGGTCCGCAGCACGTTGAGCAGACCGATCGCGGCCCGGCGCACCCCGTAAGGATCGGAACTCCCGGTCGGCGCGGCCCCGATGATGAACATCCCCGTCACCAGGTCGAACCGGTCGGCGAGCGACAGCACGGCGCCCGCGTCCCCGGCGGGAAGGGCGCCGCCGGCGGAGCGCGGCAACTCCATCTCGGCGAGGGCCCGGGCGACCTCCGCGGACTCGCCGGCCCGCCGGGCGTACTCCTCGGCCATCACCCCGGCCAGTCCCGAGAACTCGATCACCATCTGGGATGCCAGGTCGAACTTCGCCAGCGCACCGGCGCGGCGGACGACGTCCACCGCCTCCTGAGCGAGCCCGGCACGCCCGGCCAGATCGAGGGAGAGGACGGCGAGGCGCTCGGCGCGGTCTGCGACCGTACCGAGCCGGTCCTCGAAGGTCAGCTTGTCCAGCCGGCTCCGGAACTCCGCCGGCGGCACTTTCAGATCCGCCCGCCAGAAGAACGCGGCGTCCTCGTAACGGGCCCGCAGCACCGCCTCGTTGCCCGCCCGCACCACGTCGTCGTCGCACAGGGCGTTGGCGAAGGTGACGAAGTGCGGCATGAGGCGCTCGCCGTCCAGCACCGGCAGGTAGCGCTGGTGCTTGCGCATCACCGTGGTCAGGACGCTCGCGGGCAGTTCGAGATAGCGCTCGTCGAACGACCCCCGCACGGCGTACGGGAACTCCAGGATGTCGGTGATCTCGTCGATCAGTCCGGCCTGGCCCTCCACGTCGATCCGCCCGCCGACCTCGGCCGCCGCCTCCAGGGCACCGCGGACGACCGCGCCGCGCCGGGACTCCCGGTCGAGCAGGATGCCGTGCATGTGCAGGAAGTGCGGGTAGCCCTCGGCGGCGGTCACCCGGACCTCGGGGTAGGGGGCCTGGCGCTGCACCCGTGTCGTGTCGCCCGCGGAGAGGGAGGAGACGACCACGGGCAGGGGAGTACGCCCCAGCAGCGCCAGCAGCCAGCGCACGGGACGCGAGAACGACAGCCCCGGGTCGCTCCACCGCATGTTGCGCCCGGCCCGCAGCCCGGACACGACCTCGGCCAGCAGCTCGCTGAGCACCTCGACGGCCGAGCGCCCCTCCTCGTGTCGGGTGAGCGCCACATACTCGACGCCCTTGACGTCGACGATCCGCACGTCCGTCGGTTCGGCGCCCTGGCTGCGGGCGAAGCCCAGCAGCGCCGGGGTGGGAGCGCCGTCCTTGAAGGCGGCGGCGACCTTCGGCCCGCGCACGGTCCGCATCGTGTCCCGTTCACGCGGCTGGACGCCGTCGACGGTGATCACGATCCGGCGCGGGGTGGCCATCACGGTGATCGCGCCGTGTCCCAGCCGGGTGTCGGCCAGCTTCGCCGTGACCGACTCGCGCACCGCCTCGGTGGTGGCGGGCACGTCGGCGTACGGCAGTTCCTCCACGCCGATCTCGAACAGCAGCGTCTCGACGCCGGGCACCTTGGGCAGCGCGGGCCGCTCGGCCGGGGCCGGTGCGGCCGCCACCCCGAGCGGATGCTCCAGCGCGGCCCGCCGCCGCTCCCACAGCTTCGCCGTCTCGTGCGTCAGCCCGCGCATCAGCGAGAACGCCTTGGCCCGCTCGGTGGTGCTGATGGCGCCGCGCGCGTCGAGCACGTTGAAGGTGTGGCTGCACTTGAGCACGTAGGTGTACGCGGGAACCGGCAGCTCCAGGTCGAGCAGGCGCCGTGCCTCGGCCGCGTAGGCCTCGAAGAGCCGGTGGTTGGTGTCGAGGTCGGCGTCGTCGAGGTAGTAGCGGCTCATCTCGTACTCGTTCTGGCCGAACACCTCGCCGTATGTGATGCCCGGCGCGTAGACGATGTCCTTGAAGTGGGACACGCCCTGAAGGTTCATCAGGATGCGTTCGAGGCCGTATGTGATCTCCACCGACACCGGGTCCAGGGCGACACCGCCGACCTGCTGGAAGTAGGTGAACTGGGTGATCTCCATGCCGTCCAGCCAGACCTCCCAGCCCAGCCCCCAGGCGCCGAGCGCGGGTGAGGCCCAGTTGTCCTCGACGAACCGCACGTCGTGCGCGCCGAGGTCGACGCCGAGCGCCCTCAGGCTGCCCAGATACAGCTCCTGCGGGTTGCCGGGGTCCGGCTTGAGGATGACCTGGAACTGGGTGTGCGTCTGGAGCCGGTTGGGGTTCTCGCCGTAGCGCGAGTCGTCCGGCCGCACGCTCGGCTCGACGTAGGCGACGCTCCAGGGCTCGGGACCGAGCACACGCAGCGCCGTGGCCGGGTTGGCCGTACCGGCTCCGACCTCGGTGTTCAACGGCTGCGTGATCATGCAGCCGTTGTCGCTCCAGTACTTCTGCAGGGTGAGGACGGCGTCCTGCATGGTCAGCGCCGTCTGGACGTTCTTCATGATCGAATCGCCTGTTCCCCGAGTCGGCCCGGCAAGGTCGGCCATGATCTCATACGCCAACTACCGCTGACCTGCTGTTTTTTGACCTGCGGCCCCGTTGGCCGGATGCCTCCGGTCGATTCACAGCGGGCTCTCAGCCGGGCCTCACGAACCTGACGGGTGGCGTCCTTAGGTTCCCCGTCCATGACGGGAAACCACAAGAACACCTCCATCACCCGGCGCCGCGCCCTCGCGGTCGCCGGCGGCACGGTCGCCGCGGGCGGCCTGGCCGCGGCCGGCTACCAGGCGGCCTTCGCGGACACGACGACGACCACGGCCGCGACGGCCACGACCACGGCCGGCTCCTCCGCGAGCTCCGGCACCTGCATGGAGCTGATGTCGAGCGTCACGGAGGGGCCGTACTACCTCGACGGCGCGCTGGTCCGCAAGAACATCACCGAGGGCAAGAGCGGTGTCCCGCTGACCCTGCGCCTGACCGTCGTGGACGCCACCGACGGCTGCACCCCGGTCCCTGGCGCGGCCGTGGAGATCTGGCACTGCGACGCCTGGGGCTACTACTCCGGCTACACCACCGCCAACCCCGGCGGCTCGGCCCCCGCCGAGAGCGAGGACGGCTCCACCGCCAACGACAAGACCTATCTGCGCGGCTACCAGGTCGCCAACGCCAACGGGGTCGTCAAGTTCGAGACGATCGTGCCGGGCTGGTACACCCCGCGCACCTGCCACATCCACCTGAAGGTCCACACCGGCGGCGCGAAGGAGGACGGCACCTACGAGGGCGGCAAGGTCAACTTCACCGGCCAGCTGTTCTTCGACGACGAGATCGCCGAGTCGATCTTCGCCCTGGAGCCGTACAGCAAGCACAGCGGCAGCTACACCAAGCTCGCCGACGACATGGTCTACGACGGCGGCGGCGCGTCCAGCGGCCTGCTCACGCTCGAAGCGGTCCACAAGAAGGACGCGTCCAAGGGCTACAGGGGCTTCCTCACCCTGGGCATCGACCCCGACGCCGAGAACACGGGCGCGGGCAGCGGTGGCGGAGGCGGCACACCCCCGAGCGGCGCCCCCGCCCCCTCGTCGTCCCCTTCTTCCTGAGGCCTGAGGTACGGCGATGAACAACCGTGAGGACGAGGCGCTCGCCGAGGCCGCCGTCGACGCGCTGGTCGGCCAGCTGGCCCTGGCCCCCAAGCCGGGCCTGCCCGACCCGCGTGATCTGACGGCCCGGGCCATCCGCCGGGACCACCGCGCGCTGCGCTGGTCGGCCAGGGCGCTGCTGCCCGGCCTCACGGCGATGGCCGCCGCGGCCCGCCGCACGGGCGAGCCCAGCGCCCGGCTCCGCGCGGACCTGGGCGCGATCGGCCGCTCCACGGAGCACACGGTGGGCCTGACGGGTGGCGGCCACCGGGGCGCCCTGTGGACGCTCGGCCTGCTGGTCGCGGCGGCGGCACTGCAACCGGGGGCGCGACCGGCCGACACGACGGCCCTGGCCAAGCAGATCGCCGCCCACGCGGACCGCCGCGCCCCACGCCGCCCCTCACGCGGCTCCACGGTGTCGGCCAGGTACGGCGCTGCCGGCGCGAGGGGAGAGGCCAGGGCCGGCTTCCCTCACGTCCGCCGCGCCCTGACCGCCCTCGCCACGTCCCGCGCCCGGGGCGCGACCGAGCCTCAGGCCCGCCTTGACGCCCTGCTCACGGTGATGTCCACGCTCCAGGACACCGAACTGCTGTACACGGCGGGGCCGGTGGCCCTACGGCAAGTCCAGGCAGGCGCCCGAGGCGTGCTGGAGGCTGGCGGCACGTCAACGGAGCCGGGCGCGGCAGCGCTGAGAGCCCTGGACACGGACCTGACGTCCCGCGCCTGGGTACCCGGGGGCAGCGGGGCGCTCCTCACCGGCGCCCTGTTCCTGGATGCCCTGAGTCCTTAGGGGCGCGGGGAACTGCGCGACAAGCCACAGATCACCCGCACTCGAAACTCAGCCCTTGAGGCGAAACTCAGCCCTTGAGGGAAGCCATCCACGCCTCGACCTCGTCCGACCGCCGAGGCAACGCCGCACTCAGGTTCCGGTTCCCACTCCCGGTCACGAGGATGTCGTCCTCGATCCGCACACCGATACCCCGGTACTCCTCCGGCACGGTCAGATCGTCGGCCTGGAAGTACAGCCCGGGCTCGACGGTCAGGCACATCCCCGGCTCCAGCACACCGTCGACATATGTCTCGGTCCGCGCGGCGGCGCAGTCGTGCACGTCCATGCCGAGCATGTGACCCGTGCCGTGCAGCGTCCACCGCCGCTGGAGCCCCAGCTCAAGCACCCGCTCCACAGGCCCCTCGACGAGCCCCCACTCGACCAGCTTCTCCGCCAGCACCCGCTGCGCGGCATCGTGGAAGTCCCGGTACTTCGCGCCCGGCTGCACAGCCGCGATGCCGGCCTCCTGAGCCTCGTACACGGCGTCGTAGATCTTCTTCTGGAGCTCGCTGAACCGCCCGTTGACCGGCAGGGTGCGCGTCACATCCGCCGTGTAGTACGTGTGTGTCTCCACACCCGCGTCGAGCAGCAGCAGATCGCCCGAGCGCACGGGCCCGTCGTTGCGCACCCAGTGCAGCGTGCAGGCGTGCGGCCCGGCCGCGGCGATCGTGCCGTAGCCGACGTCGTTGCCCTCCACGCGCGCGCGGAGGAAGAACGTGCCCTCGATGTACCGCTCGGAGGTCGCCTCGGCCTTGTCGAGGACCTTCACCACGTCCTCGAAGCCGCGCACGGTCGAGTCGACCGCCTTCTGCAGCTCGCCGACCTCGAAGCCGTCCTTGACCAGCCGCGCCTCGGAGAGGAAGACCCGCAGCTCCTCGTCGCGCTCGGCGGTGACCTTGTCGGTCAGCGCGGCCTCGATGCCGGCGTCGTATCCGCGTACGGCCCGCACCGGACCCGTGGCCTCGCCCAGTGCCCCGGCCAGCTCGCGCACGTCGGAGGCGGGGATGCCGTACAGCTTCTCCGCCTCGGTGAGGGAGTGGCGGCGGCCGACCCACAGCTCGCCCTGGCCGTCCAGCCAGAACTCGCCGTTCTCCCGGTCGGAACGCGGCAGGAGATAGATCGTCGCCTCGTGGCCCCCGTCCTTGGGCTCCAGGACGAGGACGCCGTCCTCCGTCTGGTTGCCGGTGAGGTAGGCGTACTCGACGGAGGCGCGGAAGGCGTACTCGGTGTCGTTCGAGCGGGTCTTCAGGTTGCCCGCGGGGATCACCAGACGCTCGCCCGGGAAGCGCGCGGACAGCGCGGCCCGGCGGGCGGCGGTCTCGGCGGCCTGGGGGACGGGCTCGAGGTCACGCAGCTCGGTGTCGGCCCAGCCGCTCTTCATGTTCTCGGCAAGCTCGTCGGACACGCCGGGGTACAGTCCGTTCTTCCGCTGCTTGATCGGCTCTTCGCTCTCGTCCGGGGTCGCCGGTGTGAGCTCCTCCGCCACGGTCATCCTCCTCGATACGGCACTGGACCGTCCTCCACTGTACGGCGGCGCGGAAGAGGCCTCAGGGCGATGACGAGGAGCGTTACTCGAACCGGACCGCCAGCAGCACGACGTCCTCCATACCCTCCGCCGCGTCCAGCCCGTCCGGCAGCACGCTCCGCAGGACGTGGTCGGCGAGCGCGCCCGGGTCGTGCCGCAGCGCCCGCGGCACTCCGGCGGCCGCCGCGTGCAGCCGGGCGAAGGCGCGGTCGGTGGCCTCACCGGTGCGGTGCAGCAGCCCGTCGGTGTACAGCAGAACCGTCTCTCCGGGCTCGGCGAGGATCTCCACGCTCGGCGCCTCCCAGCAGGCGAGCATGCCCAGCGGGGCGGAGACCGACGTCTCCACGAACTCCGTGCGGCGCTGTCCGATCAGCAGCGGCGGACTGTGCCCGGCGCCGGCCAGCGTGATCTTGCGGGCGGCCGGTTCGCAGTAGCCGAACAGCGCGGTGGCCGAGCGGGCCGGCTCGGTCAGCCGCAGCAGCAGCTCCAGGTCGGACAGGACCGCGACCGGATCCTCCCCCTCCATCACGGCGTACGCGCGCAGGGAAGCCCGCAGCCGTCCCATCGCGGCGACCGCGCTGGGGCCCGACCCGGTGACGGAGCCGACGGCGAGGCCGAGGGCGGCGTCGGGCAGCGGCAGCGCGTCGTACCAGTCGCCGCCGCCGCGCGGGCCGGTGCGGTGCCGGGCGGCGAGCTGGACGCCGGACACCCGCGGCAGCCGCGACGGGAGCAGCTCGTCCGACATCGTCGCCATGGCCACGCGGGTGCGCTCCAGCTCGAGGAGCCGGGCTAGGTGTTCGGCGGCGTACCGGGCGTACAGGCCGATGAGGTGGCGCTGTCGCTCGCCCGGCTCGGCGGGTTCGTCGTAGAGCCAGACGGCGGCCCCGAGGCGGCCTGCGGTCCCGGTGGACAGGGGGAGGGCGTAGCTGGCGGCGTAGCCGAGCCGGGCCGCGACCTCGCGGTGGCGGGGATCGAGCCCCTCAGCGGCGAACAGGTCGGGCTCGGCGATCCCGTCCTCGCCGCCCGGCGGCCCGTCGAGGATCCGGCCGTAGGACAGGGCGCTGCGCGGCACGGTCTCGATGTGGCCGAGGTCGGCGCGGGCCAGGCCCAGGCCGATGGTGGTGTCCGGTCCGAGGCCGTCGCCGGGTTCCAGCACGACGAGGCCGCGCCGGGCGCCCACGAGGGCGGCACCGGCCCGCAGCACTTCCTGGAGCGCTTCGTCGAGCGCGGCCGTACGGGCCAGACGCTCGGTGAGCTCGTGGAGGGTGGTGAGGTCGGAGACCCAGCCGGCGAGACGGTCCTGCAGCACCGCGCCGGGCGGAGCCGGGGGGTTTGCGGGGACAGCCGGGGAGGTACCCGGCGCGCCGGGCGCGACAGTGTGGGCGGGTGCCGGAACCGTTGAATCGATTCCGGCCACTTTCGGAGGGTGCGGGGCGTTCATGGCGTCCGGCCTTCCGACCGGCGCGTACTGCTCAAAAGCATCGCAAACCCCCATGTCATTCTGCGCCGCCAGCAGTGTCTCCACATGTACACGCACTCGTGAGGAGATGTCCAGCATTGTCCTGCCGGGATTCCTGGTGTCCGTGAGGTCGGAGGGAGTCACTCTCCTTCCTCTTACAGAAATGTAAAGTTGGCCTAAAACTGCCGCAGGGGACGGCTTATTGCGGTCGACTGGGCTTGCTCGACGGAGCGTCACGACGGTCGTGATGGGTACGTACTCGGTGAAGGCCAGGGGTGGTTGGGAATCACCCGGAACCTGGCGACGGACCCGGGCGTCCTATCCACCGACGACCGTGCCCCATCCTCCCGTGGCGGAGGCGGAGAGAAATACGCGCGACGGCAAACGCCATACTTCGCCACCCCTACGCCAGGCCCGTGCTTTTGATACACGCAGTATGGGCGGGACGGCCGCGGAGGCAGTCAAAGCTCGACCCATAGGGGTTCCCCCTGCTCACGGCAGGGGTGTGATGCGCCAACAGGTACGCACAGTGAAGTGATCGACACATGTTGTGATGTGGACCACGGTGTTGCCAGGCGTGCAACGGAAAGGAACGAGCGCTCATGCGCGAGATCCTCGGAAGGCGACGCAGGCTCCTGTCCAAGCGCGGTGACGGGACGCCTGAGCTGATCGGCGCGGCCCTGACCTACGCGACGGAATGGCAGTGGCCCGTACTCCCGGGCGTGGCGGCGGACCCGCAGGGGCTGGGCCGCTGCGGCTGCCCCGACCCCGAATGCACGGTGCCCGGCGCGCACCCCTTCGACCCCGGCCTCCTCGCGGCCACCACCGACGGGCGCATGGTCCGCTGGTGGTGGGGCAACCGGCCCACGGCGCCGATCGTCATGGCCACCGGCGGCAAGGCGCCCTGCGCGGTGTCACTGCCCGCCCTGCCGGCGGCCCGTGCCCTCGAGGCGCTCGACCGCATGGGCATGCGGCTCGGCCCGGTCGTCGCCTCCCCCGCCCGCTGGGCGATCCTTGTGAAGCCGTACTCCATGGAGCAACTCGGCGAACTGCTCTACGCCAAGGACTTCGTGCCCGGCTCCCTCCGATTCCACAGCGAGGGCGGCTATCTGGCCCTGCCCCCGTCCGAGACGGGCCAGGGCGAGATCCGCTGGGAGCGGGCGCCACTGCCCGGCTCCGCCTCGCCGTGGGTGCCCGATGTCGAGGCCGTCGTGGACGCCGTGGTCGAAGCCCTCACTCGTACGGGTGTGAGCGCGCCCGAGTTCTAGGACCGTCGGGCGCGCCGGGCCCGGCGTCGGCCTCGGGGCGTTAAGTTCCGGGGTCATGCCGCGTCATGCCCGGGGCCGCTCCCGGGACCCCCGAAAGGCCAGACTGCTCGCCCTCGCGGGCGTCGTGGCGGTGTGCGCGGTCGCGCTGCCGCTGGCGGTGGCGTCCGCGGGATCCGTACATTCCGTTCGACAGCCCGGAGGTTCGGAGGGCGCCGCCGAACGCGGTGGCCCCGCTTCCGATTCCGTGCAGGACGAGGTACGTCCCTCCCCGGGCGGTTCCTCCCCAGGCGCCGACGGCAAGGCGCTCGGGGCGTCCAGGGGCGCGCCCTCCGCCGTTCCCGACCTGCCCACACTCGGCCAGGGCCTGGCGACCGCCGTGCGCTGCGGTCCCGAAGTCTCCTCCCCCGACGGCATCGAGGCGCAGACCTGTGTCGTGACGCAGGGTGCGCGTACCTGGGCGCGGACCTACTACCGCAACGCGACCGGCGAGGCGCTGGACGCCGTACTGACCCTGATGGAGCCCGGCGCCCGGACCGTGCGGATGACGTGTGCGGTGAGCGCCGAGGACGAGCCGCGGACGTGTGAGACGCCCCGGGAGCCGGTGCGCGGGAACCTGGCGGCGTACACGGCGGTCGCGGAGTTCGCCCGGCGGGCGGGACAGGGGCCGCTGCTGTTGCGCTCGGGAAGCAACTCACCCGCGTGGACGGGTAGTTGACGAGCGGCTGCGTTCCGTGAACGGTCGCGGAGACGAAAGGACCCGGTTGCTGGCGACGGGGGATGCACCAGCAACCGGGCTACAGGAACGGTAACAAGAGATCGGCTGTTCGCAAATTCGATCTCGCCCTTTCCAGTCACCGACTGGCTTGTCTCCAGCGGGAGTTGTGAGGGGAGAGCCGTCCGTCCCGAGGCGCGCGGGTCCGGCCGGCCGGGGCGGGCGCCCGGCCGGACCGGGTGGCACACGTCAGCTGAGCGTGACCTGCCGGTTGGTGAGGCCACCGCGGGCGCGGCGCTCGTCCGCGGTGAGCGGCGCGTCCGTGGCCAGAGCGGCGGCGAGGCGCTCGGCGAACTCCGCCGCCGGCTTCTCCACGTCCTCGGCCGTGACCCCGCTCGGCAGGTCCCACACCGGCACCGTGAGCCCGTGAGCGCGGAAGGAGCCCACCAGGCGGGTGCCCTCGCCGAGGCTGGAACGGCCCGCGGCGTGCAGCCGCGCGAGAGCGTCCAGAAGCTGCTCCTCGGCGTGCGGCATGACCCACCGCAGATGGTTCTTCTCCGGCGTCTCGCACCAGTAAGCGGCGTCGACGCTCTGGAGCTTGACGGTCGGGATGGCCGCGGCGTTGGCCCGCTCCAGGGAGGCGGTCACCTCCGGAGTGGCGTTCTCCGTGTCCGGGACCCAGAACTCGAAGCCGCTGTGCACTTCTGGCTCGAAGGTGCCCTCCGGGTCGAGCAGATCCTGCAGCCGCGGACCGTCGGCCGGGGCGCGGCGGCCCTGCACGGGCGTACCGGGCTGGGCCTCGAGGGCGCGCTGGAGGGTGTCGGCGAGGTCGCGGCTGATGTCGCCGGACGAGGTGTCGTTCTGCAGGCCGAGCAGGACCGAGCCGTCGTCGCGGCGCAGGGCGGGCCAGGCCATCGGCAGGACCGTCGCCAGAGTGACCGCGGGGACGCCCTCGGGCAGGCCGTCCTTGAGGGGCAGTTCGACCGTGGCCGCCGGGACCAGCTCGCGCAGGGCCACCCAGTCGCACTCGCCGGGCAGGCCCTCGAAGGGGCGGTGCACCAGCTCGGTGGCGGCGTGGGAGGCGGCCCGGCCGTGACAGGCCTTGTAGCGGCGGCCGCTGCCGCAGGGGCAGGGCTCGCGGGCGCCTACGACGGGGACCTCGCCATCCGTGATCTGCGGGCGCTTGGCCTTCGTCTGGGGTCGCTTCTTGGCCATCGATGGGTCTCCCGGTTACGGCTCGTCTCGTACGTTCGCGAGCCTAGCCGTTCGGGCCTCGGGCGACGGGACCCTGTGGACAACACTCGGTCCGGTGCGGCGTACGGGCGCCCGGTCCATGTCGTCGAGCACGAACGCTCAGTCCTTGCCGTCGAGCACGAACGCCCAGTCCATGCCGTCGAGCACGAACGCTCAGTCCATGTCGTCGAAGGCGTCCGCGAAGTCGAGCCCGGGTATCTGGGACACCGCGGGGGCCGCGACGCGCGTCACGAAGTCGTCGCGGCGGTGGCCCGCGTCCGGGTCGTACACGTCGTCGTGGACGATGACCCACACCGTGACCTCGCCGCGGATGTCGTCGCGGACGCCCCAGTCGTCTGCCAGCGCGGTGATGATGTTCAGCCCGCGGCCGCCGTGCGCCGTGACCGACGGGGTCGCCGGGGCGGGGCGGGTCGGGCCGCCGCCGTCCGTGACCTCGACGATGAGCCGGCCGGCCGGGTCCACACGCCACGCGGCACGGACGTCTCCGTCACCGGACAGGGCGTCGCCGAGCGGCCTGCCGTGTTTGCACGCGTTGCTCAAGAGTTCGGAAAGGATCAGTACGGCGTCGTCGATGACCGAATCCGCTACGCCACCGCTGCGCAGCTGCGCACGCATACGGTGCCTTGCATTCCCCACGCCCGCAGGGCCATGGGGTACGGCCATGCTCGACGACGTGGGCACCTCCTGTGCCACCACCAACGCCACCCCCGAGACCTCCTTTGCCCCACGCCACGGTGTGGATGCCCCATTGGCCTGTACCGGAAACCGGCCAATCAACGTCCTGTGACGCATTCACCACGATCGAATACGGACCGAACGCGCCGGAGCACTCCCCGTAATCGATTGGCTTGATTTCTTCGGTGTGGCCGAGACGGGAGGATCCCGCCCGTCAAGGTGTGGGGTCAAGAGGTGTGCGTGGGTCCGGTGGGATTTGTGGGGTCGGACTCAGCGGCCGAGGCGGTCCAGCACGGCGCGCGGACGGTTGGTGATGATGGCGTCGATGCCGAGGTCGATGCAGAGATCCACGTCCTCCGGCTCGTTCACGGTCCATACGTGCACCTGGTGGCCGGCGCGCTTCAGGCGCTCCACATAGACGGGGTGGTTGCGCACGATCCGGATCGAGGGTCCCGCGATCCCCACGCCCAGGGGCAGCCGCCCGTCGCGCAGCCGGGGCGAGACGAACTGCGTCAGATAGACCGTCGGCAGGGTCGGGGAGGCCGCCCGCACCCGGTGCAGCGAGCGGGCGGAGAAGCTCATCACCCGCACCTGGGACTCCTCGGCGGCGGCCGGGGCGTCGAGACCGAAGCGCTTCAGCAGGGCCAGCAGCCGTTCCTCGACCTGTCCCGCCCAACGCGTGGGGTGCTTGGTCTCGATGGCCAGTTCCACCCGGCGCCCGGCGTCGGCGACGAGTCCGAGCAGCCGTTCAAGGGTGAGTACGGAGGTCGCCTCGCGGTCCTCCGGGGGGTGCTCCCAGTCGGGCTCCTCGTCGCGCCCCTTCCAGGCCTCGCGCGTCTTCCAGGAGCCGAAGTCCAGGGCGGCGAGGTCGGCGAGCTCCAGGGCGGAGACCGCGCCCCGGCCGTTGGACGTACGGTTGATCCGGCGGTCGTGCACGCACACGAGGTGGCCGTCGGCGGTGAGGCGCACATCGCACTCGAGAGCGTCCGCACCGTCCTCGATCGCCTTGGTGTAGGCGGCCAGGGTGTGCTCCGGGGCGTCCTCGGAGGCTCCGCGGTGGGCGACGACTTGAATCACATGCCGGCGTGCGTGGGTCACCGCGTCATGGTGCCACCGAGTCCGGGTACGCGTCCGGTCGTACGGACCCGACGGATGCGCAGGCCCGTACGGAGGTGCTGGAATTGCATACTTTTCACCAGTAATGACCTATATAAAGAATGGCCGCGGACCCACAGCCACCGCTTATGGTGCTCTGACGTCCCGTGGGAAAAGCTGACGGCATACAAAGGGACAAGCACAGCTGTATCGCGCCGGACCGTCGCCAGCGTGAAAAGGCGTGACCGAGTGCGTCCCAGGAAAAGCAGCCGTGGATCGAGGAGAGAAGCTGTGAGCACCGAGAACGAGGGCACCGCGGTACCCCCCGCCCCGTCCGCACCCCCCGTGCCGGTGGATGCTCCCGCTGCTCCGGCGCCCCAGGGGCCGTACGGGCAGGACGCCCAGGGGCAGGCCGCCCGTGGAGAGGGCGCTTCCGGCGGTGCCGGTCATCCCGGCGGTTCCTCCTCCGCCCCCGACCCCTCCTGGCCGCCGCCCCCGCCCCCGGCCACCCCGTCGTACGGCGACGGCGGTGCCGGTTCGTCGTACGGCGACGGCGGTGCCGGCTACGGAGCGGGTGGCTGGGGTTCCTCCTACCAGCAGCCGGCGCCGAAGCCCGGCCGCGGCCGCAGCGGCCTGGTCGTCGCGATCCTGGCGGCCGCGCTGGTCGCGGGCGGTCTGGGCGGCGGCCTCGGCTACACCCTGGCGAAGAACAACGACGAGAACTCCGGCTCCACGACGGTCTCCGCCTCCACCAGCGGCGGCGACCTCAAGCGCGACCCGGGCACGGTCGCGGGCGTGGCCGCCAAGGCGCTGCCGAGCACCGTCACGATCGAGGCCGAGAGCAACAGCGGCGAGGGCGGCACCGGCACGGGCTTCGTCTTCGACAAGCAGGGCCACATCGTCACCAACAACCACGTGGTGGCGGGCGCGGTGGACGGCGGCAAGCTCACCGCGACCTTCCCGAGCGGCAAGAAGTACGACGCCGAGGTGGTCGGCCACGCGCAGGGCTACGACGTGGCGGTCGTGAAGCTCAAGAACGCCCCCTCCGACCTGAAGCCCCTCACCCTCGGCGACTCGGAGAAGGTGGCCGTCGGCGACGCGACCATCGCGATCGGCGCCCCCTTCGGACTGTCCGACACGGTGACGACGGGCATCATCAGCGCCAAGAACCGCCCGGTGGCCTCCAGCGACGGCAGCGGCAGCCAGGCGTCGTACATGAGCGCCCTGCAGACCGACGCCTCGATCAACCCGGGCAACTCCGGCGGCCCGCTGCTGGACGCGCAGGGCAATGTCATCGGCATCAACTCCGCGATCCAGTCCACCGGCAACGGCGGCTTCGGCACCGGCCAGTCCGGCTCGATCGGCCTGGGCTTCGCCATCCCGATCAACCAGGCCGAGTACGTCGCCCAGGAGCTGATCAAGACCGGCAAGCCGGTGTACGCGAAGATCGGCGCCTCCGTCTCCCTTGACGACAGCTCGGACGGCGCGCAGATCACCGACCAGGGCGCGGGCGGCGCCGCACCGGTCGAGCCCGGCGGCCCGGCCGCCAAGGCGGGTCTCAAGCCCGGCGACGTCATCACCAAGCTCGACGACCGGGTGATCGACTCCGGCCCCACCCTGATCGGCGAGATCTGGACCCACAAGCCCGGTGACAAGGTCACCATCACCTACGAGCGCGGCGGCAAGCAGCAGACCGTCGACGTGACCCTGGGGTCGCGCACCGGCGACAACTGATCCCCACCCGCGCGCACCGACCCGTTACCCTTGTCCCCGCGCCGCCGATCACCGGCCGGCGCGGGGAGGCGTGCCCGAGCGGCCGAAGGGAACGGTCTTGAAAACCGTCGTGGCAGCGATGTCACCGTGGGTTCAAATCCCACCGCCTCCGCGTGGCTGAAGTGTTGCGGGTGAGAGGGGCTGCCGAGCGTGCTCGGTGGCCCCTCTCGCGTGTTCGTCGCGCATGCGTCGTGTGTGTCGTGTGTTTCGTCGTGAGAGGGGGCGCGTGAGCCGGCGCATCGTCGTCGTCACCGCTGTGCACGGCCCGTCGGCCCGGTTTCTGCCGGAGGCCCACAGATCCCTGTGCGAGCAGCGGCTGCCGGAGGGCTGGGAGTGGCACTGGGTGATCCAGGAGGACGGGGCGGGCCGGGACGTGGCGCTGTATGTGCCCGAGGACGCCCGGGTGACGTTCCGGCAGGGCCGGGCCGGTGGGCCCGGAGTGGCTCGGACCATCGCGCTGGCGCATGCCGAGGGCGCGTATGTGAAGGTCCTGGACGCCGACGACCAGTTGCCGACGGGCGCGCTCGCGCGGGACCTGGCGGTGCTGGAGGGCGACCGCACCCTGGGGTGGGCGACGTCGCGCGTGCTGGATCTCCTGCCCGACGGGTCGACGGCCGGGTTTCCGGGCGACCCCGACCAGGGGCCGATCGAGCGCGGGGCGGTGCTCGAGCACTGGAAGGCGAACGGCTTCCTCGCGCAGGTCCATCCGGCGTCGCTGTGCGTGCGGCGGGAGTTGCTGCTGGCCCTGGGCGGGTGGATGGCCCTGCCCGCTTCGGAGGACACGGGGCTGCTGCTCGCGCTGAACGCCGTGAGCCGCGGGTGGTTCACGGGGGAGGTGGGGCTGCTGTACCGGAAGTGGGAGGGCCAGGTGACCGGGCAGGCGGCCCATGTGGACCGTGCCGAGCGAGATGCCCGGATGGCCGTCGTGGAGGCCCGGGCCCGGGCGCTCTCGGGGCTGCGGTGGAGCACTGACCCCGGCGGGGCGCCGGCCTAGGGCCGGAGTTCCGTCTGTGGCGGTGCCGTGCTCACCGGGTCGTGGCGGATGTACCACTCGGTGCCGAGCAACCGCTCGCGCTCGGGTGCCGGGAGGGCGGCGATCAGGCCCGGGGCGGCTCCTCGTGCCACCTCCGTGCGGTGGGCAAGGACGGCGGCGGTCTTCTGATCCAGCCACGGCGTGACGTCGACGGTCGCCGTGATCCGGTCGTCGGGGACCGTGCGCATCGTCTTGCCGGTGGGGGCCAGATGCCCGCCCCACGTCCGGACGGCGGAGTGCGGATGCGTGGCCAGGTACAGGGCGCTCGGCTGCCAGGGCTCACCGGCGTCCGGGCAGAGGCGTTCGAGTCCCGCGGCGTGTACCGCGAGCAGGGTCGCGCGGTGGGTGTGCACATGGTCCTCGTGCCCGGTCAGACCGCCGTAGCCGTCGTGGGTGACGACGATCTCCGGGCGGAAGTCGCGGATCACCGCGACCAGTTCCCCCACCGCCTCGTCGAGCGGGGCGTCGCACCAGCGGGGTCTGCCGGGCGCCGAGTGGGGCACGCGAGAGTCGGCGTGACCGAGCATGCGTGGCTTGCCGGCGCCGAGGATGCGGCACGCCTCGGCCAGTTCCGTGGCGCGTGGGGTGTCCGCCGCCCAGGTCGCGGTGACGACCGCCGTGCGAGCGCCCGCGGACGCGTGCCGGGCGAGGACGCCGCCCGCCACCAGGGACTCGTCGTCGGGGTGGGCGAAGACCGCGAGCAGGCCCGGCAATTGCGATGGCGATGGCGATGGCGATGGGGACGGGGACGGGGGCGGCGCTGGCGACGGCAGTGGCATCGGCAGCGGCCCTCGCTACGGGCGGGCCGGCGACGAGGGCGTGTCAGTGATCGTGATGGCCTGGCTGGGGCACTTCTCCGCCGCTTCCAGGACCGCCGGGTCGTCCGTATGGTCCCGGCCCGGGCGGACGACGCCGAATCCGTCGGCGAACTCGAAGACCGCCGGGGCCCGGTGGGCGCATTCGGCGGAGCCGTAACAGAGGTCGCGGTCGACAGAGACCTTCATGACCCTTCCTCTGCCCAGCGCGCCGCCGGCTGAACCGGCCCGGCTAGCGGGTGCCGGCGGCGGCGAGCCAGTGGGCGACCCGGCGGACGGCGGGCTCGTCGAGCCGTTCGACGAGGGCCTGGACGGTCGTCTCGTCCTCGGGGGTGAGGTCGTAGAGGCCCGCCTTGCTCAGCCCGGCCATGAGGACCTGGTGGCGGCGGCCGGTCATCCGCTCGGCGAGCACGGCCGGTTCGCCGGGGGACTCCGCGCCCGGGCTCGGCTGAGGTGAGGCCGACTGAGTCAGCGGGGTGTCGAACAGGTGCCACGCGCCGTCCTTCGGCCCCCAGAGCGCGACGGTCACCTCGTCGCCCCGCGCGCGCATGGTCTGGGTCATCTCGCCGAGCGCGTACAGCACGGGCGGGCGGTGGGGCGACTCCGCGGCGGCCCGCCAGGACCTCGCGGCCGGCCGGTAGAGCATCGCCACCCAGCGTGGATCGCCCTGCGGCTCCGGGCTCTCGGGACGTGTCTCCATCGCGCTCACCCCTGTACGTCGCTCCGGAAGCGGTAGGTACGGCAGGCGCGACCTTAGCTGACGTATCGTCAGTTATCCAGGGTTGCAAGGCGCGTGACGGCGGGGAGGATCATCGGAGGCGGACCACGTCGTCCGACACCGGTCCCTCCCCTCGTGGGGACCGGTGTCGAACGGTGGAGCTACCGCCGTCCGGCGCGGATGGCAGCGGACGGAAGCGGATGGCAGCGGATGGAAGCTGACCGGAATGGTCCGTTGCTGCTCCCGGATCCTGCCATTTCCGGCTGCCCGCGAGGAGAATCCGGTGCCGGACGGACGGTATTACCGCAGGTCAGCCGTATAGAGTGAGTTTTCCGGTCCGGACGTCCAGGTGTGACAAGTAAGGAGTGGAGACCTTGAGTTCCGACTCGGGGGCACGCACCGCCTTCGCGGAACGCCTCTCACTGCTGTACAAGGAAGCCGGGAACCCTCCCCTCAAGCGTGTGTCCGAAGCGGTCGTCCGGCTCCAGCGGGTCGACGAGCGCGGGCGGCCGGTGAGGGTGTCCGCCCAGCGCATCAGTGACTGGCGGCGGGCCCGGAACGTACCCGCCCAGTTCGCCGCTCTCGCGGCCGTGTTGCTCGTGCTGATACCCGAGGCGCGGCGCTCGCGGCCCACTCCGGTGTCCCCGGGCCTGTACGACCTCGGCCAGTGGCAGCGGTTGTGGGAACGGGCGGTGGCCGACCCGGTCGCGGAGCGTCCCGCGGGGTCTCCGGAGCAGGAGGGGACTCCGGCCGAGGCCTCGCCCGCGCCCGGCGGCGTGTGCCCGTACCGCGGACTGGCCTCCTACCGCCGGGAGGACGCCCGTTGGTTCTTCGGCCGGGAGCGCAGCACGGACGCGATCGTCGCGCAGCTCGGGGCCGTGGCGGAGGCGGGCGGCCTGGTCATGCTGGTGGGCGCGTCGGGAGCGGGCAAGTCCTCGCTGCTGAACGCCGGTCTGGTGCCCGCCCTGCGGGACGGCGCGCTGGGCGGCGACGACGGCGCGGAGCAGGGCCGGGCGCGGACGGTCGTGCAACTCCTCCCGGGCGGTGACCCGCTGGCGGAGCTGACCCGCCGCATACCCGAACTGCGGCCCGTCCTCCTGCCCGAGGCGGGAGAGCCGTCCGAGGCGGGAGAGCCGTCCGAGGCGGGAGACCCGCCTGGCGTCCCGTCTGCCACGGAAACGGAAACGGGACCGGGCACGGGCACGAGACCGGGACCGGGCACAGGAACGGAACCGGAAGCGGGACCTGAGCCGAGGGCACAGCACCCCGACGTCGGCGCCGCGGAACAGGGCGGACCCGGCGTTCCCCCCTCCGCGGACGCCGTCCGTGCCGCCGTAGCCGCCTGGGCGCGGCGCGAGGCGCCCTCCGGTGCGCGTCCCGTCTTCATCGTGGACCAGTTCGAGGAGACGTTCACCCTCTGCCCCGACGAGGCGGACCGGCGTGCGTTCATCGAGGCCCTGCACGCCGCGTGCTCACCCGGCGGTCGGGACGAACCGGCCCCGGCCGTCGTGGTCCTGGGCATCCGCGCCGACTTCTACGAGCGCTGCCTCAGGTATCCCGAACTGGCCGACGCGCTCCAGCACCGGCACATGGTGCTCGGGCCGCTGACCACCGCGGAGCTGCGCGAGGCGGTGACCGGACCGGCCAAGGCCGTCGGCCTGGAGCTGGAACCGGGCCTGGCGGAGCTGATCGTGCGGGAGGTCAGCGCCGACGGCCCGCGCGGGGCCCATGACGCGGGTGTGCTCCCCCTCCTCTCGCACGCCCTGCTCGCCACCTGGCAGCGCAGGAAGGCGGGCCGGCTGACGCTCGCCGGCTATCGCGCGGCCGGCGGCATCCAGGGCGCCGTCGCTGCGACCGCCGAGCGGGCCTGGTCCGGCCTCGACCCGGCGGCCCGCACGGCGGCGCGGCTGCTCCTGCTCCGGCTGGTCCGCCTCGGTGAGGACACCCAGGCCACCCGCAGACGAGGGACCCGGCGGAAGCTGGCCGAGGAGTCGACCGACCCGGGCAAGACCGAGGAGTCCCTGGAGGCGCTGGTCCGCGCCCGGCTGGTGACCCTCGACGCGGAGACGGTGGAGATCACCCATGAGGCGCTGCTGCACGCCTGGCCGCGCCTGCGCGACTGGATCGACGACGACCGGCAGGGCAATCTGCTGCGCCAGCGCCTGGAGGAGGACGGCCGGGCCTGGGAGGAGTCGAGCCGCGACACGTCACTGCTGTACCGGGGCTCCCGGCTGGAACAGGCCCACGGCTGGGCGAGATCCGCCGGGGACAGGTTCCTGACCCGGAGCGCCGTGGAGTTCCTGGCCGCCTCGGTCAGGCTGCGCCGGCGCGTGACCTGGATCAGCCGGGGCGCGGTGGCGACGCTGGTCGTCCTGGCGATGCTGGCCGTGGGGTCGGCCGTCATCGCCTCGAAGCAGCGGGACGAGGCCGTGTTCGAGCAGGTCCTCGCCCAGGCCGACCGCGTCCAGGACACGGATCCGTCGCTGTCCGCGCAGCTCGACCTGGTGGCGCACCGGCTGCGGCCGGACGACAAGGGCGCGAACAGCCGGCTGATCTCCATCGTGAACGCCCCGCTGGCCACGCCGCTGGTCGGCCACACGGGCGCCGTCTACCTCACGACGTTCAGCCCGGACGGGCGGACCCTGGCCACGGCCAGCTACGACCGGACCGTACGGCTGTGGGACGTGGCCGACCCGAAGCGCCCGAAGCCCCTGGGCGAGCCTCTCACCGGCCACACCAGCTGGGTGAGCAGCGCGGTCTTCAGTCCGGACGGCCGTACCCTCGCCAGCGCGTCCGACGACGGCACGATCCGGCTGTGGGACGTGACGGACCCCGGCCGGCCGAAGCGGCTCGGCAAGCCGCTGACCGGCCATGACGGCACGATCTACCTGGTCGCCTTCAGCCCGGACGGCAAGACGCTGGCCTCCGTCGGCGACGATCACACCGTCCGGCTGTGGGATGTGGCTGATCCGCGCCGGCCGCGGGCCCTGGGCAAGCCCCTGACCGGGCACAAGGCCGCCGTGCGCTCGGTGGCGTTCAGCCCGGACGGCAAGACGCTGGCGGCCGGTGGCGACGACGGGGCGATCCGGCTGTGGGACGTGACCGACCCCCGGCGTCCGGAGCGGGCCGGGGAGCAGCTGACCGGCCACACCGCCACCGTGCACTCGGTGGCCTTCAGCCCGGACGGCCGTACGCTCGCCAGCGGCAGCTCCGACAACACCGTGCGGCTGTGGAACATGGCCGATTCACGTCGCCCGGCACCGATCGGTACGCCACTCACCGGCCATACCGGGGCGGTGTGGTCCGTGGCCTTCAGCCCTGACGGGAACATGCTCGCCGCCGCCAGCGCGGACAGCACCGCGAGCCTGTGGAAGGTGAGTGATCCGGCGTACCCGTCGCAGGTCGGCGGGCCCCTGGCGGGCAGCAGCGGCGAGATGTACGCGCTCGGCTTCAGCCCCGACGGGCGCACCCTCGCCACCGGGGCGGGCGACAACAAGGTCCGTCTGTGGTCGCTGCCGAAGTCGGACATGATCGGCCGGACCGGAGTGTTCCGCCCGGACGGGCGGGTGCTCGCGACGGCGGCGCTCGACGGGCGGGTGCGGCTGTGGGACGTGCGGACGCCCGGCAGGCCGGTGCGGATGGGCCGGCCGTTCCGGCCGGACGGCGGTGTCCGCTCCCTGGAGTTCTCCCCGGACGGCCGCACCCTCGCGGTGGTGACGGGCAGCCGGGCGCTGCAGCTGTGGAACCTCAGCGATCCGGAACATCCTGTTCCGCACGGGTCCGCCATCCCCCTGCGCATCAAGTTCGCCGACCCGCTGGCCTTCAGCCCGGACGGGCAGGTCCTGGTGACCGCCTCCGACGACCGCACCATCCAGCTGTGGGACATCCGCGATCCGTCCCGTCCCCGCCGGCTGGGAGCGCCCCTCACCGGTCACAAGGGGTACGTCAACGCCGTCGTCTTCAGCCCGGACGGCCGTACGCTCGCCAGCGGCAGCGCGGACGGCACGATCAGGTTGTGGAACGCGGCCGGTCCCGGTCGGCCGACCCTGCTGCGCGCGCCTCTCAGGGGGCATCTCGGAGCCGTCAACGTCCTCGCCTACAGCCCCGACGGCCGGACGCTGGCCAGTGCCGGGGACGACAACTCGGTGCGCCTCTGGGACATCGAGGACCCCGCCGACGCCTCAGAGCCGGCACGCCTCAGGGGTCATACGGAAGCGGTCGTGTCCCTGACGTTCAGCCGGAGCGGCCGCACCCTGGCCAGCGGCGGCAACGACAGCACGGTCCGGCTGTGGAACGTCTCCGACCCCGCCGGGGCCACCGCGATCGGCCAGTCGATGAGCCCCAACGCCAAGACCGGCAACTTCCTGGCGTTCAGCCCGAACAGCCACATGCTCGGGGTGTCGAGCGGCGCCGACAGCATCCGGCTCTGGAACCTGGACACCGACGAGGCCGTACGCCGTATCTGTTCGATGACCCGGGGAGTTCTGACGCCGGACACCTGGCGTGAGTACCTGCCCCGGCTCTCCTATGACGCGCCGTGCGCCGGCCGGTGAGGCCGGTGTGCGGCAACAGGGCGGACCCGCCCGGCAGTTGAGTGATACGAGTCACAACCCGGCTTTCCTGACGGTCAGTCGGCTCTTCCCGCGCAAGCGCTTGTTACCCTTGGCCATAGCCCGACCGCTGGTGCATCCCCCGTCGCCAGCGGTCGGGCATTCGTATGCCCGTCCGCTCAGCGCAGGTCGAGGCGCATCAGGATGCGGGGATGGCCCGCCAGCACCGATGTGGTCGGTGCCGCGTAGATGAAGCCGGCTCGCTCGAAGTTCTTCCTCAGACCGGCGTAGGCCATCGTCAGGTCGACCTTGGCGTCGCCGTTGTCGAGGGGGTACGCCTCGATCGCCGGTGCGCCCCGGGCGCGGGCGAAGTCGACCGCTCCGGCGATGAGCGCGTGCGAGATGCCCTGCTTGCGGTGGCCGGGGCGGACCCGGACGCACCAGAGCGACCAGACGGGCAGATCGTCGACGTGCGGGATCTTGCGGTTGCGGGCGAAGGAGGTGTCCGAGCGCGGTGCGACGGCGGCCCAGCCGACCGGTTCGTCACCGTCGTAGGCGAGCACACCCGGGGGAGGGTCCGCATCGCACAGCTCCGCGACGTGGTCACCGCGGGCCGGGCCGCGCAGTTCCTTGTTGAGCTTGGACGGGATCCGGTAGCTCAGGCACCAGCAGACATTCGCCCCGGGCGACTTCGGCCCGAGCACGGCCCGGACGTCCTCGAAATTCGCGGCCGGGCGGACGTCGATGCTCATGCCACCACGATGTCACGCCCCTGGCACCTTCGCCGCCCCCACTACACAGCGGACTGAGCAGCCGACGCCGCCCGCAGCATCCGCAGCTGGCCGATCTCGCTCGCGTTCTTCATCAACTCGGCGTTCACCCAGGCCACCATGTGCGCGACGGTGTACTGGGGGTCGTCCTGCTGCGGGAACGAGGCGGTGGCGTCCAGGTCGGTGTCGGTGAGGCCGTCCAGGACCTCCAGCCACTGAGTGCGCAGGTCGCGCAGCCACTCGACGGTCGGGGCGCCCTCGCCGGGCCAGGCGATGTCCGTGCGGTCGCGGGGCGGCCGGCCCCGCACGTGGTCCAGGGTGACGCTCCACCACCAGCCGATGTGCCAGCTCACCCAGGCGATCGTCGGGACGGGCACGGGGTCGGGCTCGGTGTCCGCCCAGTCCGGTGCCCAGGTGCCGTCGGCCGCCCGGCGCATCGTCCAGCAGAGGGGCGCGGGCTCCCAGAGGAAGTCCCCGGGCTCCAGCCGCTCCAGGTGGTACTCGAACAGCGACCAGGTCAACTCGAACTGCCAGCGCGGCAGTTCCGTACGGGAAGCGCTCATCGGGCGACCCTACGCAGGCGCCCGCGCGTCCCGGGCCAGTCCCGGCCAGTCGATGTCCCGCAGCGCCCGCTCCGTGTCGCAGCCCGAGGGCAGGTGCGGGGCCGACTGGAACCAGAGCACGGCCAGGCGCGAGCGGTACAGGACCGGGTCGCGGGCCGGATCGAGGGCGACGGAGTGGAACGTACCGAGGCAGGCCACGGCGGGCAGCACCTCGACGGGACCGAGTCCGCCCGCGTACTGGTCGGGGCGCTCCCGCGGGGGCGGGACGAGGTGGACGGGCGTGCCGGGGTGGGACCGCTCGGCGGCGCGCAGCAGCTCGCGGATCCGCAGATCGTTGACCGGCTTGCAGGGATAGCCCTCCAGCGCGTCGCCGCAGGCCGAGAGCAGGTCGCCGTAGGTCGACGAGAACCGCAGTTCGGCGAGGTCCACCGAGCGGCCGGAGGCGAGAGTGAGGCGTGCGAGCGCCATGGCCGGCGGTCTGGCGTACTGGTGCATGGAGGTCTTTCGGTGCTGGTGGACGAGGCCCTGCTCATGGCCGGTGCCCCGTCATCCGGGCCGCCGACGCGATCGTCGCCCGGGCCTCACGCTCGGACAGTCCGGTGCTCCGGGCCGCTTCGGCCAGGGGATCCACGAGCGCCGGGCCGATGCCGTCCTCGTACGCCCGGCAGGCCGCCCAGAACAGCCGTGTGTTGCGCTGGCCCTCGTGCGCGGCGAGGACGAACTGGACCAGGCCCTGGCCGTGCCCGCCGGCCGACGGGGGCGTGGGGTGGTGGGAGCGGGGTGGCGGGAGCAGCAGCCGCAGCAGGGAGCGGGGGCAGGGGGCGGGCGCCAGGTGCGCGGTACCGGGGGCGGCGGCGTACACCCCCTGGCCCGTGCGGGAGCCGGGGCCGACGAGGTAGCCGCCGGCGCCCCGGATGTCGATGCCGGGGGCGAGACGGCCCGCCGAGTTGGGGACCACCACGTCGGGTGGACCGCTCAGCCAGAGGTGACGCCCGCCGGACGGGGTCAGGACCACCACCGTCGGGGGGATGGTGAACAGATGCCGCAGGGCCAGCTCGCGCAGGGCGGCCGAGGAGTCCGTGCCGGTCTTCACGTCGAGGTCGACGCCGATCAGCTGGTGCGGGGGCAGGCCGCAGGCGATGCCGTAGCCGGTCGCCCAGGGCGCGGCGGCGAAGAGTTCGCGGATGCGGGCCGGGTCGCTGGAGGCGTCGTACACGCCGTGGCCGAGTCGGCCGCACGCGCCGTGGCAGAGGGAGGGGGCGGGGTCGTCGTGGTGCGGGGAGCGCAGCGCCGGGAGCTTGGTGCGGGACAGGGGGATGACGGCCAGTCCGCGTTCGGCGGCTGACAGGGCGTGTGCGAGGGCCAGCGTCGTGGCCTGCCGGTCGGTGGTGGCCATGCTTCTAGTTTCGTACGTACGTTCGAAAAAGGAAAGAGGGAGCGGGTGCGACGCGCCGGGGTCGAGGCCTGTGTGCGAAAAGTGCTGGAACGCTTCCGCCCTTGCGGCACCAGGGTTCGAACCGCCTCTTCCAACCCCAGTCCGGTACTGAAGTGACGCAAAGGGGTTTATCGACATGTCATCACGCTTGAGTGCGAATAGGGGCTTCCGGTGTGGTTCGCCGGGGATTCGGTGGGCAACTCTGGACTCGCGACGTCGAGCAACGGACCAGGGCGGTCGGCCAACTTCCCTGGAAGCAGCAGTACTTCTCCACGCAGTCCTTGGTTCTGAAGTCTCCGAAGTCTCTGAAGTCCTTGGAGGGACAACAACATGGCAAGCATCCGTACCGCCCGCGTCATCGCCGCCGTCTCCGCCCTTCCGCTCGCGGCCGTCCTCTTCAGCGGCATCGCGACGGCGGACAACGGCTCCTTCGCGGACAACGGATCGATCGCGTCCGTCACGGAGGCCGAGGCGGGTGTCCTCGGCAGTGGTGTCGGCGGCGACAACTTCGGCACCTCGTCCACCACGAACCAGCAGGCCGTCGGCGAGGGCGCCTCGAACCAGAGCAACACCGCCCAGGTCAACGGCTCGGCCTTCACGGCCGTCAACCAGGGCAACGACAACACCGCCGTCAGCTTCACCCCGCTGTGGTGGTGAGCTGAGCGGGCCGGTGTACCGGCATCGGCCCGCCGTTCGTGTGGGTGTGCATCGTGGGGTGACAAGCGTCTGAGCGGCGGTACTTCGGTGCCGCCGCGCAGGCGTTTTGGCGTCCGTGGGGGTGCGATGTCTTGACGCCGCAGCTGATCTGACGGACAGTCAGAAACCGTGAGCGGTGAGACGGAGGTCCACGAGGAGTTCGAGGCGCGCCTGAAGGCCTACGAGGGCCGCCCGGCCGCCGTCACCGGGGTCGGCCGGGACCCCGTCAACGAGCCGATGATCAGGCACTGGTGCGAGGCCATGGGCGACACCAGCCCCGCCTACACCGGACCGGACGCCATCGCTCCCCCCACCATGCTCCAGGCGTGGACCATGGCCGGCCTGACCCGCCGCCCGGAACGCACGGCGGCCTACGACGAACTCCTCCGCCTGCTCGACGAGTCGGGCTACGACGCGGTCGTCGCCACCGACTGCGAGCAGGAGTATCCGCGCCCCCTGCGCCCCGGCGACGAGATCACCTTCGACTCGGTGATCGAGTCGGTCTCGGACCTGAAGACCACGAAGCTGGGCGCGGGCTACTTCGTCACGACCCGTACGGACATCCGGGCCGGCGGCGAACTCGCCGGCACCCACCGCTTCCGCATCCTCAAGTACGCCCCGGCACGCCGGCCGAAGAAGCAGGAGCCCGAACCGCCCGGTCAACGCCGCCCCCGCCCGGTCGTCAACCGCGACAACTCCGGCTTCTGGGAGGGCGTGGCCCGCCACGAGCTGCTCATCCAGCGCTGCACCGGCTGCGGTGACCTGCGTTTCCCCTGGCTGCCGGGCTGCAACAGCTGCGGCTCCCCGGAGTGGGACACCGTCGAGGCGAGCGGCGAGGGCACGGTCTACTCGTACGTCGTCATGCACCACCCGCCCTTCCCGGCCTTCACCGCATCCGATCATGCCGCTGACGCGGCGGGTCCCTACGCGGTCGGGCTGATCGAGCTCGCGGAGGGCGTGCGGATCGTCAGCAACGTGGTCGGGGTGCCGTACGACAAGGTGCGGATCGGCATGCCGGTCCGGCTCGAGTTCCGGCGCTACGACGACGAACTGGTCCTGCCCGTGTTCCAGGGGGTGACGAGGTGAAGGCCGGCGACCGTCTGCCGCCCCTGGAGATCCCGGTCACCCGCACCCTGATCGTCGCCGGGGCGATCGCGTCCCGCGACTACCAGGACGTGCACCACGACCCGGACCTGGCCCGGGAGAAGGGCTCCCCGGACATCTTCATGAACATCCTGACGACCAACGGCCTGGTCGGCCGGTACATCACGGACCACTTCGGCCCGCGGGCCGTGCTGCGCCGGGTGGCCATCCGGCTCGGCGCGCCCAACCACCCCGGCGACACGATGGTGCTGACGGGCACGGTCGAGGAGGTCGACGGCGACATGGTGACGGTCCGGATCGTCGGCGCGAACGGCCTCGGCAAGCACGTCACCGGCACGGTGACGGTCATGGTCCCGCCGGGAGCCGGGACGACGACGGACCCCGGCGGACCGTCATGACCGGCGACATCATCTCCGCGACCGCCGTGTGCCGTGTCTCCGCGACCGCCGTGTGCTGCGTCTCCCCGGGCGCCCGAGCCGCCCCGGGCGCTCGAGGGACCCCAGTTGCCTGGCCCGGCGTGAGCAGAGGAGGCCCGGGAATGCACCCAAGAAGCCCGGCAACGCCCCCGGGAGGCCCGGCATGAGCCCCCGTCGGCACGACACCCTCGGCGGGCGGGCGGCCATCGTCGGTATCGGGGCCACCGAGTTCTCCAAGGACTCGGGGCGCAGCGAGCTGCGGCTGGCCGTCGAGGCGGTGCGGGCGGCGCTGGCGGACGCCGGGCTCGTCCCGGCCGACGTCGACGGGATGGTCACGTTCACCATGGACACCAGCCCCGAGATCACCGTGGCCCAGGCGGCGGGCATCGGCGAGCTCTCCTTCTTCTCCCGCATCCACTACGGCGGCGGCGCGGCCTGCGCCACCGTCCAGCAGGCCGCCCTCGCGATCGCCGCGGGCGTGGCGGACGTGGTCGTCTGCTACCGGGCGTTCAACGAGCGCTCGGGACGCCGCTTCGGCTCCGGGGTCCGGCACCGCGAGCCGTCGGCAGAGGGCGCCGCGCTCGGCTGGTCGCTGCCGTTCGGCCTGCTCACCCCGGCCTCCTGGGTGGCGATGGCGGCCCAGCGGTACCTCCACACCTACGGGCTGACGCCGGAGGTGTTCGGGCACGTGGCCGTGGTCGACCGCGCGTACGCGGCGACCAACCCGGCGGCCTACTTCCACGGCCGGCCCATCACCCTGGCCGACCACGCCGCGTCCCGCTGGATCGTCGAGCCGCTGCGGCTGCTGGACTGCTGCCAGGAGACCGACGGCGGCCAGGCCCTCGTGGTCACCTCGGTGCAGCGGGCCCGCGACCTGCCCCACCCGCCCGCCGTGATCGCGGCGGCGGCTCAGGGCGCGGGACGCGCGCAGGAGCAGATGACCAGCTTCTACCGCGACGACCTGACCGGCCTGCCCGAGTCGGCGGTGGTGGCCCGGCAGCTGTGGCGGACCTCCGGACTCGCGCCCGCCGACATCGACGTGGGGATCCTCTACGACCACTTCACACCGTTCGTGCTGACGCAGCTGGAGGAGTTCGGCTTCTGCGGCCCCGGCGAGGCACCGGACTTCGTCGCCGAGAGGCGCCTGCCGCTCAACACGCACGGGGGACAGCTGGGGGAGGCGTACCTGCACGGGATGAACGGGGTGGCGGAGGCCGTCCGGCAGATCAGGGGGACCGCGGTGAACCGGATACCCGGAGCGGAGCGGGTCCTGGTGACGGCGGGGACGGGTGTGCCTACGTCGGGACTCGTACTCACCGCCGACCCGGAGGGGACAACCCGCAGTACCCCCGTCCCTCCGCTCCACCTCTAGGAGGTGCAGCCGGCCCTACCCCTACAACCTGAGGGGGATCCCGCTTCGGGACCTGCGGCCGATCCGCCGGACCCGCCCCCGCTCATAGCGTTGAGCCATGACCACACTCGTCTGCACCAGCGCGTCGAAGGCCGCCTCACCAGCGGCGCAGACTCTTCCGTACCCGTCGTTCTCGTCGTACGTCAGGGCCCGCCAGCCGGTGCTGCTGCGTACCGCCCGCTCGCTCACCGGCAACCCGAGCGACGCGGAGGACCTGTTGCAGACCGCGCTCACCAAGACGTACGTCGCCTGGGAGCGTATCGAGGACCACCGCGCCCTCGACGGCTATGTGCGCCGGGCGCTGCTGAACACGCGGACGTCGCAGTGGCGCAAGCGCAAGGTCGACGAGTTCGCCTGCGACGAGCTGCCCGAGCCGGAGCCGGTGACCGGCCGCGACGACCCGGCCGAGCAGCAGGCGCTGCGCGACGCGATGTGGCGGGCGATCATGCGGCTGCCCGCCCGGCAGCGGGCGATGGTAGTCCTCAGGTACTACGAGGACCTGAGCGAGGTCCAGACGGCCGAAGTGCTCGGCGTCTCGGTGGGCACGGTGAAGTCGGCCGTCTCGCGCGCGCTGGGAAAGCTCCGCGAGGACGCTGAGCTGGGACTTGTCCGCCAGTGAGCCCCGCATCGCAGGCCGCTCGCACGCCGCCTCGGCCGCCGCTGAACCCATCATTCCGCTTGGCGTGATGTGATCGATCGCCCGGTCCTAGTGACATACCGCGCGGTATGTGCGCAGAATCAGCGCAAACCTTTACCACCGCGTTGGCAATGTCGCCCCGGGAGGACGCCGTGCTGAGCACGATGCAGGACGTACCGCTGCTGATCTCGAGGATCCTGACCCACGGGTCCACGATCCACGGGTCATCGCAGGTGACCACGTGGACAGGTGAGGACGAGCCGCACCGCCGCTCCTTCGCGGAGATCGGCGCCCGCGCCGCCCAGCTGGCCCACGCGCTCCGGGAGGACCTCGGCGTCACCGGCGACGAGCGGGTCGCGACTCTGGCCTGGAACAACGCGGAGCATGTGGAGGCCTACTTCGCGATCCCGTCCATGGGCGCGGTCCTGCACACCCTGAACCTCCGCCTCCCGCCCGAGCAGCTGGCCTGGATCGTCAACCACGCCGCCGACCGCGTGATCATCGCCAACGGTTCGCTGCTCCCCCTGCTCGCCCCGCTGCTCCCGCACCTGAAGACGGTCGAGCACGTGGTCGTCACCGGCCCCGGGGACCGCTCCCTCCTCGCGGACGCGACCGCAGGTGTCCACGAGTACGAGGATCTGATCGCCGGGAAACCGACGTCGTACGACTGGCCCGAGCTGGACGAACGCCAGGCCGCCGCCATGTGCTACACCTCCGGCACCACCGGCGACCCCAAGGGCGTGGTCTACAGCCACCGCTCCATCTATCTGCACTCCATGCAGGTCAACATGGCCCAGTCGATGGGGCTGACCGACGCGGACACCTCGCTGGTCGTCGTGCCCCAGTTCCATGTGAACGCGTGGGGTCTGCCGCACGCGACCTTCATGACCGGCGTGAACATGCTGATGCCGGACCGCTTCCTCCAGCCGGCCCCGCTGGCCGCGATGATCGAGAGCGAGAAGCCCACCCACGCGGCCGCCGTCCCCACCATCTGGCAGGGCCTGCTCGCCGAGCTGACCGCCAACCCGCGTGACGTCTCCTTCCTCGGCCAGGTCACCATCGGCGGCGCGGCCTGTCCGCCCTCCCTCATGGAGGCCTTCGACAAGCTGGGCATGCGGGTCTGCCACGCCTGGGGCATGACGGAGACGTCCCCGCTCGGCACGATCGCGCGTCCCCCGGCCAGTGCGGTCGGTACGGCGGAGGAGCTCGCCTACCGCCTCACCCAGGGCCGTTTCCCGGCCGGCGTCGAGGGCCGCCTGACCGGCCCCGGCGGCGAACGCCTCCCCTGGGACGGCGAGTCGGCCGGTGAGCTGGAGGTGCGTGGCCCGTGGATCGCCGGCGCCTACTACAACGGCCCGGACGCCGACCCGCTCCGCCCCGCGGACAAGTTCAGCGAGGACGGCTGGCTCAAGACGGGCGATGTGGGGACCATCTCCCCCGACGGCTACCTCACCCTCACCGACCGGGCCAAGGACGTCATCAAGTCCGGCGGCGAGTGGATCTCGTCGGTGGATCTGGAGAACGCGCTCATGGCCCACCCGGACGTCGCCGAGGCGGCCGTGGTCGCCGTCCCCGACGACAAGTGGGGCGAGCGCCCCCTGGCCACGGTCGTTCTCAAGGAGGGCGCCAACGCCACCTTCGAGACCCTGCGGGCCTTCCTCGCCGACGAGGGCCACATCGCCAAGTGGCAGCTCCCGGAGCGCTGGACGATCATCGAGGCGGTCCCGAAGACGAGCGTCGGCAAGTTCGACAAGAAGGTGCTGCGCAGGCAGTACGCGGAGGGCGACCTGGACGTCACCCGCCTCGGCTGACCCGGTCGGCCGCTGTGGAGCCCCTGGTCACGGCCAGGGGCTCAGCTGTGCCATTCCTCCTCGAGTACGCCGAAGACCAGCGAGTCCCGCCAGCCGTCACGAATGAGCTGAGTGTGCCGCAGGCGTCCCTCCAGCGTCATGCCGAGCTTGGCCAGCACCCGCGCGGAGCCGAGGTTCCGCGGATCGCAGGTGGCGTGGACGCGGTGGAGCCGCAGTTCGCCGAAGGCGTGCGCGAGCAGCAGCCGCCCGATCTCCGTCCCGACGCCCCGCCCCCAGACACGCGGATGCACGACGTAGGAGATCTCGCCCTGGCGCCGGGGTGCGCTGCGCACCCGCAGCTCCCCCATCCCCACGACCTCCTGCCCGAGGCGGGCCACGTAGGGGAAGCGGCGCTGAGGGCTGTCCGACCAGGCGGCGACCGCGCCCGCCACGAACTCCCGCGTCTCGTCCGGCGTGTTCGGGCCCCACGGCTGATAACGGCAGGCCTCGGCCAGAGACGCCCAGGTGTGGACGGCGGCCCAGTCCTCCGAAACGATCCTGCTCAGGGTCACGGTTTCCTCGCGCACAAGACGATCATGTCCCCCTCGGCATACGGCTACCCGCGGCCTTTCACACAGGAGTCCATCCGCCCGGCGCCCGCCTTCCCGCCCCGCGGCATCGCCTCACCGCCGCGCCGAGGTCAGCCCCCATCCCAGCACCAGCCACAGCCCCGCCACCGCGCACACCCCGCCCCAGCCGAAGTGGCTGAAGGCGGCCCCGCCGAGAGCCGAGGCGGCGGCGCCGCCCGCGAAGCCGGCGACCACATAGGCGGTGTTGGCGGTGGCCGGGGTGGACGTGGAGGTCAGGGCGAGGGTCTGGTTGGCGACATGGGAGGCGACGAGCGCCGCGTGGATCGCGATCGCGGCGGCGAACAGCGCGGCCAGAGCCTGCCCGCCCAGCCAGAACAGCGGCACGGACACGGCCGCGAGCAGATACGCGGACCGTACGACACGCGCCGCGCCGAACCGGTCCACGAACCCGCCGGCCAGCGGAGCCACCGCACTCGCCGTCAGCCCGAAGAGCCCGAACAGCCCGGCGGTCGCGGGGGACAGCCCGTACTCGGGCCCGGTCAGCAGAAGGGAGAGCGCCGTCCACAGCGCGCTCCACGCGCCGAACATCCCGGCCTGCCGCAGGCACGCCCGCCACAGGTCGGGCGAGTGGCGCAGCACCGAGGGCAGCGCGGCGAGTCCGGCGAACAGCGGGCCTTCCCGCCGCCGCCGCGACGGCAGGACCAACGCGGTCGCGAGCCCCAGGACGAGGGTGAGCAGGGCCGCGCCCGCGAACACCCAGCGCCAGCCGAAGGCCTGCCCGGCAAGACCGCCCAGGACCCGGGCCGCGACGATGCCGGTGAACAGGCCCGCGATGACGGCCGCGACATGACGGGCACGCCGGTCGGCGGGGGCGCGTTCGGCGACCAGCGGGACGAGCAGCTGGGGGATGACGGTCGCGGCCGAGGCGACGAACATGGCGACCGCGAGGGCGGTGACCCCCGGGGCGGCCGCACTGGCACTCAGCGCGACGGCGGTGACGACCGTCAGCCCCGCGACCAGCCGGCGCCGGTTCGCGCTGTCGCCGAGCGGGGCGAAGAACAGCAGGCCGACCGCGTAGCCGAGCTGGGCGACCGAGGCGATCCAGGCGACGGCGGAGGGGGCCGAGCCGAAGTCGCGGGCCATGAGCGAGAGCAGCGGTGCGGCGAGGTAGATGTTGGCGGCGGTGACCGCGCTGCACACGGCGATCAGGGTGAGGAAGAGACCGGGGGCGGGCGTACGCGCCTGCCGCGGCGGGGCATGGTCGGCCCTGCGGGACGTGGTGGTGGTCGCTGACGGCATCGAGGGGGGACTCCTTGGAGTCGGCTCTAACAACTAACTGGTTGGTTGGATAATGGGGCAACAGTGTGAGCCGCCCTGCGATTCCCTGTCAACCAAACAGTTGGTTACCCGGCGCGCTACCCTCTCCCCCATGGCACCAAGGGACCCCGAGGCCACCAAGGCCCGGATCTTCGAGGCGGCGGTCGCCGAGTTCGCCCGGCACGGCATCGCCGGCGCCCGCATCGACCGCATCGCCGCCGAGGCGAAGGCCAACAAGCAGCTCATCTACGCCTACTTCGGCAACAAGGCGGAGCTGTTCGCGATCGTCCTCGAGAAGAAGATGCTCCACCTCGCCGAGGACGTCCCCGTCGTCCCGGACGACATCGAGAGCTGGATCGACCGCGTCATGGACTACCACGCCGCCCACCCGGAGCTGCTGCGTCTGCTCTTCTGGGAGGGCCTGGAGTACGGCAGCGCCGAACTGCCCCACGAGTCCGCCCGCCAGGAGCACTACGTCCGCAAGGTCGCCGCCCTCAGGGAGGGCCAGGACCGGGGCGTCATCACGGACGCCGTTCCCGCGGCCGACCTGCTCTTCCTGCTGACCGCCCTCGCCAACTGGACCGCCGTCGTCCCGCAGATGCGGCGCATCCTGGTCGGCGACGGGGAGGACGCCCAGGACCGCCTGCGCGCCTCGGTCAAGGAGGCGGCGCGCAGGCTGACGGCCCGGTAGGGCGCCGCCCCCGGCCGCCGACTCAGCCGGTCCCGGCCGGCTCAGCAGCTCCCGACCTGCTCTCAGCCGGTCCCGATCCTGCTCAGCCGGTCCCGGCCGGGCTCAGTTGGTCCCGATCCTGCTCAGCAGCTCGACGATCCGGGTCTGCACATCGCCGCTCGTGGACCGCTCCGCGAGGAACAGCACCGTCTCCCCGGACGCGAGCCGCGGCAGGTCGGCCTGGTCGACGGCGGCGGTGTAGACGACGAGCGGGGTGCGGTTCAGCTGCCCGTTCGCGCGCAGCCAGTCCACGATCCCGGCGAACCCGGCCTGCCGCTGCTGCACCTGCATCAGGTCCATCACGACCAGGTTCGGCCGGAAGTCGCTCGCCAGCGTCACCGCGTCCGCGTCGCTCGCGGCCCGCGCGACCTGCATCCCGCGCCGCTCCAGCGTCGCCGTCAGCGCCAGCGCGATCTCCGCGTGCTCCTCGATCAGCAGCACCCTCGGCGGGTGCTGCTCACTGTCGCGCGGCGCCAGCGCCTTCAGCAGCACGGCCGGATCGGCACCGTAGGCCGCGTCCCGCGAGGCCTGCCCGAGCCCGGCCGTGACGAGGACGGGCACCTCGGCGGCCACGGCGGCCTGCCGCAGCGACTGCAGCGCGGTACGGGTGATCGGCCCGGTCAGCGGGTCGACGAACAGTGCGGCGGGGAACGCCGCGATCTGCGCGTCGACTTCCTCACGCGAGTTCACGATCACCGGCCGGTAACCGCGGTCGCTCAGCGCCTGCTGCGTGCTGACGTCCGGCGCGGGCCAGACCAGCAGCCGCCGCGGGTTGTCCAGCGGCTCCGGCGGCAACTCGTCGTCCATCGGCTGCGGCCGCGGTGGATCGGCCACCTCGACGGCACCCCCGGGCCCGTCCAGCGGCTCGGGCCCCTCGGCGGCGTTCTCGTCCGGGGCACCTATGGCGTACGACCGGCCGCCGCCCTCGGTCAGCTGCGTGAGCCGGGACTGACCGGCGAGGGACGGCTGAGCCGGGGCGGGAGCGGACGCCTGGGCGGGCACCTGTGCGGCGACCGGCGCGGGCGTCGCCTCGGCCGTCGGATGCGGACGCGCGGCCTGCTCCGGACGTGCCGCCTGCTCGGGGCGCGCCGCCTGGTCGGGGCGCTGTCCCTGGTCCGGGCGGGACGCCGGTTCCGTACGGGTGGCCTGATCGGTACGCGTGGCCGGGTCGGGCGGTGTGCCGAGCTTGCGGCGCCGGCCCGATCCGCCCGGCTGGTGCGGGGGAGGCGTCGCCGTCGGCAGAGGGACGGACAGGGCCGCCGGCTGCTGGACCTGGGCCGCCTGCCGGTTGAACGGCACGCCCTGTCCCAGCGTCCGCACGCTGATCGCCCGCCCCTGCGTCGAGTTCGGATCGACCGGCGCCGAGGCCTCAGCGGGCAACGGCTGAGCCGCCCGCTGTGCCTGTGCCTGTGCCTGTGCCGCGCCCTCCGGCGGCAACGGGGCGCCCGGGGCCGGGGTGTTCGCGGCCTGGGCGTTCGGAGCCGGGGTGTTCGGCTGCGGTGCCTGAGGGGGTGCGCCGTTCGGGGGTACGGCGGCGACACCGGCCCCCGTGCTGTCGTCGGCGGCGGGCCAGGGCCGGGGGGCGGGGGTGCCGCCCTGAGCCGGGCTGCCGTGGGCCGGGCTGCCGTGGGCCGGGGAGCCGTGGGCGGGGGTGCCCTGCCCGGGGGCGGCCTCGGCGGGGAGCGGCTGCCCGGCGGAGGGCTGCTGCGCCGGTGCGGCGACGCCCTGCTGCGGCAGGGGCTGCGCGCCCTGGGCCGGCGGCTGCAGCGCCTGGCCCGGGAGGGCCGCCTGCACGCTGTGCCCGAGCCCGCCCTGCGCGGGGACGGACACGCCCTGCGGCTGGGGGATGCCGCCCTGCGGAGCGTTCCCCTGGGGCTGAACGGCGTTGCCCTGCGGCGGCACGGCCGCCCTCGGCGCGACCTGCGCGGCGGCCGCCCCGACCTGGACGGGCGCGCCCTGCCCCGGCGGGACCTGCCCCGCGGCGTCCTGCTGCGCGGGAACGCCCTGCCCGGGCCCCGCGGGCACGGAACCATGCGGCACGGCAGCACCCGGCACGGCAGCACCCGGCACGGCAGCACCCGGTACGGAACCTGCCGGCGCGGCACCCGCCGCACCACCGGGCGCCTGCCCCGGGGCCCCCTCGCCCTGCTGCGGCACCACGGCCCGCCGCCGACGGCCCGTAGGCGCACTCGTGGGATGCGGCTGCGGCGGGGTGTGATCGGCGGACTGGTCGTGCGGTACGGCGTCGTGCCGCCCCTCCGCGGCCACCCCGTCACCGGCGGCGGCCGAAGCGGCGACCGCCTCGGTCCCCTGCCCGTGGCCGGACTGGCCGGACTGGCCCGACTGCCCGGCCTGAACGCCTTGGTGGGCCTGGGCCTGGGCCTGGGCCGGTTCGTCCGGGGTCGTCTGATCGGCCTCGGCCGGCGGCAGGGCGAACACCGGACGCGGCCCCGCGGCCTGCTGCGCGGCCGCCCGCTCGTTGGCGGCGGCCAGCGCACGCCGGCGACGCCCGGTCGGCTGCTGGGCCTGTCCCGGTGCCGCACCGTCCGCACCGGAGCCGGCGTCACCGGACGGCGCGGGCAGCGCCGGCCGCAGCGCGCGCTGCTCACCGGGTTCACGCCGGGCCCGCTGTCCGGAGGCGTCGGGCACGCCCTGCGGCGGAACGGTCCCGCCCAGCCCCGTACCCGAGGCGGCGGTCCCGGCCGCATGCTCGGCGGCCGTGACGACGGCCCCCTCGGCGACACCCTGGACGGCACTTCCGACGGCCTCGAGAGCGAGGGCCTCCGGGGCGGCGGCCTCGGCAGGACGCCCGCGCCGCCGCCCGGTACCGCCCGATCCGGCGCCCTCACCGGAAGCCAGCGCCGGAAGAGCGGCCGGTTCCCCGGCGGCCCGCCTCCTGCGCCGCCCGGACCCACCGGACCCACCGGAACCGTCAGCCTCGTCGCCCTCAGCGGGAACATCCCCGTCCAGGAAGGCATCGGTGGTGGCACGCCGCGCCCGGCGCCGCCCCCCACCGGAGGTCTGCTCACCCGAGGCCGCGGCGAGGCCCTCGTCGACCGCCTCGGCGGCGGCATCCGCGGCAACGGCCCCGGCCCCGCCCCCGATCGGCACTTCGAGGACGTACGCGCTCCCGCTCATCCCCGGCACGTCATGCGTCTGCAGCACACCGCCGTGAGCCCGGACGATGCCCCGCACGATCGGCTCGTGCACGGTGTCGCCCCCGGCGTACGGCCCGCGCACCTCGATGCGTACGACCTCGCCGCGCTGCGCCGCCGCCACCACGACGGTGTTGTCCAGATAGCCGCCCGCCGACAGGGGCGTGTTGCCGGTCGCGTCGACCCCCGCCACGTCCGCGACGAGATGCGCGAGGGCGGTGGCGAGCAGCCGGGGATCGACCTCGGCCTCGATGGGCGGCGCGTGCACGGCGAACTGCACCCGCCCGGGCCCGATGAGCTCGACGGCCCCGTCGACCCCGGCGGCGACGACGGCGTCCAGCATCACCTTCGTACGGGCGACGCTCTCGCTGCCCGTGTCGAGCCGCTGGTAGCCGAGGACGTTGTCGATGAGCGTCGTGATCCGCGAATAGCCCGCGGACAGGTGGTGCAGCACCTGGTTGGCCTCGGGCCACAGCTGCCCGGCGTCGTCGGAGGCAAGGGCGGCCAGCTCGCGGCGCAGTTCCTCGAGCGGCCCGCGAAGCGACCGCCCCAGCAGGGTCAGCAACTGCTCGTGCCGGGCGGCGAGCGCCTCGTACCGGTCCTTTTCCCGCTCCCCGAGCGCGGCGTACCGATCCTCGTTCGCGCCGATCTCCTCGGCGTGCCGCTCGTTCAGCTCCTCCAGCTCGGTGACGTGCCGCTGGCGCAGCGCTGTCAGCTCGGAGGCGTGCTCCTCGGCGGCCTTCTCCAGCTCTTCCTCGTGACGCTTCTCGGCCGCTGCCTTCTCCTCGACGACGGCGTCGTACGGCCGCCGGTCGGTGAAGGTCATCACGGCGCCGACGAGCTGGTCGCCGTCCCGCACGGGCGCGGTCGTCAGATCGACCGGAACCTTGCCGCCGTCCTTGGCGTACAGCACCTGCCCGCGCACCCGGTGCTTGCGCCCCGAGCGCAGGGTGTCGGCGAGCGGCGACTCCTCGTACGGGAAGTCCGATCCGTCGGCACGTGAGTGCAGCACGAGTTCGTGCAGTTCACGCCCGCCGAGATCGCTGGCCCGGAAACCCAGTATCTGAGCGGCGGCCGGATTGACGAGCACGATCCGCCCGTCGGTGTCGGTCCCGACGACCCCTTCGGACGCGGCCCGCAGGATCATCTCGGTCTGCCGCTGCGACCGCGCGAGCTCCGCCTCGGTGTCGACGGTCCCGGTCAGGTCCCGCACGACGAGCATGAGCAGCTCGTCACCGCTGTAGCCGTAACCGTCGTAGGCCTGCTGCCCGTTCTCCAGATTCGCACTGGTGACCTCGACGGGGAACTCGGTCCCGTCCGTCCTGCGCGCGATCATCCGGGTCGGCTTGGTCCGGGCCTGCGGATCGAGGTGCTCCGGCCGTCGCATGGAGCCGGGGATGAGCTTGGAGTCGAACTGCGGCAGCAGATCGAGCAGCCCGCGCCCCACCAGAGCGGTGCCCGGGGTCTCGAAGGCCTCCAGGGCGATGGTGTTGGCGTTGACGACCGTCCCGTTGGCATTGACCAGCACCAACGCGTCGGGGAGCGCATCCAGTATGGCTGCGAGGCGAGCAGCGCCTCGGGATGGCCTGCTGCTCACGAGACGCTTCCTCCCTGTTACCGCACCTTGCCGACCGCTCGGGCCATCTTGCCAACCGTCCCGCAGCGTGTCACGCGAGGGAGTCTAAGGGCTGCGGTTGCGCTCGCGACGCCGGATGAGAGGGAGGTCGCACGAGCAAGTGACCCCGAACTGACGACCGAGTAACCGTGAAACGCCCGCCCTCCTGCGACGACGTCGCGGGACCTTCGCGGGACCTTTACGACGACGGTGTTTCTGTACCTTTTGGCCGGACCGGCGAGATGGAGGACAGGGAGGGGCGAAATCCGGACGAGGTGGGGAGGGACGTGACGGAGCCGACCCGGGGAGAGCCGCCGCCGGAGCCGACGCGGGGAGAGCCGGCGCCGGAGCCGACTCGGGGACTCAGGCGCTCCGCCCGGCCCCCATGTCCGGCAGGAGCGGCACGAGCCGGTCCCAGCGGGAGATCTGGCAGCCGTCGCGGCGGTCGTACGTGGCGTCGACGGGGCGCCCGGCCCAGGTGCCGGTGACGTGCGCGGTGGCCGGCCCGCCGTACTGCATGGTGCAGAAGCCGCCCTTCGGAGCGGGAGCGAAGGCCTCCTGCCCCCACCGCGTGTCCCGCTCCAGGGCGGCACAGGCGCCGCGCGGGTCGGGATGGCTGCCGCCGTCGGGTCCGCAGTACAACTCGAAGGTCCCGTCGACCCCGTTACCGGCGTTGCGCACGGTGACGGTGAGGTGATCCCGTTCCTTGCTCTTGCCCTCGCCCGGCCCGGCCTGGGCATACGCGGCCGGGGACACCGCGGCCAGTGACCCGAGGGCGGCGACGGAGGCGGCGGCACCGAGGGCGAGGCGCCGCAGGCCGGGGCGGGGGGTGGTCCGGGGCGCGGTTCGGGCGGCGGCCCGTGAAATGGCAGTCGACATGCCCTGACTAACGCGGCGCGCCCCGGGACGTTGCGCGACAGCCCGAGAAGGCTTTTGCCCTGCGACCTTCCTGCCTAGTACCGTGGGGGGCGATTGGTGACACGGCGCTCGACTGTGTCATCATCGGCAAGCACCGACTCGCGCTCGCGCGAGGATGTTGCGTGGAGGCGTCGCCTAGTCCGGTCTATGGCGCCGCACTGCTAATGCGGTTTGGGACTTAAATCCCATCGAGGGTTCAAATCCCTCCGCCTCCGCACCTGATCACGAAGCCCCGGTCACCCGACCGGGGCTTCGCTGTCGTACTGGCCGGAACAGCCGTTTCCCCAGCTCACAAGCGGTACGGCAAACGGATTTCACATGGCGGCGGCAGTCATGTAATGTTCTTCCTGTCGCCGCGAGCGAGCCGGAAGGCCCGAGAGCGGCGATAAAACAGAACAAGCACTCGTAGCTTAACGGATAGAGCATCTGACTACGGATCAGAAGGTTGCAGGTTCGAATCCTGCCGAGTGCACACAGGTCAAAGGCCCCCTGGGATCATCCCAGGGGGCCTTTGACATCAACCGCTGACATCAACGCGGCCGGAAACGCCGATCACTCCTCAGCGGTCGACTCCTGCCCGCCGTCTGATTCCTCTTCCGACTCGTCCAGTCCAAGGGCGTCGTCCATCCGATCGGCGGCGGCCTTGAGCGTCGTGTTCATGACGTGCGCGTATGTGTCGAGCGTCATCGTGATCGTGCTGTGGCCCAGCGTCTCCATGATCGTGCGAGCATCCACGCCCTGAGCGAGCAGGAGAGAGGCGCAGGTGTGCCGGAGGTCGTGCACTCGCACGCGTCGCACGCCGGCGTCCCGGCAGAGGATGGTGAGCATCCGGTTCAGGCTGCGCGGGTCCGTGACGCGACCGGTGATCGTGGTGAAGATCAGCCCGTCGGGTTGCCCTGGTGCAGGCTGCCACTTCTTCCCCGCGACCTTGCGTTCCCGCTCCTGCTGGGCCCGGTGCTGGGCGAGCGCACGCACGCAGTGCTTCGGGAGGGACACCGTACGAATGGATCGTGTGGTCTTGGGGCTGCCGAAGATCAGCTCTCGCCGGATGCGCTGTACGTTCCGGCGGACACGGAGCTGGCCATTCGCGAGGTCGACATCCGACCACGTGAGTGCGAGCGCCTCACCCCGCCGCAGGCCCGTCGATACCAGCAGCAGCCACAGGGCGTAGAGGCGGTGGGAACGGGCGGTCTTGAGCATGAGGCGGGCTTCGGCGGCGTCCAGCGGACGCACCTCCTTGCGAGTGACGGTGGGGGTCTCCACGATTCGGGCGACGTTCCGGGCGATCAGTTCCTCTCGGATCGCCTGCTGGAGGGAGGACCGGAGGACGGCGTGGATGTACTGGACCGTCCGGGCCGCCGGGCGGCGCTCGCAGCAGCGGCCCACGGCGCAGCACGAGCGCTTCTCCTCTGGGCGCTCCCTGTCCGCACCCCGCAGGCAGCAGAGGCACGAGTCCTTGAACTCCGCGAGGAACCGGCGCACGTCCGCCGGCGACAACCGGTTCAGCCGCTTCTTGCCGAGGGCGGGGCGGATGTACAGGCGGGTCAGGCCCTCATAGCTGTTGAGGGTGGACGGCTTGAGTCGCTGCGGGGCGATGGTGGCGAGCCAGTACGTGAGGTAGTCGCCGAACGCCATGGTGGACTCTGCGGCCGGGATGCCCTGGCGGGTCTTCTCCTGCAACTCCGTGAGTTTGTCGGCGACTTCCTTGCGGGTCTTGCCGTAGACGAACTTCCGGGTGCGGGTTCCGTCGGGGCGGTAGACGTAGGCGGCGGCGTGATACCGGCCGTCCGCACGCTTGCTGATCGTTCCTTCACCGTTGGCGCGCTTGGCCATTCAGTCGCTCTCTTCAAGTCGGTTCTGCATGTACTCGCTGACGGCCTCCGCCGGGATGCGGCGGGCACGGCCGGACGTGTAGCTCGGGAGCTCCTTGGAGCGGATGAGGTCATAGACCTTGCTGCGGCTGAGGCGCAGCGCGGTCATGACCTCGGGGACCTTGAGCGCTTGGGGGGCCGGGGGCACGGCGATGCTCACGCGAGATCTCCTCGGGGGCGGGGTGGTCCGTGCTGTCCGAAGCTGGGATTTCTGCGTCATTGCGTCACCTGCGTCAATCAGGCTTCTGACCTGCGGGTTCCGGTGACGCAGCGGGGCGGGCCCTGCGTCACCGATGACACGGGCGCTCGTCACGGGGTGACGCTGATGACGCGGGATGACGCAGGATTCGCCGTCTGCGTCACCGCTGTCGCCGCAGGTCAGCGGCCGTCTGTCGGGCCCGTGGTGACGCAGTGACGCAGCTCTTCCCTACTTAGGAAAGAGAAAGGGGTGGTGTCTGTGGTCTTACGTCACCGCTCAGGGCTTGAAGAACGGGCCGCTTCGCGGCGCGACCCGTGCAGGGCGGCGCCGCCGCCGAACAGCAAGAGGAGCACCCCCGGCGTGGCGTGCTCCTCTTGCTTGTCCGCCTGTCTGACCGGGCGGTCAGAACGCGGTCTGCTGCTCGGGCGGCGGGGGCGGGGCCTGGCGGCTGAGTTCGATGTAGCGGGCAGCGCTGGTGCGCCCCCAGTCGACCAGGACGCCCCGCGCGGCCAGGGTGGGCTGGATGCGCCTCAGCCGGTCGGACAGCACCTTGCCGGTGGTGGGCCAACCCTTGGGCAGGGGGCGGCATTCCTCGCCGCTGTAGAGGGCAGTCAGGGCGTGCAGCCACTCCGCCGACGTCATCCGCTCTTCCTCGCCCGGGGTGAGTTCGGCGGCGTGCTTGAGGACCGTCTGCGCCAGGAGATCACCCTCGATCACGTCGTCGTTCAAGTCGTCCAGACTGGCCCGGTATGCCTCCAGCGTCCCGAAGCCGGTGGCGGTGTCGAGCTGGGCGCACAGGTGGGCGAAGTCGGCCATGCGCAGATCGGTCGGGGTCTCGGCCTGTACTGCGCGGACCTTGACGGTCAGGTCGAGCAGGGAGCCGAGGACGACGGGCAGGATCTCGGCGTACTCCGCCCACAGCTCCGCTTCGGTGCGCCGCACCCGGGGGCGTTCCAGGCGCAGGGTGAGGAGTCGCTCGGCGAGGTCGGGGCGGATGACGCCGACGTCGATGCCGGTCAGCAGCATGGGCCGCCGGTAGCGAGAGCGGACGACGTCGCCGTCGGTGAACAGCGCGCGCTTGATGCTCTCGGCTCCGGTGATGACGCAGCACATGAGGTCGGACAGGTCCGGGGGCAGGTGAGAGAGGTTGTCCAAGGCGGTGATCCACCCGGCCGCGACCGCCGTGATCATGTTCTCTTCGTCCTTGGGCGCCCTGCGTAGGTCGCCGGTCATGCCCTCGATGATCCGCACGAGCATCCGGCCGCCGGTGGACTTGCCGGCGCCCTGGGGGCCGGTGAGGAACGGCGCGGGGACGGGTACGGACGGCCCGAGGCAGCCGATGAGCCACGCGATGGCCAGGGCCTCGGTCTTGGCGTCGGCGAAGTTGCACAGCCGCATCAGCAGGTCGATGCCCTTGCCGTTGGTGTCCTTGGCGGGCAGGGGCAGTTCCCCGGTGAGCTGGGTGCGCCGCCAGCACACCTCCTCGGGGTCGGGGACGCGGATGTCCCAGCCGGTGGGGTGGATGCGGACGGACCGGCCGTCGTCGCGGCCGAGGTCGAGCCAGGTGGCTCCGTCGAATCCGGGAGCGACGCGGATGTGGGTGGGCTGTACCTGCTCGGTGAGGGCGAGAGCCTCGATCAAGTCCAACGCCTCCTTGAGGGCGGTTCCGTTGAAGACGCCGACCCCGTCGCGGAAGAGGCCGACCATGAGTTCCTGCCGGTGGCTGCCGGTCGTGCCCTGGGAGCGGATCGGGCGGGCCACGGGGTGGCCGGTGCGCTGCGCGTACACGGTCCCGTCCACGGTGCGGAAGTACCGGAAGTGCGCCTGTGCGTAGTCGGTGATGACCTTGCGGGCAGGAGTCTTGTCGTCGTCGTCGGACATGGTCACAGTCCCAACCTGGTGCGGGCGTTGGTCCACGCATCGGTGCAGTGCCGGACGGTTTCGCCCTTGGCCTGCGCAGCGTTGAACAGCCGCGTGACGTGGGCGTCGGTGAGGCAGCCGCACCGGCCGTGCGTGGACAGCACGGCGAGGAACGTCCGGTACACGGTGGCGTGGACCGCACTCCGGGCTTCGGTGATGCGCTGCTCCGCCATGGCGATGCCACGGTCCAGATAGGCGGGCGTGCGGTGACGGCACTCCCGGCCCACGGCCCCGGCGGGCACGCCGACCGCATGCGGCGCCGGGCGGACCGGGGAGGGTTCCTTGACGGCCAGCGCGCGGACGTTGTCCGGCAGGGCGGTCATCGTCCCGGTGCCGGGCCCGAGCCACCGTGCGTAGGACATGGTCGACTTGATGTCGACGCCGGGACGCACCGCGTTGGAAGAACCCATGGTGCCCCGGTAGATCCAGTGCTCACCACGGGTGGTGACCACGGTCTGGGTGGACGGCAGGGTTCGACCGGCCCAGGCGACGGCGGCCGGGTCGTCGAGGTCGACGACGGTGAGGCCGGCGCCGCCGGGGTGGTAGGCGACCGCAGTCGCACGCACCCACGCGCGGCGCCAGACGCCAGACTGGATGACGTCCGGGTCGGTGGTTGCGGCGGCCCATGCGTGGCAGGTGCCGGGGCAGGTGCAGGGCCCAGCGTTCTTCATGTTGGGGCGGCCGCCGCAGGCGTTGTCGGCGCAGCGGCGGCAGTTGCCGAACGGCACCTTGGCTCGTAACGGCAGTACCGGCATGCCGGAGGCTGCCAGGGAGAGAGCGGTCCGCAGGTGCTCTCCCCGAATGTCGGTCGGTTGGGTCATGCTGGGAGACCTCCAACAGGTCTGTTGAGGACGGTTGGACAAGGGCGGCCCCGGTCTTTGGCGAGATGTGGGGGCCGCCCTTGGCGTAGCTAGAAGGGCGGTTCGTCGCTGTAGCCGGTCGGCGTGCGGCGCGGCCAGCGCGGCAGGGGCAGAAGGATCACGGCCCACTGCGTCCAGCACAGGCAGGGCTGCCAGTGGGTGCCGGCGTACTCGCCGGTCTCGGGGTCGCCATAGTCGTGCGCGATGCCGCCCACGCCCTGGCAGTCGGGGCAGTCAGGGCGTGGGGTGTCGGACAGGGCCAGGGCCCGGCGGGGGCAGCCGAGGACCTTAAGGCGGAGTCGGAGCATGGGTGGTTGGTCTCCTGTCAGCCGTTGAAGTGGTTGCGCTTGAAGACGGCCTTGCGGATGTTGAAGGTGTTGCCGCCCGAGCCGCCCGCGCTGAAGACCTGCACGGCGATCCAGCCGCCGAAGATGACGGCGGCGAGGGTGATGAGTTGGGTGATGAGTGCGGTCAGGGCGGTGATGAAGGTGGTGAGCAGCAGCAGGCCGCCGCACACGGCGAGGAACCCGACGCCCCCGAGGGCGACGTTCACCGCCGCGCGGGAGACCGGCGGCTTGGCCGCGACCGGCTCGGGCTGGACGGGGTTCATGGCGTAGCCGGTGACGACGCGGCCGTCGGGCAGGACCACGCTCGCCACGGCCGGAACGCTGCCGGGCTGCACGGGAACGAGCGGTGCCGGCGTCACGGCGGTGGGGGTGATGGGGGTGGGCTGGTGGACTTCCACGGCCCTCTCTACGGGCACGTGGCCGGAGTGTTCGGGGTACATACGGAATCCCTTCCGGCGATGGTTCAGGGAGGCGGAGACACCCCCTTCGGGGTGCCGTGTGGAGGGGGTTTCAGGGGCCTGGCCTGCGGCGCCTCCCTGACTCCCTGACTGATCATTCGTGCAGGTCAGGAACAGGGAGGCGGGTCAGGGAGGCGGTTAGGGAGTTCTCCCTGCCTCCCTGCCCCGTCGGGGGTCGGCTCCCTGTCATCCGTCGACGGAAGCGGAACCGTCTGCGTCGCGGTTGGCGAGGGCGCGGGCGACCCGGTCGCGGGCGACGACCATGACGCCGTCAGACTTGTAGGGCTCGGCGCCGGCGTCGTCCAGGACGCGCTTGAGGTCGATGAACGACCAGCCGCCGTAGGCGTCCTGGTTCAGGTTCGCCAGACGGGTGAGTACGTCCTTCGTCCGCACCCGCGAGGACTCCCCGAGCACGCTCGCGATGTCGGCGAGCGAGTCACGCTCCTCGCCCCGCTCGATGGCGTGCAGGGTGGTGACGCCGTCGCGGATCGCCTTGGCGCGGTCGGTGATGGCCTCGGCGTTGTCGTCGTCGATGTAGTGCGTGCGCACCGTGATGGACGACTGTCCGGCCGGGATGTCGATGCCGGAGGAGGCGAGGACCAGGGTTCCCTGGTCCAGGCCCGGACGCAGCAGGTTCGGCGCCGCTCCGCCGTCGACGGCCTTGTCTCCCAGCGCCATGCGGGCCTGCGACTCGGTGCCCAGCGCGAGGGAGGCCCGGGTGTGGGCGCCCTCGCGGACCAGCTTGGGCAGGTTCTGGTCGGTGGGGTCCTGGGTGCCCTGCCACATCAGCACGTTGACTGCACGCCCCTGGTTGTGGATCTTGCGGACGGCCATGAAGTACCGGGAGTTGGCCTTCGCCCCGCCATACGGCCGCTTCTCGGCGTCCTTGAGCGGGCACATGAACGCCACCTGCGCCTCGTCGACCAGCACGATCAGCGGCGGGAACGTCGTCCCGGGCGGAGCCTGGATACGCCGGTTCATCTCATCCACGGCGCCCTCGACCATCTCAACCACCTGGATCACGTGCTCATCCGTCGGGCCCTGGATGAGGGTGGTGGCCAGGCCGTCGAACATGGCCCAGTCGCCCACGCCCTTGAGGTCGCCCATGAGGAACTGCACCGACTTGTCCAGCGACAGCCACAAGGCGAGCGACCTGAGGGCGACGGTCTTGCCCTGGTTGGACAGGCCGGTGATGAGCAGGTGGCGCTGGTACAGGCTCAGCGCGGCGGCGTCGCCCCGGAGGTCCTGGCCCCAGGGGGCGCGGCCCTTGGTGTAGTCGGCGGTCATGGTCTCGTCGGTGACCAGCGGGGACGGGCCGATCGGCTCGTCCAGCGCCCCGGAGTCGGCGACCCAAAGGCGGACCGTGCGGGCGGCCTGGGGGATGGTGATGAACACTTCGTGCTCGTGCCGGGTGAGGTTCTCGGCGAGCTTGCGGCGCCGCTGCTGCACTTCCACCGTCGACACACCCGAGGGGAGCGTGACGTCGACCTCGACGCCGCATCCTGCGATCCGGATCGGGCCGAGCATGGAGGCGCCGGCGTCGCCCATCTCCTTGATGGCGTTGCGCATCGCCGGGATCCCCAGGTCGCGCAGGGCCTTGACGACGATGGACGGGGTAATCGGTTCACCCTCGCCGTTGCGGACGTTCTCCGGGAGGGCCCAGTTCGGGGCGGCCTGCTGCTTGCGGCCGACCGACCACAAGGCGAGCAGGGCGAACAGCGGCCCGAGGGTGACGGCGTAGGGCCACACGACCTGAACGATGGTGATGAGCAGGCCGATGAACTCGATCACCGCAGTCAGCGGCGTGATGACGTCGGCCACGTCCTTGGTGTTCAGCGCCATCACAATGCCGAGGGCGACCAGGGTTCCGATGCTCATCCCGGTGCCGATGGCCGCGCCCTTGGCCACGTCGACGGGCGAGGTGAGCAGGTCCATGCGGCGCCGGTGCCGGGCCTCCCGGAAGCGCTGGAGACGCTCTTCCCACTCTTCCGCGAGCTCGTGGTTCCCCGCGGCTTCAGCAGCACGGATCATGCGCTCGTAGCGGGAGCCGGTACGGCCGTCCCAGGTACGGCGGGCCACGATCCGGCCCCCGTTGAACGTGTACATCCCATGGCGGGCCACGCCGCGCAGGGCGGTCGTGGTGCGCTCGTCGGTGGCGACGCGCTTGACGGCCCGCCCGGAGCGCACCCACAACGGCACCGGGGCCGGGGCGGGAGCGTCGGACACCACGGTGAGCGTGGTCACCGGCGCGTCCTGAGCAGGGGGTTCGGGGTCTTTGTGGAGGCGTACGACGTTGTCGGACATGCTGGGGGGTCTCCTGACTGCCCCGATGCGGGGCGGGAGTTGAGGGAGGCACCGGGGGCGGCCTGGTCCTGGCAGATAAGGGGCCGCCCCCGGACAGCAGTGCGGGGTGCGTCAGGCGGCGCGGGCGCCGGGAACGAGCTTGTCGGCGAGGTACTCGCGGCTGTGCGCCTCGTTCTCGTCCAGCTCCACCAGCTGCTCGTGTTCGCGGGCCTGGCGGCGGGACTGGCGCTCGATGCCGAGTTCGGCGCGGGTGTTGCGCACGATCCGTTCCAGGACGCCCTTGCGGCTGAACTGCATGGCGTGGACCAGCTCGTGCACGAGCGTCACCGCGAAGTCCGCCGGAGTGGGGTGCTTGTCGGCGTTGATCAGAATCAGCGCCGAGCCGTCCGGACGCGGGATCGCCGCTCCCTGAATCTCGCGGGCGGTCCGCTTGGCCTCCCGTGTGGCGCGGTTGAGGGCGCGGCGGTCAGGGTTGCCGGCCAGGGCGATGTCAGCGGCGACCATCAACTCGGCCATGCCGCGCTCGTTGGTCAGGACGACTTCCACGTCCGGCATACGGCCGGACACCGATCGGCTCACGAGCTTGACGGCCTGCTCGGTCAGCCGCTTGGAGGTGCGCAGAGTGGAGCCATAGCCGGGCAGCTTGTGCGTGCCCACAGTGGTCTTCACGAACTGTCTCCGTCTCAGGAATTCACGCAGGTCAGGCGGCACACTCGTCGGGGTAGGCGCAGGAAACGCACATGCCGAGCGAGGGCGGGATGACGTAGCCCGCATCGAGCTGGCAGGACGGGCAGGTGCGGCGGGCGGTGTTGGCCTTGGCCAGGGCCGCCCACCGCGCCGGCGTCATCGGGCGCACGGGCTTGGCGTCGTCGACGCGGTAGAGGTAGGCGACCAGCGGCCCTCGGCGGCGGCGTGGACGTTCGAGTTGAGCGGCCACGTCCTGTCCGCCGGGCCGCAAGCCGCGTGCCCGGAGTTGTCGGCGGGTGGCGTAGCCGTCCGGGGCCAGGCGCCACCGGAACACTGGCAGCGCCCCCATCACGCCACGCGCTTCCACGCGGCCCGCAACCGGACCTCAGAGGCCGAGTGCCCGGCCGTGCGGAAACGGGCAGCCATCTCCCGGTAGGACAGGGACGGGACCTCACTGTGACGGATCTCGTCGACCAGAACGTCAAGCGCCTCGTCGGTCAGGGCGGGTCCCGACTCCAGCGCGGGAACCGCCTCCGAGGGCCCCCAGACGGGCAGTTCCCAGCGGGGTGTGACGTCGGGCGTGACGCGGCTCGTCACGCTGGTCAGCGCCCTGGACGTGTCCTCACCCTGGCGTGCCTTCTCCAGCGTCGACCACGCCTCGGCGAGCGCCTCAGCGGTCTTGGCCTGTACGTGCGCGACGCGGGCTCCGGCCTGCGTCACGGCCGTCAACCGGGTCTCCTCCGTGGCAGCGTCGGACCGCAGCCGGGCACGGGCCACGGCCGCCTCGTCACGCGCCTCCTGCTGAATGCCCTGGATTGCATCCAGCGCATCCGGGGTGAGCGCGGTCCGCTCCCACAGGCCATGGACCAGCCACAGCGCTTTCGCCGCAAGCGGCAGCCAGGACACGGCGAGCCAGGCCCCGATGGAGTCCTTCTCCGCCATGAGCCCGTGGGCGACCAGGACACCGGTCGCGGCGGCGCCGAACACCCAACCGACCACCGTTACTGGTGTGCTGTGGTCGCCCTGGGCGGCAAGGCGACGCTCGTAGGCGAGGGTGGCCAGCCACCCACCGTCCAGGCCGAGACCGACAACCAGGGCGACACTCTTCGGCATGGCCTGGCCGAGCCACATGACGACCACGGCGAGGGTGAGCACCATGGACACAGCCGTCATCGCCACGGCGGGCAGCACCGTCTTGGCCCGCGTGATGCGCAGCAGGTTCGCGGCCTTCACAGCGCACCCCCCGCCGTGAGCAGGGCGGCCAGGATGAGCAGCGCCCCACCGGCACAGGTCAGGTCGACCGCGCGGCGCAGGCACGTGAACTTAGCGACCGCCAGCCGGGACAGCCCGGCGATGTCGGCAGCCAGGTCGGTCGCGACGGCGTCGGTGATCTCCTCGGCGGTGAGCGTGGCCCACAGCGGGAAACCGTGCCGGCCCCGCAGGTTCGGCCGGGTCGAGCGCAGCAGCAGACCGGCCGCCGCGACCAGCAGCACCATCCCGAGACCGCCGGCGATGAAGGCGGGGAGGGGCAGCGGCAGGTCGCGGGCGACCGACCACGCGCCGGCGAGCACCGCGCCGACGAACGCCAGCAGGAGACCGGTCTTGGTGTCGGTCCGCGTGATCTCCGCCTTCACCTCGGCGTGCACGTCCTTCAGACTCCGAGTGGTGGTGCTCATGCGGCACCCCCGGAAACCGTCGCGGCGGCGGTGCGGTTGGCCAGGGCGATACGCGCGGTCAGCGCCCGCAGGCGGGCCCGGCAGATGCGCCGGTTGTCCAACTCGGTCGGGATGCGGTCCAGCGTGATGATCTGCGCGTCGAGCAGCTCGACGTCCGCCAGGATGACGGGCATCTCCTGCTCGATCGCGTCCAGCTCCGCATCCGTCGGCTCCATGAAGTCGCCGAACGCGGTAACAGCGTCCTGAACAGTAACGATGTTGCTCATTGGGTCTGGTTCCTCTCAGACAGGAACGGCCCGAACAGCGGCCCCGGTGTTCCAGCACCGGGGCCGCGCGCCGTTGTTGGTTGGTCTGCTCTGCCGAGCAGACACGGCCCCCGGCGCCCCAAGAGAGGCGTCAAGGACCGTGAGCACTCGGGCTCACTTCGACTCATCGACCGCCCGTGTACAGGCGGCTGAGTCGGCACGCTGTTCAGTTCTCAAGGAACGGCCGCTTCCTTCGTACTCACCCCTGCGGGCTTTCCTCCGGGCGTACCTGTACGGCAGAGCCGTACGTGACACCCCGTCCGCCTTGTCTGGAGGAGTGCCGCTGAGCAAGAGATTGCACGAGTCCTGCTTGGAGAGTCAAGCCCCCTGGTCTAACTTGTACGGAGGAGTCGGAGCAGAGGAGATGCATCGCCAGTGCGACGCGGTATGACGAAGGCGCAGGAAATCGCCTATGACCTGCGCGAACAGATCCAGTCCGGCCAACTGGCGGGGGGTGAGGCACTCCCCAGCGAATCGAAGATGATGAGCCAGTACGGGTACAGCCGCGAGACCATCCGCGCCGGCGTCCGCGTCTTGATCGAGGAAGGCCTAGTCGTCACCGGACAGGGTCAGGGGAAGTACGTCCGCGAGGACTATCCGCCGGTCGTATGGAACTGGACGACGTTGGAAAGCCGGAGCCGCCACGCCACGGCGGTAGAGGGGCGAACCGCCGGTGACCAGTGGGCCAGCGCCGTTTCCGAGGACGGCAACGCCCCCCGCCAAGACATCACGGTGTCGATTGTGGAGCCGCCGGCCCACGTCCGCGAGTGCCTGGAACTCCCCCCGGACGGTCTCGCCGTTGCGCGCAAGCGCGTCCGGTACATAGACAACCGGCCCTATGCCCTCGCCGACTCGTACTTTCCTCAAGATCTTGTGAGCGGCACGCCGTTGATGGAGCCGCGCGACGTCTCCGCACCCGGCGGCGTGCTGGCCTCCGTCGGGCTTGTGCAGGCCAAGTACCGGGATGAGATTTCCGTCCGCATGCCGACTCGCCAGGAGGCCGAACTACTTGCTCTTCCTGCGGCAACACCCATCGCAGAGCACACCCGAACCGGCTACGACGCGGACGGCCGTCCCCTCCGCTGCATGGTCACCATCCTTCCCGGAGACAGGCACAAGATCCTTTATGAAGTCAGCACGGACTGAGTACCTCCGCCCTGCCGCAGCGGAGGACGTACCCGCCCTCATGGCCCTGCGCGCTGAGGCCGAAGGGTGGCTGCGGACCAAGGGCACTGACCAGTGGAGCGACCCGGAGACCGGCGAACGTGCCATCTCCAAATGGCGCGCGAGCATAGATGAGGGGCGCGCATGGGTCGTTGTTGGCGAGCGCGACGAAGTGCTCGCCACTGTCAGCCGTGGTCCCGTCGACCGGGACTTCTGGACCGATGCCGACCGCCCCGAAACAGCGCTCTACCTCTACAAGCTGATCGTTGCCCGTGCAGCGTCGGGACGACAGCTCGGTACGCGGCTCATCGACTGGATGTCCCGCCTTGCTGCCCTTGAAGGACGAACCTGGGTGCGCATCGACACTTGGCGGACGAACACCGGGCTGCACGACTACTACGAACGGCTGGGGTTCCAGCACGTCCGCACTGAGGCCCCGTCCCACAGGCGCTCCGGGTGGCTCGCCCAACGTCGGGCCGGTGAGGTGGCGTTGCCCGATGATCTCTTGCCGGTGGGACCCGACGGTGATGCGACGGCGGTTGTCGAAGTGCCACACCAGCGGATGGACGCAGCCTCTACTGGCGGTCTGACCAGCGGGGACGGAACGGCTCCCTGACATCAACAGCCACGCAGGGATAAGACTGCGATCCGCGCTAGGCACATGTACGACGGTGACCGCCTGGTCCAACTTGCCGACTTGTAGGTCACCGTCCACCGGCCCAGCCGCGGTTGGTTTCTGCGCTACAGCCCGTCCATCAGTTGATCGCTTGGGCATACCGATGACCTGCACGGAGGAGTGCGGGTCATCGTAGTCTCCTGCGACGATTTCGCTTTCGCTGGCTTCCACCATCGGTCACGGCATGCTTAGCACAGTGATCATGGCGATCGACAGCGTCATGAAGGCAACGAAGACCCCGCCACCGTAGAGAATGGCGTCCACAACCGACTTGCCAGTGAAGCAGACCAGGATGCCTGCCACGAGCGCGATAACCATCGATACTGACGCAGCAATGATCAGGTACAGCGCCCTGAGGCTGGTACTCGATGGCGTCGACTGGCTGTTCAACGATCGGTCCCCTTCCAGGTTAGGGAAGGGTGGTTGGACCGAAAAAGACAAAACTCAGCCCAACCACCCATGTATGGGTGTTTGGCCTGAGATCTGTGACGCTCAGTCTCGAAGCAGTGGTCTAGCGACGGTGGGGGCGTTGGCCGCCTAAGGGGCCCCGCTTCTTCCGGTCCGTACAGCGCCCGTCGCGTCGTCGGGCATCTGATGAGGCGATGTTAGCAGGCGGCACTGACACCCAACGAGCATGCCGCATGCGATGGCTGGGGCCGGCTGTCATGGTCGACACTCGGCCGTGCAATGCACCGCGTTGACGCCTTCAGACTCCCGCCAGATCTTCCCGGCCATGGCGCTAGACTCGGCCGCGCAGAGTCTGAGGGGAGGTGACCGTGAGTCACGAAGAGCTGCCTGAAAGACGACACGCGCTGATCATTGCGCCGGGCTCTTACAGGCACGCAACTAAGTTCGTCCGGGCCCTAGAGGCTGGGACTGAAGACCTCGACTTCCTGATCAACATGTCTGCGGGGTCCGGCAAGTCCTTTAACTACGCTCTTCTGGACTTCGCCCAATACAAAGTTCGCAACAGGCTCCTCGCTGCTGGTGAAGAGCTAAGGAATGCTGCCACGCAAGGCGAAAAACGCGCTGCGGTGCGCGAATATCTCGCCGCTTTGGCAGACCTAATCTTGTGTCTGCTGCGCTTTTTGGTGAGCGCTGTGTGGCTTCTGCTTTCGCTCTTGATGAGTCATGCTGATGCAGGCTTGGCGGTCTTTTGGAAGCCCCCGCCAATCGATGCAGCACCGCAGATTGCACCGCGTGGCCCCAACTCCCCCTTCCCCGTGCTTACTTACCGGGGCGGGCATCACCGCAGCGCGCTAGGGAGCGCCGTACTAGCTGCCTGATCTACCCGCCGACCGCTTCCAGGTCGGAAGGTTCAACATCGTGTTCCAGCTTCCGGACGGTACCCCGTGGGGTGCCGTACTGCTTCTCGGCTTTTTTGGGCTGCTCGTCTTCGGGATCCGGACTGTTGCGCGGGCTGTGTGGCCTCAGAAGTCCGAGCACAGGAAAGAGCTGCTGCAAGAATGGCAGCGGCAACGTGCTCGCCGTCGGCGCGAGATCGACAGGCGGAGGCGACAGCGTCGTGACCAGTGACGACGGACGACAGCCTGACATCAACGCCTGACATCAACAGCCGCGTACACGGGCACACAGCGATGGACCAACATCGGCTTAGGGCTGTGGATTGACGCCGCTGTTCGGCTGGTTGGCGCCTCGCGGTTCATGGGTGAACGCGCCTACGGATCAGAAGGTTGCAGGTTCGAATCCTGCCGAGTGCACAGCAGACCAGAGGCCCTGTGGAGTGATACACAGGGCCTCTGACGTATGTCTTGACGGCGGCGGTTGACGGCAACCGCTGCGAAGGACGGACACAAGGCCGGCGGTCAGGGTCGGCGATGCGTGTTTCAGCTCAACTGCCATGGTGCCGTGCCGCTGCGTCGGGAGGGTGAAGGAGGCAGCCAGGAAGACTGCCTCGAAGGCAGACGGCGTCGGCGTGCTGGCCAGCTAGCCGACGGCATTCAGGATGGTAGCCAAAGACATGGCGACGGTTCCGGTAGGGACGGTCTCCACCCCGTAGTCCTCATCGGGCACGAACTTGGCAGATACTTTGCCCCGGGCATTGAGCGGGGCAACGAACGCGTACATGTCCGGCTCCTCGCCAAGGTTGCGGATGGCGAAGACGTAGCGCTTTTTGCGCGTCACGTTGATGATGTTGTTGTTGTGAGTCAGCTCTCCCAGGTGCAAGACGTAGTCACCACAGTCCTTCGGCGGACACTCGATGATGTCGGTCTCCCCCTTCACCCAGGAGTACCAGGGGTAGCCGAACATGTCGTCTACCTCGCCCCGGTCCTTCCTGAGCACCGTGACGGCCCCGTAGATCTCCAGGCTCTCGTGGTCGGTCCCCTTGGGTACTTGCACCACCACGTCCTTGGCCTGTCCTGTCCCTGGGTAGAAGTAGTCTCCCGCATCGATGATCAGCCCAGTCGTGATCAAGCGTTTTTCAGGCGAACTGGCATATAGCTCACTATCCGCGTACCCCTCCACGTCCTCCCTGACCCCAACCAGCCCCTTCTCGCCGGTCTCGGGATCCGAGCTCACACCGTGCACCCGGAACACGCTGCCGAGGATCGTGACGGGCACTTTTCCGGTGTTCTGCAGGGAGAACGTCACCGGAACGTGGATCACCTGATCCGCGAGGTCCATCTGCGGCTTGCCGAACTTGGCGCTGAGTGTGATTTGTGGGCTCGTCGCGTACGGCTGATACGCAGCCGAGTATGCGAAGTTCGCGCCGGCGATCAGTGAGGTCGCCAGCACGCCCGCAGTGACCTGTCTGGGGTGCGGGGTGCCCCGCCAGGCCTTCTCCCGGACGACGATCCAGGTCGCCCACAGGGACCACAACGTCAGCGACACGTAATTGAAGGCCCAGCGCGTGAACTCCCTCTCTTGGAGCCAAAGGGCCACGAGCATGGAGTGGACGAGCAGTGCGATGAGAACGCCGACCAGGATCATCAGTCCGGAGTACCGTGCCGTCCGCTTGCCCCAATAGTCCTGCACAGCACCGGTCGCCAAGAGCTGGGCAACACCCGCAAGGAAGAGAAGAAAGCCGCTTACTTGTGACGCGAAGGTCAGGGCTCCGAAGGCATCCTCGCTGCCGATGAAAACGAGGAAGATCGCCGACCAGGCCAATCCCGCAGCCATAAATACGGCGGTCGCGTGTCTCTTGCGCGTCTTGTCCGGCCAGCTGTCGCTACCCACCTTGCGCCACGAGATGAGCGCACGATCCGTGAGGTCCACGTCCCCCGGGAAGCCCTTGCGGATAAGGACCTTCCGAAGATCGTGCAGCGACCAGGCCGCCCCGACCACTTCGCCATCCACACGGACCTGCCGCAGACCACGGCTGTCTGGGGGTTCTACGATCACCCTGGACCTGTGCATGGCTCCAGACTCCGGCGCGCCGGACAGGCCCGCCTGCCCGGATACGCCGACCGGCGGGTGCCAGCCGTGTGCCCTTAAGTATTCATCATCCGACGTTCGACTGCCGCAGCATTATCAATGCCCGTCCGGATGGTTGCTGTCATCCCGCAAAGCGTCCCCGACGCGGTTGAAGGCGGACCGCTGGGAGTCGAGCCGTACGAAGGTGTAGATGTCCATGGTCACGCGGATGGAGCTGTGGCCGAGGACTTCCATGATCATGCGGGCGTCGGCACCCTGTTCGTGGAGCAGCGAGGCGCAGGTGTGGCGCAGGTCATGGAAGCGGACCCTGCGGACGCCGGCGCGAAAACACAGGGCCTCGAAGGAGCGGTTCAGGTTGCGGGGCTCGATGGGCGTCCCGTTCTTCGTGGTGAAGACGAGGCCGTGGCCCGTCCCCTTCCAGTTGGCACCTGCTGCCTTCCGGTCGGCGATTTGCTGGGCACGCTGAGCGCGGAGCGCCGTCACGCACTCGGATGGCAGGGCCACGCGACGGGCCGAGCGCTGCGTCTTCGGCGCCACGATCAGCAGTTCGCCGCCGACCCGCTGTAGGGCCTGCCGGACCGTGAGGACGCCTTCGTGAAGGTCGACGTCTGACCAGCGCAGTCCGAGCAGCTCACCGCGCCGCAGGCCGATGCGGACCGCCAGCTCGTACGCGGCCCGCAGTCGGTTGTCTCGGGCCGCCGTCAGGAGCTGACGCCCTTCTTTGACCGTGAGCGGTTCTATCTCTCGCTTCGTTCCCATGCTCAGCTCCACGTTCCGGGCCACGTTGCGGGGCAGCTCGTCCTCACGTACGGCGTGCTGGAGGGCGGCCCGCAGGATCACCAGCAGGAAGCGCACGGTCCGGTCCGAGGGGAGCTTCGTGCAGCACTTGCCGAGGGCGCAGCAACGTCGCTTGTGCTCGGGCCGGTTCTTGTCCTTGCCCTGCGCGCAGCACTGGCAGGTCGCCGCCGTCTTTGTCAGGAAGGCCCGGATGTCGCGGGCGGTAAGCCGGGCCAGCTTCTTCCTGCCGAACTCGGACGTGACGTAGTTGCGGACGAGCGATTCGTAGTTGACGTACGTGGTCCTGCGGACCTTGCCCTGGGCGACGTTAGTGAGCCAGTACGTCAGGTACTCGGCGATGGTCATCTTGCTGGTGGAGACCGGCAGACCGTTGTGGGAGTCGGCCTTGAGCTTGGTCAGCTTCTCGTGCGCCTCGTCCCAGGTCTTGCCGTAGACGCTCCGCCGCTTGTATGTGCCGTCCGTCGTCAGGACGTAGGCACTGCCCTCCCAGCGGCCGTCCTTGCGCTGGTAGATGGTGCCCTCGTTGTTGGCGTTCTTCTTCGGCTTGGCCATCAGGCGGCTTCCTGCTCGGTTCGGAGGGATACGTAGGCGTCCAAGGCGGCTTCGCTGATGCGGCGGCAACGGCCGATCTTGAAGGAGGCGAGTTCGCGGGAGCGGATTAGGTCGTGGACCTTCCAGCGGCTGATCCCGAGACGCTCGGCGACTTGGTCCACGGTGAGTACGGCCGTCGTCATGCGGGCAGCAGTCCTTCCTGCTTGAGGCGTTGGGTGTGGGCTATGTCTTGGCGTACCTGGGCGGCTAGGAGTTCCTCGCCGGGGCGGTAGCCGCTACTGAGGTAGGTCCACGAGGAGGCGGTGACGAGGGTGGTCTCGTCGGTGGTGGGGAGGCCGGCGCGGGCGGCTCCGGCCTGGGCGAGGCGCCAGGCGCGGCGTACGTCGCGGAGGGCGCCGAGGGTGGTGGAGTAGGCGCGGGACTTGCTGGAGAAGTGGCCTCGGAAGCCGAGCATGTGGGCCCACTTCCAGAGCTTGAGGTCGGCGAACTCAGGTAGGTTCCCGAGGTCCCAGGCGGTGCGGATCATCTGCCGTACGTGCCGTTGCACCGGCAGGGCCTTGATGGGTTCGGCCTGCCCGGTGCCTTCGCAGTCGTCGCACAGGTCGCGGAAGCCATCGGGACCTCGTACGTAGCCGCGTCCCTGGCAAGGACGGCACATGAGGGTGCGGTCTACGGTGCCCGCGCCTTCGGCGTTCTTGGTGGCGTACTTGGCGACGTATCCGGCGACCTTGGCGTCGGTGAGCTCGCCGTCGCCCAAGGCGGAGATCTGGTCGACCTTGAACCGGTCGCCCCACTTGATCACGCGCTCACCGATGGCGTCGGACTCGACGGTGAGCCGAGCCCGCTCGACCGCCAGGTCCACCGCGACCTGGAGGGCGTCGAAGGTGGCCCAGGACGGAGGCGGTGTGGTGTGGCCGTCGGGTCCGTCGAAGCGGATCACGGCGTGGAAGTGGACCAGGCCGCGCTTCTGGTACTCGGCGACTTTGGCGAAGGAGACGCGGAGAGCGGAGCTCAGTGCCTTCTGCGTCATGCCGAGGTGTTCGGCCAGGGCGCGGCGCAGGTACGTAGTGAAGCGCCCCCACAGCTGCCCGGCGTGGGCGTTCCAGAGCACGGCGCCGGAGTAGTCGTAGGTGGCTGGGTCGAGCGGTGTGCCCAACGCCGGGTCGTCCTCGGCATGGTGGGCGCCGCAGCCGCAGGGGCGGGTCTTGCCCGCGCTGTCGGTCTTGCGGTTGTGGACGGGGCCGAAGGAGGGGGCGGTGAGGGTGACGAAGGCGCGGGGGTGGTCGCGGACGGTCTCAGCGACGTTCTTGCCGCCGGACAGTCCGGCCTTGATCAGGTGGTAGGTGTCGGCGGCGTAGACGCGGGAGCAGGCGGGGCAGCGGGAGGCGCGGCGGTTGCCGCAGGTGGTCAGGAGGCGCCCGGAGGGCTCGTCTTCGGAGCGGTAGGAGCGGACTACTTCCTTGGTCGTCGAGTCGGTGGTGACCGTCCAGCCGTGGAGGTTGACGGGGCTGGTGCAGCCGCGCAGGTTGCGAACCTGTTCGGTGACGCGGTCGAAGTTGTGAGTGTTGGCCAGCTCGATCAGGTCCCGCAGGCCGGGGCTGACGACGTGCCGCAGGTCGAGGGGGCGGTGCATGAGTGCCGGGGGTCCTTTCTGGCGCGAGAGTGGGGCCTGCGGGCAGCAGCGATGAACGCTCGGGCGGCTGCCCGCAGACATGACGGGTCGGGCCCAGGGGCGGGCGACGGTGGGAGGTGCCGGAAAGGCCGGCGGGGGGCGCGGCCCTACAGGGCGGCGTGGAGGGCGGTGGCCATGGGCAGGCCGATGCCGAGTCGCGTCTTCAGCTGGGCCGGAGTAATCGCTGTTCCGTGCTCGGCGAGGTGGGACGCGGCAATGGAGCGCGCTTCGGTCAGCAGCGGCTCAGGCACCTTGAGCGCGGGCAGGGTGGGAGCCGGGGTGACGCGCGGAGCTACCGGGGCCGGGGTCGGGACTGAGTCCGGCGCGACGGGCGGGGCCGGATCGGTGAGCTGTGCGGCAGCGGGGGCATGGGGCAGGGTCGTTTCGGGCGCCGGTTTGGTCTCTTCTGCTTCGGGGGCCGGGTCGGCGGGGCGGGTGACGGTGTGGAAGGCGCGCAGGAGTTGCGGGCCGACCGCGCCCCAGCCGAGCAGGAGCAGGGGAGCCACGGCGTCCACGGCTGCCCGGCTGTAGTGTCCGGCGGCGATGGGTTCGGCGACGTTGAGGGCCAGCGTCAGCAGCCCGGAGAAGTGCATCAGCCGGGTGGCGCTGCCGGGTGGGGCACTTCGATGCGGGCGCCCCATCCCAGCACCTTGAACTGCTCGGCCAGGACCTGCTTGGCCAGGAGGTGCCTCCAGCTCTCCGGTTCTGCTCCGGGGCAGTCGGAGTTCGGGGCGTGAGCGAAGTGGGCGGCGACCTTGCGCCCGCGTTTCAGGATGACCTGTGACTCGCACATCGGGCACAGGTAGGTTGCTGTGGGCAAGTCGCGTGAGGCCTCGATATGTGATCCGTCATCATGAGCTGCGATCAGCATCTTTTCTCCAGGGAATGTGAAGCGACGTCTGACCAGCGGTTACTTGACCCTCGCTGCCGCAACCTCATAGGCGGCGCGCAGCATGTCCTGCTGCTCCGCGTCCAAGCTGCGTGGCCGTCGGTTGCTGTGCCCAATGCCGAAGAAGGCGAGAGGGCCGTAGAAGGGCCCGTCGAAGCACTCCATCAGCCTGAGCATCTGATCAGCGACTGGATTGGCGTTCTCCTCGGAGGCGGGCACCAGCTCGGCGATGTAGGCGTGGACGCGGGCCTGATCGGGGAGCACAACGCGGTCGACGTAGCCCGAGCCGGCGAGGCTGACCTTGTCTCGCATCTTGTCGGGCGGTTCGGTGTGGAACTCCAGACTTCCGTCAGGAGTGACCAGGCCGTAGGTGATGGGCAGGTCTGTGCTTTCCCGCGCGGCGCCAGAACGCAGCCTCTGTAGGAAGTCGGCCGCATCAAGGGCTTCATCGCTGCCGGAGGCTGGGATGTCCTCCTGGTCGTAGTCGAGATCCTCGATGTCCTGGCTGACGACCTGCTGCCGCAGGGCACGGAACCGGCTCAGCGCACCCAGTTCGGCTTCCTGCTGCTGGAGCAGTCGTAGGGCCGTGGAGTGGATGGCGGGCCGCAGCACCCAGTTGGGCAGCTCGTATTCGTCGATGCGGCGGTCCCTGGCGTAGCCGATACGGCGTTCCAGGTTTGTGACGGACGCGGCGGACACGCTGCCCGGCTTCAAGCCTGGGGTTCGCTGCCCCCATGCGACGGAGCCAGCGGCGGAGCTCCATGCGACAGCGACGAGCTGTCCGAGCGTGAAGCCTTCCTCGCGGGCGCTCAGGAACGTCTCGTAGGCGTCGGGGAGCCGGTGCTCGGGGATGGGTTCCTCGTTGTACTTCCGGGTGAGGAGGCCCTCGAGGTAGTCGACGGCCATGCCAGCCTCGAGCTTGTAGATCTGCTTATGCAGATCATCAGGCCGGTCCCACAGCATGTCGTGCAGGAGCGCGATCAGTTCACGACGCCCTGCCGGGTCGCTCAAGGGAGGGGCCAGCTTCCAGGGAACCTGGGTGATGTACACCCCGCGGGCGGTGTCGTCCTCGTTGAAGGTGAAGTTGCTGGTGGTGGCTGGCGTGGTGGGGCAGATCCACCGGTCCTGGTGGAGGGTCCGGATGACCTCATTGTCCGTGTCGGCGGACGCGGTGAGCGTGTAGTTCAGGTTGCTCAGCGGGCCGATCGACTCCGCCTGCTTGCGCTGCATGATGTCCACCATGGCCAGCAGGGTGAGGGCGCCGACCAGGTCTGGGAGGCTACTCGGGGCATCCCGGTCGGCCTGCTCTCGAAGCCAGACGCCAGCCGCTTCGACCTGCCGCGCAGTCCGTTCGCGCTCCTCCTCGGATGCGCGTTCGGCTTCCCTGGCTCGTTCTGCGGCTTCTGCGTCCCGGCACGTCTGGCACTTGACCGGCGACACGGTCTCCTCGTGAGGGAAGACGTCTGGGAACCACAGACGGGTCGCGGTCACGTCGGAGCGGCTGTACACGCTGCGCGGGCCAGCGCAGTCGGGGCAGATGACCGTGAGCAGGTCGGCGTGGCAGGAGGCTTTCACTGTGCGCAGGACTTGCGCGTTGGGGCCGATGTCGGAGACTTTACGTGTCCAGGTGCCGGGCTCGGTGAACGCCCAGTAGTCCAGGCAAATCTGCTTGTCCTGGCCGGAGACGTCCTCGTGGAAGACCACCTCGACGAGCGGCGTGGCCGCGCTCGGGATGAAATGGCGCTGCACGGTCGGTGTCTGCTGCTTGGTGGTCTTGTTCTGCTGGCGTTGGCGTCGCCGCTGACGCTTCCCCATGGCGTCCCCTCCCCGGTGAACTGCCAGAGTATCGGGGGCCGATGACAATCTAGGTGACACCAGCGGGCCCCGGATGTGGGCGTGGCGGGCCGAAGGGACGGGGCCCAGCTCTGCGCAGTGTCGACGAAGGACTTGCTCCCCCGTAGCGAGGACGCGACGCCGGAGATCACGTCGACTGCCATCATGGGCGCGAACGGCGGACTACTTCGGGCTGACCATCGAGGACCTGTGAGGCGGATCGCGCCCCCGCTAGCTCGTCACGGCCCGGCAGATCGCCATGTACCTGTGCCGTGAGCTGACGGACCTGTCGCTGCTGCCAGCACTTCTTTAGGCGAGCTGCCTGATCCCGAATTCTGATGGCAGAGTCCGCAATCGCAACCTGTTTCGCGCGCGTGCGGCTACAAGCCCATTAGCTTGTTCCGGTTGAAAGTGCAGTCATCTTGTCCGCATATCGCAGCATCGAACTGACTGTCCCCGTCGCTAGCGAGATAAATGCATTAGCGCCGGGGAACGAATAGGCCTCAACGTACACGAAGCCCCGAACGCCACCAGCGATGATCTCATGGGGCGCATATACGAAGAAGCTCTTCGAATCTCCTCGCGTATCGGAACTCTTGTACTGCTCGCGAAGCGCATTGAGTCTACGCTTCCCTTGTCGCGCAGCGTCTTCCGCATTTCTGTAAACTTCAATATGTGCACTCGGAGTAGGTGTGGGGCCGTACTCTTGCTCTCCAGGAACATACTGTAAATCGATTGCCACGGCGTCGATTCGAGGCGAGCTGTCCGCGATCTGAACGTCTTTGATTCCCTTTGCCTCAAGCGGCCTGGGTAGAGGCTCCAAGAATGGGCCTTTGCGTATAAGGTCGGCGAGATAGGAAATGTTTACTCGTGAGGTAGAGCTACTCTCGCTACGTGTCACATTCCCATTGTCGATATCCGTTCCGCAGATCGACCCAGTGCAATTACTGCTAGTGCAGCCACTCAGGAGTGCCGTTACCAGCGCCAGGGCTGTTACTGCACGACATGCAATCGACCTCGACCTCGACCGCCTGACGTAACTCATGTACCTACTCCCGGCGGTGAGCTCTTACTGGAGGCCTTCTCCAGTCGAGACACAATCTCGTGTGGTGTGCCATGACCTGGGAGCAAGGGGAATTGATCCGGGTCAAAAACTGGTGAAGCCTTTCCGTAAAGGTTGATGGTTTTCCCCGCGCGGAAGCGACTCAGCTCCCGCCACGGACTGACCGTAGGATTCGGTATGTCAGGGTAATAGCTTACTGCCGGCACACGTAAGTGCCCATCAGTACCATTCCAGTTGATCATTGGTTCTTCCCCGTTTCCGGCCCACTTGCTATTGCAAGCGGGCCCGACACCCCAGACCTCTCCCACGCCGTCATCAACTCCACCGGGTGTAGAGAACTCAATGAATTCGCCGGGATTCGAAGCGGGAATGTTGTAGCTGGCCCGTTTAGGTAGATCCTTGGACATCTCGGAAAAGCGAGTTGAGTTGAGTACTGCGGTTTCACCTTGGCGGGGTAAGGCCAGTCGCGCCTTTGGATCGCAGGACTGAATTATCATAACGACAACGGTCCCAGCCTTGTTCGCTCCCACTTGAACGTAGAAACTGCCAACTCTGTAGATCCTCGCTGTGAGCTCTCGAACCTTTCCGCCCTCTCCTGCGTAGAAGAAGTCCTCACTGTCGCCCGCGTAAGTAGAGACTCTATTCTCTCTGCCAAGAGTCCTCTCGAAAAGATCGACATCGAGTCCCACATCAAGATCTTTTATCCGTTCTGCAGCGGACTGTAAGGGTGAGGCGGATCCTGGCCTGTCGACGCTGTTATCTTTGTTGTGATCCCCGCAGATGGAATCATTGCAAGTATTGTCTGTGCAGCCAGTTACACTGAACGCAAAAGCAAGCAGGAACAACGAAGTGAGACGGCGCATCGTGCTTCACCTGCTGGGTTCCGTAGTGCCTACGGTATTGCCGACGTTCTTATCTCCGCAAACAGCCCCTTGGCAATTGTTGTTACTCCCGCCCACGTTCGCCGATACAGTGAAGATGCCGACAATTGCCAAGGCTACGGCCCCCACGACCCACAGCGTATAGATCCAGATCTTCCGGCGGTCCTCGCCGCTCATCATGCTCATGAGTACCCCCAGTCATCGCCAACTCGTGACTCATGGTGACATAACCGGCTGCGACTCGTAACCACCTTGGTTGCTCGAACCTTCTCAAGATCGAATATTTCGAGGCTTTATTCTGGTCAACGCGGATCTGCGTGCAACGTCGACAGGGACCCGGCTCACCTACTTCCTCGCATGCACCATCTATTACAAGCATCGGCGTGCACATGGGTCGCGCTTTTGTTCGCCGAGCACTTGTCCTAGGCTGCTTCGGAGTCGGCGGGCTCCCAGGGCTGGGCTGGGATTTGACGGCAGCGCTGACGGCAACGACGGCACACAGACTCACATGATCGCTAACCTGAGCGATGGCGGTCAGGGCCCGCTGGCTCCCCTTGCGGGGTGCTGCCCGATCCTACGGATCAGAAGGTTGCAGGTTCGAATCCTGCCGAGTGCACATAGATCAGCGGCCCCGGAGAGATCCGGGGCCGCTGGCGTTTCTGGGCGTCTGGTAGCAGCGCAGCCGCGGCTAGGGCTTGCTCGGGTGGTGCAGGCCAGGCGCCGGCCTCGGCTTTCGGCGATGCGGAGGGTGTCCCGTCGGGCCTCGGTCAGGTGTTCAGTGATCGTGGCTGCGTTCGCCCTCGGAGCCGGACCGGGGAAGCAGACAAGACTCGTCCGGCATCAGGCGGCCTCAGGCCCCGTGGCCCCGGTACGGGCCGGGGAACGGTTGGCTCTGCGTGGCCGTCGCCATTCCCCGTCAGTGTGGCTGAGCGCCGCCTCGATCAACTCGCCCAGCCCACCGGGCGCCTTCACGGGGTGACGCCTGCCGTTGGCACGGCTTCTCGGTCATTGAACCGGTGCCAGTCGCTCGTACACCGTCACCCTCCGGCCGCGGACCTGCTCGTCGGCCACCGGCCTGAAGTGCTTCTTCAGCACGGCGGTCTTCATCCTGTCCCGTGCGGCCTTCACTGGTCTCGCCACCTGCGGCGCGTCCGTCACCAGCAGTATCCGCCGCTGGGCCAGCATCTCCGTCCGTATGTGACTCGGGCTCGCCTCCAGGCCCTTCAGTGTCCCGGACTGCTCCGGGCTCATCTCCAGAGCGATGTCCCGCAGACCGGCGAAGGCGCTCGGCGAGACGGACTTGGTGTCCCGGCGCGCAGACGGGATGAAGAGCACCGCACTCTGCGTCCCCTTCAACCGCCGTACGTCCGACGCTATGGCCATGACGTCGTCCACCCTGCTTGCCGGAGAGCGCTTGGTGAGTGACTGCGGCAGCAGGGTGATCACCGCAGCCGTGACCACTGCGGGAAGAATCCACCGCGCCGCCCTGGGGCGCCGGAACCGTACCGCCTCTGTCACCGAGCCGACGACGGAACCGATCAGGAGCGCAAGGCCCAGCAGGCTGTAGAGGATGTACCGGTCCAGGAACAGCGGCTGGAACGCGGAAAGCGCGACGAGTCCGACGTGCGGCACCGCCAGCAGCGGCAAGCCGACGGCCGCGACCGACAGTCGGCCTGCTCGCGGCCGGTCCAGCAGTGCGCCGAGGCCACCGATCGCCAGGAGGACCGCGGGGCCGATCATCATGTGCCAGGTCAGCGGCGGTATCCAGGACACCTGTGCGGACTGGCCTCGGCTGAAGAGGATCAACGGCAGTACACCTGCTGTGGCGGCCGCGGAGGCCGTCGTCCAGCGTGTCCAGATATCGCTCTCGGAGCGGGCCCAGAGCAGGGTCGCAAGGTGTGCTGCCAAGATCATGAGCGAGAGCCAGTTCAGCAGCCCCATCAGCAGGATCGTGGTGCCGTAGGCGACCCAGTACAGCGTGCGGACGCGTCTCTGGAGCAGGTTCACGAGCAGCAGGGTGGAGATCCCGCATCCGGCTGCGACCAGTGCGTACGACCGCCCTTCCTGCAGATAGAACTGGACGGCCGGAAGCAGCCCGAGCGTCATCCCTCCCGCCAGGCCCACCCATACGCCGGCCAGCCGATGTCCGATCACCGCCACGCAGGCCGCCGCCACTCCCGTGGCCAGCACCGACGGCAGCCGCAGGGTCGTGGTGCTGGGTCCAAAGCATTCGAACAGCGCGTGCATCAGCAGGTAGTAGGACCCGTGCACGACGTCGACGTTCCCCAGCATCCGGCAGATCTCGGCGGTGGAGCGCTGGGCAACCTGCCAGGTCGCGGCTTCGTCCCGCCACACACTGCTCTCTCGTGACAGGCCCCACAGGCCGAGGGTGACGGTCCACAGCATCGGGACCAGCCAGACGAGGACATCCGGACGCATAGGGTCGGTTTCCGGCGTTCTGTCCGGTGCTTCGGCTTCCGCGTGGCGAGGCGATAAGCGTGACTTGCGGTCAATCGACATCAAGGAGGGCTCTCGGAAGGGGAGTTGAGCAGGACGGAGTAGCGGGAGTCACCAAGTGATCGCAAACGAACGCGCTGTAGTGCCCCTGCGTACTTCGTGGATGCTGAACCGGCCTTCCTGGTTGCTCGCCGTGCGGTGCGGTAGGCGTGTTCACGCTGGCGCTGGTGCTGGCGGACGAGCCCACCGGCGCCCTCGACGATGCGCCGTGCCTGAGTCCTTGCTCGTCGATGCACCGGAGCGCGAGCCGCTGGATCCCCAGTCGACGGCGTCCTGCTGACAGATGCCCGCCGCCTGCCTCACCCCCCCTGGCCGGCGACCGGATCGAGGTGCGCTCGGCGGGATCGGTACCCGCCACACGGTCAACCCGGCCGCCCGTGGTGTAGGAGTCGCCCAGGGCGCGGCCCGCTGAGGGGCCGCCGCGGTGGTGGGGCGCGCCCCGGTGGGTTGCGCGGGGGTGTGAACGTCGTGTTCTCGGCGGGCGCGCCGGAGGTGGCTCCGAGAGGGGGGCCGTGGTCGGCGTCTCGGTCAGGCGTCGTGGTGGGGGAAGACCTCGTCGACGGCGCGGCGCAGGGTTTCGCGGACGACCGACGCGTCGTCGAGTTCCGCGGCTTGGAACGCGCCGTCGTGCAGGAGGACGAGTACGCGTGCGGCGTGGTCGGGGTCGGGGTGGTCCAGGTCGGCGGAGAGGTCGCGGAGTACCTCGAACAGCCAGGTGCGCTGGTCGTCGATCACCGCGCGGACCGGGTGGGTGCGGTCGGGGTATTCGGCGGCGGCGTTGAGGAACTGGCAGCCGCGGAAGCCGTCTTCGAGGGTCGCGTCGCCGAGCACGGCCATCACCGCGCGGACCGCCTCGCGCGGTGACTTGCCGGCTCGCCCGTTCCCGACCGCGTTCCGGATCCCCTCGGCCGTGGCTGTGAGGTAGGCGGAGACCAGGTCGTCCTTGCTGGGGAAGTGACGGTAGAAGGTGGCGCGCGTGACCTGGGCCTCGCTGATGAGGCGTTCGACGCCGACGGCGTGGATGCCCTCCGCGTAGAACAGCCGGGACGCGGTGCGCAGCAGCCGGTCCTTGGGGTGAGGCGCCGAGGCAGTGGTCATGCATCCCATCGTAGAGAAAGACCAGTCGTTCTGGACCGTCGGGCTCAGCACATTGCGGCCCTCAGGGAGAACGACTAGTCTTTCTCGCAGAAAGACCGATCGTTCTCCCTAGCTGAGAGGCCCGACAGTCATGAGCACCACCCCCACGATCGTCCTGGTCCACGGCGCCTTCGGTGACTCCACCATGTGGAAGGACGTCATCGCCAGGCTCCAGGAGCAGGGCTACGCGGCAGTCGCTGCGGCGAACCCGCTGCGCGGCCTCGAGTCCGACGCGCAGTACGTCGCCACCGTCACCAAGGCCGTGGAGGGTCCGGTCGTCCTGGTGGGCCACTCCTACGCCGGTGCCGTGATCACCCGAGCCGCCCGTGAGGCGTCCAACGTCGACGCCCTTGTCTACGTCGCCGCGTTCCTGCCCGACGAGGGTGAGAGCGCCCTCGAGAACGCCTCCCGCTTCCCCGGCGCCAAGATGGGGCCGGAGACCACCACCGCGACCGAGCACGACGGCGAGCCGGAGCTGCGGATTCAGCCCGAGCACTTCCAGGACGTCATCGCCGGTGACCTGCCCACGGCGACCACGAACCTCCTGGCGGTCACCCAGCGCCCGGTACGCCAGAGCGCCCTGACGGCCGAGCTGACCGGTGAGCCGGCCTGGCGCACCCTGCCCTCATGGGCGCTGATCGCGACGCAGGACAACGCAATCCCCGTGCAGGCGCAGGAGTTCATGGCCGAGCGCGCGGGGTCGCAGGCGGTGCGCGTGGAGGCGTCCCACGCCGTGGCCATCTCTCAGCCCGGCGCCGTGGCCGACCTCATCGTCGAGGCCGTCAAGTCCACTCGCTGAATGTTCGAACCCCTCGAATCCTGCCGAGTGCACACAGGTCAAAGACCCCTTGGGATCATCCCGAGGGGTCTTTGCGATCGGAGGAGGAGGCTGATCCCCCTAGTCGTCCCCGCTGCTCTGCCGTGAGCGGGAACTCCGGTTCGCGCTGCGAGCCAGTTCGCCGCCCAGCAGCGTCGCCCTGGCCACCCCCCGTGCCCAGCGTGGGGCGTCGCCCCGGGCCGCCCAGAAGACGCAGACGCAGCCGCCGATGACGAGCAGGACGACGAACGACAGGATGAGCAGGAGCATGCACGCCCCCCATTTCGCGAGATGGTCCGCGACATCCTCTCAGGCGGGGCCGCACCTCCAGTAGGCCCTCAGATGATCCGCAGGGCCTCCGGGCTTGCCTTTCGGCAGGCGGGGCGATCGTGCGGTGGCGCGCCGGGGGCCGGAAGCGGACGCTGGAGCCAGGGGCAACGTGAGGGAGAGGCACCCCATGGCCCAGACCAGTCCAGACCACAAGGCGCACACGCCGTTCCTTTCCCGCCCCGGCGTTCGCCGCTTCATACCGTTCGTACTGATCACCGCGCTCGCTCTGATCTTCATCTTCGAGAACCGCTCGAGCGTTGAGATCCGCCTTCTCGTGCCGATCGTGACCATGCCGCTGTGGGGAGCCCTTCTGATCGCCTGGGCGCTCGGCATGCTCGCCTGCGTCTTCACCGTGCGCCGACGCTCGAACCGGCACTCACGGCGGCCGCAGTAGGCGTGTAGGTCGCGTCGCAGGCGCGGTAGACGTGGCGCTGTAGACGTGACGCGGAAGGCATGGTGTCCGGCAGATGTTCGTCGAGGAGGGGGTCGGGGTGTTCAGGCGCTGCCCGGCTCGGCCGGTGCCCGGTCAGTCGGGGCGGCGGGTGATGTAGCCGGCGCGTTCCAGGCGGTTGAGGATGCCGGTGACCGCGCCGGTCGTGACGTGGACGCGGGCTGCCAAGTCACCCGGGGTGAGGAGGTTTTCGCCGGCCTCCATGACGTAGGCGAAGCAGGTGAGGTCGGTCACGTTGATGTCGGCCTGCTGGGCGATCTCGTGCTGTCCGACCAGGTGGGTCGCGATGAGGGGGTCCATCCCCGAGAGTGCCTGCTCCGGCGTGGCGGTCGGTCGTGGCTCGGCTCGCATTCCCAATTCCCCTGGTCCGTGAGAGTTTTGGGCCCGAAACAGCATGGGTGTGATGAGGGGGCAGCGCGTGAGCGCACATGAGTATGACCACGGGCACACGTTCGCGGGGTGGATCGGATGCGCGATCGGCAGCGTCGCGGCAGCTGTGGCGGGTGCCGGGGTCGTCATGGTCTCGGGTCTGCTGATCGCCGGTGGGATCGCGATCGGGGTCGTGGCTCTGCTCGTCACCTGGGCGCTGCACCTCGGCGGATGGGGGAAGGGGCCCGGCCTCCGGCCCCGAAATGAGTGGGCCTGGCGGGTGCGGGACTCGTCGGCGCCGGGTGGGCACGACGAGTGCCTGGGGTGCCGGCTGGCCGGGCGCAGGCGGCCGGCGGCGCTGGGTGGCGCGGTGTCGGTGCGTGCGGGCAACCAGGAGCCGGAGGCGGCCGCTGCCGCCGTCGGGGCCGATTCCGCGAGGTGAACCCCCGCTCGCCGGTTCCGCAGAGTCCCCGTTGATCGTTCCGGCCGGGCGCCGCGGCGCCGTTGTCAGTGGTGACCTCTAGTCTCGGCAGAGATGGCACAGGCATGGAAGTGCTCGGGGCTGCGATGGTCGGCGGACGGTCCCGTGCTGGTATGGGACGGCGGGCGGCGCAGTGCGCTGACCTGGGGGAAACGCGTGGCCTTCGGGGTCGCGGAGGGAGGCGTGCGGACGTGTCTGGGGGCTCGGGGGCATGCGTGTCCGGCGCGGGTGGCCGTGCCGGGGCGGAGTACGGGGGCGCGGTGCGAGGAGTGTGCGCGGCTGGACCGGGCGCACTCCGTGGCCGCAGACACGATCGCGGACGATCCCCGGCCGTATCACGTATATCTGGCGTGGTTCGGGCCCGGCATGACCAAGGTCGGGATCACGGCGGTGGAGCGGGGCTCGGCCCGGCTCCTGGAGCAGGGTGCCGTCTGCTTCAGCTGGCTGGGTGCCGGGCCGCTCATGGCCGCGCGGCGTACCGAGGAGCTGCTGCGGGCCGCGCTGGGGGTGCCCGACCGGATTCCCTACGCCGAGAAGCGGGCCGTGCGGGCCGCGTTGCCGGAGACGGCGGCCGAGCGGGCCGGTGAGGTCGCCGAGCTGCATGCGCGGGCGGTGGCGCTCGGGGGGTGGCCGGAGTCGCTGGTGCGGGAGCCGCTGCGGGTCGTCGATCATGTCGATGTGTTCGGGCTCGCGGGGTTGTCCGGTGCCGTCGGGGTCGTGAGCGAGCTCGTGGGCGGTGGGGTCGTGAGCGGGGAGCTGGTGGCTGCCGCCGGGCCCGATCTGCATCTGGCCACCGGGGGCGGGGTCGTCGTGCTCGACACGCGGTTGATGACCGGGTGGGAGCTGGTGCCCGACGGGGGCACGGAACTGACCGTTCCAGTGCGGGAGTTCAAGGAGGAAGCGGGGGTGCAGGAGGGGTTGTTCTGATCAGCCCCTCTTGATCCGCCCAGCGGATCCACAGCTTCCCCCACACCCCTCACAGCCGCCCCCAGGCCCCTCGCCCCACCGAACTCCGGCATTCCCAGGCGTTCCCTGAGAACCGCCTGTGCGTTTCTCAGGGAATTCACAGGTTCCCGAAAGGGTGCTCTCAGAGGTCCCCGACATCGTGTTCACATGACCACGACCTCGCCCCACGGGCGCACCGAACTGCTGAGGCCGGACGGGAGCCCCGTCCGCGTGCTTGTGGTGGACGACGAGCTGTCGATCACCGAGCTGCTGTCCATGGCCCTTCGCTATGAGGGATGGCAGATCCGGAGCGCGGGGGACGGCCAGGGCGCCGTCCAGACCGCGCGCGACTTCCGGCCCGACGCCGTCGTGCTCGACATGATGCTGCCCGACATGGACGGGCTGGCGGTGCTCGGGCGGCTGCGGCGGGAGCTGCCGGACGTGCCGGTGCTCTTCCTCACGGCCAAGGACGCCGTCGAGGACCGGATCGCCGGGCTGACGGCCGGGGGCGACGACTACGTCACCAAGCCGTTCAGCCTCGAAGAGGTCGTCGCCCGGCTGCGCGGGCTGATACGCCGGTCCGGTGCCGCCGACCGGCGCTCCGACTCCACGCTGGTCGTCGGCGACCTCACCCTCGACGAGGACAGTCACGAGGTGACCCGGGCCGGCGACAACATCCACCTGACCGCGACCGAGTTCGAGCTGCTGCGGTTCCTGATGCGCAATCCGCGGCGCGTGCTCAGCAAGGCGCAGATCCTGGACCGCGTGTGGTCGTACGACTTCGGCGGGCAGGCCAATGTCGTCGAGCTGTACATCTCGTATCTTCGTCGGAAGATCGACGCCGGGCGCGAGCCGATGATCCACACCCGGCGAGGTGCCGGTTACCTGATCAAGCCCGCGGCGTCATGAGCGGGCGACGACGGACGCGTCCGCAGCAGAGAGCGGGCAAGCAGGCGCGAGCGGGCAAGCCGCGCACTCTGCGGACACGGCTCGTCGTCGCGTCCGTGGTGCTGATCGCCGTGGTGTGCGCGGTGATCGGGACCGTGACGACACTCGCGCTCAGGTCGCATCTGTACGAGCAGTTGGACGGACAGGTCGTGGATGTCGGCAAGCGGCTGTCGGGACCCATGAAACCCGGGGGCGGAAACGACCTCGACCCGAAGGACAGGATCACGGGCTTCGTCGAGGGACCGGCGGAGCCGAAGACCATCGCCGCCGAGGTCGGCGTCGACGGCGAAGTCACCCAGGCGGTTAGCGCCGAGGACTCCGAGGAGAACGGCCCCTTCCAGCGGAACACGGCCGTCGACCTCACCGACGAGCAGAAGGCCGCCCTCGCCGAGGTGCCGAAGACGCACGGCGTGTACACCATCGACATCCCCGACCTCGGCGAGTACCGCGTCCAGTACGTCACCGAAGTCGACGGCAGCGGCAGCTACTACGTAGCCCTGCCCACCGAATCCGTCACCACCACCATCAACACCCTCATCCTCGTCGAGGTGAGCGTCACCGGTGCCGGACTGGTCGCCGCCGCCATCGCCGGCTCCGTACTCATCGGCGTGGCCACCCGCCCCCTCCGACGGGTCGCCGCCACCGCCACCCGGGTCTCCGAACTCCCCCTGCACACCGGCGAGGTGAATCTAAGCGAGCGCGTCCCCGACTCCGAGACCGACCCGCACACCGAGGTCGGCCAGGTCGGCGCCGCGCTCAACCGGATGCTCGACCACGTCCACGGGGCACTGCACGCACGGCAGCAGAGCGAGACACGGGTCCGGCAGTTCGTCGCCGACGCCAGTCACGAGCTGCGCACTCCCCTCGCCTCGATTCGCGGGTACGCGGAGCTGACCAGACGCGGCAGAGAGGACGTCGGGCCCGACACCCGGCACGCGCTCGGGCGGATCGAGTCCGAGGCCGGGCGGATGACGCTGCTCGTCGAGGATCTGCTGCTGCTCGCCCGGCTCGACGCGGGGCGGCCGCTCCAGTTCGAGCAGACCGACCTCGTACCGCTCGTCGTGGACACCATCAGTGACGCCCGTGCCGCCGGCCAGGACCACAACTGGCGTCTCGACCTGCCCGACGAGCCCGCGCTCGTGTCGGCGGACGCGGCCCGGCTGCAACAGGTCCTCGTCAACCTGCTCGGCAACGCCCGCAATCACACACCGCCCGGTACGACCGTCACCGCGCGGGTGCAGCGGCGCGGGCCCTGGCTGTGCGTGGACGTGGAGGACAACGGGCAGGGCATTCCGGCCGAGTTGCTCCCGCATGTCTTCGAACGGTTCGCGCGCGGCGACTCCGCGCGTTCCCGCAGCACCGGATCGACCGGTCTCGGCCTCGCCATCGTGCAGGCCGTGGCGACCGCGCACGGCGGTGCCGTGACCGTCGACAGCGTGCCCGGGCGGACCGTCTTCACGGTGCACCTGCCCGCGCTCCCGGCCCAGCCGCAGCCGGAAATGAGCTGGCAACAGCACTCACAGGCAAGCCACAGCGTCACCACATCGGTACAACAGGGCGCCTGACGAAAGTCGGTTCCATGCGAACCGATTCTTCTCCCGGCACCCTGCCGGCGCGGGAGCACCTCCCGGCCGCGCCAGCCGGTACGCCTGTCCTGGACGTAGTGATCCCCGTCTACAACGAGGAGAAGGACCTCCAGCCGTGCGTCCGCAGACTCCATGAGCACCTCGTCAGGACGTTCCCGTACGCGTTCCGCATCACGGTCGCGGACAACGCCTCCACGGACACCACCCCGCAGGTGGCGGCGCGGCTGGCGGCGGAGCTTCCCGAGGTCACCCTCTCCCGGCTGGAGCAGAAGGGCCGCGGCCGGGCGCTGCGGGCCGTCTGGTCGGCCTCCGACGCCCCGGTGCTGGCGTACATGGACGTGGACCTGTCCACCGACCTCAACGCCCTGCTCCCGCTGGTGGCGCCGCTGATCTCCGGTCACTCGGACCTTGCGATCGGCTCCCGGCTCGCCCGTAGCTCGCGCGTGGTGCGCGGCCCCAAGCGGGAGTTCATCAGCCGGGCGTACAACCTCATCCTGCGCGGCTCGCTCCAGGCCCGCTTCTCGGACGCCCAGTGCGGGTTCAAGGCGATCCGCCGGGACGTGGCGCAGGTGCTGCTGCCGCTCGTCGAGGACACCGGCTGGTTCTTCGACACCGAGATGCTGGTGCTCGCCGAGCGCGCCGGGCTCCGTATCCACGAGGTGCCGGTCGACTGGGTCGACGACCCCGACTCGACCGTGCACATCGTCAGGACCGCGACCGACGACCTCAAGGGCGTGTGGCGCATCGGCAGGGCCCTGGCCACCGGATCGCTGCCGCTGGACCGGATCGCCCGGCCGTTCGGCGACGACCCGCGCGACCGCGAGATCAAGGACGTACCGAAGGGTCTTGCCCGCCAGCTCGTCGGGTTCTGTGTGGTCGGCGCCCTGTCCACCCTTTTCTACCTGCTGCTCTACAGCGGCTTCCGCGTCTTCACCGGGTCCCAGTTCGCCAACGCGCTCGCCCTGCTGGTCTCGGCGGTCGCCAACACGGCGGCCAACCGGCGGCTCACCTTCGGGGTGCGCGGGCGTGGCGGGGCCGTACGGCACCAGGCGCAGGGCCTGGTCGTCTTCGGCATCGGACTCGCCCTGACCAGCGGCTCGCTCGCCGCGCTCAACGCGGCCACGTCCGAGCCCGCGCACTCCACCGAACTGGCGGTGCTCATCGCCGCCAACCTCGCGGCGACCGTGCTGCGCTTCCTGCTCTTCCGGGCGTGGGTGTTCCCGGACCGCCGCGACGGCGACCCGGCGGTGGCCGCCTCGCACACCCCGGTCCACCACCTGTCCTCGCCGACCTTCTCCACAGCGCGCCACGACTCGTACGGGCCGCTCCCCCAGCGCACCCCCCGGTACCCGCACGACACCGCCCAGTGGGGGAGCGACGCCACCATGCGGCTCCAGCCGGTGCACCCGAACGACACCGACCCGAGGGACTCCCGATGACGATCCACTACGACCAGCAGACCGCCGGCAGAGACACGGGTCCCGACACCTGGACCCGCCTCCCGGCACCCGCGCCCACCGAACCGGCCCCCGGTGATCCCAGGCGGCCCTTCGTGCGACGCCTGTGGCACGGCCGTCCCGAGGACCCCCGCTGGGCCCGCCCGGCCTTCCTCGGCCTGCTCCTGGTGACCACCGCGCTCTACCTCTACAACCTCAGCGCCTCCGGCTACGCCAACTCCTTCTACTCGGCGGCCGTGCAGGCAGGCAGCCAGTCCTGGAAGGCGTTCTTCTTCGGCTCGCTCGACGCGGCCAACGCCATCACCGTCGACAAGCCCCCGGCCGCGCTGTGGCCGATGGCCCTGTCGGTGCGGCTCTTCGGCCTCAGCTCCTGGGCGATCCTCGTCCCCGAGGTCCTCATGGGCGTCGGCACGGTCGCGGTCGTGTACGCGGCGGTACGCCGCCGGTTCAGCCCCGCGGCCGGTCTGATCGCGGGCGCGGTGCTCGCGCTCACCCCCGTCGCGGCGCTGATGTTCCGCTTCAACAACCCGGACGCGATGCTGGCGCTGCTGATGGCTGCCGCCTGCTACCTGGTGATCCGGGCGCTGGAGGACGGCCGTACGAAGTGGCTGCTGTGGGCCGGTGCCGCGATCGGCTTCGCCTTCCTCGCCAAGACCCTCCAGGCCTTCCTGATCCTGCCGCCGCTCGCTCTCGTCTACGGCGTCTGCGCGCCGGTGACGGTGAGGAAGCGGATCGGCCAGCTCGCCGCGGCCCTGGTCGCGATCGTCGTCTCCGGCGGCTGGTGGGTCGCGATCGTCGAGCTGTGGCCCGCGTCGTCCCGCCCGTACATCGGCGGCTCGCAGAACAACAGCTTCCTTGAACTGACCTTCGGCTACAACGGTCTGGGCCGCCTCAACGGCGACGAGACCGGCAGCGTCGGTGGCGGCGGCGGGGGCGGCAACGGCGGCGGCGCCTGGGGCGAGACCGGCTGGGACCGGATGTTCAGCTCCTCCATCGGCGGCCAGATCTCCTGGCTGATCCCGGCCGCGCTGATCCTGCTCGTCGCGGGCCTGGTGGCCACGCGCAAGGCCCGCCGGACCTCCGCGACCCGCGGTGCGTTCCTGGTCTGGGGCGGCTCGCTGCTGATCACCATGGTGGTCTTCAGCTATATGCAGGGCATCTTCCACGAGTACTACACGGTGGCCCTCGCCCCCTACATCGCCCCGCTGATCGGCATGGGCGCGGCGCTGCTCTGGGAGAAGCGCGACAGGGCGTGGGCGTCGCTGACCCTGGCGGCCGCGATGACGGCCACCGCGGCCTGGGGATACGTCCTGCTCAACCGCTCCTCCGACTACCTGCCGTGGCTGAAGTGGCTCGTCCTGGTCGGTGGTCTGACCTCGGCCCTCGGCCTGGTCTTCGCCGGACGGCTGGGCCGCCGGCTGGCCCTGGCAGCCGCGGGGCTCGGCCTCGTCGCCGCGCTGGCCGGTCCGGCGGCGTACACCCTCACCACGCTGAACGAGGGACACTCCGGCTCGATCGTCACGGCGGGCCCGACGGTCGCCGGCGGCCGCGGTGGACCGGGCGGCGGTGGCGGCATGGGCGGTGGCCCCGGCGGTGGCGGCATGCCCGGCCAGAACAACCAGCAGGGCCAGAACAACCAGCAGGGCGGCCAGAACCAGCAGAACGGCAACGGCTTCCCCGGCGGCGGCATGCCCGGCGGGCAGGGCCGGCAGAACGGCAACGGCAACACCCAGGGCCAGAACCAGGGCCAGAACCAGCAGCAGGGCGGCCCCGGCGGCCGGACCGGCGACGGCGGTGGCATGGGCGGTGGCGGCATGGGCGGTCTGCTCAACGGCGCCAGCGTCAGCTCCGAAGCCAAGGAACTGCTGGAGAAGAACGCGGATGACTACACCTGGGCCGCGGCGGCCATCGGCGCCCAGAACGCCGCGAGTTACCAGCTGTCCACCGGCGACCCGGTGATGGCCATCGGCGGCTTCAACGGCACGGACCCGTCCCCGACGCTGGCCCAGTTCAAGCAGTACGTGGCGGACGGAAAGATCCACTACTTCATCAGCTCGGGCAGCGGCGGCGGCATGGGCGGCAGCAGCGACGGCACGTCCTCCCAGATCACCTCCTGGGTCGAGTCCACCTTCAAGAAGGTCACGGTCGGCTCGTCCACCTTCTACGACCTCACACAGAAGGCGAGCGGCTGACCGTCACCCGAGTACGGACCTGTAGGGCGAGGGGCGGTGGCCGAGTGCCACCGCCCCTCCCCGTATCTCTGTTGTACGCCGTATGGGAACTGTTCTACGGTGTACAGCATGACGACGTCCCCACAGGAACAGGCCCCCCAGGAACAGGCCCCACAGACGGCTTCCGGCGGCCACCCCCAACGCTGGCTGATCCTCGGTGTCATCTGCCTCGCGCAGCTCACCGTGCTGCTCGACAACACGATCCTGAACGTGGCGATCCCCTCGCTCACCCGCGAGCTGGACGCGACGACCGCCGACATCCAGTGGATGATGAACGCGTACGCGCTGGTCCAGTCCGGCCTGCTGCTCACCGCGGGCAACGCCGCCGACCGCTACGGCCGCAAGCTGCTGCTGATGGCGGGCCTGACGATATTCGGCGTGGGCTCGCTGGCGGCCGGGCTCTCCCAGAGCCCGGGGCAGCTCATCGCGGCCCGTGCGGGCATGGGCGTCGGCGGCGCGCTGCTGATGACCACGATCCTCGCCGTCGTCGTGCAGATCTTCGACGACGAGGAGCGGGTGAAGGCCATCGCGCTGTGGTCGACGGTCAGTTCGCTCGGGTTCGCGGCCGGGCCGCTGATCGGCGGTGTCATGCTGAACCACTTCTCGTGGGGCGCGATCTTCCTGATCAACATCCCGGTCGCCCTGATCGGCCTGATCGCGGTCGCCGCGCTCGTCCCCGAGTCCAAGCACACGGCGGGCGACCGGCCCGACCTGGTCGGCGCGGTGCTGTCGACCATCGGCATGACGTCGTGCGTGTACGCGATCATCACGGGACCCGAGCACGGCTGGACATCCGGCCAGGTGCTGGTCTCCGCGCTGCTCGGCCTGGCCGTACTCGGCCTGTTCGTCATGTGGGAGCTGCGCATCGACAACCCCATGCTCGACATGCACTTCTTCCGCAACCAGAAGTTCGTGGGCGCGGTCGCGGGCACGATCCTCGTGGCGTTCGGCATGACGGGGTCGCTGTTCCTGCTCACGCAGCACCTCCAGTTCGTCCTCGGCTACGAGCCGCTGGACGCCGGGCTGCGGACGGCGCCGCTGGCGCTGACCGTCGTCGCGCTCAACTTCACCGGGATGGGAGCGAAGTTCGTGCTCAAGGCCGGGACGCCGGCGGCAATCGCGCTCGGTATGACCCTGGTGTCCGCGGGGCTGGCGGCGATCGCGCTGCTCGGCGGGCACGGGTACGGCGGGATGCTGCTCGGTCTGATCGTCATGGGCGCGGGCGTGGCGCTGTCCATGCCGGCCATGGCCAACGCGATCATGAGCGCGATTCCGCCCGAGAAGGCGGGAGTGGGAGCGGGGATCAACGGGACGCTCGCGGAGTTCGGCAACGGGTTGGGAGTCGCCGTGCTGGGCGCGGTGCTCAACTCGCGGTTCGCGTCCCTGGTCGCCGTGTCCGCGGCGTCGTTGCCCGCGGCGCTGGCGGCGGCGGACTCGGCGGAGGAGAAGGCGCGGATCTCCGACGCGTTCGCCTCCGGCCTGGAGAGCAGTCAGTTGGTGGGGGCGGTTGCAGTTCTGCTGGGTGGTTTGGTCGCGGCGGCGTTGTTGCGGCGGGCCGAGCGGGCAGAGTCCGCGTAGGAGCTCGGGCGGCTGGGCAATCGGGCGGCTGCGGGACCCGTTGTGGCTGGTCGCGCCCACGCGGCGGAGCCGCAGATCGACACCGCCCGCGCCCCAGGAGGCGCGTCTAGCATGGGCGGCAGCAAGAAGAACGAGGAAGGTGCGCCATGGCGAAGGCAGCCGACAAAGCCGCCCGGAGCAGTGTGTGGCTGGACGGCAAGGCGCACCGGCGGCGGGGTGGCGGGCAGCCGTCGGGGCTGGACAGGGACCGGATCATCGAGGTCACGGCACGGCTGCTGGACGCCGAGGGGCTGGCCAAGTTCTCGATGCGGCGGCTGGCCGGCGAGCTGAACGTCACCGCGATGTCCGTCTACTGGTACGTCGACACCAAGGACGACCTTCTCGAACTCGCCCTGGACGCGGCCATGGGCGAGATGCGGCTGCCCGATGAGGAAGCCGACGAGGACTGGCGCGAGCAGGTGCGGGCGCTGGCCCGGGAGTACCGCGGCCTGCTGGTGCGGCACCCCTGGGTGTCGCAGCTGGTCGGCACCTATCTCAACATCGGTCCCCACAACCTGGCGTACTCGAGGGCCGTGCAGCGCGTGGTCCGCAGAGCCGGGCTGCCCGCGAACCGGCTGACGAGCGCCATCTCGGCGGTCTTCCAGTTCGTCTACGGGTACGGAACGCTTGAGGGCCATCTCTCCACCCGGGCCGCAGCCGCGGGCATGACCCTGGACGAGTACTTCCAGGACGCCATGAGCACGGCGACCGAGTCCCCGCAGGCCGCCGACCTCATCCGGGACTCCCAGGAGATGATGGCGGCCCGCGGCGGCGACACGGTGGCGGAGATGCTGGAGCGGGACTTCGAGTTCGCGCTGGAACTGCTGGTCGCCGGCATCGAGACGATCGTCGCCCGAGCCTGAGCCGCCCCCGGGGTTACTTCCCCTCGACCAGCCGCGCCGGGAACCCGCCGGTGGCCACCGGCCCCCACCGCTCCGGTGTGATCCGGATGATCGACTTGCCCTGCTTGGCCATGGCCGCGCGGTACTCGTCCCAGTCGGGGTGCTCACCGGCGATGTTCCGGTAGTACTCCACGAGCGGTTCGATGGAGTCGGGGGCGTCGACGACCTCGGCGGTGCCGTCGATCTGTACCCACGGGCCGTTCCAGTCGTCGCTCAGGACGATCAGGCTGACGCGCGGGTCCCGCTTGGCGTTGCGGGTCTTGGCCCGCTCCGGGTACGTGGAGACCACGATCCGGCCCGAGTCGTCGACGCCGCAGGTCAGCGGCGAGCCCTGGGGGCCTTCGTCGGACCGCCGGGTCAGCAGGATCGCGTGGTGCCGGGGTCGTACGAAGTCGAGCAACTCGTCGAGGGAGACACGGGTGTTCGTCGCGATGTTCGGTGCCATGGGCGGCAGCCTACGACGCCATGGCCTCTGCGAGGTTGTCGTACACGGGGACGTCCCGGCGCAGTCCGGTCAGCTCCAGGACGCTGCTCGTGACGCCGTCGGGCCGGGCCACCAGGCGCACCCGGGCCTCGGGGCGCAGCCGGTGGCGGATGTCGTTGATGAGGCGGACGCCCTGGGAGTCCATGAAGGATGTGCAGGAGAGGTCGAGGACGAGCAGCTCCAGCCGGTCACCACGGTCCCGGGCCGCTGACATGATGAGCGGCAGCAGCTCGGCGGCGTTGCAGAAGTCGATCTCCGCGGGCATGGTGAGGCAGACACGGCCGGGCAGGTCCCGCGGTTCGGTGGGATTCGGGATGAAAGTCACAGCACTCACCTGGCAGACGTTCGTCCGGATTCCGGTAAGGCCGCTTCCTGACCCTTGGGCCCATTCCACCACGCCGGGGTGCGGCTGCGGAAGCGCCTGTCGCGGCCGTCGGCCGGACGTCACCTGGACGCAACCGAGCAGCTAGAGTGCTGTCCGTCCTGTGCTCGCAGTCGGGAATGTGCTGCGGAGCTCTCCTGCGCACGGCCATGGCCGTGCATGCCGAAGAGGTTCGTGGTGGCTGCGTCCGACTTTCCTGATTTGCCCCGTTTTCCGGTTGGCTTCGAGCTGGCCGATGCCCTGACGGTGGCGTCTCAGCAGCTGCACGAGACGCTCACTCCCCACAGCACCCTGCGCACGGCCGTCCGGCTGGCCGTGCACCTCATGCCCGGGGCGGAGCACGCCGGCATCTCCGTGCTCGAGCGCGGCAGCCAGCTCCGCACGCTCGCCTGGACCGACGAGGTCGTGCGCTCCGCCGAGGCCCGGCACACCGGCCGCGAACAGCACGGGCACTGGGAGCGGTTGTGGAGCAGCCCGGTGGCGCGGATAGGGGACAGCGACGCGGACGACGGCTGGGACGTGCTGTCGGCCCTCGGGCTGCGCTCGGCACTGTCGCTGCGGCTGCGCGCCGACCGCCGCCGGCTGACCGTGCTCACGGCCTACGCGCGCAAGCCGGGCGTCTTCGACGAGGACGCGACACGGATCGGCCGGCTGTTCACCGCGCACGTCAGCATCGCCCTGGACTCCGCGACCGAGCGTGAGCAGCTCACCGAGGCCATGCACACCCGGGACCTGATCGGCCAGGCCACCGGCATCCTCATGGAGCGTCAGGGCATCGACGCGGCCGCGGCCTTCGAGAGCCTGGTGCGGGCCTCCCAGCGGGAGAACGTGAAACTGCGCGATCTCGCCCGCCGCATCGTCGGCACCCACAACACCACCTGACGCGAGCCGGTCAGGTCGGGGGGCGTGCGCGGGCGGCGACGGGATACACGTACGGTCATGAGTTCCGAGACGTCCGACACGCTGGACCAGGCGATGGTGCGCAGCAGTGGTCTCGACACCCTGCTGCACGATCTGACCGACCGTGCGGTGCGAGAGGTGCCCGGCGCCACCGCGTGCAGTATCACCGTGCGCCGTGCCGGGCGGCTGCTCACGCTGGCCGGCAGTGACGGCCTGCCCAGCGGCCTGGACCTGCGCCAGTACGAGAACGGCTCGGGACCGTGCGTCGAGGCCGCCGAGACAGGCGCCGAGCAGTACGCCCCCGAGCTGTCGACGGAGTCCCGCTGGCCGGCGTACACGCGGTACGCGCTGTCCGTGGGCGTCGAGTGTGTGCTGGCCGTGCCCATCGACCTCGACGGCGAGACGGGCGCTGCGCTCAACTTCTACGGCGAGCGCCCCGGGGCGCTCGCGGCGGGCCGGGAGGCGGCCCGTGCGTTCGCGGCACGGGCCGGGGACGCGATCGACGTGGCGCTGCGGATCGAACGCCGGCGCCAGTCCGCGGCCGACGTGCGCACCGCGCTGCTCTCCCGCAGCGTCATCGACCAGGCGATCGGCATCCTCATGGCCCGGGAACGGATCGACGCGCGCATCGCGCTGGAGCGGCTGCGCCGGATCTCGCAGGACCGTAACGTCAAGCTCCGCGACCTGTGCGACCAGTTGGTGGCCAGAGTGTCCCGGCCGTCGGACCCGGCCTCAGGCCGCCGGAAGTGACTCCCCCTGCACGGCCTGGATGTCCAGCTCCACCTTGAGCGTCGTACCGATGGCGGCGATGCCCGCCTGCAGGACCTGGTTGTAGTTCATCGCGAAGTCCTCGCGGTGCAGTTCGGTCGTGGCGCGGAACGCCGCGCGGGTGCCGCCCCACGGGTCCGGGCCGGTGCCGAGGTAGGCGAGGTCCAGGTCGACCGGCCGTACGACACCGTGCATGCCCAGCTCCCCGTGCACGGTCCACCGGTCGGACCCGGCCGCCGTCAGCCCGGTCGACCGGTAGGTGATCTCGGGGAACCGCTCGACGTCGAGAAAGTCCGGCGACTTCAGGTGCCCGTCGCGCATGCCGTTGCCGGTGTCGACGGACGCGGCCCGGATCACCGCCTCCACACGGGACTTGGTGACGTCGTCAGGGGCGATCTCGATCGCCCCTGAGAACTCCGTGAACCGGCCGTGCACGCTGGAGATGCCCAGGTGCTGCGCCACGGCGGCCACACTGGAGTGCACCGGGTCGACGGTCCACGGGCCGGGCGGCGGCAGTTCGGTGCCGCCCTGCCGCGCCAGCGTCACCGAGCCGACCTCGGCCCGGCCGCTCGCGGTCACGATCACACTGGAGGCCGCGGGCGCATAGCCCACCGCCGTGACGATGACGGTGTAGGCCCCCGCCTCCAGCGGCGTCGCGTCCCGCACGGCGCCTTCCGCGTCGGCCTCGGCCCGCAGCACCTGCGCGCCCCTCATGTCCGCCACCGTGACGACCGCGTGCGACACGGCCCAACCGTCCCGGGTACGGATCCTCGCGGTCAGTCCCATCTCAGCTGCTCCTCAGAAAGAAACCGGCCCGCGACAGGGGGCGCACCTCCGCTCAGAGCGCGCCCCACCCGCCACGGGCCGGGGTCCGTACTACTCGCCGGGGTGGGCGAGTTCGATGTCGTGGCCGTCCGCGCCGGCGCCCGTGACCGTCAGGGCGGTGGCCACCGGCGGGTAGCCCGTGGCGATGACGGTGTACTCGCCACCGTCCAGGTCGGTGAAGGCGTACGCCCCGTCCGTGCCGGTCGTGGCCGAGCCGACGACATTGCCCGCCTGGTCGACCAGCGTCACCCGGGCATCGGCCAGCGGCCCGTGCGGAGCCCGCACGACGCCCTGGACGCGAGCGCCCGAGTCCAGGTCCAGCTCGACCCGGGTGACCCCGGTGCCGGCCACCTCGACGGGCAGGGCCCGCGGCCGGTACCCGGCGGCGTTCACCGCGACGGTCACCGCCCCCGGCACCAGCTCGGCGAAGGAGAACTCGCCCTGCTCACCGGTGGTCCCGTTGGCCAGCAGATCGCCACGCACATCGGTCACGATGACCATCGCGTCCTTCACCGGCAGCCCGTTCTCGGCGGCCCGTACCAGACCGGTCAGCCCGCTGGTGCCGCTGAGCAGGATGTCGTACGCGACCGGCTCGCCGTTCACCACGACCGTGGACGCCTGCGGCTGGAAGCCGTCGGCGGAGGCGATCAGCACATACGACCCGGAGCCCGGGGCGTCCACCGCGTACGAGCCGTCGGCCTGCGCCACGGACCGGCCCAGCTGACGCCCGGCCAGCGAGATCAGCGTGACGGCGGCCTGCGGCACGGGCGCGGACTCGGCGCCGCGGACAAACCCGTGAACGGGGACGCCGGGAGTACCGCCGGAGGCCTCCTCCGCCCGGACCGCCGTGGCGACGGCGGCAAGCCGCTGCGTGCCCTCGGTCCCGGTGCCGTCGACGGCCTCGCTCTCCGCCACGGCCCAGCTCGGCACGGCCTTCTCAGCGGCGGCGGGAGCCTCGACGGCCGCCGCGGCGGGAGTCTCCGCGGCCGTCTCCGGCTCGGCGGCCTGCGCCAGCCCACCCTTCGTCTTCAACGGGACCTCCTTGATGAACAGCGACACCAGCAGGGCGAGCAGCGCCAACGGGGCCGAGTAGAGGAACACGTCCGCGACACCGTGCCCGTAGGCGCTCTCCACGACGGTGCGCAGCGGCGCGGGCATCGCGTCGAGGTCGGGGATGCCGCCCCCGCCCGTGCCGGCGTGACCGAAGGCCGCGCCCTTCGCACCGAGGTCGGCGAGGCCGTCCTTGACATAGTCGGTGATCTTGTTGCCCAGGACCGCGCCCAGCGCCGAGACGCCGACGGCACCGCCCAGGGACCGGAAGAAGGTCACCGTGGAGCTGGCGGCGCCCAGGTCGCCCGGCTCCACCTGGTTCTGCGTGCAGAGCACCAGGTTCTGCATCATCATGCCGATGCCGAGGCCCAGCAGCGCCATGAAGGCCGCGATGTGCCAGTACTCGGTGTCGTACCGGATCGTGCTCAGCAGGCCGAGGCCCGCCGTCACCAGCACACCACCGGCGACCAGCCACCCCTTCCAGCGCCCGGTCCGGGTGATGACCTGGCCGGAGACGGTGGAGGAGACGAACAGGCCGGCGATCATCGGAATGGTCATGACCCCGGACATCGTCGGCGACTTGTCCCGCGCCAGCTGGAAGTACTGGCTGAAGAACACGGTCCCCGAGAACATCGCGACACCGACGAACAGTGAGGCGACGGAGGCCAGCGTGATGGTCCGGTTGCGGAACAGCCGCAGCGGAATGATCGGCTCACTGGCCTTCGCCTCGACGAGCACGAACACCGCCAGCAGCACGACCGAACCGCCGACCATCGCGTACGTCTGCCAGGACAGCCAGTCGTACTTGTCACCGGCGAAGGTCACCCAGACCAGCAGCAGGCAGACGGCCGCGCTGATGAAGAAGGCGCCGGCCCAGTCGACCTTGACCTTCCGCTTCACCACGGGCAGGTGCAGGGTCTTCTGCAGCACGATCAGGGCGATCACGGCGAAGGGCACGCCGACGTAGAAGCACCAGCGCCAGCCGAGCCAGTCGGTGTCGGTGATGACACCGCCGACCAGCGGGCCGCCGACCATGGCCGTCGCGAAGACGGCACCCAGGTAGCCGTTGTAGCGGCCGCGCTCACGGGGCGAGATCATCGCCGCCATGATGATCTGGGCCAGCGCGGAGAGACCGCCCATGCCGATGCCCTGGACCGCGCGGAACGTGATCAGCATGCCGGGGTTCTGCGACATGCCCGCCGCGGCCGACCCCAGCACGAATATGACCAGGGCGAGCTGGATCAGCAGCTTCTTGGAGAACAGGTCGGCGAGCTTGCCCCACAGCGGCGTGGACGCCGTCATCGTCAGCAGGGACGCGGTCACGACCCAGGTGTAGGCGCTCTGGCCGCCACCGAGGTCGCCGATGATCCGGGGCAGGGCGTTGGAGACGATCGTCGACGACAGGATCGCGACGAACATGCCGAGCAGAAGGCCGGTGAGGGCCTCCATGATCTGCCGGTGCGTCATCGGAGTGCCGTCGCCGGCGGAGCTGTGCGAGCCTCCCCCGTGCTTGGCATGAGCCCGCACACCGGCTGGTGTGGTCGTTGCCATGGGCTTCCTTTTCTTACGTGCTTGCGGGTGTACGGGTGGTCTGTTCGACAGCGGGTGGTGCCGCCCGGGGCGCGGGCCGGCAGTCGAAGCTCTCCCGCAGCCGTGCCATCAGCTGCGTGAGCCGGCGGACGTCCTCGTCGGGCCAGTCGCTCAGGCGCTCTTCCAGCACCTCGGTGGTCCGCCGGGACAGCTCGTCGAGCTGTGCGTGGCCCGCGGGTGTGAGGCGCAGGATGCGTGAGCGTTTGTCCGCGGGGTCGGGGGAGCGTTCGATCCAGCCCCGGTCCACGACGTGCGCGACATGGCGGCTGGTGACCGACATGTCCACCGCGAGCAGCTCGGCGAGCTTGCTCATGCGCATGTCGCCGTGGCGGCCCAGCAGGGTCAGAACGGCTGCCGACCCGCCGGGGCATTCGGCCGGCATGATCCGGCCGAGCTCCCGCTTCACGGCGCCGAAGGCACTGAACTGGCGGACCAGCTCTTCGTACTGCGCCCTCTCGGCCATGACACCTCCCGCTTTCGTTGCTTAGGGCAACCATAGGAGCCGTTGGTTGCTGAAGGCAAATAAAGGAGGTGAATGCGGCATCAAAACTTGGCAAAGGCAAGTATTGCGTCAGTAAATGTGCTGGTGGCGAGCCTGGCGGTACGGGGTCAGTCAGGTGCAAACGGAAGGCGAACCCCCACTTGGGGAGTCCGGGCGTTTTCGCTAGGGTCTCGGGCCATGGCTAACAACCAGGCCCCCCAGGGCAATCACGACCCTGCCGGCAACACCCAGATGTTCCGCGCGTTCGTCGACGAGGCGCCGCAGGGGCGGCAGGCCGCGGCGACGGGCGCCGGCGGCGGGCCGCGTGTCGGCCTCATCCTCGGTGTAGTCGTCGCCGTAGCGATCGTCGCGGCGGTGGCTTGGCTGGCGCTGGCGTAAGTCACTGAGCACCCGGCGTTTCCGCTGAGGCCGGGTGGGTGCGCAGCCCGGCGCGGCGGGGTGCCTCCCCCACTCTCGGCTTCGCTCGAGCGGGGGGACCCCCACCGCCCACCCGTGCCGCCCCTAGCGGCACGCATGCCCGCAGCTAGGGCGGTGCGCATGCCCGCGGCTAGGGCACGACGTGTCCGCACCCGCCGACGTACGCAAGGGGACGTGTCGGGGGGTGTCCGCCCGCAGCGGTTGGCGCGTCAACGAACAGTGAGCCGGTTCGCAAGTCCATCGCGCCGATCCGAGGACGGACACCCCCCGGCGCGGCCCCGACCCGCCACCGGCGAGCAGGCGACCGCGCCACAACCCCCGGTCAGTCCGAGATCAGCCCTTCCCGCAGCTGAGCCAGCGTCCGCGTCAGCAGCCGGGAGACGTGCATCTGCGAGATGCCGACCTCCTCGCCGATCTGCGACTGCGTCATGTTCGCGAAGAAGCGAAGCATGATGATCCGCCGCTCACGAGGCGGCAGCTTGGCCAGCAGCGGCTTCAGGGACTCCCGGTACTCCACGCCCTCCAGCGCGGTGTCCTCGTACCCCAGCCGGTCCGCCAGCGACCCCTCGCCGCCGTCGTCCTCGGGCGCCGGGGAGTCCAGTGAGGACGCCGTGTACGCGTTGCCCACGGCGAGGCCGTCGACCACGTCCTCCTCGGACACGCCCAGCACGGCCGCGAGTTCGGTGACCGTGGGAGACCGGTCGAGCTTCTGGGAGAGCTCGTCGCTCGCCTTGGTCAGGGCCAGGCGCAACTCCTGCAGCCGGCGCGGCACCCGCACCGACCACGACGTGTCCCGGAAGAAGCGCTTGATCTCCCCGACCACCGTCGGCATCGCGAACGTCGGGAACTCCACCCCGCGTTCGCAGTCGAACCGGTCGATCGCCTTGATCAGCCCGATCGTGCCGACCTGGACGATGTCCTCCATCGGCTCGTTCCGCGACCGGAACCGTGCCGCGGCGTACCGCACCAGCGGCAGATTGAGCTCGATCAGCGTGTCACGGACGTACGCACGCTCGGGGCTGTCCTCGTCGAGCGCGGCCAGCCGCAGGAACAGGGAGCGGGACAGGGTGCGGGTGTCGATGGCGCCCGCGGTCGGAATCACCGGGGCGGGCTCGGCCGCCAGGACGGCCGGAGCATCATCGATGGGGCCGAGTGAGTCGAGAGCATGGGGAGCTGTCTCGCTCTCCGCGAGCGTGAGCACCTTCGAGCTGCCCTGTTCTGCGGACATGCCACCCCCTTTGGGTCGCGGGACGGTCGCGGCGAACGCTCCCGTCTGAGGAACGCAGCCTTCACCTGAATACCGGCGCCGAAGCCCCGGCAAACGCGCTTCCCGCAGAATGTCACATGTCGGCAACACGCTGTAGTGACATGTCGACATCTGAGACGCGAATCCGCCCTGCAAACAAGGGGTCTGACGGCCTGTCGGCCCGGAACCGCCGGGAACGCCCTGATCAGCGATTCCCTCGCCCAGGTGACCTCTCGCTCCTGTTTGCGGTTACGCCTCGATCCGGTTCGCAGACCGCAACCGCTGGAAGCTACGCGCGAGTAGCCGCGAGACATGCATCTGCGAAACTCCGAGCTCCGCGCTGATCTGAGACTGCGTGAGATTGCTGTAGTACCGCAGCAGCAGAATCCGCTGCTCCCGCTCGGGCAGCTGTACGAGCAGATGCCGTACGAGATCCCGGTGCTCCACGCCGTCCAGCGCGGGGTCCTCGTAGCCGAGCCGGTCCAGCAGCCCCGGCAGCCCGTCGCCCTCCTGCGCGGCCTCCAGTGAGGTCGCGTGGTACGACCGCCCGGCCTCGATGCAGGACAGCACCTCGTCCTCGGTGATGCGCAGCCGCTCGGCGATCTCCGAGGTCGTCGGCGTGCGCCCGAAGGAGGTGGTCAGGTCCTCCGTCGCGCTGTTGACCTGCACCCACAGCTCGTGCAGCCGGCGCGGCACATGGACCGTACGGACGTTGTCGCGGAAGTACCGCTTGATCTCGCCGACGACCGTCGGCATCGCGAACGTCGGGAACTGCACGCCCCGGTCCGGGTCGAAGCGGTCGATGGCGTTGATGAGCCCGATCGTGCCGACCTGGACGACGTCCTCCATCGGCTCGTTGCGGGAGCGGAAACGGGCGGCCGCATAGCGCACGAGCGGGAGGTTGGCCTCGATGAGCGCCCCGCGCACCCGGTCGTGCTCCGGCGTGCCCGGCTGGAGATCCTTGAGCTGGGCGAAGAGGACCTGGGTGAGGGCGCGGGTGTCGGCGCCACGGCTCCGCTGGGGAGTCGCTTCCGTGGAGGGTTCCGAGGAGGGTGCCTGAGGCGCAGTACTGGCCAGCACGGTCAACTCCACCTCGTCATCCGTCAACCCATCAGTCAACTCTTCCATCAAAAGCGGTCATAGCATCACAAGACATGTCCACTGTGTGCAAGCACCCCATAACTACGTGTTGAGGGATGAAATACCTCAGCGATCGGCACACACCACGGAAGAACCCCCCGTCGGAACGACGGGGGGCTCGATGTGCCGGGGGCCGAGGGCCTCAGAACTCGTAGTCGGCGATCACCCACGTGGCGAACTCGCGCCACAGCGCGACACCCGCCTGGTGGTCGGGATGCTCCACGTACCGGCGCAGCGCGTCCGCGTCGTCGAAGGCCGAGTTGATGGCGAAGTCATGGGCGATGGGACGGTCGCTGATGTTCCAGCCGAGCTCCCAGAAACGGATCTCGGAGACCGTGCCCTCCAGTGCGCGGAAGGCCTCGACGCCCTTCACGACGCGCGGGTCGTCGCGCTCGACGCCCTCGTGGAGCTTGAAGAGGACCAGGTGGCGAATCATCACTTTCCTCCGTCGGCGACCCACGTGGCGAAGTCGCCGAGGGCCTTGGCGGCGTCCGATATGCCCTGGAACCCTACCTGGACGTAGTCGGCGGCCTTCTCCGGATCCGTGATGATCACGTACGCCACGAAGACCACGACGACGTAGACGGCGACCTTCTTCGCGTTCACCGCCATCGCGGCCTCCCCTGTCCCTGGTGTCCCATGCAGCGCACATGATCGCACGAAGGTCCGAGGACACGAAGGGGCAGATCGCACGAAGGGCCCCGTCTTGCGACGGGGCCCTTCTCAAGCGGTAGCGGAGGGATTTGAACCCTCGGTGACTTGCGCCACACTCGCTTTCGAGGCGAGCTCCTTCGGCCGCTCGGACACGCTACCGAGGGAGACCTTACAGCAAGGTCCGGCGTGCTCCGAAATCAGTATTCAGCGGTTCCGGAAGAAGTCGCTCAGCAGCCGCGCGCACTCCCCGGCGAGCACGCCCTCGATCACCTCGGGCCGGTGGTTGAGCCGCCGGTCGCGGACCAGGTCCCAGAGGGAACCGGCCGCGCCGGCCTTCTCGTCGCGGGCGCCGTAGACGAGACGGTCGACGCGGGACTGCTGGATGGCGCCCGCGCACATCGTGCAGGGCTCCAGCGTCACCACGAGGGTGCAGCCGGCGAGCCGCCACCCGCCCAGCCCGGCCGCGGCCCGGCGGATGGCGAGGATCTCCGCGTGGGCTGTGGGGTCGCCGCCGGCCTCGCGTTCGTTGTGCCCGGCCGCGAGCACGGTCGTGCCGTCCGGGGCCAGTACGACGGCGCCGACGGGGACGTCCCCGCCCCGGACGGCCTCGGCGGCCTCGTCCAGGGCGAGTCGCATCGCGGGGTGCCAGGGGTCACGTACCGGATCCGGCGGTCCTGGGGCGACGGGACCGGTCAGCGGACGGTCTCCAGCGTCTCCGAGGCGCCCAGGGACTCGGCGATCTCGGTGACGGCCTCCGTCGACATCAGGCGCAGCTCCTTCTCGCCGACGCCCAGGTCGTCGAGGATCTGGGCGTCGCCGACCGGGCCGTGCGGGACGGCGTCGGCGGAGCCGGCGGGCCCGTCGCCGTCGTCGGCATCGGCTTCGTCCTCGGCGGGTTCACCGTCCTCGGTGCCGTCGAGGTCGAGGGCGTCCAGGTCGTCCCCGTTGTCGGGATCCCGGCCGAGCAGTTCGTCGGTGAGCAGGATCTCGCCGTAGCTGCTGCGGGCAGCGGCGGCGGCGTCCGAGACGTAGATACGAGGGTCGTCCTCGCCGTCCACGCGGACGACGCCGAACCAGGCGTCCTCCTGCTCGATGAGCACGAGCACCGTGTCCTCGTCGGGGGAGGATTCACGGGCCAGGTCGGCCAGATCCGACAGGGTTTCCACATCGTCGAGCTCTGTGTCGCTCGCTTTCCACCCGTCTTCGGTGCGCGCGAGCAGTGCGGCGAAGTACACCGTGACTCTCCCACTGGTCAGAGGCGTGCCGGTTGGGGGTCCCCCCGGCGGAGGTTGAGGGCGGGGAGTGCTCGTCCGAGCCCCGCCCACTCGGAATCGTGGCAGAAACAAGGCGTTCAGGGGACGTCTTCGGCACCCTGTGTCCGGCACTTTTGATCGCACGCCCGTTGCCGCCACCAGCGGATCGTACGCGGCTTTCCCCCACTCCACGCACGGTCATCGCGACAACGCCCGCGCGGTTCGTGATCTTCTCCGACGGTTTCCTCACCCGTTTCCTACCGGCGGAACGCGCGTGGTTCCGGCAGCGGAGCATCCGGGTCCCACCGGCGGAACCTGAGTGGCCCCTACCGGTGGACGGCGTGTCCGGTGTGGGGCGGTCTCACCAGCGGAACGTGCGCATGCGCATGGCGTGTCGCAGGCGGGCTGTCTTGGCGCGGCGCGGCTGGACCCGGTCGCGCAGTTCGCGGGCCTCGGCGAGGTCGCGCAGGAAGCGGGCGCGGCGTCGGCGGCGCTCGGCGGACGACACGTCCGGCTCGTCCGTCCGGTCGGCCGCCGGGTCCGCCCCGGGCCATGCGCGCGGCGACAGATCTTCTCGGAAATCCCGGTCGGGCATCTGGCTCATCACCCCCAGTTCGTCCTTCCCGCCTTCCCCCGGACGGGCGATTGACGCCGGCGAAACGGGTGACAGACCTCCCGCGGGCTTGCCGTGCGAGCGGTGTCACCCGGCCCGGCTACTGTTGTGGACATGCGTCTCCACGTCGTCGACCACCCACTGGTCGCCCACAAGCTCACCACGCTGCGCGACCAGCGCACTGACTCCGCGACCTTCCGCCGTCTCGCCGACGAGCTGGTCACCCTGCTCGCCTACGAGGCCACGCGCGACGTGCGCACGGAGCAGGTCGACATCCGGACGCCGGTGGCCACGACCACGGGCGTCAAGCTCTCCCACCCGCGCCCCCTGGTGGTGCCGATCCTGCGCGCCGGGCTCGGCATGCTGGACGGCATGGTCCGGCTGCTGCCGACCGCCGAGGTGGGCTTCCTCGGCATGATCCGCAACGAGGAGACGCTCGAGGCCTCCACGTACGCGACGCGGATGCCGGAGGACCTGTCGGGACGTCAGGTGTACGTGCTGGACCCGATGCTCGCCACCGGCGGCACGCTGGTCGCGGCGATCCAGGAGCTGATCAAGCGCGGCGCCGACGACGTGACCGCCGTGGTGCTGCTGGCCGCCCCGGAGGGCGTCGAGATCATGGAGCGCGAGCTGGCCGGCACCCCGGTGACGGTCGTGACCGCCTCGGTCGACGAGCGCCTGAACGAGCACGGCTACATCGTTCCGGGCCTCGGCGACGCGGGCGACCGGATGTACGGCGCGGCGGAGTAATCCCCGGGCCCAAGGCCCGGGAGTAGGCCGCCGGACCAAGGCCCCGGAGTCAGCCCCCGGAGTAATCCCGGGGACCAAGCCCCGTGACCAAGCCCCCGGAGTAGGCCGCCGGACCAAGGACCGGCCCCGGCCCAAGGCCCCTGAGTAAGCCCCCGGGACCAAGTCCCCGGAGCAGGCCGCCGGAACAAGGCACCGGACCAAGGACCGGCCCGGCCCAAGCCTTCAGATCAAGGGCCGCCCCCCTACCAAAGCCCCCGGCCCCCAGACCCGCTCTCGGCGGCCCCTCAGCAGCCCTTCTTCGGTGTCGCCGCCGGCTCGGGCCTGGCCAGCTTGGTCAGGGCCCAGTCGGCGTCGGGCTGCTTCGCCAGTGCCTTGAAGCCGTCGCCGATGACGAGGTCGACGGCGGCACCCTTGCGCGCCGCCTCGGTACGCCGTTCGGCGTCCGGCAGCTGCGTGCCGAGCACGGGCAGCGAGGTGTCGAGCGCGGCGGCGGGCCCGAGCAGCACGCCGGTGCCCTTGACCTTCTTGTCGTACTGCTTGGTCGCGTTGCCCACGTCGCCGATCTTGAAGCCGCGCTTCTTCAGCTCGTCGGCGGTCTTCTTCGCCAGACCGCCGCGGGTGGTGGCGTTGAAGACGTTGACCGTGATCGTGCGCGGCTCGGGCAGCGCCTTGGCGGCGGGCGAGGCGCTCGCCTTGGTCCTGGGGGCGCAGTCCGTGCCGTCGCCGGCTGCCGAAGCCTTTCTGCCGCCGCCGGTGAAGACATCGATGAGCTGCAGGGTGCCCCAGCCGCCCACGCCGAGGACGGTGACGGAGGCGACGACCGCGACGACGAGCCTGCCGCGCCGCCGGGGCCCGCGCATCCGGGGGTACTTGTTGCCCGTGATGCGGTACTTGCCGCCCATGCCGGGGGGAGTCAGCATGCTCATGAGCGCAGCGTAGTGCGCCTGGGCGACGATGCCTACTAGATGATCATTCGACATCGCCCAGACGGACCAGACGAACCCGAAAGGCGGCCCTTCTACCGGTTTACCGGCGAGGGATCAGTCGAGCTCGAGCACGCGCGCGTGCAGCACCTGGCGCTGCTGGAGCGCCGCCCGCACCGCGCGGTGCAGGCCGTCCTCCAGGTACAGATCGCCCTGCCACTTCACGACGTGCGCGAAGAGGTCGCCGTAGAACGTCGAGTCCTCGGCGAGGAGGGTTTCCAGGTCCAGCTGCCCCTTGGTCGTCACGAGCTGATCGAGGCGGACCGGGCGCGGCGCGACGTCCGCCCACTGCCGGGTGCTTTCCCGGCCGTGGTCGGGGTACGGCCGGCCGTTTCCGATGCGCTTGAAGATCACACGGAAAGCCTACCGGGCCAGACGTTCCGGGCGCAGCCATGGCGCCGTAGTGCGACGCTGAAAAAAACCCCACAAGGCGGTACGAACCGGGAACAGGGGCGTGAATATGCCGGACCGCGAGACCATGCCGTCGGCCCCGGCTCCGGAAGTGTCGGAGCGTGCCGCCGCCCTCCCGCAGGAGGCCTTGAAGATCGCCTCCGGCTACGCCTTCTCCGGCCCCGCCCTGCAGCTGGGCGCCCTGCTGTGGGACGGGCGGTGCCTGCCGGACGCGCAGATCCGGGTGCCGCTGGCGATGCTCAACCGCCACGGCCTGGTCGCGGGCGCCACCGGAACCGGCAAGACCAAGACGCTCCAGCTGATCGCGGAGCAGCTGTCCGCGCAGGGTGTGCCCGTCTTCCTCGCCGACATCAAGGGCGACCTCTCCGGGATCGCGGCGCCGGGCCGCCCGGACGCCCGGGTGGAGGGCCGGGCCAAGGATGTCCACCAGCGCTGGACGGCGACGGGTTTCCCGGCCGAGTACTACGCCCTCGGCGGCATCGGGCGCGGTATCCCCGTCCGGGCCACGGTCACCGGCTTCGGACCGCTGCTGCTGTCCAAGGTGCTGCGGCTGAACCGGACCCAGGAGCAGTCCCTCGCCCTGATCTTCCACTACGCCGACGGCAAGGGCCTGGAGCTGATCGACCTCAAGGACCTCAGGGCGGTCGTGACCTTCCTGACCTCGGACGAGGGCCGCCAGGAGCTGAAGACGATCGGCGGTCTGTCCGCCGCCACGGCCGGGGTGATCCTGCGGTCCCTGACGGCCTTCGAGGCGCAGGGCGCGTCCGGCTTCTTCGGGGAGCCGGAGTTCGACACGGCCGAGTTGCTCCGGACGGGTGAGGACGGACGCGGCATCGTCTCCGTCCTGGAGCTGAGCGCCGTACAGGACCGGCCGCAGCTGTTCTCGACGTTCCTGATGTGGCTGCTCGCCGACCTCTTCCACGATCTGCCCGAGCTCGGCGACGCCGACAAGCCCCGGCTGGTGTTCTTCCTCGACGAGGCGCATCTGCTCTTCGACGACGCCTCCGAGGCGTTCCTGGAGTCGATCACGCAGACCGTGCGCCTGATTCGCTCGAAAGGGGTCGGCGTCTTCTTCGTGACGCAGACCCCGAAGGACGTACCCGCCGATGTCCTCGCCCAGCTCGGCAACCGCGTCCAGCATGCGTTGCGCGCCTTCACCCCCGACGACCAGAAGGCCCTGAACGCCACGGTGAAGACCTTCCCGAAGTCCCCCTACGACCTCGAAGAGGTGCTGACCGGCCTGGGGACGGGCGAGGCGGTGGTGACCGTGCTGAGCGAGAAGGGCGCCCCGACGCCCGTCGCCGCGACCCGGCTGCGCGCGCCCGAGTCCCTGATGGGTCCGGTCGGCGAGGAGGCCCTGGAACGGGCGGTGCGGGAGTCGCCGCTGTACGAGCGGTACGCCCGGGCGGTGGACCGGGAGTCGGCGTACGAGCGGCTGACGGGCGGGCGGGGCGGCCGCGGGGCGAAGGGGCCGGACGAGATGCGGGAGGCCACCGCCCCCGTGGAGGAGGAACGGCCGTCCGCCGTGGAGCAGGTGGTCGGCAGCGGGGTGTTCAAGTCCCTGGCCCGGTCCGTGGGGACGCAGATCGGGCGGGAGATCACCCGGTCGCTGTTCGGGACGGCTCGGCGTTCGGGGCGGCGGAGGCGCTAGTTCTTCTCTGACCGCCTCCGCCGCTCGGGTGGTTCAGCCGCGTTCCCGTTCCTTCGGGGGCTGCTGCGGCTTCCGTGTGTCCGGCTCGGAAGGGGGCTTGGGAGCGCTGCGGGCGGCCTCCGCGCGCAGCAGGGCGCGCAGGACGGCGTACGGGTCTTGAAGCATGGCTGTTCCTCGTCGTTCCTCGTGGTTCCTGTTCCGTGCGGGGCTGAGGGACCGGTGTCCGGTCCGGTCAGCAGCGCAGGACCTCGGACCGCGGGGGGCGAGGGGCGGGCGGCGGGCCCGGCGGTACGGGCGCGGGGCGCGGGGCGGTGCGGGCGGGCCCGGGGGCCGGGAGCGGGGCGGGGCGCAGCGGTACGGCGGTGCGCCGGGCGGCCCGGGCCGACGGGCGCAGGGCTGTGTCGAGGACGTCGCACTCGACGGCGGTGCTCTCCCCGGAGACGGCGGCCGTCGGCCCCGTGTGCGCCTCGGCGTGCGCGCCCGGCACGAGCAGGGCGAGCAGCAGGACGAGCACCCGCGGCCACGCGCTCAGGCGGGTGACGCGGGGGACCTGCCGCGGTGCGGGGGTCACGGCAGGTCGTTCCCCGTCGCGGGTGGGGTGTGACCGTGGGGCATGGTCCATGCTCGGACCGGGCCGGAGGGGCCCGCCACCCGGGACGGGCCAGGAGGCTGACGCCCGCGTGCCGGCGGGCTGTTACCGGCCGGCGGCCTTCGCCGCCTTGGCGGCCGCCTTCATCTCCTGCTTGTGCGCCCGGACCTTGACGAGCGACTCGGGGCCGGTGATGTCGGCGACCGAGCGGAAGGACTCCGGTTCGCCGTAGGAGCCCGCGGCCTCCCGCCATCCGGTCGGCTGCACGCCGAGCTGCTTGCCGAGCAGGGCCAGGAAGATCTGGGCCTTCTGCTTGCCGAAGCCCGGCAGGTCGGCCAGCCGCTTCAGCAGTTCCCTGCCGGTGCCGACGTCCTTCCAGACGGCCTCGGCGTCACCGTCGTAGTGCTCGACGAGGTACTGGCACAGCTGCTGGATCCGTTTGGCCATGGAGCCCGGGTAGCGGTGCACCGCCGGCTTCTGCGAGAGCAGCGCGGCGAAGGCCTCGGGTTCGTGTGCGGCGATCTCGTGCGCGTCCAGGTCGTCCGTGCCGAGCCGCTGGGCCATCGTCGCAGGACCCTTGAACGCCCACTCCATCGGGACTTGCTGGTCCAGCAGCATCCCGACCAGTGCGGCGAGCGGACTGCGGCCGAGCAGCGCGTCGGCCTCGGGGTCCTGGGCGAGGTGAAGGGTGACGTCCATGCCCCGATCATCTCCCGGCCCGGGCCCGCCCGCGCTCCCGCGGCAGGCCCTAGGTGTATTGATCACGAGCGTTGTTAACGCTGGCCGGGCTTGATCATGGCGAAGACCTCCGGTGTGGTGGAGCTGTCTAGGACTGCACCGCAC